>NZ_JBQFTE010000007.1:0-296849 GCF_056538485.1 Ruegeria sp. BG3 | reverse complement strand
GAGCAAAGACGGTGATGTCGTCGGCGTCCCGCACAAGGCCGTCCAGACCGGCCGTTTGCAGCGCCATCACAAGAATGTTGAAGTCATCCGACCCGGCCGCAATGTCCACGATGTTGGGTCCATTGCCCGGAATGTCGATGGGCAGCAGGACGCGATCGATGACCTGAATGGTGCCGTTGGAAGCCGCGATGTCCGGTCCAACGATGTTGGGGTTGTCGATATCGGGTTCATTGTCGACCAGCTCAGTGCCCTCCGAGCCGAAAGTCGCACCGTCCAGCAGGGTCGTGACCTGATCCGCGGCATCGACCTCGGCCGCCGTTTTGGCACCGGGAGAGACGTGGTAGGACAGGATGTTCTGCAACAGCGGGATCGGGTCTCCGTCCGGGGCAAGATTGGTCAGAGCGCCGGCGATGAAGCCGAAGACAGCGCCTTCGTCGGTCGTGTCTCCCTCAAAACCCAGATCGACGGCCAGCTGCGTGAAGGCCGTATCGGTCGGAGCAAAGACGGTGATGTCGTCGGCATCCCGCACAAGGCCGTCCAGACCAGCTGTTTGCAGGGCCATCACAAGGATGTTGAAGTCATCCGAACCGGCCGCGATGTCCACGATGTTGGGCTCATTGCCCGGGATGTCGATGGGCAGCAGGACGCGGTCGATGACCTGAATGGTGCCGTTGGAGGCCGCAATGTCCGGTCCAACGATGTTGGGGTTGTCGATATCGGGTTCATTGTCGACCAGCTCTGTGCCTTCCGAGCCGAAAGTCGCACCGTCCAGCAGGGTCGTGACCTGATCCGCGGCATCGACCTCGGCCGCCGTTTTGGCACCGGGAGAGACGTGGTAGGACAGGATGTTCTGCAACAGCGGGATCGGGTCTCCGTCCGGGGCAAGATTGGTCAGAGCGCCGGCGATGAAGCCGAAGACAGCGCCTTCGTCGGTCGTGTCTCCCTCAAAACCCAGATCGACGGCCAGCTGCGTGAAGGCCGCATCGGTCGGAGCAAAGACGGTGATGTCGTCGGCGTCCCGCACAAGGCCGTCCAGACCGGCCGTTTGCAGCGCCATCACAAGAATGTTGAAGTCATCCGAACCGGCCGCGATGTCCACGATGTTGGGGGGAATATCGCCTGCTCCAAGATCGCCATACGCCAAACCGGCCCCTTTAACGTTCGACGCGCTCACAACTGTCAAAGATGTGCCCGCAGGAGGAACATTGCCGAGAAAGGTGAAATTGTCAGGTAAAAACCCGGGTTGTTCGACTTCCACCAGCTTGTAGATCTCACCATCGTCGCCCGAAAGCTCCCACACGTTCTCGGCGTAGATCCGGCCGTAGTAGCCGACGGTCTCGTCGCTATCGGCCCTGGTCAGTGTTGCGGTTTGCCCAGACAAGTCATCCCCGAATTCATTGAACCTCGCATCGCCTGAAAGGTTCTCGTCATTGTCCGAGACAGAAACTTCCACCGTCGGGCTGAGTGGCAACGTGAATTCCGCGTTCAGTTCGATGCGTCCTGACCCAAAAAGGTCTGCATTCTCAAAAGCGGTAAATTTGTAAGTCGCCATCACGTGTTCCTCCGGATGTGTCCAAATTGCGTGTGTAATTTTCACACAGTTGACGGACGAAATGTCGCGATGCTGAAAAATGACAAGGGGAGGCGTGGAATTTTTTCACACGAAGCCATAGTGTTTCATCATGAGCGGCAAGCATTCTCTTACCAAGTCGGTTCTGTTCGAACATGCGATCAAGGCGCTATTGCGCCCTTTGACGCGTGCGCTGATTGCGCAGGGGATGACCGCGCCACAGCTCTATCACTTTGTAAAACAAAGCTATGTAGACACTGCGATAGAAGAACTCGGCCCCGAGGCAACGGACAGTCGGGTCAGCGTCATGACGGGTGTTCATCGTCGCGACGTCAAGGCGATGCGGGCCCATGATACGTCCGACATCAAACCGGTTCAGCGGCGCGTTTCTACACTCGCGACTGTTGTTGGACGCTGGATGACCGATCCGAAACTCACGAATGAATCGGGCCATCCAAGGCCGATGACGCGGGCCGAGTTTGATCAGCTGGCGGCCCAAACCAACCGCGACATTCGCCCCAGAACTATTCTAGACGAACTTCAGCGTCAGGGTCTTGTAACCGATGACGACGCTTTGCTTACGCTTGATCCCAAGGCCGTTTTCGGCCCCGAAGATCTGGATCAGAAGCTCGATTTTTTTGCCCGTAACCTTGGTGACCACATGGAGGCAGCTGTCGACAACCTTTTGGCTGAGACCCCGCCTCATTTTGAAAGGGCCGCATTCTTCAACTGCCTTGCAGAAACATCATTGGACGCGCTTGAGGCTGAGGCCCGCAAGACCGGTGCAGAGGCGCTGCGCAAAGTGGCGCAAGAGGCCGCCTCATATCAACAGATCGACCACGAAGAAAAGTCGGCCACACACCGTTTTCGATTTGGTATCTATTTTTATCGAGAAGACGAAGAAGAGTGAGTTTACTACGATGACCAGTTGTCGCCCCAATCGCAGAACATTCATGTCTTCCGGGTTGTGTGCAACTCTGTTGCCGGGCGCGGGGTGGACGCAGTCGACAAAACGCGATGTCGAAGGTGGTCTTGGGGGCACTGGGATTGTTGGTGTTCTAGTGGATTTTGGAAGTTTGATCCTAGCCGGTCAGACCGTTCAAACAGGCGAACAGACCCGCGTCGAGACGCGATTTGGACCTTTGCCCGTTGATCAGTTACGTGCGGGGGACAGCCTGACAGTCGAGGCCGAGCGTTTCGCCTCGGGCACGGTGATCGCGCGGCGGGTAGAGCTGACTTACCCGCTTGTGGGGGTGGTGACCGCGCTTGACACCAGCGAGGGCACGCTAACGGTCAACGGTGTCGCTGTTTTCTTAGAAACGCGGATCACGGGGTTTGGCATTGGGGACCGAGTGGCTGTTTCTGGTTTGTGGCGCGGGGATACTGTTGTTGCCAGTCGCATTTCCAAGGCTCCGGGCCCTTTGGATTTGGTGGCGGGAACGGTTGGTCGTGGCTATGTCTCGGGTGTGCAGCTTTCCAGCGGGGCAACCACACTGGGGCAAAGCGGGCGGTTTGCGACGGTTCTTGGACGCTTTGACACGACGAAGGGCGCGATGGACGTGCAGAAAATTGAATTTGACCGCTTTACCGGCGCTGCGGGGCCGCTCAAATCACTTTCTGTCGAAGGCTGGTTGGAACCAACCAGTGCGGCTCCCGGTTTTCGGATCGCCGGATTGGGGCACAGTTTTGCAAGAAACCTGAACCTTGCGCCGTTTCAAGACCAGCGGGTTTTGTTCAGTGGTCCCTATACGGGCCGTTTCGCAGCAAATTCGGCGTTGGTTCTTCCCGATAACCCCGGCGCGCGGAGGCGGCTGCTTTTAGAAACAACCCTGTGAAACGGACAGGGCGTCTGACCAGCTTGCTTCTCTGGCTTCATCATCGATCAGATGCGCCGTGATCTACAGCCGTGCTCCATCATAGTATGGCGTCCCTTCGAGAATGAAGTCGGCGCCCAGTTGGTCGACAGTTTCCGAGGCGCTGTCAGACGAATTCGAACCAGTGTCAGTTTGCCGCGGAAACCGCGAACCTATCCGGAACAGAGTTGGCGCCACTCGGCAAGAGCGGCGGAACGGGTCAGCTTGAAGGAGTATCGGCTGGCTAGCGATCTTTCCTGGTTGAAGTGGTAGTATTCGGAGGAATGAACTGAAGCGAATTTCTGTAGACTAGGCATGCGCCTGAACCGGTGCATCGCGCGTTCGCGTCGTCGAAACGGCAGGTGAGAGTTCTCAACTCGATTATTTAGCCACCTGCCCGTCTGCTGTCTTTCGGTAGTGCCGAGCTCTCTGAGGGCAGCCCGATACGACGCTAAGCGATCCGTGACGACGGTTTCCGCTTTGCCGTTTCGCTTCATTAACTTCTTGAGGAATTTCAGTGCTGCCTGTTTGTTTCGACGTTTGGTGACAATAGCTTCCAGCACTTCGCCTTCGTGATCAACAGCCCACCAAAGACAATGACGCTTGCCATTCACCTTCACGAATATCTCGTCCAAGTGCCACTTTCATTTGGAGAATGCGCGCAGTTGCTGAACACGCTACCGTCTAATCTCAGCAGCAAACATCGGGCCAAACCTGTTCCACCAATGTCGGACAGTTTCGTAGCCTACGTCGATGCCTCGATCATGCAACAGATCTTCGACATTCCAAAGCGAGAGCGGGAAACGGACATACAGCATCACTGCAGAGCGGATGATCTCGGGAGTGGTTTTAAAGTACTTAAATAGCGACTGTTTAGTCATGCGCGAAGGCTACGAGAGCACCCTGTCCCGCTCAAGCAAAGTTCTTCTGAAAAGACCAGTTGGAATGCATTCAGCTATGCGATGTTCTGACTTCGTAGGCCTCGATCATCTCGTGGCCTGTTCGAAAAAAGAACTTCTTCGAGACAAGATTGGCTATTCCATAGCGTTCGAGTTCTGTCTCTATCGATGGTTCGGCGAAGAGAAACACGACATTAATGTTACGATCGTGGAGTGTTTGAATGGTTGATTTCAAAACGCTCCCGGCGGTGTAATCGATGTCGTCAATTGCAGAAGCGTCGATACAGAACCAGTTGGTCTTTTCTTCGACCGCGGTGACGATCTCGATAACCTCATTCGCAAATCGCTGCGCGTTTGCATAGTACATCCCGTGTGAGAAGCGGTAAACAATGAGCCCAGGTTCGAATTGCTCGGGTTTGTCGAGTGGTCGTGCCAGCCATTCCCCGTCTGGCATTTTGGAAATGATGGAATTCTTCGGTCGATACCCTTTACGCGTATGATCGATCAGCGAAAGAACCATCGCAAAAATGATGCCTTGTTCAACTCCGGTGGCCACGACCACCGCGGCCGTACCCATTGCGATCCCGAACTCAGTAGGCGCTTGAACGAAGATTTCCCGCAATCCGCGCAGGTCTATCAGCTTCAGACCAATCAGGAATACGACGGAGGACAGCACAGCCTCAGGCAAGAACGCAAGAGGCTGTGTAAAGAACAAGAGAACAAACAACACGACCAGCGCCGTAGTCAATTGGGCTATCTGGCTTTGGCCTCCGGCACCGGCAACCATCTCGGTCTTGGTCGGGCTTCCATTGACGACAAAAGTCGCGCTGAATGCCGCGCCAATATTGGCAATTCCAAGCCCGACAAGATCGGTATCTTCGTTGAACTTTTCGCCGTAGCGCGCAGCATAGGCGCGAGATGTCGCAGCACTCTGCGCCAGGATGACGACGAGTATCGCCAGCGCTGTAGGGAGCAGCTGTTTGAATGTCGTCCAGTTCCAGTCAACCTGCGGGATAGAGAGTGAAGGCAAACCGCTCGGCACGGGGCCAAGCAAGGCAATCCCGTTTCTTTCGAAATCAAAAAACCAACTTAGTCCGATGATTCCGATGACAGCAATCAATGGCCCAGGCACCTTTGGGGACAGGCGTTTCGCTCCGATCACAATGACCAAAACTGCGGTCGCAATCGAAAATGTCGCCCAACTGATCTGACTGATGTTCTGATAAGCGCTTGAGAGTTTCTGGACCGTGCCATGACCGCTCGTTTCAATGCCTAAAATCCCAGGTAACTCGCCCAAGGCAACCTGAATACCAACACCGGTCAGAAAGCCGACCAGAACCGTTCTTGACAGGAAATCGGCCAGAAACCCCAGACCGACGACTCTGGCCGCGATCAAGAGAATACCTGCCATCAGCGCCAAAAGCGAAGCAAGCGCCATGTATTCAGAAGAACCACTTACAGCCATGCCAGCCAAGGCTGATGCAGTGATGGCAGCAGTCGCCGAGTCTGCGCCAACAACAAGGTGGCGTGAAGATCCGAATATCGCGAAAAGCGTCATCGGAATCATAATCGTATACAGCCCGGTAATGACCGGTGTTCCTGCAATTTTTGTATAGCCCATAACCTCGGGTATCGCGAGGCACGCGAAGGTTACTCCTGCAAGGATTTCGGCCGGAAGCTTGGCCGGAACAATAGGCAGAACTCCCTGCAGAACCGGAAGGGATGATCCGTGAGAATGAGACGTTTTGTCAGACATTCGAATGTTGCACTTTCGGGTTAGCCCACGCGTGGCAGCAGAAGCTATTTCTCGTGATCGCACCGGCGTTTTTCGGATGCATGGAACTTTTTGCAGATTTCCTCGAATTTGCAACGTCCGGTTTCTGCGTTTTTCTCACGTTCTACAAACGTGATACTGCTCGGCAGCGAGTTGGAGCTTTCCCCGAACAACAGACGTTCGCTCCAACTTGTTTGAACGTCAGCTCTGCTGACATAGCGGAAATCGCAATACATATCTAATGGTCATTGCCGCCGCTTACTTCGCAAAGTCGCTGCCTCGGTGCGGCCCCCAAAGCAGCCGTTCGCTTTGGATGCCAGAACCTAGTTCAATAAAACTCGTTGCCTGAGCGACAGCTGTTGTGTCACTTGTCGGTTCAAACGGCACTGAACGGCCGGCAGGATTTTGTTCGCACTGCTTTTTTCGGGAAAGCAAAGGCTTGGATTACTATTCCAAGTAACCTTGTCACTTCATCCGCAGATTGGTGACACCCTCATTCGGTGCGCGGTCAGAAAAACTCTAGCTTTCAGATCATTGAACAAAGACTTTAGTCATCACTTTAAGCCGTTAGGCAGCTCCTCGCTCCACTTTCGCAATTCGTCGAGAAACCCAAGTGCCGAGCGGCCAAGGTCAGTGATAGAATACTGCACGGAAACCGGAGCGGTATCCATCACGTATCGGCTCACCAGCCCCTGCGCCTCAAGTTGACGTAGTCTTTCGGTAATCATCTTTTTACTTGCCCCGCCGATCATGCGCGAAAGATCGTTGAAACGAACAGGTCCATCCCTAAGATGCCACAAGATCGAACCTGTCCACTTTCCGCCAATGATCCGCATACCGCGCTCGATTGCACATGGCTCATGACACGCCTCTGAGACATGTCGGCGCCCTTTGGCATCCTCATTAACTCGCGCCCGCATCGTCGTCCTTTCGCTCAGACAGCTAGGTTACCAAAAGTATACTAGTTGATTTCTCATACCTACACTCTCAAATGCTATTTGAACCCGCTGAAAGTCAAGGGTTCAGAGATTGCACAAATAGGATATGGACATGAGCAAAATCCTGATCGTGAACGGCACTCAGCCCTACGAATTCGCCCCCGGACAGTTGAACGCCAGCCTCATCAAGCGGGCGCGCGACACGCTGACGGCAATGGGCCACGACGTTCGCGTGGCCACCGTCGCCGACGGCTATGACTCGAATGCTGAGGTTGAGGCGCACCTCTGGGCCGATACAGTCATCATGCAGTTCCCGGTGAACTGGATGGGTGTTCCGTGGATCTTCAAGAAATACATGGATGAGGTTTATACGGCCGGCATGGACGGTCGTATGTGCGCAGGCGACGGTCGAACGACTAACTCACCCAAGGCCAATTACGGCACCGGCGGCACGCTAAATGGCAAGAAATACATGCTGTCAGTTACCTTCAACGCCCCGAAAGAAGCGTTCGATGATGCGGCCGAGCCTTTTTTTGCGGGTGCCAGCGTCGACGACCTACTAGCACCGACGCACTTGAACGCAAAGTTCTTTGCCATGCAGCCCCTTCCGACTTTTGCTGCATTTGATGTTATGAAGAACCCGGAAATCGAGGCCGATTTCGCTCGATTTGACGTACATCTGAAAACCACATTTGCAGAGGTTGAACATGTCCCAGCCTGATATCCATCTTTATACTGCGGGAACGATGAACGGGTACAAGCCGGTTATCTTTCTAGAGGAGGCAGGTGTCCCTTACGAGCTGACTCACATCAACTTTTCCAAGCAGGAACAAAAGGCGCCGGATTATCTGGCGCTGAACCCTAACGGAAAGATCCCGACAATCGAGGATCGTTCGGAGGGGCGCGCCATCTTCGAATCCGGTGCGATCCTGTGGCATCTGGCCGAGAAATACGGAAAGTTCTTGCCTTCGGATCCGGTCAAACGGTCCGAGGTGATGCAGTGGCTTCTTTTTCAGGTCGGCCATGTAGGCCCCATGATGGGACAGGCAATGTATTTCCAGCACATTGCAGCGCCCAATGGCCACGAAGAGCCCTTTTCAATCCGCAGATACGTAGACGAAAGCCGTCGCTTGATGGAGGTGATGAATACACGTCTGGACGGGCGTGAATGGATCGCTGCGGACGAATACACCATTGCCGACATGATGCTGTACCCGTGGGCGCGTTCTTATGTCTGGGCCCGGGTGGATGTATCGGACCTTCCGCATCTGAACGCCTGGTTCGACCGCATTGATGCCCGGCCCGCCGTGCAGCGGGCGTTGACGATTCCCAAGGCCAACCCTCAATTCTGGGACGCCGACGCAGATGCCAGCGCCTTTGCCAAGGAAAACGCAGCGCGGTTTTCGAGCGATGTGAAAGGAAGCTGAAGCGGTGAATGCCGGGCATTTCCGGCATGATCACCACACGATCGGACTGGAAATTCCAGTGCGCCCTCGCTGAACAACCGTTGCAGGGTTGCAAGGCGAGGGTCTCCACGACAACCTTCATCCTATAGAAAAACACTCAATCGGGGTGGTCGCTCGCCGACCACTACAACCTTGGAATTTTGAAGGGTCCCTAATTTATGGCACTGCATAACCACCCCATGTGGCGGAAGCCGCAACATCATCAAGACCTCGACCACACTCACGACCACGTCCACTGGGCCGAGTTATTCTATGACCTGATCCATGTTGTGACGATCTTCCTTCTTGGGAACTACCTGTCACACCACCTCGATCTGAATGGGTTTCTTGTGTTCGCCGGTGTCTTCATCACGCTCTGGTACGCGTGGGGTGAGCTCAGTATTTTCAACTCGATCTACGTCAGCACCGATTTCTGGCATCGCCTGATCATGGCCGTGATGATCTGTACGGTGATGTTCATGGCCGCCGCCATCCCCGCCATCGACGGCAAGGGCTGGGTTTTCTTCGCGTTGGGGTTTGCCGCGAACAGAGCCATGATCGCCGCGCTATATTTCCGTGCTCAGCGAACCAATTCCCCGGGCGTTTCGATGTCGGCGGCACAGATCCGCAACTTCTCGGCCTTTGCAGTGATCTTTGCCATCACGGCGTTTCTGCCTAAACCGCTTGCCTATTGGGCGTTTGCTGCCGCGATGGTTGCCACGCAGGCGATGTACATGATCCCCGGCGTCACTGTCCTGCGCTTTGAACGGTTCGTCCCGCGCCTCGGTCATATGGCAGAGCGGTTTGCCTTGTTGACGCTGATCGTTTTGGGTGAAGGGTTCTTCAAACTGGTCGTCACACTGTCTGAGAAAGGCATCTACAAAGTTTCATCCGACGTGCTGGTCAACTTTGTAATTGGCGGCGTTTCGATGTTCGTGATGTGTTGGATCTATTTCGACTTCGTTGGCAACGCCAAACCCAAAGACAAAAAGGTTTCGACCTTGGTGATCTGGTGGCTTGCTCATCTGGTCTTGATGTTGTGTGGCGTGATGGTCGGCGTGGCCCTTGCAGCCGAGGTTAAGGTCGGGTTTTGGGAGCCGTACCCAACAGAATACGCTGCCATTGGCTGTTTCGGCCTTGCAGGCTACATCGCCATGCTTTGGGTACTTCAGAACGTCATTGAACACCGTGTGGCCTCAGAATTCGGGCGTTGGGATGTGCGGGTGTTTGGGATCGTTTTGGCAATCGCCTGTTTCTATATTGTCCCGCATGTCCCCTCCTTGGTTGGCAATCTGATTTGGGGCACGGCTTTACTGTCTCAAATCGCAATTCCCTTGATGCGCGCCAGAGCGAAGCTTCGCCATGACTGAAGCTGTGAAAGGTGCAAACTACCTGAGAAAAAGAGTGTACTGGTGGCTCGAACGCCCAGACCGTGCTGCGACCGGCCCTTGGGTACTTGAACTCGCTCTAATCGCTCTGATCACGCTGAACGTGGCCGCTGTTATCCTTGAAACGGTCGATTCAATCTATGACCGCTGGGGGGTCGCACTCAATCTGTTCGAAAGTATTTCATTATTCGTTTTCGTAGTGGAGTACGCGGCTAGGCTTTGGGTTGCGACAGAAAACCCAAACTACAAAACGCGCGCATCTTGGGCCGTTTCTCCAATCGCTATAATCGACCTATTGGCCATACTCCCAGCGCTGCTTTACTTGCTCTTTCCGGTTGACCTGCGGCTGCTAAGAACCTTCCGTATGTTGCGCTTACTCAAACTCACAAGGTACTCACCCGCGCTCGGCATGCTGCTTGCGGTGTTCGAGGAAGAAGCGGGCGCCTTTTTTGCGGGTTTCTTCATCCTGATGGTGATGCTGATCTTTGCTGCAAGTGGCGCTTGGCTAGCAGAGCACGAGGCGCAACCAGAAGCCTTTGGCTCAATCCCGGCGGCGATGTGGTGGGCGATGGCGACATTGACAACCGTCGGCTATGGCGACGTAACGCCCGTGACAGTTGCCGGTAAGATCTTCGGCGCTGCGATCACAGTGATTGGCATTGGAATGGCTGCATTGCCAGCAGGGATCATAGCAAGCGGTCTAAACGACCAGTTGCACCGCCGACGGGCCAGCCTGGAACGTGAATTTCGAAAGGCGTTGGTAGACGGCGATATCTGCGAGGCCGATGAGAAAGAAATTGACGCAGTTCGCAAGCAATTGGGTCTCTCGCGCCGCGCTGCGGATCATATCCGCAACCGCGTGCATGCCGAAACGATGTCACAGGTTGATCACTGTCCCACCTGCGGTCAGCCAACGAAACAAAGTGACAATCCCTGATCGGTCACAACGACAAACCGGCGTCGACCGGAAAATTCTATCACAGCATGCTGTGCTGCCTCCGAGGTCCGCGATGAGCCCTTAGCCACGGATGCTGCATCGGGCATGAACTACCGTTGCGTGAGCATTTTTCGGGATCACCGCAATCCAGAAAGAGAGATTCTCGTTATTGTCCGTCTTCTCGGCCAGATAGAGCAGCACCAAGAAAACGAATACTATTGTCAGCGGGGTCGGAAACATCGTCTGCACTGGAGAAAAGCCGTGTTTCGCGGTCACTCTCATTGAAGATTGGCCAGCAAAGACAAACATTTTCTTGCCGCAGGATTTTTTTGCCCAAAATGCGTTAGCCGGGCATAGACCTTTGTGGATGTCGAATGCCAATCGACTGGCATCTCTACCAAATCGCCACGCGCCAGATACGGATCAACAAAGCTTCGCCAGCCCAAACCCAAACCTTGACCCAAAGCCGCGGCTTCCAAAAGATAGACATAACTGTCGAATTCTTCTGAAATCGGCCAATCAGCGTATTCTGGGTGTGCCCTCCACCAATCTATCCAATCCACCCAGCCGAAGTTTTCTTTCTGTAGCCGCAGAAGAGGCGGTGCTTCACACTTTCCCGACAAAGCGTCTAACGCTCTCCTGACCATTTCAGGCGTACCAACCGGTTTTATCTGTTCCTTACATACCAGGACATGTTCCGTATCGGGCTCTGTTTCAGAATACTCGAAGACAATATCGCCACCAGTATCCACGGCCGCTTCAATCAGATTGTATTCGGCTGCCATGATCCGCAGTTCGGCCTCATTTCCTAAGGCGTTGCGAAGATTTCCGTATCGAGGCATTAACAACAGGTGCGAGACTGAGTGCGAACAAACCAGCGTCACTCGATTGTCCACCTGTTTCAAGTCTTCAATCGCATTTTCTAGAGCATTAAAGCCTTGGACAACACCGGCGTAGAACTGGCTGCCCTTGGAGGTAAGGGCTACAGGGCTCTTATCGCGATTAAAGAACGCGACACCATACCGGATTTCCAGATTCCGTATATGGCGGCTGATTGCCGGCTGCGATGTATTCAGCTCTTCGGCAGCGCGTGCAAAACCCCTTAGACGAGCAACCGCTTCGAATGCAACAAGCGAGCTTAAAGAAGGGATATTGTGTCTACGATCCACTATATCATTCTTGATATGGTTATGAGCACATAAAAGCAATGGAAAACGCATGCGTCCACAGCCATCCTCACCAGCAGAACTCGTGATCTAAATCTGATTGGGCAAGCCGTGACAGACTATTCTAAGCCCCGAAAATGGGCCGACCCCAAAGTGAAACTTTTTCCCCACCAAGTGGGGTTTACCTGCCCTCCGCATGATTTTGATGCGGCCCCGTCTGATTTCCTACGCATGGCCCCGCGCAGCGTTGGCGTGCATGGTCGAATGCTGCACGTGCCGGACTATGCCCACCGCCTGGATCAACGCAAAAAGAACTTTGGCCTGCTGGAAGAGTACATGGAATGTATGGCCAATAGCGGCGCTGACGTCTGTGGACAAGTTGGCTCGAACTGGGTGCATGCCAGCGGGCTGGGTGTCGAAGGCATCCGTCACCATTGCGAAATGCTGAGCGACAAGTACGAGACCCCGTTCCATATGGCAGGCTATGCCATGGTCGAGGCATTGCGCGATCAGAATGTCGAGAAGGTAGCGCTCAACGCCTGCTACCACAGAGACACCTGGTATCAGGGCACCGTAGGTTTTCTGAAAGAAGCCGGGTTTGATGTGGTCTGGGCTGGAAACTTTTTTGACCAAGGGTGGTTCGACAGTCAGGAAGAGGTTGACGATTGCATTTGGTGCTTTGACGAAGAGCTAATTTACAAGTCCTTCGACTATACCGCTGACAAAGCGCCCAATGTCGATGCCTATCTGATCAACGGGATGAGCAATTACCGCCGCCCGTCCGACGGAATCGCCCGTCGCCCGGTTCACCACGAAGTCGAACTTGAAAAACGCCTCGGCAAGCCAGTCATCGGCCATGACACCGCGCTCTACTGGCGCATTTTCAAAACCTTGGGCCTGGCCCCGGAAACCCGGCAAGGCAGCCTGCTCTCCTCCCTGAAAGACTGAAGTGATGCACAAGATTTTAGTTGTTTGGGCGATTCCTCGCTCCACCTCAACCGCGTTTGAATGGATGATGCGCCAGCGCGGTGATCTGGATTGCCTTCATGAACCTTTTGGTGAGGCCTGGTACCAGGGTGAAGACCCGATGTGGCCGCGTTTCAAAGAGGGTGAAGTCACGACCCCCGGCTTGACCTTGGAAAGCGTGTGGGAAGACATCAAAGATCGTGCCGAAAAAGGTCCGGTCTTCATCAAGGATTTCCCGCATTACATCAACCACATGTGGGATCCAGAATTCCTGTCGCATTTCACCCACACGTTCCTGATACGCGACCCCGCCAAGACGATTTCCTCAATGTACAACAAGTGGCCGGACTTTGATGAGCTTGAGGTCGGTTTTCCCGAGCAGCGCGCGCTGTTTGACCTATTGACTGCGCTGAATGGCGGCAAGTCCCCCCCGGTTATCGACAGTGATGACCTTCTGGAAGACCCCAAGCACGTCACCGCAGCGTTCTGTGCTTCTGTCGGTATCCCCTTCATCGAAGACGCGCTGACCTGGGAAGCTGGTGGAGACCCATCTGAGCATAGCTGGTGGGATGGTGGATCTTTCCATGCCAATTTAGCCCAGTCTACCGGTCTGCAACCCCAGAAACGCAGGTACATCGAAGTGGCTGACGCCCCTGAACGCGTGCGCCGTGTTCACCGCCGGATGAAGCCTCACTATGATCATCTGTACAAGCACCGCATCCGCGTGTCGAAAACTGTCTGAGAAAATTGCAAGGTTCTGTCAGACGAATTCGAACCAGTCTCAGTTTGCTGCGGAAACCACGGACCTATTCGGAACAAAGTTGACGCCACTCGCTAAGAGCGGCGGCGCGGGTCATCTTGAAGGTGTCTCGACTGGCTAGCGATCTTTCCTGGTTGAAGTGGTTGTAGACAGAGGAATGGACGGAGGCAAATTTCTGTAGACTTCGCATACGCCTGAACCGTTGCATGGCGCGTTCTCTTCGTCGGAACGGCAGATGCGAATTCTCAACGCGGTTGTTGAGCCGCCTTCCCGTCTGTTGTTTTTCCAGAGCGCGCAGCTCTCTGAGCGCGGCTCTGTATGAGGCGAAGCGATCTGTGACGATCTCTTCGGCGCAACCGTGCCGCTTCATCAATTTCGTGAGGAATTTCAGTGTCGCAGCTTTGTTTCGGCGTTTCGTGACAACCGCTTCCAGCACCTAGCCTTCGTGATCAACAGCCCGCCACAGATAATGCCGTTTGCCATTCACCTTCACAAAGACTTCGTCTACATGCCACTTCCATTTCGAGTATGAACGAAGTTGCTGCACCCGCTTCCGCCTGATCTCAGCGGCAAACATCGGGCCAAATCTGTTCCACCAGTAGCGGACGGTTTCATGGCTCACGTCGATGCCTCGCTCGTGCAGCAGATCTTCATCATTCCGAAGCGAGAGCGGAAATCGGATGTACAGCATCACCACAAGGCGAATGATTTCGGGACTAGTTTTGAAGTATTTGAAAGAGGCAGGTCTGGTCATGGGCAAAAGCTACGCAACCGCCCTGCCCCGCTCAAGCAAAGTTCTTCTGAGAAGGCCCCTGCCCGCCTCAAGACAAGTTCTTCTGACAAGGACCTTTCTGACCCCTGACATGAACCCCCGCGCCAATGCAGACAGAGGGTTGGTGTCTGCAGCGATGCATTGGAAAACACTGACCAAGCATCGCGCAAAACGATCGGCCATGTCGGGAACACGCTTCATGTCCCAGCGCATCCTGCCGTTCATATTACTTTCGGACAAGCCGCGGAAAACTCGGTGAGTTCGGGCGGTCGTCGGATGCTTTACAATCCCTCGGCCGACTAAGTGCACGCCGCTCAAATCATAAGGTCAGCCGCAAGCGCTGGCCCGAGGATTTTCTGCGCATGGTCGCGCATGTAGATCCTTAACCAAGGCGTGAACCTTTCGGGCGCTTGCTCGATTTCCGCAATCAACTCGGCCACGTGAACCCAACGTGTATCTGATACCTCGTCCGGGTTCGTGCTAAGCTTAATGTCCGCGGTCGCTTCGGCGCGGAAAACATCTACCAATTCATGCTCAATCAGCCTCTGCCCCACATCCGCGCGATATTCGAGGACGGTTGAAAAACGAGGAGACAGGCCGGTGACCCCTAACTCTTCGCGCAAGCGTCGGGTGGCACAATCCACCGGAACCTCATTCCAATCTGGATGCGTACAACAGGTGTTCGCCCAAAGTCCCGGCGTGTGGTATTTACATGCGGCTCGTTTTTGCAGCAGCAGATTTGGGCCGCGCAGCACAAAGACCGAAACCGCTTTGTGCCGTAGGCCCTGCTGATGCACTTTTAGTTTTTCGACAGGCTTCAACTCGCCATCGACCCAGGCTGGTATCATCATGTTCATACGAATTCTGCCCGGACCAGCCCTGTCAAATGCGCCAGGTTCTTCAGTCCGATGCGCACATGCGCCATCGGGCGCGCCCTGACCAGTTTCTTATTCATATAGGCCTCGAACGTCAGGCGCTGCACATCGATGTCATGGCATAGCGACACGAACCGCTCGCGTCGGTCGTCTGAGCGGTAATAGGCGTTTTGCATCGAAGCCAACACGCGGAAAACCGTCTTGTGCTCTTTCAGGAACAGTCGCCGCGCCAGTTTAAGGTCGGAGACTTTGCCCGAGGCCAGGCAGGCTTGCGCAGCGGTCGCCGCAACTGTGCCACCGACCATCGCGTAATAGATCCCCTCGCCCGAGCTTGGAGCCACCACGCCTGCGGCATCTCCAGCCAGAACGACATCGCGCCCATTGTCCCAGCGATCCAATGGTTTCAGGGGAATCGGCGCGCCCTCGTGACGGATTGTGCGGCACCCCTCCAAGCCAGATGCGCACCGCAGCTCTTTTGTCGCTTTCTTGAGGTCGAATCCGTTGATACCGGTCCCCATACCTACGCTGGCGGTCTGGCCGTGAGGGAACACCCAGCCATAGAAATCCGGAGAAATCGACCCGTCATAGACCACGTCACATCGGGTCGGATCATAGGCCTGCACTGCGTCCGGTGCTTCGATAATCTCATGATAAGCAATGACATAGGGAATCTTGTCACCACCGGGAACCTCGGCCCGCGCAACGTTTGACCGCGCTCCATCCGCTCCGATGATCAGCCGCGTGGGCAGCTTAACCTCTTCCTTGCTCTGTTTTTCCCGAAAGACAACCGACGGGCCGCGATCGTTACGTTCGATCCGCAGGAATGCACCCGTACGGCGCTGCGCGCCAGCGGATTGTGCACGCCGACGCAGGAACTCATCGAAATGCTCGCGGTCGACCATTCCGACAAAACCGTTTTCGATGGCAATATCCACCTGCCGCCCGGTCGGCGAGATCATGCGCGCTGTGTTGATCTTGGCCACGAGCTGTTCGTCAGGAATGTTGTAGTCCTCGATCAACCGCGGCGGAATCGCTCCGCCACAAGGCTTGATCCGTCCGTCCCGGTCCAGCATGCAAACCTTATGCCCGGCCTTAGCCAGATCTTCGGCGGCTGTGGCTCCGGCTGGGCCGCCACCGACGACTACGACATCATACATGGCTATTCTCCCGCAACGACGTGCGTATCACGCCGTGTTTCGTGAATGACTTGAACGGCAAGGATTGCGGCGGCCACAAACAGGGCAGCTTCGGCGAGGAAGACCGCTCCGAACGCGTTTGCATCCGACATCGCTGACCGGAATACATCCGCCGCCGCTGCGCCCAACAAACCTCCGACACCAGCGGCAATAGCTTGTGCTGCACCCCAAAGCCCCATGCGCGTGCCTTCTTGTCCACTGGCATGCTCACCGGCCAGTTCCATCATGGCGCCGATCGCAGCCACAGCGAACATGCCATTGAAAAACCCAAGCGCCACAACGGCCCATATCAGTGGGGCACCCGGCCCCATCTGGCCCATCGCGAAGATCACCCCCAGACTGACCCCCGAACCCAGGCAGCCTGCAACCACCCAACCGCGCAGCGACCCGATCCTCAGCCCGGTTACGGCGATCCCGACTGAAAGCATTCCAAGGAATACGCCACCATTTTGCGCTCCGGACAGGGATGTCGACTCGCCAGGCGTGAAGCCGAACACCAGCCCCGCATAGGGTTCCAAGATCAATTCCTGCATGAAGAATGCGGTCATCGACAGGAAGACAAACACGGTGAACCTGCGCGCCGCATCATCCGCCCAAACGTCGCGCAGCGCGTCGCGGAACCGCGGTTTGGTTCTGGTTGATCGGGTCTCGGTCTGGACACCAGCCTCGATGCGCCACGTCGCCAGCGACGTTAGCGCAACAGCGCCCAACCCAACACACGCGACGATGACAAGCAGTCTGGACGGGCTATACGGATCGAGCATCGCACCAACAGATGCGGCGGTAATCGCGATCCCGGCAATCATCATAAGCCATGTGATCGTTGCAGCAGCCGCGCGGCGGCGAGCCGCCGTGGCAGTAGCGAGTAAAGCCAGCAATGACGTGCCTGACGCGCCGACCCCCACGCCGATCGCTGTGTACGAGAGGACCGACAGGAACAGCGCTAACCAGAAGCTTTCGCCAAAGAGCGGAATGCAGAACGCCGCACCCAAAGCCCCAAAGGCAAGGATCGCCATGCCCCCGATAACCCATGGGGTCCTCCGCCCCGTCGCATCCGACAAGAAACCCCAATGGGGACGGGAAATCTGTATACCGTAATGCAGACCCACCAGCAGGCCCGGCAGGATCGCAGGCAGCGCCAACTCGACCACCATCAGCCGGTTCAGGGTCGAGGTGGTGAGAACCACGATACTCCCCAAACACATCTGAACCAGACCCAGCCGGACAATACCGATCCATGAGAGATATCCGGAGTTGCTCATACCAAAGCCTCCAATCCACGCAGGCCAAAGGCCGCGATCATCATGCCACCAACGTAAAGGGATACGCCGGTGCCGTTGTACCAAGGTGCCTTTGCTTTGGGGTCTTTCAGCAAGACGCGCATTGCCATCAGCTGACCGATCACTGCAGCCAGGATAGCCACAGCAAAGATCGGTTGGCCCCAAAGCGTCAACAGAGCAATGACGGCCATTTGCGGCACAATCATCATCCAACATGCCAAACGAGCAGCGCGTTCGGGTCCGAGTGTCACCGGAAGGGAGTTGATCCCCAATTGCCGGTCACCCTCTAACGCTTTGAAATCATTCAGCGTCATGATCCCATGCGCGCCAAGCGCATAGAGCGCAGCGATGATCACGACTTGCAAGGAAGGTGCTCCAGCCGACAGAACCGCCGCGCCAGTGAACCAGGGCAGGCCTTCGTAACACAGGGCCACAAGGCCCGGACCCCACCAGCCAGACCGTTTCAGCCGTACGGGTTCAGCCGAATAGGCCCAGGCCGCAAGCACTCCAAACACGGTTGCGCCAAAGCCCCAGGGCCCCAACTGCCAACCGACCGCCAAGGCCAGAACGCTCATCGCGATGGCGATCCAAGCCCCCCACATACCGGGGATGCGACCCGACGGAATGGGGCGGTGGGGCTCGTTGATCTTGTCGACATGACGGTCGCACCAGTCATTCGCGGCCTGACTCATCCCGCAGACAATCGGACCGGCAAGGACCAGGCCCAATAGGATCAATCCGATCTGTCCAGACAATGCGCCGCCCGAGGACACCACCCCGCACAAAAACGCCCACATCGGCGGAAACCAGGTGATGGGCTTGATCAACTCCAACGCCGCCAGTGGCTGCGGCCAGGAGGATGAGTGTAAATCAGGATTTGCGCTCATGTGTCAATCTTGATTGACAACTTGAGTCGATGCAAGAAAAACGAGCGCTATTCGCCGTCTTGTTTTTCCTGAATTCCCAGCTTGTGCAACTTGACATATAGACTTTGGCGCGACAGGCCCAACATTTCGGCAGCGGCAGCCCGGTTATTACCCGTTAGCTCAATCGCCGTTTCAATGCACATACGCTCAATCACATCCGTGGTCTGGGACACGATTTCCTTGAGATGTGCCGAACCCACCAGATCCACCACGTCCCCACCCGCCAGATTCTGACGATTGCTGACCGGCGCCCGCATCGCCTCGGACCGCGTCGCGTCCCGGATCACAAATGCGACGGATGGATTAGAGCGGCTGTTCAGATAGGAAACCGAGACCTCGGCAGCTGTCCAAACGCCCACGTCGTTGCAAAACTTGGTCGCATATACGGACATGCGACCTGATTTCATTGCATTGTCAAGCAGTACATTCAGGTCAATCTGACCGCGCGACATGTATTCAGCCAGACTGGTTCCCCGCACATCTACGTGATGGGCAAAATCGACAAGTCTGAGAAAGGCTTCATTTGCCGACTGAATGACACCCTTGCTATCCGTGAAAACAATCGCCTCAGCCCCCGTCCGAAACAGCCGAGCCAGGTTGTCCGACAGCTGATCGCTGGCATGCTCTTCCGTTGTGCCGGATTCCAGACGACAGATCAGCATACGCTCGCCACCCGCCCGGAAACTAATCGGCGTGATCGTTATATCACTGCGCGTACGCTTGGCCTGAATGGTGACCTCGGCGTCGACCTCGGAAAGAGCCAGAGCCAGAATGTTCTGAACAAACTCGGCACGTCCACGATCCTTGAACTCATTTGCGAAGGGCTGGCCCTGAAGCTGGTCTTTAGCGGCCCCCAACAGATGCGCGGCCGCGTCGTTCAAATCGCGAATACGCCCATCTGTGACCGAAACCAACGCAAAAGCATCACGCGTGACTGACATCAGCATGCGGTAGCGCGCGTCAAACTCACGCCGCTCTTCGTAGCCTTGCTCCAACGCCAGTTGAGCCTGTACCAATTGCTGTTGCGTTTCAGCGACTTGTCGCAGATCGCGCCCGAGCATTAGGATGGCAGGCTCGCTGTGTCCGACCGGATGTATGGAATACCGAACCGGGTATTGCCAAACCATCTTGTCCCGATGATTCAATTCGACCCGCTGAACACTGGCACTTTCGGCGGACTGCTTGAGGATACGGTCCAGCTTGGGAAAGCACTCCTCGGTCAAGAAATCTGTCAGCTTGTTACCGACCCAATGATCCAGATCGCCGTACGGGGACCCGCTTTCTCCGACCAGCGCGGCCATGACCACGCCCTCGGCATCTATGATCAATGCGATATCTGACGCTTCAGAAAGAACGCCCGCTAAGAACTCTGGTTCGATCATTGGCAGTGCGGCGATCTGCCAAGGGTTCGGCTTGCCCGACGTCATGTCATTGAGCCGCGAGAGGACCCGCGCGATCCTTGGCATTCGCCAGTCCGGCAAGCGCTACTTCGAAATTGGATGTGGTGATATCCGCGCCTGTTCCTGCTGAAGTCAACTTCACCTGCTTCTCTATTGCCCCGCCGATAACCAGCCTTGGCGGCCGGTTTATTTCTGACCGAATACGTGTGATCAAACGCACCGCATTGTCAAGAGCCTGGGTTCCGGCACAGGAAATCAGCGCAGCATCAAACCGCCCTCGCCGAATGCAAGAGACCACTTCCTTTTGTTTGGCTCCAGCGATCAACTGAACGGAACATCCCATGCGGCGCAACTGTGACGTCATCACGACTGATCCGATCATGTGCTGCTCACCAGGTGCTATGGCAACAAGGATCGTGGGTTGCCCGGTACGACGCGGGCGCTTGTCCCAGTTATCAGACAAAGCCTTGCACAGTGCATAGAGGCGTGAAGACGCAAACGTCACCGTCGCAAAACTCGCTTCGTCATCCACCCACATCTGACCAGCGCGACGGGCGACTTCGGGGATGCATACGTCAATAATTTCGGACGATGACACCCCGGTTTCCCGCAGGAAATCAATTGCAGTTTCATGAGAAAAGTCACCCTTGTACATCACCTCGGAAAACAACCAATCCGTCACCGCGTCGAGATCAAGCAACGATGGACTCTGTGAATTCGGGTCAAGGGAACTCAACACCTGCTTCGCAAACGCTTCAAGCTGGCTTTGATCCAGTGGACGATTGCCTTGAAATGGATCGGCAGGTGGCATCGGAATATCCAATCCTTGCTAAAGGGCGGTGACTGGAATCGGTACTTGGGTAGTGAACTGACCTCGGATCAGTCTGGTTCAAGCAAGCGAATTTGTCAAACTTAGTAGACATACTGTGGATATTTCCGTCGACTATGAGGGCTCTGGAAATTATTATCATTTAATAACAATGTCCTATTTCAGAAACAGCCCTGGGAGCCCTGAATCCGCTGCATTCTCACCGACACTTTCTGAGTGTAAGTTTTAATTGACACTTTCCGATTTAGCCCTCTACGCTGGTGTGGAAGTTCAGGAGGGAGGCCACCATGGCGCGAACAGCCATGAGTACGCCTGGGACGCACCAGCTTTACACACCGGACCAACTGGCGCGCCGGGACAGCACATATTGGACGACCGTTCAGGGCATCCTGGCACCGCTGCAATTTGCGGTGTTTCTTATCTCGCTTGGGTTGGTGCTGCGCTACCTTGCAACCGGTGAGGGATACACGATCGCCACCGTTTCGATTGTCCTGAAAACTCTCGTTCTGTACCTAATTATGGTCACCGGTGCGATCTGGGAAAAGGTCGTGTTCGGGCAGTACCTGCTGGCCCCTGCCTTCTTCTGGGAAGACGTTTTCAGCTTTCTGGTCATCGCCCTGCACACGGCGTATTTGGTCGCCCTTTCAACAGGTTGGCTGACACCGACACAACTGATGCTGCTGACCTTGGCCGCGTATCTGGCGTATGTGATCAACGCTGGGCAGTTCCTTTGGAAGCTCCGCCGCGCGCGGTTGCAGATGCAGGCCCGCGCATGAATACCTCTGCTCCCATATCCACGGGCTGTACCCAGACGCCGCTGCTGCGTGAGCGTGGCCAGCACGAGGTTTTCTGCGGTCTGACATCGATCATCTGGCTGCACCGGATGATGCCGGATTCCTTCTTTCTGGTGGTTGGCTCGCGCACCTGCGCGCATCTGCTGCAAAGCGCCGCCGGGGTCATGATTTTTGCGGAGCCGCGTTTTGGAACAGCGATTCTTGAAGAGACCGATCTGGCTGGCATGGCCGATGCGCAGCAAGAAATTGACCGCGAAGTTGACCGACTACTGTCAAGACGGGCTGACATTCGCCGATTGTTCCTTGTCGGATCCTGTCCGTCCGAAGTGATTAAGCTGGATCTTGCCAAAGCGGCGGAACGATTGAACGCGCGCTATGCGCCGAAGATCCGGGTAATGAACTTCACCGGGTCGGGGATCGAAACCACTTTCACGCAGGGCGAAGACAGTTGCCTGGCCGCGATGGTTGCGGCTATGCCCGACAGTGACACCACGCAACTGGTCATCGCCGGGGGTCTGCCGGACGTTGTTCAGGATCAGATGCTGGACCTGCTATCGAAGATCGGTGTGCCTGACGTCCGGCTGCTCCCCAATCGATCCAGCGACGAAGAGTTCGGGATCGGCTCAAATACTCAGGTGGCGTTTGTGCAGCCGTTCCTAGGTGAAACCCATGACATTCTGGTGCGTCGGGGTACCCACCCAATCCGTGCACCTTTCCCTTTGGGGGAACAGGGTACAACTGCCTGGCTGCATTCCGTTGCTGCTCGCTTCGGTATTTCGGCAGATCATGTGGATGCGGTTGCGCAATCCGCACGCCTGCGGGCACGAAAAGCGATTGCGCAAGCGTCGGAACCGCTCAACGGGAAGCGCGTTTTCCTGATGCCTGACAGTCAGTTAGAGGTTCCGCTGGCGCGTTTCCTGACGCGTGAATGCGGCATGGAACTGGTTGAGGTCGGAACACCCTATCTGCACCGCGATCTGGTCGGCGAAGACCTTGCTGAAATCCAAAACGGCCCAACCCTGTCCGAAGGCCAAGATGTCGAAAAACAACTCGATCGGGTGCGCGCTGCGCAGCCCGATCTGACGGTGTGCGGATTAGGACTTGCCAACCCGCTCGAAGCTGAAGGGCTGGCGACCAAATGGGCCATCGAGTTGGTCTTCTCGCCCATCCATTTCTACGAACAAGCCGGTGATCTGGCTGGTCTGTTTGCCCGCCCGCTGCGTCGGCGCGGCCTTTTGAGGGTGGCTGCAGAATGAAGCTTTCGGTGTGGACATACGAGGGCCCGCCCCATGTGGGGGCTATGCGCGTCGCGACCGCGATGACCGGGCTACACTATGTTCTGCACGCGCCGCAAGGTGATACCTACGCTGATCTGCTGTTCACTATGATCGAACGTCGCAATCACCGCCCGCCGGTGACCTACACGACGTTCCAGGCGCGTGATTTGGGGTCTGACACTGCCAAGTTGTTCCGCGACGCCTGTCAGGCTGCGTATGACAGATTCCAGCCACAGGCCATGATCGTGGGCGCCTCCTGCACCGCCGAGTTGATCCAGGACGATCCCGGTGGGTTGGGCGAAGCCCTGGAGCTGCCCGTTCCGGTGATCCCGCTGGAACTGCCCAGCTATCAACGGAAAGAGAATTTCGGTGCGGATGAAACCTTCCTGCAAATTGTGCGCACGCTGGCCAAACCGACCGAGCGCACAGCGCGTGTGTCGTGCAATTTGATCGGCCCGACTGCACTTGGGTTCCGTCATCGCGATGACATCACCGAAGTCACCGCCCTGCTGAACGATATGGGCGTCGAAGTTAATGTTGCTGCCCCTTTTGGCGCGACAGCGTCCGACATTACGCGCTTGGGCGCCGCACATTTCAACGTACTGATGTATCCCGAAACCGGCGAAAGTGCCTGCCGTTGGATGGAACGGAACCTGGGTCAACCCTATACGCGCATTGTTCCAATCGGTGTCGGTGCGACACGGGATTTCGTCAATGAGGTGTCTGCGCTCGCCGGATGCGCACCGCGTTTGGATACCGACCGGCTGCGCCTGCCGTGGTACTCGGCCAGCGTGGACAGCACCTATCTGACCGGCAAGCGCGTCTTCCTGTTTGGCGATGGCACCCATGTCGCTGCCGCCGCCCGCATCGCGCGCGAGGAAATGGGGTTCGAGGTCGTCGGCATCGGCTGTTTCAACCGCGAAATGGCCCGCGCGATCCGCTCGCTCGCCAAGGAGATTGGTGTTGAGGCGCTGATCACCGATGACTACCTTGAGGTCGAGTCGCGAATTTCAGACCTCGTGCCTGAACTGATCCTCGGCACGCAAATGGAACGCCATATCGGCAAGCGTCTGGGCATTCCCTGTGCCGTCATCTCAGCTCCGGTTCATGTGCAGGACTTCCCCGCTCGCTATTCGCCGCAGATGGGCATCGAAGGCGCAAACGTCATATTTGACACTTGGGTACATCCGCTGGTCATGGGGCTGGAGGAACACCTGCTACACATGTTCCGCGAAGACCCCGAATTCAACGACGCCGCCGGCCCCTCGCATCATGCCCATGGGGCCAAGCAGGTTGCAGAAACGGCTGAATCCACCGGCGCCCAGATCATCTGGCTGGATGACGCCGAGCGTGAGCTGCGCAAGGTCCCCTTCTTTGTGCGCGGCAAGGCGCGGCGCAATACCGAAGCCTTTGCCGAGGCGCGGGGCGAATCCGAAATCTCCGTCGAAACACTTTACGAAGCCAAGGCCCACTATGCGCGATGACAGCCAGACATATCGGAGCTATCGCATTGCGATCGTGACGCTGGACAGCCACGCCGCCGGTCCGTGTGATCGGGTTCTGGCGCGACTGCAATCCGATTTCCCAGGCTTGGAACTTGAAGTCTTTGCCGCTGCTGAATGGGGCGAGGACCCAACCGCTCTTGAAGCCGCGCGACAGAGGGTCGCCAGGGCCGATATCGTCATCGCCAATCTTTTGTTCCTGGAAGAACATATCAATGCAATCCTGCCCGCGCTTCAGTCCCGGCGCGACAGTTGCGACGCTATGATCGGCATTATCGCAGACGCTCAGATCGTCAAGCTGACCCGCATGGGCGCACTGGATATGGCCGCACCAACCTCGGGCGCGCTGAAACTGCTTAGGCGCTTGCGCGGTTCGTCCAAGCCGTCATCCGATACCGGCCAGCGCAAGATGAAAATCCTGCGCCGTCTGCCGCAGATCTTAAAATTCATCCCAGGCAAGGCTCAGGACCTGCGCGCGTGGTTCGTCACCATGCAGTACTGGCTTGGCAGCTCAGACGACAACATGGAGGCGATGGTCCGCTTTCTAATCAGCCGATACGCAGACCGACCGGAGTGGCAGAGCGCGGAGGCTCCGGAACCGCGCGAGTATCCCGATGCGGGACTGTATCACCCGGACTTGCCCCAGCGCATCACCACTGAAGTGGAGGATCTGCCAGCCCCTCGCAAACCGTTTGCGACCGTGGGTGTTCTGATGATGCGGTCCTATGTGCTCAGCTCTGACACCGCACACTACGACGCCGTGATCCACGCGCTTGAGGCCAAGGGCTTGCGGGTGATCCCGGCCTTTGCAGGCGGTTTGGATGCGCGGCCTGCCGTGGACCAGTTCTTCCAAAAGGATGGTGCTCGCAAGATTGACGCTCTATTGTCGCTGACCGGGTTCTCGCTGGTGGGTGGCCCGGCTTACAATGACAATGAGAACGCGATCAAGGTTTTGGAAAACCTTGATATTTCTTACGTTTCAGCACACCCACTTGAGTTCCAATCGTTGGACCAATGGGCCGCCTCACCGCAAGGACTTGGGCCCATTGAAACCACGATGCTGATCGCCCTACCCGAGTTGGATGGCGCAACCGTGCCGACCGTCTTTGCCGGGCGTCATGGGCCAAAGGGCTGCACAGGATGTTCTCGGACCTGCAAACCCATCGCCAGCAAAGCCATGGCCCCCTGCCCAGAACGGATTGAGGTTTTGGCCGCCCGTATGGCTCGGTTAGCTGCTCTGCGCAAATCCAGCGCGGCCGAACGTAAGCTGGCGATTGTTCTCTTTGGCTTCCCGCCCAATGCCGGGGCTGCGGGAACCGCCGCCCATCTGGATGTCTTTGCTTCTTTGCTGAGCACGATGCAGGCGTTGAAGGCGGATGGCTATGATCTCGACCCACCCGATACGGTCGAAGACCTGCGTGACGCCGTGCTGGGTGGTAGCGCCGAGCTTTACGGGCAAGAAGCCAACGTGGCCGCCAAGATCAGCGCCGACGATATCGTCCGCGATACGCCATGGCTGGATGAGATCGAGGCCAGCTGGGGCCCCGCCCCCGGTCGGGTTCAGACAGATGGGCGGGACGTCTTTGTTCTGGGCCGTCAGTTCGGCAAAGTCTTCGTCGGCTTGCAACCGGGCTTCGGATATGAGGGCGACCCGATGCGCCTGCTGTTTGAACGTGGCTTTGCCCCGACCCACGCCTTTGCACAGTTCTACCTGTGGCTCCGCAACAGCTTCGGCGCGGATGCCGTACTGCACTTTGGTATGCACGGCGCGCTGGAATTCATGCCGGGCAAGCAAACTGGCCTCAGCGGTACGGACTGGCCAGATCGCCTGATCGGAGACCTGCCGAACATCTATCTCTACGCCGCAAACAACCCGTCCGAAGCCACTCTGGCCAAGCGCCGGTCTGGTGCTGTGACCGTCAGCCATCTGACTCCGCCGCTTTCCAGCGCAGGGCTGTACAAAGGGTTGGCCGAACTGAAGGACAGCATCAGCCGCTGGCGCGCCCTACCCCCGAATGCTACCGACCGCGCTGATCTTGAAACGCTGATTGCGGATCAGGCCGAGGCCGTTGATCTGGACGGACAAGACCCCGCGGCGCTGTGGCACACGCTGCTGGATACAGAAGGTGCGCTGATCCCCGAAGGTCTGCATGTGGTCGGGCAGCCGATGTCGGCTCAGGAACGTTCAGGTTATCTCGATCTGCTTGACCTGGACGCAGCAGGTCGCAGCGATATGGACACCGCTCTGGCCCGCGAAACCGAACTCCCCGCCCTGCTGCGCGCGCTGGAGGGTCGGTTTACACCACCCGTTCCCGGCGGCGATCTGCTGCGGAACCCCGATATTCTGCCCACGGGCCGCAACATCCATGCCTTCGATCCGTTCCGCATGCCCACAGCCTATGCCTGTAAGGACGGAGCGAAACAGGCGGAACTGCTGCTGAAAACCCATGATACCCTGCCGCGCAGCGTGGCCCTCGTGCTATGGGGCAGCGACAACATCAAATCCGATGGCGGCCCGATCGGGCAGGCTCTGGCCCTGATGGGCGCAAGACCCCGGTTTGACAGCTTTGGCCGCCTGTCTGGTGCCGACTTGATCCCGCTGTCGGAGCTGGGCCGTCCACGGATCGACGTGGTGATGACCCTTTCGGGTATTTTCCGCGACTTGCTGCCACTTCAAACCCGCCTGTTGGCCGAGGCCGCGCTGAAGGCCGCGCAAGCCGATGAGCCACTGGATCAGAACTTCATCCGCGCTCACTCGCTTGCCTATGCCGAGCGCATGAATGTGCCGTTGGAAGAGGCCGCACTGCGCGTCTTCTCGAATGCCGAAGGGGCCTATGGCTCGAACGTCAATCAACTGGTCGACAGTCTGGCCTTCGTGGACGAGGACGAATTGGCCGACGCCTACGAGGCCCGCAAGGGTTTCGCCTATGACACCAAGGGCAAAGCGCACAAGAACACCGATCTGCTGCAACAAACGATGAAAGACGTCGAGGTTGCGTATCAGAACCTCGAATCCGTCGAGTTAGGCGTCACCACCGTTGACCACTATTTCGATACTCTGGGCGGTATTTCCCGCGCCGTGCGACGGGCAAGGGGTTCGGATGTAGCGGTCTATATCAGCGATCAGACACGGGGCGATGGCAAAGTGCGCACCTTGGCCGATCAGGTGGCGCTGGAGACACGCTCACGCTCGCTAAACCCGAAATTCTACGAAGGATTATTGAAGCACGGCGCCGAGGGCGTTCGCCAGATCGAAGCGCATGTGACCAACACACTGGGCTGGTCGGCCACCACCGGTCAGGTCGAGCCTTGGGTGTATCAACGCATCTCGGAAACCTTCGTGCTGGACGAAGACATGCGCAACCGGCTGGCCGATCTGAACCCGGTCGCCTCCAGCCGCATGGCCAACCGCCTGCTCGAGGCCAGCGATCGTGCTTATTGGCAACCCGATGCGGACACCCTGGATGCGCTGCAACGTGCGGCAGACGCGTTGGAAGACCGGATGGAAGGGATAGCCGCGGAATGAGGAACACGTCATGAGCCCATTGGACAAAAACCCTCCGAACCTGACTGGCCTTGATGGAGAAGGCTCAGTTCAGGTGCATCAGGACCCGACTGCACGGATCGAAGGGGCCAAGGTATTCTCAGTCTACGGCAAGGGCGGGATCGGAAAATCCACGACCAGTTCGAACCTGTCAGCCGCGTTTTCGACTTTGGGCAAGCGGGTGTTGCAAATCGGATGCGACCCGAAACATGACAGCACTTTCACCCTGACCGGGTCCCTGGTGCCAACCGTGATCGACATTCTGAAAGAGGTCGATTTCCACCCCGAAGAGCTGCGCCCCGAGGATTTCGTGTTCGAAGGCTGGGGCGGCGTGCAATGCGTCGAGGCCGGTGGCCCTCCGGCAGGCACAGGGTGCGGCGGGTATGTTGTCGGCCAGACGGTGAAGCTGCTGAAACAGCATCACATGCTGGACGACACCGATGTCGTGATCTTTGACGTCTTGGGCGATGTAGTCTGCGGTGGGTTCGCCGCGCCGCTGCAACATGCCGACCGGGCGGTAATTGTCACTGCGAACGACTTTGACTCGATCTATGCGATGAACCGGATCATCGCTGCTGTTCAAGCGAAATCCGCCAATTACAAAGTCCGTCTGGCCGGGTGCGTCGCCAATCGCAGCCGCGACACGGATGAGGTGGACCGCTTCTGCGATCAGGTCGGCTTCAAGCGCATCGCGCATATGCCTGATGTCGACGCCATCCGGCGTTCGCGCCTGAAGAAAAAGACCCTATTCGAGATGGATGATGACGAAGACATTGTCCGCTGCCGCGCCGAATATGTCCGGCTGGCAGAGACGCTTTGGAACGGGACTGACGCATTGGCGCCTGAACCTCTGCCAGACCGGGAAATCTTTGAGCTGTTGGGGTTTGACTGATGACCTATGAAGCCACACGCGCTCGGGTCGAGACCTATTTCGACCGCACCGCCACCCGCACATGGGAGCGGTTGACCAGCGACGCGCCTGTGTCAAAGATCCGCCAGACCGTGCGCGAAGGCCGCGATCAGATGCGCGACCGCCTGCTGGAAGGGCTGCCCACAGACCTGACGGGGCGCCGTATTTTGGATGCGGGCTGTGGCACCGGCCAATTGACCGAAATCCTTGCTGCACGTGGGGCCGAGGTGGTGGCCATTGACATCTCCCCTGCCCTGATCGGCATCGCCCGCGCGCGCTTGCCCGAAGCGTTGCAGGACCAAGTCGACTTCCACGCGGGCGACATGTTGCACGAACCCAACGGCCCCTTTGATCACGTCTTCGCCATGGACAGTCTGATCTATTATGACGCCGACCATATCCGCGAAGCGGTAGATCGCTTTGCAGGTCACGGCGCAAACGTCCGGTTTACCGTGGCTCCCCGCACGCCTCTGCTGGCCGCCATGTGGTACGCAGGCAAGGTTTTTCCAAAAAATGACCGCTCTCCAACTATGGTGCCCCACAACACCAAGGTGCTGACCCGTAGGCTCGATGATGCCGGAACGGTCCGAGATCTGGGTCGCGTTAATTGCGGCTTTTACATCTCTCACGCGCTGGAGGTTGCTTCATGAGCCAGCGCCCCTCGTCCTTCACCCGGATACCGGCCGAGTTCCTACCCTTCGCAGATGCCGCAAGCGCGGACCTGCCGATGGGTCAGTTACTGCGGCTGTCGCTCTTCCAGGTGTCGGTCGGTATGGCCTCGGTCATGCTGCTGGGGACGCTGAACCGCGTGATGATTGTCGAGTTGGGCGTGGCCGCCACGGTCGTTGCCATCATGATCGCCTTGCCGGTCCTGATTGCGCCCTTCCGCGCCCTTCTGGGCTTCCGTAGTGACACCCATCGCAGCGCGATTGGTTGGAAGCGCATCCCTTACCTGTGGTTTGGCTCGATCTGGCAAATGGGTGGACTGGCTGTGATGCCGTTTGCGCTACTGGTGTTGGGAGGCCATTCCACGCTGCATGTCCCCTTCGCCGGTGAGGCGTTGGCGGCGATTTCTTTCCTAATGGCGGGTTTGGGCATCCACATGACTCAAACCGCCGGGCTGGCATTGGCCTGTGACCGGGCCACGCCCGAGACACGGCCCAAGGTCGTCGCCCTGCTTTACGTAATGTTCCTTATTGGCATGGGGGCTTCGGCTCTGATCGTCGGCTGGCTGCTGCGCGATTTCTCAGACCTGCGCCTGATCCGCGTTGTTCAGGGCGCGGCTGTGGTTGGCATGGTACTAAACTTGATCGCCCTCTGGCGGCAGGAAAAAGTCCGCCCCATGAGTGCCGAAGAACGCGCAGCGCCCCGCCCTCGATTCAGCGATGCCTGGTCCGATCTTTTAAGCGGAGGTCAGGCCGGGCGGCTGCTGGCAGTCGTCTTCCTGGGCACCATGGCGTTCAACATGCAGGACGTGCTGCTTGAGCCTTATGGCGGTGAAATTCTTGGCCTTTCGGTCTCGTCCACGACCGTTCTGACGGCCATGTGGGCCACCGGAGCACTCGCAGGGTATGGGCTGTCCGCGCGCCTCCTCGGGCTGGGTCGCGATCCGATCCGCCTCTCCTGCGGCGGCATTCTGGTCGGGATCGCCGCGTTCAGCGCCGTGATCTTCTCGGCCCCGATGCAGGCCCCGCTATTGTTCTTCACCGGAGCAGGGTTGATCGGCTTTGGCGGCGGCATCTTCGCCGTATGCACTCTGATCTCAACCATGTCCCTGCCAGAACAGGGCTTTGCCGGGCGTGGCTTGGCCTTGGGTGCATGGGGTGCTGCGCAAGCGACCGCCTCGGGACTTGCCATCGCCCTTGGCGGTGCACTGCGCGACATCGTCAACATCCAGGCGCTGCAGGGCAACCTCGGCACCGCACTGAATTCGAACGCGACGGGTTATTCCGTCGTCTACCACACTGAAATCGCTTTACTTTTCGTTACGCTCATTGTGCTTGGGCCGCTGGCGACGCGCAAACGTCGGGCGACTGGCCCAACCGGCCTGCCGGAGTTCCCGACATGATGCGCAAAACACCAAAAGAAAGGATCACGGCATGACCCAGACCTTTTTCGGAGAATTCGACCTCGCAAGCCTATCGATCTGGCTGTTCTGGGTCTTTTTCGCCCTTTTGATCTTCTACATCCAGCGGGAAAACATGCGCGAAGGCTTCCCTCTGGTGGATGACGACGGTGAGGAAGCGCCCAATCAGGGTCTGTTCCCGGTCCCCGATGACAAGACCTTTAAACTGCCCCGTGGGCGCGGAGAGCTGACTGTTCCGAGCGGCCAACGTGGTGATCGCGATGATCTGGCACTGGAACGCACAAACGCCGCTGGAGGGTATCCGTTCGAGCCCACCGGCAACCCGATGGTCGACGGTGTGGGGCCCGCCGCCTGGGCTCCACGACGCGATATTCCGGAGCTGGACGGCCATGGACACCTCAAACTGCAGCCAATGCGCAAACTTGAGGCATTCTCGCACGCCGCAGGCCGAGACCCGCGCGGCAAACCCGTTGTGACCGGCGACAATCAGGCCGTCGGCACCGTCACCGATATGTGGGTCGACGTACCTGAGCAACTGGTCCGCTATCTCGAATACGAACTGGACGCGGAACATGGCGGCGGCACCCGGCTGGTGCCTTTGACCATGGCGCGCATCTGGTCGAACCGGGTCAAGGTCCGCTCGATCTTTGCCGAGCATGTCAAGGACGTGCCGCAGATCGAGAACCCCGATCAGGTCACCCTGCTCGAGGAAGAGAAAATCAGCGCCTACTACGCCGGCGGTACGCTTTACGCCAGCGAAGCCCGGCAAGAGCCGCAGATCTAAGGACAGGAGCCACCCGCATGTCACATGACGATTTCGCAGTCGAACCGGTGCCGGGCCTGCCGGAACGCCCGCCCGAGGGTGAGGTGATCCTTTGGCAGGGTCGCCCGCACTGGTGGGCGCTTGCGAAATCCTCTGTCAGTGTCTTGTGGATTGCGGGCTATTTTGCGGTCCTGACGCTCTGGCGCTTTGTCTCGGTGGTGGACCTGATGCCACTGGATCTGGCCATTGCTGCGTCGCTGCCCTTCGTGATCCTTGGGGCCGTAACCTGCGCGCTTCTCGTCCTGTTTTCGGTCATTCAGGCCCGGTGCACGATGTACACGCTGACCAACCGTCGCGTAGCCATGCGGATCGGGGCCGCGCTGACCATCACGCTGAACCTGCCATACTCGAAAATCGCCAGCGCAGATCTGGACCTGCGCAAGGATGGCACCGGCACGATTGCCCTTACGCTGCAAGGCCCGACGCGGTTCAGCTATCTGCTCTGCTGGCCCCATGTGCGGCCGTGGCGCTTCAACACCCAGCCTGCCCTGCGCTGCATACCCGATGCAGAAAATGTTGCGCGCATCTTCGCAGATGCCGCCGAGGCGCAGGTCAGCATCCCGCGCGTCGAGCGCGCCATGAACCCAATCGCGGCGGAATAGGTGAACAGCGTGACCGATACCCAAACCCATAGCCAAGACCGCGAGTTGATCCCGCGTGTGTTGCTGCGGGCCATGGGGCTGTTGGTTTGTGCTGTTCTGGCGATCGTCACTTATGCGCGTATCGCCGATGTGCCACTTTCGGCGACGCCTCCGGCGGCTGAAATCACGCATGAGCGCGCGATGATCTTGATCAGCGATGGCGTCAGTGGAGCCGTCAGCGTGCTGTCGCCCGAAGGTGCAGTCATTGCCCAGCTGGACGCCACCCAGGGCGGCTTCGTCGCCGGTGTTGCCCGGGTCATCGACCGCAATCGCGCGCAGGCCGATCTGCCTGCACACACCCCCGTCATCGTAACGCGCCGCGCCAACGGCCGTCTCGATATCACCGATCCCGCAACGGGATGGAGCGCCGACCTCATGGGTTTTGGTGCCGATAACGCCAGTCGTTTCGCCAGACTTCTGGATCAACCTTGAAAGGAAGCCAACATGGGACTTTTGACGAAAGACTTTGAACGCGCGCCCTGCACAGTCGAGGTGAGCCACAAATTCGAGAGCCTGCACGCCCATGTAAGGTTCGACAACGGTGCCGTGATCTATCCCGGCGACGAAGTGCAGGTGAAAGGCCCAGAAATCATGGCCCCGTTCGGTGAGATCGTCATCGAACAGCGCGAAGCGACGATCATACGCGCCAGCCTGCTCGAACGTCTCTGGACCCGCCTTACGGGCGATTTCGAGGTGATGGAGCTGTGCGAATTCTCCTTCTCTGAGGAGGTCACGCTATGAATATGCAATCCAAACATACCGCAGACGCCACCACGGTCGAAGAGGGCCTGGCCATCGCAGCCGAGCAAGACGCGATCTATAACGACGAGATGGCGACCGAGACCGCGATGCAGAACACTCTGCTGACGCCGCGCTTTTACACCACCGACTTCGACGAGTTGGACGCGATTGATGTATCCTCGGTTCGCGAGGACTGGGACGGGCTGATTGCCCAGATGCTCTCGGACCCGAACAAGGGGCATTTCAAAAAGAACGAAGATTGGGACCAGATCGACTGGGACGGAATGGAGCCGCAGTTGAAGAAAGAGTTCATCGACTTCCTGATCTCGTCCTGTACCGCCGAATTCTCAGGCTGTGTGCTGTACAAAGAGATGAAGCGGCGCGGGAACAACAAGGACATCACCCAGCTGTTCCAGCTGATGGCCAGGGATGAAGCGCGCCATGCGGGTTTCATCAACGATGCGCTGCGCGAGGCCGGGCTACGGGTGAATCTGGGCTTCCTGACCCAGAAGAAGAAATACACCTATTTCCGGCCCAAGTTCATCTACTACGCCACTTACTTGTCGGAAAAGATCGGCTACGCCCGCTACATAACCATCTTCCGCCACCTTCAGGCTAACCCTGAGCATCGGTTCCATCCGATCTTTAAGTGGTTTGAAGAGTGGTGCAATGACGAGTTCAGCCATGGCGAAGCGTTTGCCCTGCTGATGAAGACCGACCCCAAGCTGACCTCGGGCGTCAACGTGCTGTGGATCAAATTCTTCCTGACCGCCGTTTACGCGACCATGTTCGTGCGCGACCATCAGCGACCCGCTTTCCATGAGGCATTGGGCGTCGATCCAGATTGGTATGCCCACGCGGTGTTCGAAAAGACCAGCGAACTCAGCAAGCAGATCTTTCCGATCACGCTGGATATCGACGATCCGCGTTGGCTAAAGAACTGCCGTGCGCTGTATCGGGCCAACGCAGACATTGCCAAGGCGAAGGAACGCGGTGGCATCTCGGGTAAGATCGCTCAGCTTTGGGGCTCACTCCGCGCCGGGCGCGCCTTTGCGGCGCTGTATTTCATCCCGGCGAAAAAGCACGAGGTTCCGGCCCAAACAAGATTGGAGCCCTGCTACTGATGACCCTCGCCCCCTGGATCGCCGCGCCCATTGCGCTTTTCCTCTGGTGGTTCTCCACCGGGGCGATCCTGTGGGTGGTCCGTCGCAGCGTGGGAGGGCGAAGCCGCGCTGCGCTGTGGTCGCTACCCGTACTCATCGCAGGGCTGGCCGGGTTCTGGCTGTCGCTGGGCGATGGCAGCACCGGTTCAATCTATCAGGGTTTCACAAGCGCTCTGGCGATTTGGGGCTGGATCGAGCTGGCCTTCCTTTGCGGTATGATCACCGGCCCAAACGCCTATCCATGCCCCACCGACGCGCCATTATGGGAACGCTTCATCCGCGCTTGGGGCACCATTGCCTATCACGAGATGCTATTGGTCCTGATCACCATCGCGCTGGCGCTGATCAGTTGGAACCAGCCCAACACCGTTGGCGCTTGGTGCTTCGGCATTCTCTTCGCTGCCCGCATCTCCGCCAAGTTGAACCTGTTTTTCGGCGTACCGAAATTCAACACCGAGTTTCTGCCCGACCACCTATCGCACTTGCCCAGCCACTTCCGAATTGCCCGGATGAACTGGTTTTTTCCCATTTCCGTTTCGCTGCTGTCCGTCGCCGTCGCCCTGTTCATGGCCCGCGCCGGGCATGCCGCGACCGACCCGATCAAGACAATGCAAATTTTGTTGGCCAGCCTCACTTCGCTGGCCCTACTCGAACACTGGTTGCTGGTTCTGCCGCTCCCCGACGCCAAGCTGTGGCGCTGGATGTTGCCGGACCCGAAACCACTGACCATGAATACCAAAAGGGAGGGACGTCATGGAATTTGACAAGATGTTCAACGCGCAGCTGGATCAGCTGAAAGAGGAAGGCAATTACCGGATCTTTGCCGAGCTTGAACGGCTCTGCGGCGCGTTCCCGACCGCGAAATCGCATGTCGAAGACAGCCCTGACAAGGTGACTGTCTGGTGTTCGAATGACTATCTGGGCATGGGTCAGAACCCTAAAGTGCGCGAAGTGATGAAGGAGGTCATCGATAGCTGCGGCGTAGGTGCCGGTGGCACACGTAATATCTCGGGCACCAATCATCACCACGTTCGGCTTGAGGCGGAACTGGCCGATCTGCATGGTAAAGAAGCCGCTTTGGTTTTCACCTCGGGCTATGTGTCGAACTGGGCTTCGTTGTCGACCCTGGGCAGCCGCCTGCCCGACGCGGTGATCCTGAGCGATGAGCTGAACCACGCCTCGATGATCGAAGGCATCCGCCATTCGCGGGCCAAGAAAATCATCTGGAAGCATAATGACCCCGAAGACCTCGATCGCAAGCTGACGGCCCTCCCTGTCAACAGCACCAAGATCGTGGCGTTCGAGTCGGTGTATTCCATGGATGGCGACATCTGCCCGATGAAAGAAATCGTTGAAGTCGCCGAGAAGCACGGGGCGCTGACCTATCTGGATGAGGTCCACGCGGTCGGCCTTTACGGTCCGCGTGGCGGTGGCATCAGCGAGCGCGAAGGGCTGGCAGATCGCATTACCCTAATCGAAGGCACGCTGGGTAAGGCCTACGGCTGCGTCGGTGGTTATGTCACAGGGTCCGAGGCGCTGTGTGATTTCCTACGCAGCTTTTCCAGCGGGTTTATCTTCACGACCGCCCTGCCTCCGGCGGTTGCGGCAGCGGCGACCGCCAGCATTCAGCACCTGAAGACCAGTAATACCGAACGGATGGCCCAGCGGCGTCAGGCGAAACGTCTGCGTGACAAACTGGACGCATATGGCATCCCGCATATGGACAACCCAAGCCATATCATCCCGGTCATGATCAAGGACCCGGTCAAATGCCGGATGCTGTCCGATATCCTGATGCAGGACTACGGAATCTACGTGCAGCCGATCAACTATCCGACCGTCCCGAAAGGAACGGAACGGCTGCGCTTTACACCTTCGCCCTTGCACAGTGATGACGACATCGACCGTCTGGTCGAGGCGTTGATGGTGCTTTGGAAGCAATGCGCCTTGGCTCACGCGGTTGCCTGATTTCAGTGCTTCCAGAATTGACTTTGAGGCAGACGCCCTAATTCAAAAGAACTTCGGAGGAGGAAATACAGATGAAAAGAATCCTGTCTGCTGGCGCAGCACTGGCGACTTTCGCAGGCCCCGCTTTTGCCGAGGGGGACGCTGAGAAAGGCGCCAAAAATTTCAACAAATGCAAAGCCTGCCATGTCATTGCGGATGACGCAGGTGAAGAGATTGTCAAAGGCGGCAAGACCGGGCCTAACTTGTATGGCATCGTGGGTCGGACAGCCGGAACATATGAAGGCTTCAACTACTCGGACGCAATGGTCGCTGCAGGTGAGGCCGGACTGGTTTGGGAAGAGGCAAACTTCACCACCTATGTGGCAGATCCATCGAAATTCCTGAAAGAGTATCTCGACGACACCAGTGCGCGTGGGAAGATGACATTCAAGCTGCGCAAAGAAGATGAGGCTGCCAATATCTGGGCCTATCTGGCTTCGGTCGGCCCTCAGTCCTAACGAGCAGCTGAGAAAGAAATCACTTTGGCTTCGTGCGCGTGAAGCGCGCGAACCGCGTCCGCAATATCCTCTGCAGTCATTCCCGCATCTTCATACATCTCATTCGGCGCGGCCTGTTCGATGAAACGGTCAGGCAGCGTGATGGCGCGAACTTTCAGTCCGCGATCCAAAGCGCCTGTATTGGCCAGATGCGACAGGACATAAGCGCCGAACCCGCCTTGTGCGCCTTGTTCCACTGTCACAATAGCGCTGTGGCTGGCTGCCAGTTCGGTCAGCAAATCGGTGTCGATTGGCTTGGCAAAGCGTGCATCCGCGATCGTCGGGTGATGCCTCTCATCCGCCAGTAAATCCGCCGCGGCCAGACACTCAGAGAGATGTGCGCCCAGCGAGAGAATGGCCACTTCTTCGCCTTCGCGAACGATCCGCCCTTTGCCAATTGGAAGGATCTCTCCGCGTTCGGGAAGCTCCGCGCCAACCCCGGCCCCACGCGGGAAACGGACGGCGGACGGACCCGCATCATGAGACAGCGAAGTTGCAATCATGTGGCGCAGCTCTGCCTCATCCGACGGGGCCATCACAACAAATCCGGGCAGGCTACATAGATAGGTCAAATCGAAAGCCCCCGCATGGGTCGCACCGTCAGCCCCGACAAGGCCTGCGCGATCAATCGCAAAGCGGACCGGCAACCCCTGTAAGGCAACGTCATGTACGACTTGGTCATACCCGCGCTGCAGGAAGGTCGAATAAATGGCGCAGACAGGCTTTAGACCACTGGCAGCCATCCCGGCCGCAAAAGTGACCGCGTGTTGTTCGGCGATGCCAACATCGAACACACGACCAGGGAACCGGTCGGCCATGGTCTTGACCCCGGTCCCGGCTGGCATTGCAGCGGTCACCGCAACAATCGACGGGTCTCGGCTGGCCTCGTCTGTCAGGGTGTCGCCAAACACCGAGGTATAACTGGGCGCGTTGGCCTTAGCTTTGTTCATTGCCCCTGTTGAGACGTCGAACTTGGACACGCCATGATACTTATCTGCGCTATTCTCGGCTGGGGCGTAGCCTTTGCCTTTGACAGTCACGCAGTGGATTAGAACCGGCCCGGTCGCGCGTGCCCTCGCGGCGCGCAAAACAGGCAAAAGCTGATTCATGTCATGCCCATCGATGGGACCGACATAGTCAAATCCCAATTCCTCGAAAAGCGTACCTGCGCCTGGGAGCCCGGACACCAACTGCCGCGCCCGGCGCATCCCTGCGCGTACTGGGGGAGGCATAGCGGCCTCGAACCCTTCGGACAGGGATTGCATCCGTGCCAGTGGTTCCGACGCATAGAGCCGCGACAGATAAGTCGACATTGCACCGACTGGTGGCGCGATGCTCATCTCATTGTCATTCAGGATCACGAACAGCCGCCGACCTTCGTCGCCCGCATTGTTCAGCGCCTCATAAGCCATCCCGGCACTGATCGAGCCATCACCGATCACCGCAATCGCATCCCCGGTTGGCATCCCCATATCCCGACCAATGGTGAACCCCAACGCTGCACTGATGGAAGTGGAACTATGCGCCGCCCCAAACGGATCGAACACGGACTCTGAGCGTTTGGTGAACCCGCTCAGCCCATCTTTCTGGCGCAAGGTCCGCATCCGGTCCCGCCGTCCGGTCAGTACCTTGTGCGGATAGCACTGGTGACCAACGTCCCAGATCAGCTTGTCCATCGGGGTGTTGAACACCGCATGCAATGCCACAGTCAGCTCGACCACGCCCAGCGAGGATCCCAGATGCCCACCGGTTTCTGAGACAATGTCGATGACCTCATCGCGCAATTCATCGGCAATACGCGCCAGTTCCGCATCGCTGAGCATCCGCAGATCAGCGGGTCCGGCAACGCGGTCCAACAGGGGGGTGGCTGGGTGTGTCATGGGTTTACTCCGGTCTGTAGACCGGCGATCTGCACGGGATGGAACGCACGTCCGTGCAGATCGCCGGCCAGGTGTTCTGTCGCCACAGAACGGGTTTGGAACACGAGATGTGCCCCGTGCGCGGACCCGAGGAAGCCACCCAGTCCGTGCTGCGTCAGAGCATGCCGATCTTTGGGGAGACGGCCTGCCCTATTCGTATTCCGGTGCCTCGGGCGTGGTCAGTTCCGGCCAGTCCGCGATCATATTCATGCCCTGCAACGGCTGCTGATAGCCCTTGTGACAGGTCCGGCAGGCGGCTTTGGGCGCGTCCTGATGAATCGGTCCAAGACGCTCTTCCGGGTAGAGCTCACCCAGCGGAACCAGATAGTCGTTGTTCAATTCCTGCACCATGGCGATGCCGAGGCTGGCGGTCGCCCATTGCGGGGTAACCTCAGCTGTGTCGTAGAAGGCGCGGCTGTTGTGGCAGAACACGCAATTCACGCCCAAGGAGTTGTCGAAATAGTTCATCAGGGAATAGGTGCGTTCAGTGTCCTGAATAGACCGGAAGCCCTCGTCTGCGGGCGAGCCTGCAACTCGGGACTCCAAATCGTGCACACCGATAATTCCGTAGTCCAGAAGGTAGGCTTCTAGCGCATCTGACGGCAGCGATGTTGACTGGCTTTGCACTGTCGCCCGATTTTGAACTGCGCCCCACCCCGTCATCGCATCGACAACCGGAGTGATGCGGAACCAGATGTCGCTGGGCACGTTCTGACCCCGGTGGCAGGTATAACAGTTCACGCCAACCTCTTTGTTGGCATTCACATGCCCATCCCAGTTTTCATTGATGTTCTGGGTCATCTCGATCATGCGCCGGGAAACCAGTTTGGTGTAGAGGTTATCCTCACCATAGGTTTCCAAATCTCCGTCGCCATGACAGTAGGCACAGCCCTGCTCCGGCGCGACCCAGAAGGTCATTGCGTTCATTAGGCGATTGAAGTTGTCTTCGGTCAGATCACCGAGAACCTGCACGTTTTCGTATATATCCTTGGCAAGAACGTCACCGGGCTGCGGGATATAAGGTTCCTCAGTCAAGTAATCCGCGATTGTTGGATCAGGTTGCGTGATACGCGAGTCGAATTTTGTCACAGACATGCCAGTGCCGCGCGGCCCAGTTTGGACGCTTTCCGTCTTAAAGGGCTGCCCGAAAGCCACGAGCATCGTCGCTATCAAGACCGCGCCTCCAACAGCACCGACTAAGATGGCAGGGCCATAGACATTCGTTGGGTTGTCTGAATTCCAGTCATTGAACCAGCTCGGAAGCATCTCAGTTCTCCTGCCCAATGAAGCCTTCGTACGTTCCGTAAGCTTCGTATCCGTATGACCCGTCATAAGCGGGGGCGAAGTTGTGTTCCTGAGCCCAGATGAACCAGTTATCGACCACAGTGCCTGTAAGCAGAATACCGATCCCACCGGTGATCGGGGTAAGCACCGCAAACCACCAGGCCCAGCGATGGATACCCTCCATCGTCGCGTTGAACCCCATGGTCCAACGCCAGAACAATGCGGCACGTTCCGAGGCCGTGCCACGATCCACGATCTGCTCCAGCTCGCGGTCGCCGCCAAAACGCGTAACCGCCAGAATGGTCGCTCCGTGCATTGCAAACAGCAGGACTGAGCCATAGAGGAATACGATCGAAAGACAGTGGAACGGGTTATAGTAGAGGTTGCCGTAGCGGATCGAGAAAGCTGTGGTCCAATCCAGATGCGGGAAGATGCCGTACGGCACCGCTTCGGACCAGGATCCCATGAAAATCGGGCGGAATAGGCCCAGGACCAGGAACAGCCAAATCGCTGCTGCAAATGCCCATGCCACATGCTTGCCCATCTTGTGTTCTTGCGCCAGTAAGTACGTGCGCAGCCACCACGAACACACGGAAACTAAGAGAAACACGCTGGCAATGATGTACCAGCCGCCGTCAGTTAGCGGTGGGATCGTCAGCCCGTATTCGGGGCTGGGCGGCTCCAGAGCCAGCCAGAAGCCTTGGCGTAAGAACTCCGAAATCGACCAATTGACCTGCGCCAACATGTTCAGCCCGACGATGTTAAGCCAAAGTATCCCTGTCGCCAGACTGACAACACCAAATGTGCCCAAATAGATCGGCCCGAGCTGAGCGTTCCCAAGCCAGCCAGCTAATTTCGAAAAAGTCGGCTTGCCAATCCGTTCCTCGGCCATACGACCGTTATCGTCCATGCCCCACTCAGGCTCACCTTGAACTTGAACTTGGGTAAAGATGTTCTGATACTCAATCATGGGTCACATCCCCGCCTGAGAAGGCCAGATCGGCAGTTCAAGCCACCAGTTCCACCATTCGGGCCATCCTTTTGTCCAAACGGGCCCCGAGATAATGATGCAGACGGCAGAGAAGAAGACTGCGTTGATCGCCAAAAGAAATCCGAGACGATGAATACCCAGCGTCCCGATCGAATAACCGATGAAATCGCGGAAGAACGTGTCTTCGTGATCGGGCGTTTTCATCTCTTCACCCTTTTCCGGATTGGCCGCCGACAGGATCAGCGCACCGTGCAGGGCCAACGCAAAGGTGGTGGTGAAGAATAGGGTCACGGCCAGCATGTGGGCCGGGTTGTAGTGAAAATGCAGATAGGCGTATCCAGTGTTCGACACCCAATCGAGGTGGCTGAAGATGCCATAGGGAAATCCATGCCCCCACGCGCCCATCAGCAGCGGGCGGAACACAACCAGCGTGACATAGGCAAGAATGGCAAAGCTGAAGGCGAAGGGCACATGATAGCCCATCCCCAGCTTGCGAGAAATTTCAACCTCGCGTAGTGCCCAACTTACAAAGGCACCTACAGCACAAAAGGTAATGATCTGCCAAAGCCCACCCTCCGCTAACGGGGCCATTCCCAAACCGTAGCTCAGGTCCGGCGGTGCTATATTAATGAGCCAGGGGTTGAACGTGCCTTGCATTGCCGCACCCCAGAAGATCAGAATGGTACCGAGTGCAGCAAAGAACGCGGTCGTGACGCCGAAGAAGCCGACATAAAACGGACCGAACCAGAAATCGAATAGATCTCCGCCGATCAGAGTCCCGCCACGAACGCGGTATTTCTTTTCAAAGCTCAGCATCGCCATTGTCTTACTCCGACGTTTTCGGTCCGTGCCGGGTGCCAGTGTCCCGGTCTGCGCCGCGGGCGGGTCATACCGCCCGCGGCAGTTTCATTGGTCCATCACAGGATGCCGCCAACCGGGTTTAGAACCCGGCGGTCGATGCAGCGTTCTCAAACCAGTTGAGACCGCTGCTCAGCACTGCGAGATGGATCATGACGGCGAGCAGGAAGAGGAACACGCCTTGCGCCACAAAGACGCGACGCGGATCAAAGATCAGCCAAATCTTGTAGAATTTTGCCATTCTTAATCCCTCCTCAGAACCACGGAGCCCAGATATAGGTTGCCAGATGGGCAACCAGTGCAACGATCGCGAACAGCCATAGGCCGCTCATGTAGACCGAATGCAGCTCCTGAGCTTGCTCGTCGGTAAGACCTGTGAAGGACAGGTCGTTGTTATCAGCCATAAGGAACCTCCGGATCATTATGCTGACGCCGCTTACCCAGCGGCTGGGCCCCGCCCCGCGTAATGCGGGCCGGATCTCGGGTCGCCCTCACTTGGAGAAAATGAGTGGCGTTATCCTGTCGGCCTCGGACCAGGCCCGCGCCAATGGGCCGCGCAGATTCAGCGTGCGGCGGCGCAGGGACAGTCTGATCCATTCGATCATCGCGAGGGGGATCGAAATCAGGAACAGGATCGTGAAATAGAAGATGAACTCGGGCGTGCGTTGCGAACGCTTCTTGCCCGTTTCACTTGGGGAATTCAGGGTTACTGCTGGCACAGGTCTCCTCCTTCGGTTAGATCAGTTTTGGAACGCGCGGGGTCCAGAGCCTGAACGGTGCTGGCAAAGACGCGCGCGTCCCCGTTGGACAGGGCCGCCTGTTCAGCGGCGTCGCGTAGATATTTCGCGGCGGAAATACGGGTGAGGACCGGATGACTTTCCAGTATGCGTTCCAGCGCGGCGCTGGCATCCTCGTCCCATGGCAATTCGGTGCGTTGCGTGGCAGGGGTGGCTGGCCCCGCATCCATTTCCGTACCAAGCGGCAGGATGTGGAACAAAGCGTCGAACAGCCCGTTGCAGACCTCTTGCAGAACATAGGTCGCGCCCGCGTAGCCCATGAAAGGCGTACCGGTTGCCCGACGGATAGCAGCCCCCGGAAAACTGGCAGGAATAAAAGCCGGAGATGGCCCGAACCCACCTTTTTGTTCGGCGAGGTAGATTTTTTCGTTGATGCTGCCGAACACGACAAGAGGCTTCTTCTGCGCTACCAGCGCGCGCACCTGATCATTGTCGGTCTTGGTCCCGGCGCAGCGCGCGACCGAGAAACCACAGGGCAGGCCCAAATCCTCTTCCAAAAACAGCCTAAGACCCCGCGCGTAAGTCTCATTAGCGACAACCCCGAACGACGCGGTGGCAAAGAAATCCTGCGTGACTGAGCGCCACAGGTCCCAGACCGGTTTGATCGTCGAGTGCTTTTCGCGCGTGATGAACGGTTCCGGGTTCAACCCTGTTATTTCACCCAGTTTGCGCAGGAATTTGGTGGTCGACTCGACGCCGATTGGGGCTTGTAGATAGGGCTTGCCCAGCAGCTCGGCCAAACCTCGACCAAATTCGCGGTACATGACGATATTGACGTCGGCATTCACCAGATTGCGCATTTCGGCCAGATGCGCCCCCAAAGGCATGACCATATTGACCTCGGCCCCGATGCCTTCGACCAGACGCCGGATCTCGGCCAGGTCGCTGGGCATGTTGAACGTGCCATACATGGGCCCAAGGATATTGACGCGCGGTTTTGCGCCATCGTCCCGTTTTTTCTCGGGCGGCATCCGACCCTTGGTCATTGCGAATTCAGTGAAAATCCACGTCATCGCACGGTCGGCGGCTTCCCACTGATCCTCATCAATGGTGCGCGGCAGAAAGCGTTGAATGTTAGTGCCCTGAGGCGTCACGCCCCCGCCGATCATCTCGGCAATCGACCCGGTGACAACCACCGCTGGCAGTGCCGGATCAAGCGTGCCCCATGCGCGTTTCATCGCCTCTTCGGTCCCGTCGCGGCCCAGTTCCTCTTCGCCCAAACCAGTGACAACGATAGGCAATTCATGCGGCGGCAATGCGTCGGTGTAGTGCAGGACGGACGTGACAGGCAGGTTTTCACAGCCAACCGGCCCGTCAATCACCACTTGCAAGCCCTTCACGGCGCAGAAAGCATAAACAGCCCCCCAATAGCCCCCGGCGCGGTCATGATCTTGGATCAGCATCAGATCATCTCCTGCGCTTTGGCGGCTTTGGCCTGCCGTTCCAGTTTTTTCTGATTGAGGGTGCGGAAATCGGGGCGCAGGTTCGGGTCGCGCTCCCAGATCCCGGCAGCATCTTCGGTGCCGACCTCTTCGAAGAAGTCGCGCATGCGGTCCATCCGGTCCTTGTTGGCAATCGCCGCGTTGATCACCTGCGCCAATGATCCCGCGCCCGCAGGTCCCATCAGTGGGCGGGCTGATATCAGGTTGGTGAAATAAAGCGCCGGGATGCCCAGTTGCTTGGCCTTTTGCACCACCGGAGTTGTGCCGATGGCCAGATCGGGTTTGATCCCTTTCATCGCCGCGCAATCCTGTTCCAGCGAGGCGCGGAATTGCACCTTGGAACCATGCGCTTCCAGCCAGTCAGCGTCTTGCGCAGACCATTGGCTTTTGGCGCAGGCGGTGCCGACATAGGGCACAGTTGCGCCGCTTTCGATCAACAGACGCGCCACCAGCAGCTCGCTTCCCTCATAGCCTGAGACGGTCACCGTCCCTGAGATCGGGGCTGCGGCCAATGCGCCCTTGATTGCGGGTAGGAACGCGTTCTGCGCCGTGCCCACTTTTTCCGCGGAAAGACCAAACACGTCACCGATGGACGACAGCCAAGCAGCCGTGCCCTCCACCCCGACTGGCCCACTTCCCAATACAGGACGGCCTGCGGCCTCAAATTCCCGAATGGCCGAGGTGTAGAAAGGATGAATCGCCGCCACCGCACCACAATCCAGCGCGGCATAGAGCTCACGCCATTCGCGGCAGGGAACAACTGGTCCAGCGGCAAGACCCAGCGGGGCCAACATTTGGCCAATCATCACCGGATCGGCGGGGAACATCTCGCCCAGCAAACTGACAGTAGGCCGATCCTGCCGCGCACCGTCCGGGGCGGAGACCGGCCCTGCTTCGGCCTCAGAGCGGGCATAGGCCAGCATGGCGCCGGCCAGAACATCCTTGGCCTCGGCATGGGTTGGAATGCCGAACCCCGGCACATCTATCCCGACGATCCGCACCCCATTGATTTCATTTGGCAAAAGGCGCAGGGGAACGCCGCTGGCGGTTGGAACGCAAAGGTTGGTGACAACCACGGCATCGTATTTCTCAGGGTCCGCGAGATCGTAAACAGCCGCGCGAATGTCTTCGAACAGCTTGCCGGTGACCAATGTTTCCGAGTTGAACGGCACGTAGCCCACCGATCGCCGCGCGCCGTAGAAATGGCTGACAAAGGTCAGACCATAGACGCAGCAGGCCGAGCCGCTCAGAACCGTAGCCACCCGTTTCATCCGAAGCCCCACACGCAGCGAGCCAAAGGCGGGGCACATGCTTTGCGGTTTGTCATGGGGGCCCTGCGGGTAATCGCGCGCAAATTGGTCCAGCAACTCGGACTGGCCTGCGATGCGCGCGGCGACTTCCATCTCGGACCCGGAATGACAGCCCAAGGCAGGCGGCTCACCGACGGTTTCCACGCGAGGTTCGCCCTTGATCACCTGCGCCTCAGCGGACGCGTCATATGTGACTTCTTTGTTCATGCGTCGTCGTAGATCACTTCCAGGGATTTCTTGGGCGCTGCGTTCTTGCCGCGCATGTCTTCGTCGGTGGCCGGAACCAACTCGATCCCCGCTCCGGTTTCCTTACCGTCAAACAGCGCCAGTAGACCGTCCTGATCCAAAGGCGCTGGCCGGACCGGCGGCGCGTCGGCCACGTTCAGGCCAAGGGCGGCGAAAAGAGGGCCCCACTGGCCGGATTCCGTGCCAACAATCTGATAATTCGCTGATTTCTTTCGCAGATCATCATCCTGTGGGATCGACGCGAGAACCGGGATATTAACCGCCTCAGCAAAGGCGTGCGCCTCACCCGTTCCGTCGTCCTTGTTGACGACTAAACCGGCGACGCCAACGTTACCGCCGAGCTTGCGGAAGTACTCCACCGCCGAGCATACGTTGTTAGCGACATACAGCGATTGCAGGTCGTTCGAGCCAACCAGAATGACCTTCTGTGCCATGTCTCGCGCAATCGGCAAGCCAAAGCCGCCGCAAACCACGTCGCCCAGGAAATCCAGCAGAACGAAGTCAAAATCCCAATCGTGGAAGCCCAGCTTCTCCAGCAGTTCGAACCCGTGGATGATCCCGCGACCACCGCAGCCACGCCCGACCTCGGGGCCGCCCAGCTCCATCGCGTAAACACCGCCACGCTTGAAGCAAACATCGCCGATTTTAACCTCTTCGCCCGCCAATTTCTTTTGGGTTGAGGTTTCGATGATCGTGGGGCACGCCTTGCCGCCAAACAGCAGCGAGGTTGTGTCGGATTTCGGGTCGCAGCCGATCAGAAGCACGCGCTTACCCTGCTCGGCCATCATGTGGCTGAGATTGGCCAGCGTGAAGCTTTTGCCGATCCCGCCTTTGCCATAGATCGCGATGATCTGGGTTTTCTTGACCGCCTCGGTCGGCAACACGTCGGCCAGATCCTCATGGGCCTCGGCCTTGAGCCGAGCGTCGAACTCTTTCAGGTTGGGGGCGTCGTCTTTCATGTGGTCTCCCAATCAAGAACAAGTTTCAGGCAGTCGGGGTCTTCGAAGGCTGTGGCATAGGCCGTCGCAGCATCCGGCGCGGGCGCGATATGGCTGATCAGATTGTCCAGCGACAAAGCCCCGCTTTCGACCAGCGAGCGGGTGGCGCGCATATCCTCGGGCGTCCATTCCGCCGCGATGCGCATTCGGGCCTCCTTCATGAAGGCGGGCGGGAACGCGAAGCTGAGCGGTTGGGTGTAGAACCCGGTCAGAACGATCTCGCCCGTGCGTTTCAGACGCGAGACCAGAGTGTTCAGGATCGCGCTATCGCCCGAGGCATCGTAGATGCAGCCATAGTCGCGGCGCGGGTCTTCCTCGGGGGCGATGACCTGATAACCTTCGGCCCCGTCACGGCGGGCTGGGTTGGTCTCCCAAACCAGCGGCGCGGGCGCTCCGGCAGCGATAGTGAGGCGCGCGAGTAGGCGCCCAACCACTCCATGGCCGACGATCAATTCAGGCACCTGATGGCCCAAACCGGCCATCGAATGACGCGCTGTAGCGGCCAGGGCCAACAGTGTCATTTCACGTTGACAGCCCGAGTCGAGTGGTGTGACACGATCGGCATCCGTCACGATCAGGCGCGAGGACCCTCCGAACAAGCCATACGCATCCTCGTAACAGGTGGCACCGGGTACAAAGACCTTATCGCCCACTCCGTATCGTGTATCGGACCCGGCCTCGACCACTTCGCCCACAGCCTCATAGCCGGGAACCAGCGGGTAGCCCATTCCGGGAAATGGCGGCATCTCCCCGGACCAAAACAGTTTTTCTGTCCCGGTCGAGACGCCGGAATGACGGATTTCAACCACCAAATCCGATGCGGATGGCGGGGACAATGTCACGGACTCGACAGACAGATGCCCGGGTCCATGCAGTACTACGGCTGAAGATCTCACGGTCTTCCCTCCCCTCGCCGACTTGGGACCCCTGATGGGTGAGTCCCTGGCGAGCTATTATGTCAGTTTAACTTTACGTATGTGTCTGTCAATTAAAACTGACACTTTACATGCAAACCGGCGACCTCAGCTCGGTTTTGAGGCCGTCACCGACGACGTTATGTAGCTGCGCAACGGTGTGAGTGAGGTAACGTCCACAAACCCAGCCTGTTCGAGCAGCGCAACGATTTGCATGGCTGACCGCGTCTTCCCGGTGCCCATGGCAAGCGTATAGATCGCAAAATAGACATCGGTGATCGGGTCCGGGTGATCCCCGCCCGACATAGGTTCTGAAACGATCACACGCCCGCCCGGTGGCAAGGCCTCAAACACCTTACTTAACAGATCTTGGACCGTCGCATCATCGTGATCATAGAGCACTCGGATCAGGCTGATTGCGTCGGCCCCCGTCGGAAACGGATCCGACCGAAAGCTCCCACCGACACAGCTAATGCGGTCCGACAGTCCGACAGAGGAGAGATAAGCGTCTGCGGCGTCACGGGTTTCCGGAAGATCAAACAATGTCAGCTGCATGTTCGGATAGCGGCGCGCGACTTCGGCCAGAAATGCGCCGCTGCCACCACCGATATCCACAAGATGGCGTATGCCGTTCAGCGAGACCTTGCGTAGCGTGTCCTCAGCCACAAGGCGCTGGCTGCGCGCCATCAAAAGGGAATAGCGGTCTGCCTCATCACGGCCCACATTGGTTGCGCTATGTACATAGGGCCAGAACTCAGACAGCTCGGTGCGCGCGACACCGCGCAGAAACGCCGACGGGTCTTCAAGGTCGCGATACAAAACCCTGTGATGCCGGATCATGTCAGTCAGCCCCGGCACACCGCGCAGCGCGGCCCCCTTGCGGGCCAACCCAAAACGCCCGTCGCGACGGCGCCGGAGAATACCCAAAGCCGCACCGGCCTGCAAAAAGACCAGCAATCGCTCGACCTTGACCCCGGTTTCATGCGCCAGCTGCCGTACAGGCTTTGGGCCATCTGCCAAGCGGTCGAACAGTTCGAATTCCACCAGAGCCACAAGAACCTGACTGGAGACAAAGCCTTGAATAATATCAAAAATCTCTGCCCCGTCCCGCCTGGCGAACCAGCGGGCGATCGGCAATCGCATTGCGAAGGATTGTACGTCAGTTCGTCCCAAAAGACGTCCAAGCTTAGTACTGATCGAAAACGGACGCGCAAGATCAGGCGACCGTCCCATTGTCAGGCCTTCGCAACTGCTGGCGTAACCGGGGTCAACGCTTCTGCTTGTTTGCGAACCAACTTGGCCAAAATGGCCTCGCCCGGACAGGACGGAATCGAGGCGATGGCACCGCTTAGGATATCATTCAACCGCTGAATAGCCCCTTGGACCCCAAATTCCTCGACCGCACTTGGACGGCCATGAAGATCGTCCTGCCCGGCAGGCTTGCCAAGTGCCTTTTCATCGTAAAGCGCATCCCGAAGATCATCTGCGACCTGATAGGCTTCGCCAATCCGTGCACCCAATTCATACCAAGGCTCAGCATCGTGCCCGGCTGCAACAGCCCCCATTTGGGTCGCCGCAACGAACAGCGCCCCGGTCTTTGATCGATGATACGCGCCCAGATCAATGTTCTGCTCGCTCTCCCATCCCTGCCCGGCACAGATGCCATTTGGCATGCCCGTCTGCTGCGCCAACAATGATAGTAGTCCCAGTGCGCGTTGAGGATCGTGCGTGGCCGCTCGTGTCAGAATGTCAAAGGCCAAGATGATCAAACTGTCACCGGTTAGAACCGCCAAAGGCTCGGAAAACGCACGGTGAACAGACGGCTTGCCACGCCGAATGTCCGCGTTGTCGAAACAGGGCAAATCATCATGAACAAGACTTGCACAATGGATGATCTCAAGCGCAGCGGCGGCGGCATCGGCTACGGCGGGTCTGTCGTCACCACAGGCTAGCGCGACGGACATCAAGATCGTCGGACGCACTCGCGCTCCGCCAGGAAAGCAAGCGTAGTCGAGCGCCCTTGCAAGCTGATCCGGTGCTGGGGCAACCCTTGCACGAGCAATGTTCTGCTGTATGGCACTATCGATCCTTGTCTTCAGTTCCATGCGCATCCCTTTGCTCTGACAACCCAGTGTGAAAGTTTAAATTGACACAATAGTGTAAATTACACTGGACAGTTATCCGTTCGGAGTCAACAATTCCTTATGAGCGCGAAACAAACGCATATGCGCCACGCGGTGGTCATCGGCGCGGGCATTGGCGGCCTGTGCAGCGCCGCGCGTCTGTGTACGTCCGGGTTCAGTGTTACGGTTCTCGAACGACAGGCTGGTCCGGGCGGAAAGATCAGGACCCTTCCCTCTGAATCTGGCCCTGTTGATGCAGGCCCGACCGTTTTGACCCTTAGGCATGTCTTCGACGACGTCTTCGCAAATTTGGGTGAGCGGTTAGACGATCACCTTGAGCTTCAAAGGTTGCCCATCATCGCGCGGCATTTCTGGCCCGATGGAACCACGCTTGATCTGCACGACCGGCTGGATGCGAACCGCAAAGCGATCAAAGAATTTGCCGGACCCGAGGCAGAGACGGATTTCATGCGCTTTAACGCTGAAACCAAAGCACTGTTTGTCGCTCTGACCCCCACCATGATGGAGAAGCCGCAGCCCTCGCCAGTGGAACTTGCGGCAACGTTAATTCGGCATCCTGCTTTGCTTGGAGCAATGGCGCCAATGCGAACCCTTCGCGGGAAGCTCGCGCGCAGGTTCAGTGACCCGCGTCTGGCGCAATTGTTCAAACGATATGCAACTTACGTTGGCGGTTTGCCGCACCAGTCCCCGGCATTACTCAGCCTCATTTGGCAAGCCGAAGCAGCAGGCGTTTGGTCGGTTCAGGGCGGTATGCAGTCCCTGCCAAGGGCGCTGGAGGCGTTGTGCAAGAGGCACGGTGCACGTTTTCAGTATGACACTGAGGTGACTTCAGTGTCTTGCGAAGACGGCCACGTCAAAAGTGTCGAATACAATGGCGAGACCTCAATCGAGTCAGATCTCGTGATCTTCAACGGGGATCCCCGCGCACTGGCTAACGGAGCGCTGGGGCCGGATGTGACTGGCGTCGCTCAGCAGACAATGAACACCCCTCGCAGCCTGTCAGCGGTAGTGTGGAGTTTCGATGCTGTTCCCCAAGGCCCCGATCTGTCGCACCACAATGTTTTCTTCACCGATCCGAGCAGTCCGGAGTTCGACGAGTTGCAAGCCGGTCTCTTTCCCCGCCAGCAGTCGATCTATGTCTGCGCGCAAGACCGAGGACCGGGCACGCAAAAGCCGCCCGGTGCGCGCGAGCGGTTCGAGATCATTCTGAATGCCCCGCCCTTAGGCACCGGCCCCGAACCCGATTTGGAGTTCCAGATATGTCAAACCCGTACTTTCGACGTGCTTCGCCGCTTCGGTCTGACCTTCGACCCGCTACCGAGACAAGCCAACCTGACCCGACCGGCGGATTTCGAAGCTCTGTTCCCCGAGAGCAGCGGATCACTCTACGGGCAGAGTCCGCATGGGCTGACGGCAGCGCTGAAACGCCCGCGGGCACGGACATCGATCAAGGGCCTGTATCTGGTGGGCGGCGGCACACATCCGGGGGCCGGTCTGCCGATGGCTGCACTCTCCGCCCGGCACGCAGTCGAGGCGATCATGCAAGACCAAACTTCGCCCTCAGCGTCCCACCAAACGGCTACGCCTGGTGGTATGTCGACGGGATCAGCGACGATCAGAGCCGGGCAATCTCGATCATAGCCTTTATCGGTTCGGTTTTTTCGCCGTGGTACCGCTGGTCGGGTCGTAGAGACCCGGAAAACCATGTTTGTATCAACGTGGCAACCTACGGGCCGGGCGGACGGTTTACCATGACGGACCGCGGTAGGTCGGCCTTGCGATTGACGCGCGACAGTATGACCGTTGGCCCCTCGTCGCTCAGGTGGGACGGTGACAAGCTGATCATCGACATCAATGAGATGGGGGCTCCACCAATGATCTCGCCTGTTCGGGGACGGGTGGTTCTAGAACCGACAGCCCTGACCGATGTGGAACTGCCGCTGACTGAGGACAATACCCATATCTGGCGACCGTTTGCCCCAACCGCCCGGATCGATGTCGATCTGACAGCCACAGGCTGGCAGTGGGCTGGGCATGGGTATTTTGACGCGAATTTCGGCACCCGTGCGCTGGAAGAGGATTTCTCGTACTGGACATGGGGCCGCTTCCCGACAGCCGACGGCAGCACCTGTTTTTATGATGCACAACGGCTGGATGGCTCAACCTTGAGCCAGGCCATTTCTTTCAATTCCGATGGCTCCGCTAAAAAGGCTCCGTTGCCCCCCAAGGCGCAGTTGAACCGCAGCCTTTGGGCCATCCGGCGAGAAACGCGGGCAGACAAAGGGTATCGCCCAATGCAGGTGATGAACATGCTCGACGCGCCGTTCTATTCGCGCGCAATGGTGAGAACTCAACTGGGCGGATCAGAAACTACCGGCGTGTACGAGGCGCTGGACCTACGCCGGTTTCGGTCTCCGTTGTTGAAACCCATGCTCGCCTTGCGCGTCCCACGCCGGGCAAGCTGGACCTTTTAGGTTTCGATCGGAGGCGGATTATTGGCAGTTTCAGGGTTCAGTTGCAGCACCGACCAATTCAACGCTGCCGCAACACTCACCCAAGCCAGATAGGGCACGAAGAGTACACCTGCCCAAGTATCGACGGACCAAAGCGCAAGCATCGTCGCCGCCACGGCAACCCAAAGCGCAGACAGCACGACCATACCAGCCCGCAAACGCCGCAAGCCAAAGAACACGGGCGTCCACAACGTGTTGATTGCGATCTGCAGACCCCAAAGCGCCAGTGCGAGGCTTGCATCACCAGCCACCGCAGCACGGGCCCCTGCCCAGCTCATACAAACGTAAAGTGTCGTCCAGGCCACCGGGAATAACCAGTTCGGCGGTGTCCACGATGGCTTTCGCAGGTCACGATACCACTGGCCCGGCGGGAACATACCGCCAGTCGCACCGGCTGCAGCACAAGCTGCAAAGAAGATCAGAAAATACAGAATAAACATTATCTTGCATGCGTCCGCACTGAGGCCATAGCGCGCTGTCGCCGCGAGTTTTCCGAGGTTTGCAACTGCGCAAAGGCCGTGTACAACGTATCGCTCCAATCCGTTTGAGCGGGCCGGTTATGCGCTGCAGCGTCCACCAGAAAAGCGGTTTCAGGCAAGGGCCGAGCGTATAAGCGCGGTGACCGAGGCGCAACCGCACTCAACGCCGTGCGGCACAGCGACCACATCAGCCAGCCGAGTTTTTGCCCCCTCCCGGTCCGAGCGCGTCGCGACACGCTGTCAAAACCGGATTTGCGAATTTGCCCGCCGATACCGGCATAGACAAAGCGTGCGGCATAAATTCCCGGGCGACACTGCAATGGCAGTTCCGCAATACCCGACTCTGACCGCAAATACAGGTCTTGCGCGTGTTTCAACAATCGAGAGACACAGATGCGTATGCCCGGCTCAGCGCGCGGATCTGCCGTGAAAGCATCCGCGTCGACGCCTTCCTGCTCAAGCCATTCCAACGGCAAGTACAACCGGTTTTCACGCGCATCCTCACCGACGTCACGGGCGATGTTGGTTAATTGCATGGCGACACCCAGATCACAGGCTCGAGCCAAGGCGTCGGCGTTGCGCTCACCCATAAGTACAGACATCATAACACCCACGGCACTCGCGACCCGGGCGGAATAGGCGATAAGGTCAGAGATATCATCGTAGCGCCGCTCCATCGCGTCCCACGCAAGGCCTTCCAACAATGCTTCGGGCAAGGCGCGGGGCATCTCGTATTCGTGAACCAACGCCGCGAACGCCCGATCTGGTGCCGCATTACGTGGACGCCCGGTGTAGACCAGCTCTAATCGCTCTTTCAGCATCAGAACAGCAGCGGCCTTTTCGGCTTTCAGATCGACCTCATCATCAGCCAATCTACAGAACGCATAGAGCGCCAGCGCCGGGTCACGCACTGACTGCGGAAGCAGCTTGGAGGCGGCATGGAAAGACAAGGACCCGTGCCGGATCGCATCCCGGCAGAATTGCATATCCTGCGGATCGATCATCGCACACTCACCGGATCGGGAACGAGTTTCGCCAACACCTCAGCACTGCTAATCACGCCCGGCAAGCCTGCGCCCGGGTGGGTGCCTGCGCCGACCAGATACAGTCCTTTTGCTTCTTCGCTGATGTTGTGCGGCCGGAACCATGCGCTCTGAAGGATGCGGGGCTCAATTGAAAACCCGCAGCCAAAAGGTGACAAGTAGCGGTCGCGGAACGTGTCCGGCGTGAATACCTCGGACGCTGTCAGGTGCTGGCCCAATCCGGGCAAAAGCTGATCCTCTAGCACCGCTTGCACGCGCTGCCGGTAGGTCTCAGCGTGGGTGACCCAATCAACGGAACTGTCATGCCCCAGATGCGGCACGGGGCTGAGGGCATAAAAGGTGTCATCCCCCTCCGGCGCTGCGGTCGGATCGGTCAGCGACGGGCGATGGATGTAGAGGCTCATATCCTCCGCCAAATGCCCCTTTTGGAAGATGTCGTTTATCAGCCCCCGATAGCGTGGCCCGTTCAGGATCGTGTGGTGCCCAACATCGGGCCACAGATTCCGCGTGCCATTGGTTCCGAAATACCAGACGAACAGACCCATGGACCAACTGGTGCGTTTCAGCCGCGCATCGGTCCAGCGTTTGCGCCTGGTTTTGCGCAGAAGCTTGGTGTAGGTATGGCCCGGGTCGGCGTTGGAGACGACGATGTCTGCGTTGATCACCTCTCCGGTGGTTAGCCTCACACCTTGCGCGGCACCGCCGGAGACCAGAATCTCATCCACCTCGGCTTTCTGGCGCACAAGCCCGCCCTGATCGCGCACGACGTTGCGCATGGCTTCGGCGATCGCCGCGACTCCGCCAATGGCGTAGTGCACGCCAAACGCCTTCTCCAGATGGCTGACCAGAATATACATTGAGGTCACCTGCGTCGGGTCCCCACCGATAAAGAGGGGATGGAAACTGAAGGCCATCCTCAGACGGGGGTCCTTGAACCGCCGCGCTGCGTGGGCATAGACCGAGCGATCCGCGCGCAGCCATGCAAAGGTCGGCAAGACCTTGATCAGGTCCCAAAGATGGTTCATCGGACGACGTCCGAGATCCTCGAAGCCAAACAGATAGCGCGCCTCGCTGTCCTTCAGGAACTTGCGCAGACCTTTCACATCGTCGGGCGACAAGCGTGCGACTTCGGCTTCCATTGCATCTGCGCCCCGCCGCGCTGCAAACTTCGAGCCATCCGGCCAGCGGATTTCGTAAAACGGGTCCAGCGCGACCAGTTTCACGTCCTCGTCAAAGTCGCGCTCGCAATCGGCCCAGAGGTCGCGAAACACCTCGGGGACAGTCACAATCGTAGGTCCCAAATCGAACCGGTGACCGTCGCGCCAGATAGCCGAACCGCGCCCGCCGGGCATATCCAGCCGGTCCAGAACGGTGACACGGTAGCCCTTCGCCCCCAGCCGCATCGCCGCCGCCAAACCGCCTAACCCCGCGCCTATCACCACGGCATGAGACCGGTCATCCCCAACAGGGATCGCGTCTTGCGTCAGCTGCGCGTCAAGGCGAGTCATGCGTTAGCGGTCCAATCTGTTCAATTAAATTGACACACTCCATCAAAAGTCTTCCGGTTTTGACATTAGTATGTCAATCTAAATTGACACAATGGAGGTTCGATCATTCAAGTCGCAACCCTGAGCCTGTTTCGTTTTGACGGCGTTTTCAGCCGTCTCGGTGCCTTTGCCATGATGGGCTTGGCACGCTGGCCGTTGTCACGACTCAACGGGCTGGAATTCTGGAAACTCTGCGGCTCTGGCACCGGCGAAGGATTTACGCCGCGCCCCAATACCGCCGTTTGGGCTGTCTTATGTGTCTGGTCAGATGAAAAAACGGCGCAGAGCCGCCTGAAATCCGCCAGCCCGTTCAGATGGTATCGAAACCATGCTTGCGAACATTGGACTGTGTTCCTACGCCCGATCTCATCCCGCGGCGCTTGGTCGGGGCAGAAACCGTTCCATGTCGACAGCCCGACGCCCACTGGGTCGCTTACGGCAGCACTCACCCGCGCGACGCTGAAGCCGAAGATCCTGATGCGGTTTTGGCGCAGGGTACCGGATATCAGTCAGATGATCGGTGCGAACTCAGATGTGCTGATGAAAGTCGGGTTGGGAGAGGTACCGTTCCTTCATCAAATTACGTTCTCGATCTGGCCAGATACCGGATCGATGGCCGCCTTCGCCCGTCACCCTGGCCCACATTCCGAGGCCGTGAAAGCGGTGCGCGAAGGCAATTGGTTCCGCGAAGAGCTTTACGCAAGGTTCGACGTCATAAACGAAACCGGTCACTGGGAAGGGAAGCACCCGGTGGTCTTGAAGGAGGGTCAGGACAACACATGACGCACGCGTTTCCATTCTCCGCAATTGTAGGTCAGGATCAGATGAAACTCGCCATGATCCTGACAGCGATTGATCCGAAACTTGGTGGAGTCCTTGTCTTTGGCGACAGGGGCACCGGCAAATCCACCGCCGTCCGCGCGTTGGCCGCTTTGCTGCCACCGATCTCGGCGGTTGAGGGCTGCCCGGTGCAATCCGCAACACGGTCCGCTTGCCCGGATTGGGCCGAGGTGGCTGAAGATGCGCTGGTTCTCGACCACCCCACCCCTGTCGTCGATCTGCCTTTGGGCGCGACCGAAGATCGGGTGACCGGCGCTTTGGACATCGAGCGCGCCTTGGTGAATGGCGAGAAGGCCTTTCAACCTGGGCTGCTGGCACAAGCGAACCGGGGATACCTTTACATTGATGAGGTCAACCTGCTGGAAGATCACCTCGTCGATCTGCTCTTGGATGTGGCCCAAACCGGAGAGAATGTGGTCGAGCGCGAGGGGCTTTCGATCCGTCATCCGGCTCGGTTCGTGTTGGTCGGGTCTGGCAACCCCGAAGAAGGCGAGCTGCGTCCGCAATTGCTGGACCGGTTTGGCCTGTCGGTCGAAGTACGGTCACCTGATGATATCGATCAAAGGGTCGAAGTGGTACAACGCCGGGATGCGTTTGAGTTGCAGCCCGACAAGTTCCTGAAGAAATGGCACCGCGAGGACACCCGTGTGCGCAAAGCCATACTAACTGCGCGCGAAACCCTGCCAGACATCAAAATCCGCAAGCGCGAACTACGCGACTGCGCGGAACTGTGCATTGCGCTCGGCTCGGACGGGTTGCGTGGAGAACTGACCCTTGTTCGCGCCTGCCGTGCATTGGCGGCTTACGAAGGCGCGGCCTCGGTCACGCGTCGGCACATCCGTCGTATTGCGCCGATCGCGCTGGCCCACCGCCTGCGCCGCGACCCGATGGACGAGGCCGGATCTGTTGCGCGCGTCCGCCGTGCCTTGGATGAGGTTCTGGGATGACACCCTTGCCCGATCCGTGGGCGCAAGTCTGGCACAACCTGCGCCTGTTTGCCGTCGACCCGGTTGGGTTGGGCGGGATCGTCCTGCGGGCACGTGCTGGACCCGCTCGCGATGTTTGTGTGGCGACACTGCCTGATCTAGGCTTGCCACACCAACGGCTGCATCCTTCTTTGACGGATGCCGAGCTATTTGCCTCGATGGATTTCGCCGCAACCCTTGCAAAAGGACAGCCAATCTATCGCCAAGGTCTTTTGCACCTACCAGCGGCTTATCACCTGTGTATGGCGGAACGCTGCCATTCTCAACTGGCCGCCAAACTGACGCGCCGGTTGGATGAAGGTCATTCCTGCCTGATAGCGTTCGATGAAGGCGCCGAGCCGGACGAAACGCTGACCCCTGCCCTGTCTGACCGCCTTGCTTTGCGCATTGATCTGACCGATCTGCGCGCGTGCGATCCGCCTGCCATAGATACCAAAGATCTGAAGCACGCGCGTGCTTTGCTGCCAGCCGTTCAGACAAAGGCGGAAGATATCTCCACGATTGTGCATCTTTCTGCTCGACTGGGCATCTCAAGCTTGCGCGCTCCATCTTTTGCTTTGAAAGCCGCTCGATGTAATGCAGCCCTGAATGAGCGAATGTCTGTCGAAACCGAAGACCTCGAAATCGCGGCCACGTCGGTTCTGGCTCATCGTGCGACATGCCTGCCCGCCTCGGAACCCAAAGCCGAAGCGCCCACCCCCGAACAACCCGCACCCTCTTCGCCATCGGACAGCACACCTGATCAAGACGTGCTGGTCGAAGCCGTGCGGATGGCCTTACCTGACGGGATTCTGCCGCAAACGTCCCCCCGCCGCGCCGGAGCCAAAGGAACAGGGGCCGGGGATGCGCGGATTGCAAAACAACGCGGACGGCCAATCACATCGCGCCGGCGCAGACCGGACGGGCGCAGCCGGGTTGATCTGATCGCCACGCTGCGCATGGCCGCGCCCTGGCAGAAACTGCGGCGTGCCGCCGAGGGCCATGTCAGCGTGCTGCCCAGCGATATCTGCCTGAAACGGTTTGAGACCCAGACCGAACGGTTGCTGATCTTCCTTGTCGATGCCTCAGGATCAGCTGCACGTGCGCGCTTGAACGAGGCCAAGGGCGCAGTCGAGCACCTGCTGGCCCGCGCCTATTCCCATCGAGATCAAGTGGCCCTGATCGGGTTCCGTAATGACTCGGCCGATGTCCTTCTGCCCCCGAACCGGTCTTTGGTCTTGGCAAAGAGACGACTGGCCGCCCTGCCAGGAGGTGGCGCGACGCCATTGGCCGACGGGCTGCAATGCGCAGGGATAATGGCGGGTACCGCTCATAAGCGAGGCATGACCCCAACTGTGATCCTGCTGACGGATGGACGTGCGAACGTGGCGCTGGATGGCCAGAGAAACCGACAAAAGGCCACCGAAGATGCAGAACACACCGCCGATTGGCTGCGCGCCTCTAAAATCCGCAGCGTTGTTCTGGATACCGCCATCCGCCCGCAAAAGGCACTGCGGAGCCTCGCGCATCGGATGGGCGCCGACCATGTCGCCCTGCCCCGCGCAACCACGGCAGGGCTGACGCAAGCAATTGAAACCGCAGTCCACACCTGAGCGATGGACTGGCAGCGCGATCATCCCACCTGGCCACATCACGACTGGTCGCGCCGGGTAATCTGCCCGCCGCATCGCTGGCATGTACAAGAGCGTGGCAAAGGACCAACGCTACTTTTCCTCCATGGGGCCGGTGCTTCGACGCATAGCTGGAACGCAATGATGACAGAGCTTTCGCGGGACCATCATGTCGTTGCGATCGATCTGCCCGGACATGGCTTTACGAATCTGGGCGCTTCAAACCGCAGCGGGCTGAACCCGATGACCGAAGATGTCGCCTCCCTTTGCAAACAGGAAGGATGGCAGCCGCAGAAAATCATCGCCCATTCTGCCGGGGCCGCAATTGCTCTGCAACTCTGTGAACATCACCTGACGCCAGACGATCAACCTCAATCCATTTTGGCGATAAACCCGGCCTTCACCGATTTTGACGGTTTGGCAGGAGTGCTCTTCCCGCTCATAGCCAAGTCTTTGGCCGTGAACCCGTTGACACCGTGGCTTTTTACACTCGGTCCTGACGCCATATCTCGCGCGAAACGGTTGATCGCTTCAACTGGATCAACGATCCCTGCCGAGCAACTGTCGCTGTATGCGAGGCTGTTGAAGGACCGTAAACATGTTCAGGGGGCTTTGTTCATGATGGCGCAATGGTCGTTGAGGGGTTTCAGAACAACCCTGTCCCAATCGCAGACCCCAATGGACATCGTCGTCGGACTGAACGATCAGGCAGTGCCGCCGGATCGCACAGCTGAGGTGCAACAGTCTCTGCCCAACTCAACGCTGACCGAACTGCCCAATCTCGGGCATCTCGCGCATGAAGAAGCGCCCGAGTTGTTCGTTTCTCTTTTCCGTTCAACGTTTGAAGGTGCCCGTTAATCAGACCCAAGACCATAACGGTCCAACTTGCTGTAGAGACCTTGCCTGCTGAGGCCCAACACCTTGGCCGTCGCGGCTCGGTTATTGCCAGTCAGTTTCAGCGCAGCAAGTATCAGGTTTTTCTCCAGACCCGACGTTTCTTCCTGAACCAATTCGCGCAGCGGAGCCTTTCCGATCCGACTGAGCATCGCCTCAATCGACGCGTCAGCGACGGAATTTGCGCTATCGTTGGTCAACCGGGTTGAAAGGTTCCGAAATACGAACCCGATCCTGCGAGGATCAGAGTCAGGGATTACGGTCCCGGAAAGCTCGACTTCAAGGGTTTGACCGTTGGGCCGTCTAACGCTGGCTGGTAGGGACCGAATGCGCGGATTGTCCCGTAGAATTTTCAGAACGGAAGCGAAGTCCAAGTCCGCAGGATCAAAGAACTCACCCAGACCCCGCTCCAAAGTCGACGGAGTTAGATGGACCAGTTCCTCAAACGCCGTGTTGTGCCAAATAATTCTACCCGCTTCATCTGTGACGATGATGGCTTCAACTGCCGCGCGGACCCATTCGACGAGGACGTCTTCCTGCGTCATCTGTCCACCCGCAGACCCGGCAGGGCGCAACCTCAGAACGGCCGTTTCGCTGCCACCAAAACTCGGCGATACATCCACAACAAGCAGCTGACCATTCGCAAGAAACGCTTGCAACGAAGCAGGAGCCTTTGTGCGCGAAACGGCATCAAGGAGCGCTTTCAGCTCCTTGTGATCCGATTTTCGAAACAGGGATACAACTAGCCGTTTCGACAGCGTTTCCAGGTCCTCCCCCAGAGTTTTGGCAACCGCCGGATTGGCGTCAATTATCTGCCCGGAGGCCACGTTCACAATCAAACACGGCTCTGACCCAATGCTGAAAAGGGTTCTATATTCGGCCTCGACCCGTTTCTGAGCATCCAGTTTTTCTCCCATCATCCGATGCAATTCGACGACACGGTTTTGCAATGCGGAAAATGGGCTGATGTCCTTACCCAGGACGATCCGAGGGTGTCCCTCAATCACCGGCGCGATCGAATATGCGATCGTTCTCGTGTGGCCGTCGCCCGTCTCGTGCTGCACCACACATTCATGTCCGAGTTGGTCGTTTGCTACGTCTGAAAGGAACTCCCGGAACTGAACGTAAGCGTCACCAGGCAAAGCATCGCTGATGTGCTGTCCGCTCCAGGTAGAGGCCCCGATGCTGTCGAGCAACTGCGCGTCACCTATGACATCGTTGATCAGGCCATCCTCATTGACAAAAAGAAGGACATCCGCTGTCTGTGCCAGCAAGGATTTCAATGTCCCCGCATCGAGTTCGGAAAATTTTGTCAACAAACCCGTGTCTTGACTACTCACAACGCCGTCTCACCTTTTCCTGAGTATGAAAAGCCATACCTCAGAACTTCTAGGTATTCAAATCGCTCACCCAGTGTCTCATTGATTTTGCACCAGATTTTTTTCACGATAGACCTAAGTTATGAGCGCACGGTCGTTTCAAAATGATCCTGCCGAGCTTGTAGCGGTCTATGTCATCGCTTTGGACCGCAGACTTGCCAATAGCGCAGACCGGAGGAACGTTTTTGAAAGCTTTGTCAGAATTGGACGGCCAGTCCTTGAGGGCGATTTTGCGGAACGAGACGGATGTCTTGCACAATAAACTGCACGCGCAATTCAGTTTCGCGTCGCTGCTCGACGGTACGCTACAACGGTCTGAATATCAGGCGTTAATTAAACGCTTGCATGGGTTTTATGCGCCATTGGATGACGCAGTCTTGAAGGCGCTTACTGTTGATGACGTTTCGGCACCATCGTTCTGGTACGAGAAGAGATCGCGCTTGATCGCGCAGGATATCCGCGATCTGGAAGGTGATCACGACAACGTTTCGACCGGCCCGACCTGCAGAGAAATTGCCGAGGTTGTGACACCGAAAACGGTCGGTGGTGTGCTCTACGTCGTTGAGGGTGCAACAATGGGCGGGGCGCTCATCAACAAGGCCGCGGAAAGGCTTCTGAACACAGACAATACCCTTGGTCGCAGGTACTGGGACTGGTGCCGCGTCGAAGGCCGAAACCGGTGGCGCATGACCCTGCAATATCTGGACCACCTGCAGTTTTCTGCCGGTTCGCTTGATGATCTTGTGTCTGGCGCAAAGGACACGTTTCGTTTGCTGGACGACTGGCTTGCGCCACTGGATCCGAGACCCAAACAGGGAGCGGTTTGATGTCCAATGGCGTCGATCTCAGCACGTGCGACCGCGAACCGATCCATCTGATCGGGGCTGTTCAGCCTCATGGCGCGCTGGTTGCCCTATCGGAAGAAACCCTGGAAATCGAATACGCCAGCCAGAACACGTACCTGTTCGTCGGTGCTGCGGCAGAAGCCATTCTGGGCAGGCATATCTCCGAGCTGATTGGCGACGAAAACACACGGCGATTGCTTGAATTGCCATTGGAGCCGTCCATCCCGGAACTCCTCAAGCCCTGGTTCTTCAGCATCGAAAGCCAAACGGGCGATGCGCTTCGCGTCGAGTGCTTTCCGCACAGATATCGCGGCCACATAATTCTGGAGTTCGTCGAACCCGAACCAAGCCCAACTGCCGTTTGGGAAGACGAAATTCTGCGGCAGGGCATCATTTCCGAACTCGTCAAACCCGGCGTTCTGGTCGAGATTGCCGAAGCCAGTGCCAAGATGATCCGAGATGTGACCGGTTTCGACCGCGTCATGATTTACAAATTCGCCGAAGACAAACACGGCGAAGTCATCGCCGAGAGCACAAACCGACCGGACAGCTTTCTGGGCCTGCACTACCCCGCGTCTGATATCCCTGATCCAGCGCGCCGACATTTTACTTTGAATGTCATTCGCACCATCCCCGACATAAACGGCACACGCATCCCGATCGTCTCCCGGTCAGGTGAGGTGGCCAGCGAAACGTCCTCTCGTCCACTTGATCTGACGTACTCGAAACTGCGCGCAGTGGCTCAGGTTCATGTCGAGTACCTGAACAATATGGGTGTTGGTGCCAGCCTTTCGATTTCGCTGGTGACAAACAATGAACTTTGGGGGCTGGTCGCCTGCCATCATTACGGCAAACGCCTCGTGTCCTCCAGCAGGCTGCGATTTGCAGAGCTTCTGGCCAGCACGACCTCTGCCCTGCTTCAAAGCATCGAAAACACAAACCAACTGAAAAAATGCATTACCGCGGAAAAGACCGCATTCCAAATCGAACAGCGCGCGCGAAGCGGAGCTGCTTTGAGTGATCTGGTCAGAGATCAGGCCGAAGCCTTGATGGAGATGATAGACGCCCAAGGCTTGGTTCTGGTTCTGGGTCGCACAGTCACCACAGTCGGTTCGGTACCATCGCATCCAATCGAATTTCAACCTTTACGCGCACATTCCAATGACGGTGTTGCAACGTCCTCGCATCTGTCCTCAATGACGCAACTGAATGATGAGCAAATCGAACAGGCAGCCGGCGCAGCGTTTCTGGAACTTTCGGAAGATGGGAAAGACTATCTGGTTCTCCTGCGTTCGGAATACGTCCAGACGATCAGTTGGGCCGGGAAACCCGAGAAGATTGAAACACAAACAGATAAAGGTGCAACCCGCCTTTCACCACGCGGCTCATTCGCGCTTTGGAGCGAGGAACGACGCGGACACAGCAAACCTTTTGACGCCATGGACCGGGATGCCTTGCGGATTCTGCGGCGTGCGCTTTTTGCATTGAACAGTCTGGAACATGAACAGGCCGCGTTAGAGGCGCAGAAGAAAGCAGAAGCTGAGAAAATCAAGTTGCGTCATGCTCTGCTTGACGCCGCCCGGGCAAGTTCGATGGGGGAATTGGCCTCGGCCATCGCACATGAGCTCAATCAACCCCTTACGGCGGTATCGAACTATGTAAACGCGTGCCGTCAAGAGTTGGTTCGGTCCGGCGTCGAAATTCCGGAGCCCGCTCAAAGCCATATCGATATGGCCGTCAACGAGACCGCACGCGCAGGCGAATTGGTTCAACGCATCAGAAATTTCATTTCCAGCGGTGATCTGAACACAGACCTCATCGACATCAACAAAGTGATCCAACAGGGGTTGGATCTCGCATTGGTCGCAAGCGAGCTCCCTGACCTGCAAGTGACCACCCATCTGGATCACGGTTTGCCCAAAGTCGTCGGAGATCCGGTTCAATTGTCTCAGGTGGTTCTCAATTTGGTGCGCAACAGTCTTCAGGCCATGGAAAACCGAGATGACCACCGGCTGACCATAGAGACCAAGAGGCTGGGAAACCAGGTTCAGGTCGTGGTTCGGGACTCCGGACCCGGTATTCCTGAGGAGATAAAGGACTTTCTTTTCGAACCTCTGCGCGCAACGACAACCCAGGGCATGGGTATTGGCTTATCTCTGTGCCGTTCTATCCTTGAAGCACATGGGGGAAAAATCTGGGTCGAACCTGCGCCCACCGGTGCAACTATGATCTTCAGCCTCCCGTTGAATGGGGAAGCAAATGCCTACCAAACTCAGTGACATACTGATCTATGTTATCGAGGACGACAAAGCGGTTCTGAGCTCGCTTTGCGCGGTATTGGGTGCTTATGGATTTCAAACAGAACCACTCACCTCGGCTGAGGCTTTTATTGATCGGTTCGATAGACACGCGAAATCCTGCCTCATCATGGATCTCCGACTGCCGGGCATGAGCGGGATGGAACTGCTCAAGCATCTGAGCGAAACAAATGCGCGCTGCCCGGTTATCGTAATCACCGCCCATGGCGACGTGCCTGCCGCTGTTGAGGCCATGCGTCTGGGGGCTGTCGACTTTATCGAAAAGCCACCGCCCGTTGAACAAATCCTTGAGGCAATCAAATCGGCTGAAACCAGTCTTGCCAACAAACCGATTTTGACTGTGCCAAAGAAAATCGTAGAAGAGCGCCTGTCAAAACTGACAGATCGCGAACATCAGGTTTTGCAGTTGCTACTTAAGGGTAGGCTCAACAAAGAGATTGCCAGTGAACTTGGGCTGAGCCGTCGCACGGTCGAAGTTCACAGATCCCGCATCCGCGAAAAAATGCAGGCTCGTGGAATCGCAGACCTCATCAGGATGACGGAATAGAGCCTCGGTTACAATTATACGTATTACTACTTAGTGGATCACCACAACTACCGGGCGACCCGAAACCTACCTACCCTAAGTCGCACCGCAACTTAGGGGAAAGAACGTGCCAACTGACGCAAGTCAGCCTTTTGACGGCAGCACTCAGCATAGTCCTGCACCCAACGGAGCATCGGATCCCACAACTTACCTGATTGAGTTGGACGCTGAGCTCGCTGCTGCAGCCGAAGGATGGCGAAAGGCAAACAAAATCAAGTCAACGAATGAAGCTCTGACCGAGCTCGTTCGCCTTGGGTTGCTTAGCGAAATTTCCCAATTGCACGATCTGGTGGCCTCCATCAGAAACTCGATTAAGAAATAGTCTGTGTTCTAGTGCTTGGCAGCCGTTTCCAAGTTATTGTCAGTCGTTGATAGTACAACGCCTTTGCAGTGCATTTTGCCCACTCCCTGATTTCATTCTGAGTTGAACCTTGTTTTGTAGATTTCGGAAGGTTTCTATGAACCAGACCAAGCTTAGGTTTTCTCACTCGAGGCTGATGTCCGGTCGACCCAGAGGGTGCTGCCAGATGAATTCTAACCAATCTCCATAAGGACAGGATGGCTACCCCTTATGCCTCGCAGAGACCATGCCATTCAGCGAGAGCAGCAGCATGGTTCATCTTGAAGTTGGATCCGGAGGAGAGGCTGCGTTCCGAATTGAAAAGGTTGTAGATCGAGGCGTGTACCGCGGCGAATTTCTGTAAACTTCGCATGCGCCTAAAACGGAGCTTGGCCCGTTCTCGTCGTCGGAAAGGAAAGTGTGAATTTTCTGCGCGGTTGTTCAGCCAGCGGCCTGTTTCCTGACGATGGGTAGCGCCGATTTCTTTCATCGCAGCCCTGAACGACCTCAACCTGTCCGTCACGATCAATTCCGTTCGCCCATGCTTACGCATTGCTTTTCCTAGGAATTTCAGCGCAGCCTTATTGTCCCGCGTCTTCGTGACATAGCTTTCGAGCACCTCGCCTTCGTGGTCAACAGCACGCCAAAGATAGTAACGTTCGCCGTTGATCCTCAAAAAAACCTCATCCAGGTGCCAACGCCAATGGCTAGAATTCACGCCTGTTGTGCGTCGTTTTCTTATTTCGGATGCGAACATCGGGCCGAACCGATGCCACCAGTTTCGAACGGCTTCATGGCTCACATCAACTCCGCGTACGTGCAGCAAATCTTCCACATTTCGAAGCGACAGCAGGAACCGAACATACAACATCACAGCCAGGCGGATGATCTACGGGCTGGTCTTGAAGTATCGAAACGGGGATTTCTTTTTCATGTCCGGACGCTAAATCGGCGCCCTGCCCGCCTAGAGCTGGTTTTGTCTGACAGTGCCTCGGCTTTTGATAGCTCCAGATCCTGCGTCCCTTATAAAGGGTCGCCCTGCCTGATCCGTCGGCACAATTCCCTGTTCCCACGAGAAAATTCCCTGTTCCACGTTCTAGGGAATTTGCAACATAAGCTATTGGAAAAATAGAGTTGTGTCATCTGAAATGTCGGGCTCCAGACCTGCGTTGCGAAAATTCCCTTTAAATTTCGTGGTATCAGGGAAATCCAGCCCAAAGCGACCCCGCTAAAATGCGACACTGAGACTGGCGCCTGAATTGTCCTCTGAATGGGTGCTGTCAGACGAATTCGAACCAGTCTCAGTTTGCCGCGGAAACCGCGAACCTATCCGGAACAAAGTTGACGCCATTCGCAGAGAGCGGCGGCGCGGGTCAGCTTGAAGGTGTCTCGACTGGCTAGCGGTCTTTCCTGGTTGAAGTGGTTGTAGACAGAGGAATAGACGGCGGCGAATTTCTGTAGACTTCGCATGCGCCTGAAACGCTGCATCGCGCGTTCGCGTCGTCGAAACGGGAGGTGCGAATTCTCGACGCGGTTGTTGAGCCACCTGCCCGTCCGTTGTTTATCGAGCGCGCCCATTTCTCTGAGCGCAGCCTTGTAGGAAGCGAAGCGATCTGTGAAGACCTCCTCGGCGCAACCGTGTCGCTTCATCAATTTCTTGAGGAATTTCAGTGCTGCAGCTTTGTTTCGGCGTTTGGTGACAACGGCTTCTAAAACCTCACCTTCGTGATCAACAGCCCGCCAAAGATAATGCCGCTTGCCATTCACCTTCACGAAAACCTCGTCAACGTGCCACTTCCACTTGGAGAAGGCGCGCAGGTGCTGAACACGCTTCCGTCGGATCTCAGCTGCAAACATTGGACCAAACCTGTTCCACCAATATCGGACGGTTTCGTGGCTCACGTCGATGCCTCGCTCGTGCAACAGATCTTCGACATTTCGAAGCGAGAGCGGGAAACGGATGTACAGCATCACCGCAAGGCGGATGACCTCGGGACTGGTTTTGAAGTACTTGAAAGAGGCAGGTTTGGTCATGGGCAAAAGCTACGCAACCGTCCTGCCTGCCTCAAGACAAGTTCTTCTGACAAGACCGTTCGCGTTATCTCATCCTGTACTGAAAATATGTCCTGTAGGTCTCGGTCATAGCTGTCTGCCCAAATGTTCTGGCCCGTTGTCGCGTCAATGAGTTGGGACGTCACGCGCAAACGCTCACCGGCAATTTGAACGCTCCCCTCAACAATGTAGCGAACACCCAATTCTTCTGACACTTTCTTCGAAACGGTAATTGCACATGTGCTTTCATCAGCAAATACCAAGCGAGTAGAGAGCTGGATTGTTCGTTCGTGACATTTTTTTGGACGTTCGGCGCACAAATGCGGCAGCCTTTCAAAGAGGTCATATCGAATCCCTCACATTGTGCTTCACGTCGAAAATAAAATTCGGAACCAGCACATTTGTAGGTCGGGTTCAGAAATTTCGAAAAACTGGCCGCTGTGACCGTGCTTTTGGTCAAACGGAAATCAGTCTGGAACCTGAAGAACTTTGATAACCCCGATCTTCGTGACACCGTCGTCGTGCACAAAAGTGGAATAGACGGGCCATTCTTTTTGAGAGTCTATCATCGTTGCAGTTTGTAGTGACATGCAAACGGGGCGCATTCCGTCGGCCTCCGCATCCAGCGTTTTTATCCAGTTCTCAAGTCTTGCAGTCACATTTATTGTGTCTCCGATAACGTTGTAACGCATAGAGCCGCTTACTCCCAACGTTCCACCCAATGCTTCTCCGCTGTTCAGCGCAATTCGCAATCTATATTTTTGGCGCTCATCAGCGCTGCGATTCAGATCCAGTGCAGCAACGCGCATATCCTGGGCGCATCGTAGGGCCGAAATGGCGTCGTCCTGTCTATGCTCGTGAGTATCACTGGGTATGGGCGCTCCAAAGATCACAAGAATGCCATCACCGGTATATTTCTCGACGAAACCTCCGTGTCTTCGGGCAATCTCACCCAGTTTGTCCAGAATGCGGGACATCCAATTCATGAAGCTTTCAGCATCCATCGAATTTCCAATCCGTGTTGAACCTTCGATGTCAGCAAGAAGTGCTGTAACGAACAATCGATGGGATTTCGGTTTGCCGCCGGTTAACAGGTTTTTCCTTTGCTTCCAAATCTCTGCAGACAACTCATCTGACAGATGAGAGGAAAAGACCTGTACAATCGCACGTCGTTGATTGCGCGAAATCCCCGAGATGATCGCAAATGCAGATAGGTATCCCAAGAACCAACCTAACGCGGATGGTACGACGGGCATCAAAAGGGCACTTTTTTGAATTAGCGACATTACAACGATCAATGCAGCGCAACCAAACACGGCAAGACCGATGGAATTTGCTGTGACCCGAACAAACAATGCGATTGATGCGCCGACAAAAACCGCGGCAAAGATCAGTATTGAGGACAGAGAACTGCCCAAAGAGTTTAGCGGCGAAAGTTTGCCTTCTGCGTAGTCAACCAGTTGTTGAACAATGGCCGCATGTATTTCAGCGCCATAGGTAAAATTCGCTCCGGTCGAGCGGTTCAGGGGTGTCCCGAAATAGTCCTTTACCGACTGGCTGGTCAAGCCGATGATTACCACTTTTTCGCGGACAGGTTCCAGATCGCGCCCAGCTAGTACTTCCGAAGCAGGTATCCGGTTCACGATTGGCAGCGCGTTCTTAAAGTCGATGATAATCTGATAGCCGGATGTATCGACATTTCGAAACAGATTAGAACCGGGTTTCAAAGGGGGTGCCACCGTGCTTCCAAACATCAGATTGCGCGGATTGTTCGGATCACTTTGCAGCACCGGCTGACGTGAAAATTCGGCCGCCAATAGCACCGGAAAAGACAGGAAAATCTCTTCTACATCGCTGACTAGCAGCAAGGCGCGGCGAGCGACGCCGTCAGGATCAATGGGTATATCGGAAAATCCTGTCCGCACTCCAGGTGGTGCGGCAATGCCCGAACCGCTTTCATCCGGTAACTTCGAAATCACAACAACTTTGGGATCATCCAGAGTCTCAAGCAGGCTCTCATGACCAGAACCAGCGGGAACATCTCGATAAATATCCACTCCAATCGCGGCTGCGCCAGCCTCAAGCAGGTTATCAATAAGGATTGCAAGCTGAGCGTCCGGTATAGGCCAACCCCATTGGCCCAGGTCCTGATCTGAAATGGCAACGAGATAGACATCTTCGGTCTGCGTATTTTCCGCAATCGCCGATGTGGTCCAATCGTACTGAGCAAGCTCAAGTGGCTCTAGTACCCCTTTGTTCTGAAGGGCCACTATCAGGCTTCCGGCGATCAATGTGATCGATGCGACCAGCGCCCAACGTTGCCAATTTGGCAAAAGCGATGAAGTCATAGAGCCTGCTTTATTTCGGCCCTTACGTATCAATAACCTACTCCGGCTGAACGCAAGAGTTGCTCGAATTGCTTGGAATTCACCGGTCGAACGCGACCACTTAGACTGATTTCGACCAGCGGCGACAATGCGTCAAACCACAGTCCATCGGCGGACGGGTTCGCAGAACTCACCTCTTCAGAAACACGTTCTACAAGACGCGTCGACCACGCCTCCACCGTATCTGTATTCCTGCCCAGAAGCAGAATTTGCCATTCGTAAATCTTGCCGGTTTCCAGTTGTTGTTGCAGCCGAACAAGATCCAACCCGTAATAGCCCGGTGGGAATGGCCCGGTGATCAGCACCTGGTCGCCCGGCGACCCAACCGGATTCAGCGCAAAAACCAAATCACCCCGGTGGCCGGATTCCAAATGCCAAACCAGCGGAGGCGTCGCTAGTGTCGTCAAACCGCCGTCTTCGGGCGCCAGCATCAACAGACCGGCATTTTCGCCATTGGAAGCAGAGTTTCGCGTCCCCGCCCCCATACGCTCTTTGGGAGCTCCCATTTTAGGAGGTACGAATACGACCTCCTCGGTCGTGTCTGGGGTATTGTTTTCATTGGCAGCCGCAAGTTTATCGCCAGGCAAAAGAATTGCGATCAAAAGAGCAATTAACGCGTTTTTTGAAAGCCTAGTGCACCACACACGATGCCTCGCGAAAAAACCTACCGACAAAAGAACCCTATTTTGTTCAATGTAAATTTGATTTCGAACAGTGTCCAGTTTCCGCAACGAAGCGCTCACCATCGAAAAATGCGATATGATGTTGTAATATGGCAATGTTCGACGGGATTGGTTCAGGTTTTGTAGTATGATTGTTGTCTTTCGCCACACTAGGTTTTTTCTGCAATTATTGGTCATTGCTTGTCTTTTATGTTTTCCAGCGGCATCGAACGCCAAAGACGGGCGTGTTGCGCTTGTAATTGGCAATTCCTCATACGAGCGTGTGTCAAGCTTGCCGAACACGTTCAATGACTCCCATGACTTGGCCGACGCGCTCGAGCGCATCGGGTTTGACGTGACCCGAGGGTCGAATTTGAGTTTTCGCGAGATGCGTATCGCGATCCGTGATTTCGCCGAAGTCGCGGAAAAAGCCAAAGTGGTGCTCATCTACTTTGCTGGTCACGGCATCGAGATTGACAATGCCAACTATCTGATACCGGTGGACGCCGAGTTGCAAAGTGATCGGGACATAGATCTTGAGGCGATCCGTTTAGACACGCTGATCGGCTCTGTTTCCGGCAGCGACGGTCTGAAGATCATTCTGATCGATGCTTGCCGCAATAACCCCTTCGTCCCCAACATGACGCGCACGTCCGCCACACGATCCATTGGTCACGGACTGGCGCGCATAGATCCGAGCGGGGTTTTGGTGGGTTATGCAGCGCGCAGCGGCACGCTGGCGTTGGACGGCAGCGGTCGGAACAGCCCCTATGCCCAAGCACTTCTGCGCCACATCGAAGAACCCGGTCTGGAATTGGGAAAAATGTTCCGCAAAGTGCGGGACACCGTATTCGAGTTGACAGACGGCTACCAGGAGCCGTTTACCTATGGGTCGTTACCAGGCCATGATATCTACCTTGTGTCCCCGCCAAAGCCGACGCGTGTCATCGCAAAGGAACAAAGTGCTACGACGCCTCAGTCAACCTATGAAAAGGCCGAGGCAGCTTGGGATGATTTTCGCGAAAGCACATCGCCTAACGCCTTGGAGGCATTTGCAAATACCTATCCAGACACAGCCTATGCTGCGCTGGCCTTGTCTATCGCCGAAAGGTATCGCGAAAGCGCAACTCAGACGCCTCCACCCGTCGGCCTGCCGAAATGGTGCGAAAATCCGAAGAACGCAACACAATCCCTGATCTGCCGCGATCCCGACCTTCTTGCATATGACAGCGAGGTTTTAAAGCTGTTTCAAAAGCGTCTCGAGATTGTCCGAGGTGGCGCGGCCCGCGGGCAAGCCCTCGTAGAACAAATGAACTGGCGCAATTCGCGCGATCAATGCGGTGCCGATCCAAATTGCGTCGCGCAGGCGTACAAGCTGCGAAAGATCGCGTTAGCAGAGTTTGGCGACGCGGTGATGCCAACAGTTTTAGTTGTCCGCTCGATTCAGGAAGAGCTCAATCGATTGAGCTGTGGCGCAGGTGAACCTGATGGCGTGATAGGTGCCCAAACACGAAACGCCTATGATTTGGCCGCATCTCTGCTTTCTGGGATCGAAGGCGGGGCCGCTTTGGACGATACCCAAACGCTGAACCTGCTGCGGGCTCAACCAACCGCAGCTTGTTCGTTTCTGAAGCGGGCGGTCAAAAACCCCGACCTTTTGGAAGGCGTTTGGAAAATAGTTACCGTTAAATGCCCCGGAGAGATGGGGGTAGGAAATTCGCGACGGGTAAAGCTCAGCTATGAACGCGACGGTGTCTATTCAGGTCGGCTGGCTTTTGGAAACGGTGCGTTTAAGCGAGCGATAGGCGCCCGTCTGTCTGACCGCACGCTTGCACTCACTCATGTCACGACGAATGGAAGCAGACAATCGTACTTTTTCGAACCAAGTGATTCTCCGAATAAGTTTGTAGGCTCAGATTGGTCGAAATGCATCATCTCAGTCAGCCGGTAGCACAGTCTATATTCCAACGCATTTGTTCAAACTGCTTTCGAACACAACGGCGCGCACATTGCTGCCATTGCAATCAAGCTACTCGGACGGAATAACGTTGCTTTGGTCGCATTGTTCACCTTTTTTGATGCTTAAATCGTGTGAAAGTCTTATTCTTCGCGATAGAAACGCCTCGTGTTAAGCTCTTCCAAAACACACATCCCGTGGTTTAGCTATGGATAAACGTCTTCTTGTTTTGGTAACGGCTATTGTTCTAGCGTTGGTTGCTTTTGGCCGTGCTGTCTATGCGTCGGACAAACGCGTAGCTCTGGTTATCGGGAATTCCGAGTATGCTCACGTTTCAAATTTATCGAATCCGGCAAACGATGCCACCGACATAGCGGAGGCGCTAGAACGGATAGGGTTCACAGTGACCCGCGGCCAAAACTTGGATGGCCGGGGTATGCGCCTGGCACTTCGTAACTTTGCGGAAGCTGCTGATGGCGCCTCGATGGCTGTCGTTTATTTTGGAGGTCACGGTATTGAGATCGACAACACCAACTACTTGATACCCGTGAACGCGGAACTGGTAAATGATCGAGATGTCGAGTTCGAGGCCATCCGTCTTGATGCTGTTGTGAATGCGTTGTCCGGCGTGGAAGGCATGAAGATCATCCTTGTTGACGCCTGCCGCAATAATCCTTTTCTCGCTGACATGAACCGAACATCGGCGACACGCTCGATTGGACGCGGGTTGGGCCGCATCGACCCAAGAGGTGTGTTGGTGGGATATGCCGCGCGAAACGGAACACTGGCGCTTGATGGAAAGGGGCGCAACAGCCCATACGCACAGGCCATTCTGTCTCATATAGAGGAACCAGGATTAGAACTAGGTAAAATGTTCCGGAAAATTCGTGACACAGTATTTTCTCTCACAGAAGGATACCAAGAACCATTCACTTACGGATCGTTACCGGGCGAGGACATTTTCTTGGTTCCGCCCCTTAAAGTTGCTGCCCCAGCCCCTGTGCGTGAAGTCTCTGGCCAGCCAGTTGAAGCAATCGGAGCCCTGGGAAACCCTGATGTTCCTGATCTGTGCCAAAATCCTCAGGAACCGGCTCATGTTCAAATTTGCGCGATCCCCGAATTATTGGCCCAGCAGCAGCAGGTTCAGGTCCTATTTGACGAGCGCCTCGAAGAGCTTGGTGGTGGTGACGCTTGGGGAGAATTGTTGCTGACCAATTTGGAGCATGAGCAAAGTAGAGACGCATGCGGCGAAGACGTGGAATGTTTGTCGCGTAACTACAGAGGATGGTTCGTCGGTTTGACGGGAAGCCCGCCAGGGTTGTCTGAGGATGAACAAGTTGTTTACTCCATTCAGGTGGAACTCAACAGGCTGAGTTGTGGTGCAGGAGAACCCGATGGAAAACTTGGAAACAAGACAAGAGGCGCATTGTTGGAGTTGGTAAAACAGTTTAGCTCCATGGAAACGTTCTCGACGACCTTCTCGATTGATACTTTAAGCGCGTTGCGAGAGCTTCCCAGCTTTGCTTGTTCAGGAATTGTGCGCGGAGCAGAAAACCCGAAAATTCTAAACGGCGTATGGCGTTTGGTCGAGCATTGCCCTGAAAACAGTCCATACCCCAACATGGTTATCGTGAATTCGTTGAAACTACGGAACACATCAGAGGCCAACTTTTCTGCTAGTCTCGTGCGGACGGGTGGGTGGGCCCGTGAATTGAGCGGCGGGATTATCGGCTACGAATTAAGATTGTCCACTCCAGACATTCATGGCTTTAACTACTACTACCACTTAAAACCAACCCAAAACCCGTTTGAGTTTCATGCGACATCTCGGGACAAATGTCATGTTGTCGTATCAAGAGGCTGAATTACCGCTTATTCTTTTGCTTTGGTCAGTTTCAGGAAGATTTGCATCAAGACTTTGCAAAGTCCGCTTCCTGCGCATTGCTGTCATTGGGGTGCTGTCAGACAAATTCGAACCAGTCTCAGCTAGGCCAGTAGAGCTGTCCTTTATTCGGCACAAAGACCGCGCCACTCGGCAAGAGCGACGGTGCGTGTCAGCTTGAAGGTTTCTCGGCTAGTAAGCGATCTTTCCTGGTTGAAGTGGTTGTAGACAGAGGAGTGGACGGAGGCGAACTTCTGCAAACTTCGCATGCGCCTGAAACGTTGCATGGCGCGTTCGCGTCTTCGAAACGGGAGGTGTGAATTCTCAACGCGGTTATTGAGCCACCTGCCCGTCTGCTGTTTTTCGGCAGCCCCAAGCTCTCTGAGAGCGGCCCGATACGATGCGAAGCGGTCCGTCACAATCTCTTCCGCACAGCCATGGCGCTTCATCAATTTCCGGAGGAATTTCAATGCGGCCTGCTTGTTTCGGCGTTTGGTGACGACTGCTTCCAGCACTTCGCCATCATGATCTACAGCCCGCCAGAGGTAGTGCCTCTTGCCATTCACCTTCACAAAAACCTCGTCCACGTGCCACTTCCATTTCGAGAATGCGCGCAGTTGCTGAACTCGCTTTCGTCTGATCTCAGAAGCAAACATCGGACCGAACCTGTTCCACCAATATCGGACGGTTTCGTGGGAAACGTCGATCCCGCGTTCGTGCAGCAGATCTTCGACATTCCGAAGCGAGAGTGGAAACCGAATATACAGCATCACCGCAAGGCGGATGATCTCGGGGCTGGTCTTGAAATACTTGAAGGAGGCAGGTCTGGTCATGGGCAAAAGCTACGCAACTGCCCTCCCCCGCTCAAGCAATGTTAATCTGACAAGACCGCGTGACCCACCCACTTGAATGGTCCGAACAGGAACGCCTGTTCGGCTTCTGACATCTCCAGATCCTGCGTCCCTGATACAGACTTCGCCCTCCCTGATCCGTCGGCACAATTCCCTGTTCCCACGAGAAAATTCCCTGTTCCGCGATTTAGGGAATTTGCAGCATAAACCTCTGAAAACATACAGTTCTGGTAGAAGAAATGACGGAAGTCAGTCCCGGTTTGCGAAAATTCCCTGTAAATTGCAGGTCATCAGGGAAATCCAATCCAAAGCGACCCCGCTAAAATGCGACACTGAGACTGGCGCCTGAATTGTCCTCTGAATGTACGGTTTGCTTCGTCTCTGATTAAAAGCGCATGCGCCAACGCGCGGGAATTGCGCAACAATTCCGGATCAGAAAATACAACTGAAGTGAGACAGGTATGAGTGGCGGGGAGACAGGGATTCGAACCCTGGGGACGCTCTCACGCCCAACGGTTTTCAAGACCGCCGCATTCGACCACTCTGCCACCTCCCCGTCGAGAGCAGGGTCTAAGGCCAACTGAAATCAGAGGCAAGTCGAAATCGGGAAATCTTGCCGAAGCCTAAGCAGCGGACTTTCCATAGAACCATACCCACGTTATGATCCGCATGAAAGACCGCAGCAGACTGGCGCGAAGAACCGGCTGGCTGACGGTGGGGCTCGGGGAACGAGGCCCCTTCAGGCAAGGGATGACAAAATGAAGCGAGCGACTGAGATCCGCCCAGGGCCAAAACGGCTGGCGTGCTTGGCTGTAGCCTTGGTGGTGTTGTCGGGTTGCGAGGAAACGCTGGCAACCGCAGAAAAAACCGACGAAAACACCAGCAAGAACGAACTTTTCCCGCAATCCTCCGGCGACACACAGCGCGATGTCGAAGCACCGGATGTGTTCCAATTGACCGAGGCCGGATTGTGGGACGGTCGCCCATCGCTGGGCGGGATCTGGGTGGCCCACCCGGATGTGACTCAGCCCGAGCGGGTGATCATCAAGAATGCCTCGAACAACAAATCCGTAACCGGCGCTTTGTTCCGGCGCGAACGCAATCTGCCCGGCCCCGCCTTGCAGGTATCATCTGCGGCGGCGGAGCAGCTGGGTATTCTTGCTGGCGCGCCGACTAAAATCAACGTGGTGGCTTTGCGGCGAGAAACCGTTGAGGTTGCGCCACCCGAGCCCGAGGTCGCTGAGGTCGAGACCGCCCCGGAAGCAAGCACCGAGACCGCCGCCGCCAGTGACGTGGCCGAGGTTGATGCGTCCGAGGCTACCTCTGAGACGGAAAAACCGGCCAAGCGCAAGTGGTGGCAGAAAAAAGCCCCTGCCGCAGCGGCGACTGCAGGCGTTGTGGGCGCAGCCGCTGTTGCCTCAGACGCAGCCGAAGATGGGGCCGTGGCCGCCATAACTAGTGACGTGGCCGAAGTTGATGCGCCCGAAGCTACCTCCGAGACGGAAAAACCGGCCAAGCGCAAATGGTGGCAGAAGAAAGAACCCACCGCCGCGGCGACCGCAGGCGCTGTAGGTGCAGCCGCTGTTGCCTCGGACGCAGCCGTGGATGGCGCCGAGGCCGCCGTCGAGGCCACCGCAGAGATATCGGCGGCCAGCACGTCTCCGGCTTTGACCGATGCACCGGTGGTTGCGCCTGCGGAAAAACCGACCAAGCGCAAGTGGTGGCAGAAAAAAGATCCCAACGCGATCACCGAAACTACGCTTGACCCGATCGAAGGGGCCGCAGCCGCTATCGACGCCGCAGAGCCGACGCCTGTCGCCGCGACGGCCGCCACGACATCTTCTCTTTCGAAACCCTTTGTTCAGGTTGGTACGTTTGGTGTTCAGTCCAATGCAAACAGCGCCGCCGCCAAGATCCGCAGAAACGGCATGTCGGCCGAGGTGCGAGAGTTAAAGACCGAAGACAACACCGTCTGGCGCGTGCTGGTCGGACCCGCCGCCACCCGCGCCGAGCGCAAGGCCATCCAGAACGACGTGAAAGATCTGGGCTTTGGCGACGCGTTCACCGTGGCCAACTGAGAACAGGAGGCACCTTATGCTATCCGCATTGCGAACATCCGTTTTCACCCTCGGGATGGCTGTTCTGGCCCTGCCCGCCCACGCGTTCGACACCTCGGCGCGCGCGGCATATGTAATGGATCAGACCACAGGTACCGTGCTTCTTTCCAAAGACGCTGATCAGCCGCTTCCGCCCGCATCCATGTCCAAGCTCATGACACTTTATGTCGCGTTCGAAGCCCTACGTGATGGGCGTTTGACGCTGCAGGAGACATTGCCTGTCTCGGAACATGCCATGAGCTATGGCGGCTCAACCATGTTCCTGAACACGCAGGACCGTGTGTCTGTCGAGGATCTGATACGGGGCATTATCGTACTGTCTGGCAATGACGCTTGCGTGGTGATCGCCGAGGCGCTTAGCCCCGATGGGACCGAGGCCGGATTTGCCCGCTATATGACCCAGCGCGCGCAACAGATGGGGATGAACAACTCAAACTTTGCCAACTCCAACGGCTGGCCTGCTGCCGGGCATATGATGTCCGTGCATGATCTCGCCGTCCTCGCAGATCGGCTGATCACGGATTTCCCAGAATATTACCCGCTGTTCGCTGAAGAAGAATTCGAGTTTGACGGGCGCGCGCCTTCGAACAAGCGCAACCGCAACCCGCTGCTACGTCTGAACATCGGGGCTGACGGTCTGAAAACAGGCCACACGCAAGAGGCCGGCTACGGCCTTGTCGGATCGGCCAAACAAGGCGACCGCCGGGTGATCTTCGTTCTCACTGGCCTAGACAGTACCGCTCAGCGGGCAGAGGAGGCTGAGTCCGTGGTTAACTGGTCGTTTCGAAATTTTGTCGAGAGGACAGTTGCCACCGAAGAAGCGCCGATAGCCGAAGCCAAGCTGTGGATGGGTGAGAAAAAGACCGTGGGTCTGGTGCCCGACGGCGACCTGAATGTTTTGTTCCCGGTTCTGGGCACCCAGAATATCGAAGCCGAGGTCGTCTATGACGGCCCCATCAACGCACCTGTTGCCAAAGGCCAGCAACTGGCCGAGCTGGTGATCAAGCCCGAAGGACTGCCCGAAATCCGACGCCCTCTGTTCGCGGCCGAGGATGTCCCGCCGGGCGGTTTCATGGTGCGCATGATGACGGTCGGCGGCATTGTCCTGAAAGACGTAATCAATAACCCGCTGGAGTCGATGTGACGCAACGCGGGTTATTCCTGACCTTTGAAGGCATAGACGGATCAGGCAAATCAACTCAGGCCCGGATGCTGGCCGAGTCCCTCCGCAATGCGGGCCATCAGGTCGTTCTGACGCGCGAACCCGGCGGGTCGCCGGGGGCAGAAGAAATCCGCCGCCTCGTGCTGGAAGGCGACCCTGACCGTTGGTCGGCGGAAACCGAGCTGTTGCTGTTCACCGCCGCCCGTCGCGATCATCTGGAACGAACAATCGAACCGGCCTTGGATGCGAGAAAAGTGGTGATCTGCGACCGCTTCGCCGACAGCACAAGGATGTATCAGGGCCTGTCCCGTGGGAACCTGCGGGCGGTGGTCGATCAGCTCCATGACCTTATGATCGGGCGCGAGCCGGACATGACCCTGCTGATCGACATGGACCCGGACACTGGCCTGTCTCGTGCCAAAGGGCGACAGGGCACCGAGGAGCGGTTCGAAGATTTCGGCCCTGCCCTGCAAAAACAGATGCGCGCCGGGTTTCTAGCGCTGGCTGATGAGTTTTCCGACCGGTTTCGCGTCATCGATGGCAATCGCGACATGGACAGTGTCGCGCAGGATGTGAGAGATATCGTCGAGGCAGCCTTGCGATAGACGATGAGCGACGACACCCCAACCCCAGATCAAGCACCCGGAGCGCCGCATCCGCGTGAGACCGCGCAGCTGTTCGGGCAGGACACGGCCGAGCAAGCGTTTCTGAGCGCCTACAACTCGGACCGGCTTCACCATGGTTGGCTTCTGACCGGCCCGCGCGGCGTCGGCAAAGCCACGCTGGCATGGCGGATCGCGCGGTTTCTGCTCGCCACCCCTCCGGCGGATGACGGAGGGCTGTTTGGCGCGCCTCCGCCCCCGCAAACGCTGGAGATCGACCCGGACCATCCGGTGACGCATCGTATATCTGCTGGCGCAGAACCGGGGCTGGCGGCGATCACCAGGTCGCTGAATGATCAAGGGCGTCTCCGGAATGAGATCGTGGTGGATGACATCCGCAAGCTGGGCAAGTTCTTCGGCCTGTCCTCGGCAGATGGCGGGCGGCGAGTGGTCATTGTGGACGCGGCTGATGAGATGAACGTCAGCGCCGCGAATGCCCTTCTGAAAATGCTGGAGGAGCCACCGGCGCGCACCACGTTGCTGCTGATCTCGCACCAACCCTCGCGCCTGTTGCCGACCATCCGGTCCCGTTGCCGCACCTTGCGTCTCTCACCGCTGGGTCCTGAGGATATGCAGACCGCTTTGGTACAGACCGGGGCGGAGGTTCCCAGCCAAACCGATCACCTTGCCGCTCTTGCCGCTGGGTCGGTGGGCGACGCGGTCCGTCTTATCAATCTGGGCGGGCTTGAGATCTATGCCGAGTTGATCGCTATTCTGGGCACCCTGCCCCGAATGGACCGTCAGCGCGCCCTTAAGCTGGCCGAAGCCGCCGCCCAGCGCGGCGCAGCCGAGCGTTTCGAGCTGTTGCTGACCCTGATCGACGTGGCACTCTCGCGTCTGGCAATGACCGGCGCGACAGGCGCAGCCCCCATACCAGAAGCCGCCCCCAACGAGGCGGAAATTCTGACACGGCTTTCAGCCTCCCCCCATCAGGCCCGCAACTGGGCCGAGGTGGCGGCAACGATCACTGCCCGCGCACGTCATGGTCAGGCGGTGAACCTTGACCCTGCCGCTTTGGTCCTAGATACGATGTTCAAGATACAAGAAACCTCCGGTCAGAGCAGATGAGCAACACCCCCCAAATCACCGATAGCCATTGCCATCTGGACTTCCCCGATTTCGAAGGGCAGCTGGACCAGATCATCGCCAATGCGGCCGAGGCCGGTGTGACCCGCATGGTCACCATCTGCACCCGTCTGCGCAATGAACCCAGCGTGCGCGCCATTGCCGAGGCTCACGCACCGGTCTTCTATGCCGCCGGGACCCACCCGATGAGCGCGGCGGACGAACCGATGGCGAGTGTTGATGAGCTGGTTGCACTGGCACAGCATCCGAAATTCGTGGGCATCGGCGAGACCGGGCTGGACTATCACTACACCGCCGACAGCGCCGAGGTGCAAAAGCAATCTCTGCGCGTTCATATCGAGGCGGCCCAACGCACCGGCCTGCCTCTGATCATTCACGCCCGCGCAGCCGATGACGATATGGCGCGCATTCTGGCCGAGGAATACCACAACGCGCCCTATTCCTGCGTGATGCACTGTTTCTCATCCTCGGTCGAGCTGGCAAAGGCTGCCCTTGACCTGGGGTTCTACCTGTCGATGTCCGGGATCGCTGCATTCCCCAAAAGTCAGGAGCTGCGCGATATCTTCGCAATCGCTCCGGTAGATCGCATTCTGGTCGAAACCGACGCCCCCTATCTTGCCCCGCCCCCATACCGGGGCAAACGCAATGAACCCGCCTATACCGCTCACACAGCCCGCAAAGGGGCCGAGGTGTTCGACATGGACTACGCAGATTTCGCCGCCCAGACACAGGTGAACTTCGACCGCCTGTTCTCAAAAGCGGCACAGTACAAGGCCGCCGCATGACACAGCTGCGATGCACCATTCTGGGCTGCGGGTCTTCGGGCGGCGTGCCGCGCCTTGGTGGCCATTGGGGCGATTGCGACCCTCAGAACCCAAGAAATATCCGCCGCCGCTGCTCGATGCTGGTCGAGCGGGATGGGCCAGAGGGCACGACCTCGGTCCTGATCGATACCTCGCCGGACATGCGCAGCCAGCTTCTGGATACCGGAACCGGGCGGCTCGACGGGGTGGTCTATACGCATTCTCACGCCGATCATGTGCACGGCCTTGATGATCTGAGAATGATCGTCTTCAACATGAAAACCCGCGTGCCGGTCTGGGCGGATGGCGACACCCAGAATGCCCTGCTGGGACGCTTCGGATATGCGTTTATCCAACCCGAGGGCTCTCCATACCCACCGATTCTGGATCTGAAATCCATCGACGGCCCATTCGAGATCGACGGCCCCGGAGGTCCGATCCCCCTGCGCCCGTTCCGCGTGAACCACGGGTCCATCGACTCGCTGGGGTTTCGGATGGGCAAGCTCGCCTATCTGCCCGACGTCGCTGAAATTTATGACGATGCCTGGGCCGAGATGGAAGGCCTGGATTGTCTGGTCATCGACGCCCTGCGTCGCGCGCCGCACCCTACCCATGCGCATCTGGAAAAAACGCTAGGGTGGATTGAGAAACTTCAGCCCAAATGCGCCGTCCTGACCAATATGCATATCGACCTGGACTATGCGACGGTCGAGGCCGAAACCGCCGACCACATCACCCCCGCCTATGACGGGATGGTGATCGAGCAAGCGCTGTAAGGCCCTGCCTATTGCGGCACACATATCGCCAAAACCGGGGGCGATATGCTTCAAAGTCTGATTGACGTCATCCTACCGGTCTTTCTGGTGATTGGCGCAGGCTATGCGGCGACACGATCAGGCTATTTCAAAGAGGCGCATGTCGACGGGTTGATGCGCTTCACGCAGGGCTTTGCCATTCCCTGCCTTCTGTTTCTGGCTATCGCCCATCTGGATCTGAGCGCCAGTTTCGACCCTCGGCTTCTGGCCAGTTTCTATTCCGCAGCCGGACTTTGTTTTACTGCGGGACTGTTCGGGGCACGGCTGATCTTTGGTCGTGATTGGGAAGACTGCGTCGCCATCGGCTTTTGCTGCCTGTTTTCGAACTCGGTCCTTCTGGGCCTGCCTATTACCGAACGCGCCTATGGCCCAGAAAGCCTGACGGGCAATTACGCCATCATCGCCTTCCACTCACCGTTCTGCTACGGTGTCGGGATCACTGTGATGGAGATCGTGCGCAATCGCGGCCATGGTGGCACAAAAATGGTGCGCTCGGTTCTCTCTGCGATGTTCAAGAACGCGTTGATCCTTGGTATCGCGCTTGGCTTTGTCGTCAATCTGTCCGGGCTGGTCATTCCACAAGTGGTGGATGAGGCGCTGGAACTCGTGACTCGTGCCGCCTTGCCCGGCGCGTTGTTCGCGCTGGGTGGCGTGCTTGTGAAATACAAACCCGAAGGGGATCTGCGCACGATCGCCTATGTTTGCGGGATTTCTCTGATGTTGCACCCAAGCCTCGTGTGGCTGTTCGGAACATCCACAGGGCTGCCGCAAGACCTGTTCCGCTCCGGAGTGCTGAACGCAGCGATGGCCCCAGGTTTCAACGCCTATATTTTCGCCAACATGTACGGGCGCGCCAAACGGGTCGCGGCCTCTTCTGTGCTGATCGGAACCGCCACCTCAATCCTAACCGTCTGGCTTTGGCTGACACTTTTGGGCTAACACGCGCCTTGACATAGAGAACCGGCGACACACTTACCGCTCAGGAACAGGAGTACGGAATGCCGCACGCCATCATCGTTGCCCATGGTCAGCCCTCAGATCCGGAACCAGCTGAGGCATCGCTGGCCACGTTCGCCGCAGACGTGAACGCCCTCGCGGCCGAAGTGTCGGTCCATTCTGCAACACTTGCAAATCCCGGCGCGCTTGAAGAGGTGATGGACAGCCTGCCACACGACGCGGTGATTTACCCCCTGTTCATGGCCAAGGGCTGGTTTGTTACCAGCGCCTTACCCAAACGTATCGGGGATCGCAACTTGCGAATTCTGGACCCGTTGGGCACCGACCCCATGCTTCCCGATCTTGTCAGCGACGTGTTAAAATCGGCCCTGAAGGAAAACGACTGGAGCGCGGCTGCTTCCGATCTGATCATCGCCGCGCACGGCTCAGGCCGCAGTAGAAACCCCTCGGCTGTAGCAAATGAATTTGCCGAGCAACTGTCGCGGAAAACGACGTTCCGCTCGATCCGCGTCGGATTTGTCGAGGAACCTCCGTCGATTTCCGATGCCGCCAATGGTGCATCAGAGCAGTCAATCTGCCTGCCGTTCTTCGCCTGTCGCGGAGGTCACGTGCTGGAAGATGTCCCAGAAGAGCTGGACAAGGCGCATTTCCGAGGCACTGTTCTGCCGGTGATAGGCGAATTGCCCCCGATACAACGCCAAATCGCGAGCGCTCTGCAAGCGGCGTTTTCCACGGCCTAATTTCAGGATTGCGCCTTGAGCAGCGTAGAATACAGGCGGTGACACGATCTCCCCTCTCGCTTGGCTTGATACAGCGCGAGGTCCGAGGCCTGCAGAACATCTTCGGCCCTCGGATTGTCAAAATGCGTTGACAAGGCGGTGCCGATACTTGCGGAGATACGGCAATCCTTGTCCTGAAACCTCATCGGTTGGTTCAGTCTTTCGATCAACCGGTCTGCGATCGCCGAAAGCCTGTCCGTGTTGGACAGGCCTTGGAAAACGATGACGAACTCATCCCCACCGATTCGTGCCACCGTGTCGTCGTCTCGGGTCTCTTCGATCATGATCCCGGCGGCCTGTTGCAGGACGAAATCACCCGCAGCGTGCCCCAGCCGGTCATTCACGGATTTGAAGAAATCCAAATCTATATGCATCACCGCAAATGGCGCATTAGACGCGATCATCTGTCCTAGAAGGCTGTCCATCGCGCGACGGTTTTTCACTCCGGTCAGGGTGTCGGTATAAGCTTGCTCTTCGGCTGCGAGCATTGCGCCCTGTAGCCTGAGGTTCAGCGACCGCGACGCATCCATCGCGGCCGATTTCGCCTCAACCAGATAGAGAAGTTCGATCGCCAGATCAGTGCCGGAAAAATCAGCGCTTGTCAGGGCGTAGTCGCGTACCGCGTCGAGGATCGAGATACCGAAGGACAGGTTGACAACCGCCCCTTCCCCGCCCGGAAGCGGTGCGACCAGACCCTTAAGGGCCGTGCGCGGCTCATCATGAAATCGCAGATTCAGGTTCGCCCCGGCCATAGCCATAAGCGCCGGTAGAGTTTTCACCGTGCGAGGGCGAACCATCTCAAAAATATCCAGAAAACACCGCCCCTCCATGACGCAGTCCGGGCGTAACTTCTGCAATGTCGGACCGACACGCAGGATGTGACCGTCCTGGTCGACCAGCAGAAACATTGGGCACAGGGTTTTCAGCAGTTCTGCCAGATCATCCATCCGCGTCATGCGCCCCGCGCCCCCAGATCGAATTGCCGTCCCTCCGCAAATGCGCTTTCGACAAGCAGGATCGAGATCACCTCAGCCTCGCCCTGCTGACCTTCATGCGAAAGCATCACTAAAGCACCGTAATCATCTGCCATCGCACGCAAAACACCAACCATTGCGCTAGCATAACCGGGCAGCCCGGGCCCACAGATGAGCTGAAATTCGGTCTGCGAAAGCTCTTGCAATTCGAGGGCCGGAAGAGACAGGTCGGACACAGCCAGCCGCACCCGATCCGCCAGATCATCAAGGGAATGGAGGAATTCTACATAGGTCACGCCGCCAAACCGCAAAAGGCGGCGCAGTCCTTCGGTATTGGGATGCGAAACCAGATAGGTTCCTACGTCTTCCAGAATCTCGGGTCGCGGTCGGGCGAGCACGGTACTGAGCGCATCCAGCAGAGGGGCCGTGATCGCGTCATCGTAGGTCAACATGGCCTCAAACTCGGAAAATCCCAATCCGGCCGACTCTGTTATGCGCTGCCAACACGGCCGCCCGTAGGTTGCGCATACAAACGACTGTATCGCCCGATTGATCAGACCATGCATCAGATGCCTCAGATTGGTTGCACCCGTACTGTGGCCTGACAATCCTTAACAAATAGCCAAGAACCGCTGCTGATCAGCGGAAAGACCTCTTAGTATCATAGCGATATCAAAAATCCGTCGGTGCCCCGCCTTCGGCTTTACGGCGGGTGACGAACTCGGCCAACTCCTCGCGAATACCCTCGTCCAGAGCCGGGGCCTCAAAGCTTCCGATGATCTCTTTGAACATGTGATGCGCGCGTTCCGCGGTCCAAATACCTCCTGCGATCTCCCAGCCTTCGTAATTCTTCCAGTCGCTCAGAAACGGTTGATAGAAGGCGGTCGTGTAGCGGTCCTGAGTGTGCTGAATGCCAAAGAAATGCCCGTCATTCCCGACCGCACGGATCGCGTCTAGGGCGATCTCATCCGGGCCGGTCGCGGTGAGATCAGGATTCATATACCTTTGAATTTGCTGAAGGATTTCGCAATCCATGATGAACTTTTCAGGGCTTGCAATCAGCCCGCCCTCAAGCCATCCCGCTGCGTGATAGACCATGTTAGTCCCCGACTGCACCGACGCCCAGAGCGAGTTTGACGTCTCCCACACCGACTGCCCATCCGGCACATTCGCCGCACAGACGCCTGACGATCGCATCGGCAGACCATAGAAGCGCGCCATCTGGCCCGTCATCTGAGTGGCCCGCATATACTCTGGCGTCCCGAAAGCCGGGGCCCCGGATTTCATATCCACGTTCGAGGTAAAGGTTCCAATCACGCAGGGAATCCCCGGGCGCACATATTGGAACAGAGCGATAGCACAGAGCGCTTCGGCCAGAGATTGCGCCACCGCGCCAGCGATTGTGACAGGGGCCATCGCTCCGGCCAAGGTAAATGGCGTGACAACGATAGCTTGCCCGCGCCGCGCCAGACGCAGGCAGCCGTCGATCATCGGGTGGTCGTGCTTCAGCGGCGAGGTCGAGTTGATGTTGGTATACATCCGCGGCGTGGCCTCGAACTCTTCGTGGCTCAACCCGCCCGCGATGCGGACCATCTCCATCACGTCTTCCACCCGCTCTTTACCCAGCGAATAGGCGTGCATCGCCTTATCCGTCAGGGTCAGCTTGTCATAGAGCACATCCAGATGGCGGATGCTGGCGTGAATATCGACCGGCTCAACCGGGTAGCCGCCGGCAAAATGGATGCAGTTAAAGTACTGTGTCAGCTTCAGCAGGTTACGGCACATCTCGCGGTTGCCGGGAACTTTGGTTCCGATCTCCATATCCCAGTAGTTCGGAGGGGAGGAGACGTTGCCGAACAGGATGTTCCGCCCACCAATCTCGATCGTCCGGTCGGGATTGCGCGGCGTGATCGTGAAACGGCTCGGGGCTTTTGCCACCATCTCCATCACGAAATCGCGGCCCATCCGCACGTTATCACCGTCTATCGTACAGCCCGCCTCACGCAGGATGCCGATGGCTTCTTCGTTATAGAACTCGACCCCGATCTCTTCGAGAATTCGCATGGCGCCGTCGTGGATTGCCTCGATCCCGCCCTGATCCAGAGGCTCGGTCGGTGCATCAATATTGACCGGTGGGTTCCACGGCATCTGATCAATAGCCGCACTGCCTCTGCGCTCGGCAGCGCCAGCGCGCCCTCCGCTGCGACGTCTGCGCGATTTGGTTCCGGCCATGTTAGACTCCCTGCCAGTTGCCTGATTTCAAGCAAGCCTAGGAAAGCGGTAGCACGCCGTTCCATCTGCGACAGATTTTGTCGTTTACAAGCTTTGAACCGCCGGAAACGGATTCTGCAGCTCTAGTTGTCCGCCAACCAAGCCGGGATATGACCTATGTCGGGCAAGACAACATCCGCCATCGGCGCCAGAACGTCGGCTTTGGCGAGACCGGTGAGGACTCCGATCGTAGTCATCCCTGCCGCCCGCCCGGCCTGCAGGTCGTGCAGGCTGTCGCCAACCATAGCGATGCGATCCGGCTCAACGCCGATATGCGCGGCGAAGGCCAGCAATTGGCCTGGGCCGGGTTTGAACCCATGACCACTGTCATAACCGGCAATAAAGTCGAAATGGTCTTTGACACCCACCGACTCCAAGTGCTGAAGCGCCGGGTGCTCGCTGTCATTTGTGGCGACCCCCAGCTTGAGGCCGGCCTGTTTCAACGCATCCAGGAACGGCCCCAAAGGCACCGCCTGAGCTTGCGGCGCGGCTGCGGCCTCAGCATTCATCAACTCGATCAAGGCGTCACGCGGCATGCCATCGACATGCGGCAACAGGGCTTCTGCGATTTCCTCAACGGTTCCCGCAATCACGACGCTATCAGGAGAATAGGTCTCGGTCTCAAGGTCGAAGCCGATGATCCGACCCAGCTCCGCCGCACGGTCCGAGTCATACTCGGCCAGACGCAACAACATGGTCCGTCCGAACGTGCCCCAGGTGTTTGCGAAGTCAAACAGCGTGCCGTCCTTGTCGAACACGATCGCATCTATTGGCATGAAAAGCTCCTGCTGAGTCAGGTCCAGTGAACGTCGGAACCACCCGACAACACCGCTTGCGCCTGAGCGGGTTGGTCATACGGCACCGCCGCCGCGTCACAAAATGCCATGATCCACGAATCGTCAAGCATCAGGAAATCCAGAACTGAGGCCAAAAACACCGGCTCACCTGCCCTGTTACGCAGATCATTCGCTGCGGCACCGGTCGAGCCGAGGAAAATGGGCAAAAGCTCCTCATTCCCGACCAACCATCCGAGGGCATTCAGAGCAAGAGTTTGGGCGGAATCTTCGGAAATCGACATAAACTGGCCTTAGTCCCCTGTCTTGGAAAGGGTTTGTTAACCAGACTCATAAACACTTTGTTCACGCATGCAATCAATGGTGAGCAACTATGTCCGTGCAGGGAACCATCCTTGTTTTAGATGGGGTATCTACAAACCGCATCATGCTGAAGGTCCAGCTGACAGCGGCGTGGTACCATGTGGTACAAGGTGAGAAATTGGCAGGCCTCGCCGCGCTCTTGCGGCGTGTGCGGCCAGATCTTGTGCTAACCGCGCAAACGCTGCCCGACGGCACAGCGGCGGATGTCAAAAGCCTGATTGCGAAAAATCCGGCCTTGGGTGACGTGCCCGTCGTGGCGCTGACCGCCCAGAATGACAAGCAAGCTCGATTGCGGGCTTTGGCCGATGGTCTGGATGATGTTCTGACCCACCCGTTCAAGGATACACTGCTGCTGGCCCGTATCCGCAGCCTTTTGCGCGCGCGCGCCGACACGCAGGACCTGCAATTGCGCGAGGACCCTCAGTCTCTGGGCTTGGCCGAGCCGGATACCCCACTCATTGCAGCCCCCAAACGGGCCCGCGTTGCGGTATTGGCGCAAACGCCGCGCAACGGCGCGCTTTGGCAAAAGGCGCTTTCCGGGCAATCCCGTTACGCCCTGTCCTCGCACCACCAATCGGATCTTCAGGCCTTGCTCTCTGGCCCTGTCCCGGACGCAATCGTGGTCGAGCTGGATGCAGACCGATCCGCGCTGAACATCCTAGCCGACCTCAGATCGCGCGGCGCCACGCGTCATACGGTCCTGATCGGCGTGCTGAATGACAACAACGCCACCCGCGCGTCCGAAGCGCTGGACCGGGGGGCAGATGCCGTCTGTCTCGGCGGGTTCTGTGCAGAAGAAATCGTGTTGCGGCTGGACAACCAGATTGCCCGCAAAAGCCGGATGGACAGGATGCGGGATTCTCTGAAGAAAGGGATCGCCGAATCCTGGATCGACCCTCTGACCGGGTTGCAGAACCGCCGCTATGCCATGCGCGCCATCCAGCAGATTGCACAACAATCGGCACAGACCGGGCGGGGTTTTGCCCTGATGCTGGCCGATCTGGATCATTTCAAGGCGATCAATGACGAATACGGTCACGCCAGTGGTGATTGCGTGCTGACTCAAGCGGCGGCACGGATGCAACAGGTCGTCGATAAGGCAGGATTCGTCGCGCGCATCGGCGGAGAGGAATTCATGATCGCCGTTCCCAACATCTCACGCGCCAAGGCGCTGACGATGGCAAGCACCCTGTGCGAGGCGATCTGTGCAGTACCTTTCCGGCTGCCCGATCAGCGCACGCCGATTTCCGTAACCATAAGTGTGGGTCTGAAAATGTCTGCTCCGGCCTACCTTTCACAAGACGAGGCCGAACCTGTCGAGCAGTTGATCAAATCCGCAGACAAAGCGCTCTACGCTGCCAAACAGGCCGGACGCAACCAAGTGCAGATCAGGCAAAGCGCTGCCTGATCGCCTCAGTGCTTTTTCTTATGACCGCGCGGGCCGCGTTTGACCACCTCTTCCAGACGGGTCGCATAGGTCTGACGCTCTTCGTCGCTCATCTGTGTGACCAGAACCAACCATTTCTCTTGCAGCGCGGCCTGCAAATCCGCCGTCGCTTGCGCCTGCTGCTGCAGCAAGAGCGTGACGGTTTCGGGATCAAAAGGAACAGCCCGCAACGCTTCAGTCACGACCATGAAGTCCTGCGAGCGCCCCTTGGCCCCTTTGCCGTGCAGGCCGGATAGCTCTCCCCTCAAGGCTTTGCGATCCTCTTTCGGCAAGGCTCGGTACAATGCGGGCCCAAAGCCCGGCGGTGCCTTGGCGTGATCGCTGTTCTTCAGCCGCAATACGCTGCCGACCGCTACCCCGATAATCAACAGGTTGAACGCCAGAGAGAGGGTCAGAACGATCGGCATCCAACGACGTTTCGGTTTTGGATCAGTGCTCATTCCGTACTCTCCAGAAAACTGGTGTCAAATCCAAGGTCAGTTGCCAGAACGCTGCCATCCGTTGCACCGAACAGGCCAACCGTATCCGGCAGAACGGCAGGCGCAAAAAACCCAATGAAAATCCCTGTGACGCTCGCAGCGGCCAAGCCGCTAAAGCCCTGCCATCCACCGATATTGTCCAGAAGGCGTGACCACAGGGACCGTTCAGGGCGCGTGTGTTTCGCCAACCTCGTTAGCCGAGTGGTCTCAGCGTCTGTCTGGATACGCACGGCAAGATCATCCGGCAACTCGGGTCGGTCATTGCGCGCCTGAGCAAACAGGTTTTCCAGTTCCATGTCGTCATCAGCCATCGTCATACCCCAGTTCTTCCCGCCGTCCGGCCAATATGGCCGACAAAGCCCGCTTTCCACGTGCGGTCAAGCTCTCGACCGCTTCTACCGATAGGCCCATGACCCCGGCAATCTCGGGGTTGGACAGTTCCTCAATATGCCTCAACACGACGGCCTGTCGCTGTCGGTCGGGCAATTGCATAAGCGCAACCTGCAACGCGTCATGGCGCGCCGTATCCTGCATTTTCTCAACTACGCTGGCCGCGTTGTCGGGCGGCTCAGCCTCTTCGGGCAACTGCTCGGGTGTCTTTTTGCGCTTGCGGTCCAGACACAGGTTCAGCGTCACCCGATAGAGCCAGGTTGACACTTTGGCCGTGCCCGGCACCCACTTAGGAGCCATCTGCCACAGCCGCATCATGGCATCCTGTGTCACATCCTCGGCCTCGGCCCGATTCCCCAGCATGCGCAGAGAGACCGAGTAGCAACGCGGGCCCAGCCGGTCCGTCAGGATCCGCGCCGCCCCGGCATCGCCATCGGCAAACATCCTCAGCAACTTATCGTCACCAAGGTCGTCCGCGGTGCAACTCGCACCGCGAACGTCTTGAGGGTGGGAGGTCAGATCCTCCATCCCGCATCAGCTATCGTCGGCGTCCGATTTCTGGCGCTTTTTTTGATGCTTGCCCATCTTGTCTTTTGCATCGGCAAATTCCTGTTCCGAGATGCCGCCGCTGCTATCCGCGTCGATCCGATCAAACATCTTGTCAGCCCGGCGCGGTTTGGGCAACTCATCGGTGCTGAGAACCCCATCGCCATTCGCGTCATGCTTTTCGAACATTTTGGTCACGCGATCATTGGTCTTCTGTTGGGCCGCAGCCTGCATCTCCTCGACGCTCAACTGTCCATCGCCGTTAGTATCAGCCTTTGTGAAGCGCTGTGCGCGATGGGCCTGCATCTCTTCCTTCGTGATCTGACCGTCCGCATTGGCGTCCAGTTCCTGAAACGAAACAGGCTCACGATCCTTTGGGCCTGCTGCCAGTGCCGATGTACCTGTGATCGCCACTGCAGTCAGAACGATGGCCGGGATGAATTTTGTGTTCTTCATATCGGTTTCCCCATATTGGCGCGACCTGATTGCCGCTGCTCATATCCATTCAAACGCGGCACCAGGGGGTTTCCGTCGAAAAAAGTTTACCGAAGGATCAGCGGGTCACGAACGCTTGCCCGGACCGAACGATGCAAAGCGACGCACCCCCCTTTTCTATTCCGGCAAACAGGCCCATTATCCGCCAAAGATAGATGCGCGAGTTACATTATCATGGATCAAACGATCACCCCCGCAGTGGAAGAAGAGCGCGAAACATGGCCTGCTTTGGTCAAAGGCTTTCGTTGCAAATGCCCGAAATGTGGCGAAGGCAAGCTGTTGCACAGCTATCTGAAGGTCAACGACAGCTGCGCAAATTGCGGGCAAGAGCTGTTTCACCACCGCGCAGATGACGGCCCCGCCTATCTGACGATTCTGCTGGTAGGACACCTGCTTGCCCCTGCGCTTCACGTGTCATACGTGCATTGGCGACCGGACCCGTGGACCATGGCCATCGGGTTTTCCGTCGGCTGCATAGCGCTGTCGCTGTTCCTGCTGCCTCGCCTGAAAGGGGCGGTCGTAGCCTATCAATGGGCGCGGCGCATGCATGGGTTCGAGAAAGCCGCGTGACCGCATCAGGCACCAGCATGAGCGTCGACAAAACCGCCATACGCAACGCAGCAACCGTCATCGTATTGCGGGACCGTTTTACCGCGCCTTCGATCCTAATGGGGCAACGCGGGGCCAAAGCGGCGTTCATGCCCAACAAATTCGTGTTTCCCGGCGGCGCAGTCGACCCTGAGGATGCGAGCATCCCACTAGCCGCCCCGCTGCCTCAACTCTGCTATGATCGCTTGGCCGAGCAAGCCGAAGCTGACCTACAGCAGGCGCTTGCTGTCGCAGCCATTCGAGAGTTGTGGGAGGAAACCGGGATGGTCCTTGGCCAACCCGGTGAATGGGAGGGCGATGCTCCGACCGATTGGACCAGCTTTGCGGCTTTGGGCTTCAAACCCTCGGCCGAGGCGCTGCAGTTCGTGTTCCGCGCCGTTACCCCTCCGGGTCGGCCCAGACGGTTTGATGCGCGGTTCTTTCTGGTCGATGCACAGGCGATTCACGGCGATCTGGACGATTTCAGCCGCGCCTCGGATGAGCTGTCGCACCTGCAATGGGTCAAACTGGACGAGGTTCGAGACTTCGACCTTCCCTTCATCACCGAGGTCGTGCTGGCCGAAATCACAGCTCGGGTCACCGACCCGACACCGCCATCTTCTGTCCCGTTCTTTCTGAACAATGATGAGGCCAGCCTGTTCCAAAGGCTCAGGGGGTATCCCATGCCCGAGGTTGATTGACCCCAACCTTATTTCATGCGGCTGATCACAACCGTGACTTCAGGCTTTTTGCCGATCTCAGCTTTGGCCGTCTGACGCACGATCCGGCGCATGGCCTCTTCAAGCTTGTCATCGTCGCGCAAGGTCTTGACCTCGGCCCGCATCAGAAACTGGTTCAGGTCTTCCTCAAGCACCTCAACAAGCGCCGCGCGAGAGGTTCCGATCTCCGGCAGGCCCATCGTATCGCACCATGGCTCACCCAGAGCCTCGTCCTCTTCATCCAGAATGACGGTCACGGTCACATGGCCGTTCAGCGCCATGCGGATACGGTCGCGCACAACTCCGTCCAACGCTCCGACCTTGACCGTGCCATCCAGATAGGTCCGCCCGGTCTCAACGTAGTCGACAACCTTAGGCGCATTGCCGGTCAGGTCCAGCATGGTGCCGTTGACGGCCAGAATACCCGTGCGTCCGCCGGCCTCAGCCAGTTTGGCATGTTCGCGCAGGTGGCGATGTTCGCCATGCATCGGGATCACCATCTGGGGATCGATCAACCCATGGACTTTCTCAAGATCAGGCCGGTTGGCATGGCCCGAAACGTGATAAAGGCCCGAGCTGTCATCCACCACATCCACACCCTTTTCGCTGAGCTGGTTGATGATGAAAATCACCCCGCGCTCGTTGCCAGGGATGGTTTTCGAAGAGAACAGGAACAGGTCGCCCTCTTTCAGCTCAATGCCGCGGTATTTACCACGAGCCAACTGCGCACTGGCGGCGCGACGCTCGCCCTGACTACCGGTTACAATCAGCATCAGGTTCTGACGCGGAAGCTCTACGGCCTCTTCGGCGCTGATCACTTTGGGGAAATCCGACAGGATGCCGGTTTCCGTTGCAGCTTCGATCATCCGGCGCATGGCCCTACCCAACAACACGACCGAGCGCCCGGCCCTTTGGCCAGCCTCAGCCAAGGTCTTCACCCGCGCGACGTTCGAGGCGAATGTAGTCGCCACAACCATACCCTCGGCGCTTTCGACAAGCTTGGTGATCTCTGGGCCGACCTCGGATTCCGAACGTCCGGGGTGGCCTGAGAACACATTGGTGCTGTCACAGACCAGGGCCTTCACACCGGATTTGGCGACATCGGCCCAGAGATCGGGATCAAACGGTTCGCCCACCACCGGGTTTGTGTCCAGCTTGAAGTCCCCCGAATGCACAATCCGCCCTTCAGGCGTGTCGATCACCAGCGCGGCGCTTTCGGGGATCGAGTGCGAAACCGGCAGGAAGCCAACGGTGAAGGGCCCGGCTGAGACCTGCTCGGGCCAAGCGGAGACAGTGCGGACGGCGTCTTCAGGGTGGCCGTGTTCTTCCATCTTCCGACGGGCAATATTGGCGGTGAAGGCGCGCGCATAGATCGGAGCCCCCAGCGCCTCATAACACTGCGCCACGGCGCCCACGTGATCCTCGTGCGCGTGGGTAACAAAAACCGCTTCTAGCCGGTCGGCGCGTTCCTGTAGCCATGAGATATCGGCATGGATCAGGTCCACACCCGGCGTGGTGTCCATGTCAGGGAAGGTCACACCCAGATCAACGAGGATCAGACGTTCCTTGCCCGGCGCGCCGTAGCCATACACATAGGCATTCATGCCGATTTCACCGGCCCCGCCCAGCGGCAGGTAGATCAGTCTTTCGCTGCTCATGTCGAGCCATTTTCCTTGTTATAGCGATGGATCACGGTCAGCCCGTGCATCGTCAGATCATCTTCGATTGCGTCGAACCCCACGTCGGCCTGATCGAACAAGGGTGCGAGCCCTCCGGTTCCAACGACTTTCATCGGCATTCCGTATTCGGTCTTGATGCGGGCGATCAGCCCCTCAATCAGACCGGAATAGCCCCAATACACGCCCGATTGGATACAGCCAACCGTATTCGTACCAATCACCTTGTCCGGGCGGGTTATGTCGATATGTGGCAGAGCAGCGGCCCCTTGGTGCAGGGCCTCAAGGCTCAGGTTCACGCCCGGCGCGATGATGCCTCCGACATAGGCCCCATCAGAGGCGACGACGTCAAAGTTGGTCGCGGTTCCGAAATCGACAACCACAACGTCTCCGCCATGACGGTCAAAGGCCCCCACTGCATTGGCGAGGCGATCAGGCCCCGGCACCGTGCCTTCGTCAATGCGTGGGGCGACAGGCAAAAGGCAATCCGGTTTACCCACAACTAGCGGACGGCAACCAAAGAACCGATCCGCAAAGATGCGCAGATTGAAAACCACGCGCGGCACGGTCGAGGCGATGACAACATCGGTAATGTCAGCCTCGATCCCGTAGTGTTTCACCAGTGTGGAATACCAGGTGAAATAGGCATCCGCCGTGCGCGAATGATGGGTCGAGGTGCGCAGGGTACACAGAAATGTCTCACCATCCCAGATCGAGAAAACGGTATTTGTATTGCCGCAGTCGATGGCCAGAAGCATCTGAGCCCCCTTCAGAAAAACACGTCCGCCGCAGGAATGCTCACACGGCCTTTGGCGGTGTTTAGGACAAGGTTGCCCCCCGCGTCTACCGTTTCGAAGGTACCAACCGTTTCCGACGTGGCGGTACGGGCGGTAATGACCTCACCCAACCGCGCTGCGCGGGCCAGCCACGCTGTGCGGATGGGTTCAAACCCGTAAGTGACAAATTGGATTTCATAGCCGGCATAGGCGATGGCGAGTTCAGTCAGAAAATCCTCGGGCGTGACATGCGCGCCGGTTTCCGACAGCAAGGAGACTGGGCGAACCGCGCCCGGCTCAACAGCGTCTGCACCGGGGGCTTCGGTCAGATTGACGCCGATCCCGATCGACAGATGTGACACTCCGCGCCCCTGCCCGGTGCTTTCCAGCAATATCCCCGCGAGCTTGCCGCCGTTCAGCAACACATCATTGGGCCATTTTAGCGACAAACCTGACGCTCTGCCCGTCACGGCGACGCAGGCATCGAACAAGGCCAAGGCCGCTACGAAGCTGCGCAGAGCCGCGCTCTCCGGATCGCCCTGAGGGCGCATCAGAAGGGTCGAGGCCAAATTGCCCTTGGGATTGGCCCAAGCCCGCCCTCGCCTGCCGCGCGCTGCCGTCTGGTGATGCGCCATGATCCACACGGGGCCTTGCGCCGTGGGTGCAAGACGCGCGGCTTCGTTAAGCGTGCTGTCCACCTCTTGCAAGATGTGCAGGCCGTACCCGTCGGGCCAGTTGCTCATGTCAACAAGGTCCGCTTGCGGGGTTGAGCAGGTGCATCGTGTTGGCGGCTTTCATCAATTGACAAGCGTGGCTGCGGCAGCTGCTGCTGCGCCCTCGACACCGAACTGGTAAAACACGCCGATCAGCATCAAAGCCGCCGATCCCATCAAGGCCACCCACAATACAGGGTTTGAGCGAGTTTCGATGGGCTCTTCGTTCTCGGCGCCGAAATACATATAGAAGACGATCCGCAGATAGTAGAATGCACCGATGACCGAGGCGATTGCCGACACGATCACCAACCCGGTCAGACCCGCGCTGACACCCGCCTGCCAAACGCCGAACTTGGCAAAGAACCCAAGCATGGGCGGCACACCCGCCAGGCTGAACATCAGGATCAGAACGGCCAGAGCCTTACCCGGATCGCGCTTGGAATACTGCCGCAAGGCGTCGATGTCGGTGACCGGTTTGCCGTCGCGCTCCATCATCAGGATGAAGGCGAAGGTGCCGATGTTCATCGTCACGTAGATCGCCAGATACATCAGCATGGCCTTCACGCCCAGCTCGGTTCCCGCAGCCAGACCGATCAGCGCATAGCCCATATGGGCAATCGAGGAAAACGCCATCAGACGTTTGATGTCACGCTGGCCAATGGCGGCAACCGCGCCGAGCAGCATCGACAGAACCGACAGCAACACGATCACCTGCTGCCAATCCTTCACGATGCCTCCAAACGCGTCATGCAGCAGGCGCGCGAACAGCGCCATCGCAGCCACTTTCGGAGCGGTCGCAAAGAAGGCTGTGATCGGGGTCGGAGACCCTTCGTACACATCCGGGGTCCACATGTGGAAGGGCACGGCCGAAACCTTGAAGGCCAGACCCGAGATCAGGAAGATCAGACCGAAGAGCAGACCGATCGAGACGTCTCCGGCCTGAACGGTGGCGATGATGCCCGAGAACAGCGTGGTGCCGGTGAACCCGTAAACCAACGACGCGCCATAGAGCAGCAGCCCCGAGCTAAGCGCACCCAGAACGAAGTATTTCAGACCGGCCTCAGTAGATTTCGCACTGTCCCGCCGCAGCGCCGCCACGACATAGAGCGCCAGAGACTGCAGCTCCAACCCCATGTAAAGCGACATCAGATCGCCCGCACTGACCATCATCATCATCCCGACCGCAGCCAATGCGACCAGCACAGGGTATTCAAACCGCAGCAGGTTGCGGCGGGCCATGTAGTCCTGGCTCATGACCAGAACGGTAGCGGCGGAAAGTAAGATCGCAACCTTGGAAAACCGCGCAAAGCCGTCATCCACGAACATTCCATTGAACGCCACGTTGGTCCCGTCACCGTTGCTTGATATCCAAATCGCCAGAAGCGCCATTAGACCTGCCGTGGACCAGACCAATGCCGAAGCCAGCTCGTCCTTCTTTGTGTAAACGGCCCCGATCAGAGCAGCCATCGCATATACGGCCAGAATGATCTCTGGCAGGATTATCGTCAGATCAGCCTGGATCATGTCTCCAAAGCTCCCTTAATGCGAAGCGGCCGTCTGGGTCGCAGCCTCAGCTGCGGCCAGAGCCGTGTCATAGTTCGAAATCAGCGCGGCGGTCGAATTCCCGATCACATCGGTCACCAACGACGGATAGATGCCCAGCAGGATGGTCATCACGATGAGCGGCGCAAAGATCAGCCGCTCACGCGAACTCATGTCGGTCATCGCCTTGAGGCTTTCCTTGATCAGATCGCCGAACACGACCCGACGGTAGAGCCAAAGCGCATAGCCTGCCGAGAATATCACGCCGGTCGCGGCCACTGCGGTTACCCAGGTGTTGACCTGGAATGCGCCCATCAGGGTCAGGAACTCGCCGATGAAGCCCGAGGTACCCGGCAGGCCGACATTCGCCATGGTGAACAGCATGAAGACCAGCGCATAGGCGGGCATCCGGATCACCAGACCTCCGTACGCGTCGATATCGCGGGTGTGCATCCGGTCGTAGATCACGCCGACGCACAGGAACAACGCCGCCGAGATAAACCCGTGGCTGAGCATCTGGAAGATCGCGCCATCAATACCCTGCTGGTTCGCCGCAAAGATGCCCATGGTCACGAAACCCATATGCGCGACCGAGGAGTATGCGATCAACTTCTTCATATCCTCCTGCACCAGTGCCACCAGCGAGGTGTAGACAACGGCGATGGCTGACATCCACAGCACCAGATCGGTCATCACCGCCGAGCCAACCGGGAACATCGGTAGGCTGAACCGCAGGAAGCCATAGCCACCCATTTTCAACAGGATCGCGGCCAGCACAACCGAGCCCGCCGTCGGGGCCTGCACGTGCGCATCCGGAAGCCATGTGTGCACTGGCCACATCGGCATTTTCACCGCGAAGGATGCAAAGAAAGCCAGAAACATCAGTGTCTGCATCCCGCCGACCACATAAATGCCCATCACACTGAAGCTTTCGGACGAGAACTGATGGCTCATCAGCGCTTCAATATCTGTGGTACCCGCGTCTGCGTACATTGCGACCATCGCCACCAACATCAGAACTGAGCCGAGGAAGGTATAGAGGAAGAACTTGAAGCTGGCATAGATGCGGTCCTTACCGCCCCAAATGCCGATGATGAGGAACATTGGGATTAGACCTGCCTCGAAGAACAGGTAGAACAGCACCAGATCCAGCGCCATGAACACGCCCAGCATCAGCGTTTCAAGCAGCAGGAAGGCGATCATGTATTCCTTGACCCGTTCGGTCACGTTCCAGCTGGCCAGAATGGTCAGGGGCATGATGAAGGTGGTCAGCAATACGAACAGAACGCTGATGCCGTCTACGCCCATCTTGTATTTCAAACCCATCAGCCACTCGCCCTCTTCCACCATCTGGAAGCCGGTGTTCGAAGGATCAAAGCCCGTGTAGATGCCAATCGACACAAGGAAGGTCACAGTGGTCGCCAACAGCGCCACCCATTTGGCATTCCGCTGCGCCGCCGCATCATTTCCGTGCAGGAACAGCGCCAAGATGCCCGCGGCAATGGCCGGGATGAAGGTGACGATCGAGAGGATATTGTCCATTACTGCGCCCCTCCGCCGATCGACATCCAGGTCACAAGGGCCGCGATGCCCAGCACCATCCAGAAGGCGTAGGTAAAGATGTACCCGGTCTGCGCCTTGCCTGCGAGGCGGGTGAAGAAGGGAACAACGCCCATTGCTACTCCGTTCAGGAAGCCATCAATTGTGTTGCCATCGCCGCGCTTCCAAAGGAGGCGGCCAAGGGCCAGAGTGGGTTTGACGAAGATCGCGTCATAAATCTCGTCAAAGTACCATTTGTTCAGCAGGAACAGGTACAGCGGACGCTGGTTCGCCGCCAGACGCGCGGGCAGCGACGTGTTCACGATGTAGAACCAGTAGGCCACGACAAACCCAAGCAGCATCGCCACGAAAGGCGAGACCTTAACCCATTTCGGGACGGCATGGGCGTCATCCAGCACGGTATTGTCCGGCGCGATATACAAAGCGCCCTCACCCGGTTCGCCTGCGAAGACGTAGTGATGATCTCCGTGGCCGTCCTTCTTGCCATGCGCCTCATCCCCATGGTCATCCTCGTGCGCCTCATCCGAGTGGGCATCGGCATGATCGTCACCGTGATGCTCTTCGGCGGTGCCATCGGAGACATGCTCGGCATGGGTCGCCTCGTCATGAGTTTCACCATGGGCCTCGGCCACCGGAATCCCGTAGAACTTCCCAACCTTGTCGGTGTGACCGAAGAAGTTGCCGTACCAGATCATCCCGGCAAAAACCGCGCCCAGCGACAGAACGCCCAGCGGGATCAGCATCACCTTCGGGCTTTCATGGGCGTGATCATGCGTATGCTTGTCACCGCGCGGCTTGCCATAGAAGGTCAGGAAAATCAGACGCCAGCTGTAGAACGAGGTGAACACAGCCGCGATCACCAGCATCCAGAAGGCATAGCCTGTACCACCAGCAAAGGCGCTTTCGATGATCGCGTCCTTAGACAGGAACCCGGCAAAGCCGAAGGTGGTCAGCGGGATACCCACGCCGGTAATGGCCAGCGTACCGATCATCATCGCCCAGAACGTATAGGGGATTTTCTTCCGCAACCCACCATACTCGGTCATCTCTTGTTCATGGTGCATCGCATGGATCACCGATCCCGCGCCAAGGAACAACAGCGCCTTGAAGAAGGCGTGAGTCAGCAGGTGGAACATCGCCGCCGAGTACATGCCGACGCCTGCGGCCACGAACATATAGCCCAGCTGCGAACAGGTCGAATAGGCGATGACGCGTTTGATGTCGGTTTGAACCAGACCCACGGTTGCCGCGAAGAAGGCGGTCGAGGCCCCAAGGAAGGTGATGAACCCGGTCGCCCCCGGTGCGAACTCCATCAGCGGCGACATGCGGCAAACGAGGAAGACACCCGCCGTTACCATCGTCGCGGCGTGGATCAGGGCCGACACGGGTGTCGGGCCTTCCATCGCGTCGGGCAACCATGTGTGCAGGATCAACTGCGCCGATTTGCCCATCGCGCCGATGAACAGAAGGACGCAGATCACCTCAACCGCGTTCCACTCCCCCCACAGGAAATGCAGCTGCGTTTCCGACAGGGTTTGGGCCGAGGCAAAGATATCCGAGAAATTGATGCTGTCCGTCAGCAGGAAGATCGCGAAAATCCCCAGCGCAAAGCCAAAATCGCCGACACGGTTGACGATAAACGCCTTCATGGCCGCCGCATTGGCACTGGATTTACGGTAGTAAAAACCGATCAGCAGATATGAGGCGACGCCCACGCCCTCCCATCCGAAGAACATCTGCACAAGGTTGTCAGCTGTCACCAGCATCAGCATCGCGAAGGTGAAGAAGGAGAGATAGGCAAAGAAGCGCGGCTTATAGCTTTCGCCCTCGCGCCATTGCGGGTCGTGATCCATGTAGCCGAAGGAATAGAGGTGCACGAGCGCCGAGACAGTCGTCACCACAATCAGCATGATCGCGGTTAGACGGTCCAGACGAATGGCCCAGCTTGTCGACAGCGAGCCGCTCTCGATCCAGCGCAGGATTTCGATCTGTTGGGTCTGACCATCGAAAGCCAGGAACACGATCCACGACAGCAGACAGGCCAGAAACAGCAGACCCGTTGCGGTCCACATGGCGGCTTTCTCACCGATGAACCGCCAGCCGAACCCGCAGATCAGAGCGCCCACGAGCGGGGCAAAGAGGATGGTGGTTTCCATAGTTCTCTTAGCCCTTCATCATATTGACGTCTTCAACCGCGATGGTGCCACGGTTGCGGAAGAAGCAGACCAGAATGGCCAGACCAATCGCCGCCTCCGCCGCCGCAACGGTCAGCACGAACAGCGTGAACACCTGCCCGACCAGATCACCGAGGAAGCTGGAAAACGCCACAAGGTTGATATTCACCGCCAGCAGCATCAACTCGATGCTCATCAGTAGGATGATGACATTCTTGCGGTTCAGGAAGAGACCGAAGATGCCGATGACGAACAGCGTCGCGGCGACCGTAAGATAGTGTTCAAGTCCGATCATCTTCTTAAAGTCCCTGCCCCGGTTTCACGTCCTTCAACTCCATCGCCTTGGCTGGGTCGCGCATCATCTGGCCGACGATGTCCTGACGCTTGATATCCTGACGGTGGCGCAAAGTCAGCACGATGGCGCCGATCATCGCCACCAGCAGGATCAAGCCCGCCAGTTGGAACAGAAGGAAGTATTGATCGTAAAGGATGACACCCAGCGCTTCGGTGTTGTGGCGGTCGCTAGGAACCGGTTGGGCCAGATTGGCCTCAATGCCTTGGGCGCTGTCCCACGCTCCGAACGCAATGATGAACTGCATCAGGATCACCAGACCAATCAACAGAGCCAGCGGCATGTACCGCGCCATCTCGGCCTTCAACTCGGCAAAGTCCACGTCCAGCATCATCACCACGAACAGGAACAGCACCGCGACCGCGCCCACGTAGACGATGATCAACAGCATCGCCACGAATTCGGCACCCAGCAGTACGAACAGCCCCGCCGACGACAGGAAAGACAGGATCAGCCAAAGCACCGAATGCACCGGCTGGCGGCTGATCACCGTGAAAAGCCCGCCGGTGATGGTGCTGATGGCAAACAGGTAGAAGGCAAAGACGGTCATTGATCCTCATCCTCGTTGTCGCCCAGAACCTCTTGCGCCAGATCCAGCGCGCGGGTCATGGCCGGGATGCCAGCAAAGACCGACATCTGACCGATCGTTTCCACGATCTCTTGTTTCTTTGCGCCCGCCTCAAGCGCATGGCGCACGGTCTGACGCACGGCCGAGTCCGCCTGAGCGCCCTGACAGGTCAGCCCGGCCAGCGTCAGCAGCAGACGCGTCTTGGCATCCAGCCCGTCCTTGTTGACGGTGTTGCCGAACATCATCTCCATGACCTCTTTGGGCATGGTCGGCCATAGGTTCTCAAACCCCTTGGGCGAGAAATTCTCCATCGCCGGATTCATCGCCTTGGCCATGTCCTGCGCCTGCTTCATCATCAGCTCAAACGGATTTGTCGGCGTGTCACTCATCTGTACGGCGCATCCATTTCCAGATTGCGGGCAATTTCGGCTTCCCAGCGTTCACCGTTGTCGAGCAGCTTTTCCTTGTCGTAAAACAGCTCTTCGCGGGTTTCCGTGGCGAATTCGAAGTTCGGGCCTTCGACAATGGCATCGACCGGGCAGGCCTCTTGGCAGAAACCGCAATAGATGCATTTGGTCATATCGATGTCGTAGCGCGTGGTGCGACGGCTGCCGTCTTCGCGCGGTTCGGCGTCAATGGTTATGGCTTGCGCCGGGCAAATCGCCTCGCAGAGCTTACAGGCGATACAGCGTTCCTCGCCATTTGGATATCGGCGCAAGGCGTGCTCGCCGCGGAACCGAGGCGACAGAGGGCCCTTTTCATGCGGATAGTTCACGGTGGCTTTGGGCGCGAAGAAATATTTCAGCCCCAGCTTCATGCCGACCCAGAAGTCTTGCAGCAGAAAGTACTTGGCAGCGCGGGTGTAGTCGATTTGGGTCATATCAGCCTCCTACGCTCCAACGCGCGAATGCGCCCCAGAACCAGTCGAATTTTGCCGCGAAGGCCACGAACACTACCCAGGCCAACGAGAAAGGAAGGAATACTTTCCAACCCAGACGCATCAACTGGTCATAGCGGTAGCGGGGCGTGATCGCTTTTACCATCGCGAAGAGGAAGAAGAAGAACGCCATCTTCGCGACCATCCATAGCACACCGTCAGGCAGGCCCGGGATCGGCGACAACCAGCCACCGAAAAAGAGCAGCGTGGTCAGGGCGCACATCAGGAAGATGGCGATGTATTCGCCTGCCATGAACAGCAGGAATGGCGTGGCCGAGTATTCGACCTGATAGCCTGCGACCAGTTCTGATTCCGCCTCGGGCAGGTCGAACGGGGGTCGGTTGGTTTCCGCCAGCGCCGAGATGAAGAACAGGAAGACCATCGGGAAATGCGGTAGCCAGTACCAGCTGAAGAACCCGAACGAGCCGTCCTGCGCGCGAACGATATCTCCGAAATTCATCGAGCCGGTCGAGATAATCACGCCGATGATAATCAGGCCGATGGACACCTCGTAAGAAATCATCTGCGCTGCAGAGCGCAACGAACCAAGGAAAGGATACTTTGAGTTCGACGCCCAACCGCCCATAATCACGCCATAAACCTCCAAAGAGGATACGGCGAAGACATAGAGGATCGCCACATTCAGATCTGACAGCACCCAGCCGTCGTTGAACGGGATCACGGCCCAGGCGATCATTGCCAGTACGAAAGAGGTCAGCGGAGCAAGGATGAACACGGTGCGGTCCGCGCCTGCCGGGATGACGACCTCTTTGACCACATATTTCAACGCGTCAGCGACTGTTTGCAACAGACCGTAAGCGCCCACCACATTGGGCCCCCGGCGCATCTGAACAGCCGCCCAGATCTTGCGGTCACCATAGACAAGGAACAACAGCGAGATCATCACAAAGGCCACAACGGCAAGCACCTGCGCCAGGACGATCAGGGCGATGCCGCCCGGTGTGTTAAAGAAATCAGCCATTGGTCCTCACACCGTGGGTCGTCGGGGATATCTCTGCGGGACGGATCATTCAGCTGCCATCCTGTCTGTGTTTTTCGCCTGCGCCGACAGCTCGGCCATCAGTTGTGAGGCGCGTGCGATCGGGTTGGTCAGGTAGAAATCCTGGACCGCGTTGCGGAAACTCGCCTTGCCCAGTGCACCAGCCTCAAGCGGCTGCACCTCGTTCTCGATCACCTCGTCGATATGCGCCAGATGCGGCACCGCCTCGATCAACGCGGTCCGCAATTGCGCCAAGGAATCGAAGGGCAACGTCGCGCCCAAATCGGCCGAGAGCGCACGCAAGATGGCCCAGTTTTCTTTGGCCTCACCCGGCGCAAAGCCCGCACGCATGGCCAGCTGAGGGCGGCCTTCGGTGTTCACGAACAACCCGTTTTCCTCGGTATAGGCGGCGGCGGGCAGGATCACATCAGCGCGGTGTGCGCCACGGTCGCCATGGCTGCCCTGATAGATCACGAATGCGCCGTCTCCAATTTCGACCTCATCCGCGCCGAGGTTATAGATCACATCAGCTGCGCTGATCGCGTCCATACCATCTGCGTTGGTGGCATCCACATCCATCGCGCCCACACGCGCGGCTGCGGTATGCAAGATGATCAGCCCACTTTCGGTATTGCTTGCAATGGCTTGCGCGGCCGCCAGAACAGCGGCGCCATCGGCCTCTTGCAACGCGCCCTGACCAACAATGACCAAAGAGCGTTTTGCTTTGATCTCATCATTGCCGCCCATGTCGACAACCTTTTGCAACGCTCCGCGGTCGTCGCCCATGTGGTGGTATTCATAGGTCAGATCGGCCGCCGGACCGACCAAAGCAACCTCGGCCCCATGCGCCCAAGCCTTACGGATGCGGGCATTTAGAACCGGAGCCTCATCGCGCGGATTGGTACCGATCAGCAGAATACGCTCGGCCAGGTCGATATCTTCGATCGCGGCGGTCCCGGCATAGGCTCCACGGTTGCCCGCAGGCAGCTTGGCCCCGTCCGTACGGCATTCGACAACGCCGCCCTGCCCTTCGATCATCTGTTTCAGCGCAAAGATCGCCTCAACCGGCGCTAGATCACCGACGAGACCCGCCGGTTTTTCGGCCCCTTTCAGCGCTTCAGCAGCTTTGGTCAACGCCTCAGGCCACGAGGCCGGGCGCAGCTTGCCGTTTTCGCGCACATACGGACGGTCCAGACGCTGACGGCGCAACCCGTCCCAGACGAACCGGGTTTTGTCGCTGATCCATTCCTCGTTCACGCCGTCATGGTTGCGCGGGAGGAACCGCATCACTTCACGCCCCTTGGTATCCACGCGGATGTTCGAGCCCAAAGCATCCATTACGTCAATGCTCTCGGTCTTGGTCAGCTCCCAAGGACGCGCGGTGAAGGCATAGGGTTTCGAGGTCAGCGCCCCCACGGGGCACAAATCAATGATGTTACCCTGCAGGTTCGAATGCAGCGTCTGGTTGAGGTATGAGGTGATCTCGGCATCCTCGCCTCGCCCTGTCTGACCCATCTGAGTGATGCCGGCGACCTCGGTTGTGAAGCGCACACAGCGGGTGCAGCTGATGCAGCGGGTCATCGCGGTACCGACCAGCGGCCCCAGATCCAGATCATCTACGGCGCGCTTGGCTTCCTTAAAGCGCGAGCCCGAAACACCATAGGCCATGGCCTGATCCTGCAGGTCGCACTCACCCCCCTGATCGCAGATCGGGCAATCCAGAGGGTGGTTGATCAGCAAAAACTCCATCACCCCTTCGCGGGCCTTCTTGACCATGGGTGAGTTCGTCTTGACCTGTGGCGGTTGCCCCTCCGGCCCTGGACGCAGATCACGCACCTGCATCGCGCAAGAGGCCGCAGGTTTCGGAGGGCCGCCCACGACCTCAACCAGACACATCCGGCAGTTCCCCGCAATCGACAGACGTTCGTGATAGCAGAAGCGCGGCACCTCGACCCCGGCCTCTTCACAGGCCTGGATCAGGGTCATAGCACCATCGACTTCGATTTCCTGCCCGTCGATATTGATCTTGCGGAGGTCAGACATCGTCAGTTCGCCCTCAAATAAACGCCGATGGCGCTGTTTCTGTCGATTTCCTTCCGACCCAAAGTGCAGAAGGAATTCGGGTTCTCGTAGGTCACCCCGTTGGAGGCCAGATAGGCCTCGCCCTTGGCGCGCATCCGGTCTTTTTCGGCATCGGATTCGACATAGGCCCGGATCTCTTGGTCCGAGTAGCCAAGGCTGTTCGCCTCGGACCGCAGCCCCCACATCACGTTGATCGCTTTCAGCTTCCGCCCGCTGATCGAGGGGCAATAGTCCGAAATCTCTTTCGCGACCGCGATGTAGTACAGCTCATTGTCGATCTGTTTCACCTCACGCAGAGGCGGCTTGGCCTCGGCGATCGCTGGGATCATCAGCGCAAGACCGATGGCAAGTGTTTTCGCATAAGTCATGACAGGTCCTTCCTTCTTGGATCGACCAAGATGGGTGTCGCCCTGTCTGCTATGCAATAACAGACCGCTGGCCCTGCCGTGATATGCGGAAAACAGCCTCATGGTCTCTGGCAGGTTCCCGCAAAAGTCAGTTTGTCGTCGCTGATGCGCAGGTTCTGCGGTTCGGTATCCGGGCCAACCTTCCAGACAATCCGCGACGAGCCGAAGTTCTGGATGCAGAATTTGGTGCCTTCGAACCGGCCTGCCTCTCGCGCGCCGTCAAGCGAGGCTGACACGTTGTTCACGACAACAGTGAATTCGGTCGGCGTATTGCGTTTGTCGACCGATTTGGCCTTGGCACGGAAAAACTGGCCGTCAAACAGCACACGGTCCTTGGACGAGGAGACGGTGCAGGCCGAGACCAGCACAAGCCCTGCAAGGCCAGCCAAGGTTGAGAGTTTCATTGTCTTCACTTTGTTTATTCCTGTCAGATGGCTGGCATCTGGGCGGCTGCGCGCGCGATCAGAATGGTGTGTCATCCCGCTCACTCCGCTGCGACCTGAGCGCAACGATTGTCGCGCCACTTGCTTGCTTGTTTCAAATCCGCCCATCCAAAGGCGTGTTCACTTGGACCTTCATGGCGCAGACGCTCTAGCCGCGCCATGGCTTCATCCAGATCCGGCTGGTGCCCTGCGGGCACCCACCACATGACGAAATGCTGATCCCCCAGCAGTTCAAACCACTCCTGACGGCGGTCGTAAAACTGTTTGTGTATGGTGCCCCAGACAAATGTCTCAAGGCTCGCGACGTCTTCCCAGACCGTCAGGTTGGCGACAAATTGAGGATCGCCCCCAATCGCGTTTTCCGTATTCCCGGTTCCCGGTTCGCCCGAGCCTTCCATCATCCATACAAAGCCCGGCATCCGCTTGCCCAAGCCGTTGACCTTGTCGAGATTGGCCATGAACTCAGCCACCCGAGGGTCATCCGTCGGGGCCAGCAGGCGGCCAATATTCAGTTCGGCCAGATGATATCCGTCGGGCTGCCTGATCATTCCGCTGCCATAGCCCCCATGCGGCCTGATTTCTGCGCCTTGATGCGGTCCTCGATCTCTTCGCGGAAGTTGCGGATCAGGCCCTGGATCGGCCAGGCCGCGGCATCGCCCAAGGCGCAGATCGTGTGGCCTTCGACCTGTTTGGTCACGTCCAACAGCATGTCGATCTCTTCCAGCTCAGCCTCACCGCGCACAAGGCGGTCCATTACCCGCATCATCCAGCCAGTGCCTTCTCGGCATGGCGTACACTGGCCGCAGCTTTCATGCTTGTAGAATTTCGACAGCCGCCAGATCGCTTTTATGATGTCGGTGGACTTATCCATCACGATCACCGCCGCCGTGCCAAGACCCGAGCCCAGTTCACCGCGCAGATAGTCGAAATCCATGATCGCATCGCGCATGTTTTCACCGCGCACGCACGGAACGGACGATCCCCCCGGAATGACCGCGAGCAGGTTGTCCCAGCCGCCGCGAATGCCACCGCAATGGGTTTCGATCAGTTGCTCGAACGGGATCGACATCGCCTCTTCGACGACGCAAGGGTTGTTCACATGGCCCGAGATCGCAAACAGCTTGGTTCCCGCGTTGTTCTGACGACCAAAACCCGCAAACCAATCCGCACCCCGGCGCAGGATGGTCGGTACAACAGCGATGGACTCCACGTTGTTCACCGTGGTTGGGCAGCCATAGAGGCCTGCGCCAGCCGGGAATGGCGGCTTCATGCGCGGCATACCCTTTTTGCCCTCAAGGCTTTCGATCAGCGCAGTTTCTTCGCCACAGATATAGGCACCCGCGCCGTGATGCAGGAAGATGTCGAAATCCCATCCCGAGCCGGCCGCGTTCTTGCCCAACAGCCCGGCGTCATAGGCCTCATCAATTGCGGCCTGTAGCGCCTCGCGTTCGCGGATGTATTCGCCGCGCAGGTAGATATAGCAGGTGTGCGCATTCATCGCGAAAGAGGCAATCAGGCAGCCTTCGATCAGCGTATGCGGATCGTGGCGCATAATCTCACGGTCTTTGCAGGTGCCCGGTTCGGATTCATCCGCATTCACCACCAGATAAGACGGGCGGCCATCGCTTTCCTTGGGCATGAACGACCATTTCAGACCGGTTGGGAAGCCCGCGCCACCGCGCCCACGCAGGCCCGAGTCTTTCATCGTCTGGATGATCCAATCCCGGCCCTTTTCGATCAGACCAGCGGTGCCATCCCAATGCCCTCGGGCCTGCGCGCCGCGCAGAGTACGCTCGTGCATCCCGTAGATGTTGGTAAAGATCCGGTCCTGATCCTTCAGCATCGCGTGTTACCCTCAGCTGTCCTGACGCATGCGCCAGAGTTGAAATATGTTGACGCCTGCATAGATGAAGCCGGCCAAAGCAGCGAAATCGAATAGCAGCGCATAGCGCCCCGGCATTCCAATCGCGGGGCCGATGAACAAAGTCATGCCAAGCCAAACCACCATCGTCACGGCGATGACGATGCCTATATGTCGGCCCTTGCGGGCTATGGCTTGCTCTTTGTCCTTATCCATCTCGTCCTTGAGCCCTTGCAGGGGCGTTTAGTCTTCGTAAGTGCCGTCTTCCTTGGCACGTTTGGCGAATTCGGTCTCATCCCCAACGGCCAGCTTGGCCGCTTGTTCAATCCAGCCATCGCGTTCGATCCGGCCTTTGAACTTCAGACGCGCATCCACCCAGGCCACATGCTCGGGCGTCCAAGCCGCGATCTGATCATAGTGGAAGAAGCCCAGATCATTCAGCGTCTCTTCCAGCTTCGGCCCCACGCCTTTGAGCATCTTGAGGTCATCCGGCAGTCCCCCACGCGCCTCAGTCAGCGTTCGGGGTTTATCTTCCTCGACTTCTTTCGCTTTGGTCTCAGCGGCCTGTTTCACGGCAGGTTTAGGTGGCTCAGGCGCTTTCGGCGGTTTCGCCGCCGCAGATGCCCCAGCCTGTTTGCCGTCTTTCCCCAGCCAAGGCGTGAGGATCGGAACCTCAGTCCCGTCTATCCGCTTGACCGTATCGCCCAGTTCGGCCGCCAAGGCCACGCTGGCATTATGATCCGGCTTTCCGGCCTCATGTTCCGTCAGGCTGCTGAGGCCTTTCAAAGGCTCAGCCGCATAACGCCCGTTCTGAGGGCCGGGCGTAGGCACCTTCCCCGCCGCCAGATCGTCAATGATCTTGCCAAAGCTCTCGGCGGTCAGGTCTTCGTAGTAATCCTTGCCAATCTGCGCCATCGGAGCATTCGTACAGGACCCGAGGCATTCCACCTCTTCCCAGCTCAGCTTGCCATCGGCGGATAGCACGTGTGGCTTGGCTGCGATCTTTTCCTTGCAGACCGCAATAAGATCCTCGGCACCGCAAATCATGCATGAGGTCGTGCCACACACCTGAATATGCGCCACAGAGCCGACCGGCTGCAGTTGGAACATGAAGTAGAACGAGGCGACCTCGAGCACGCGAATATAGGCCATGCCCAGCATGTCGGCGACGGATTCAATTGCCGGGCGGGACAGCCAGCCCTCCTGCTCTTGCGCGCGCCAAAGCAGAGGGATCACCGCACTGGCTTGGCGGCCCTCAGGGTATTTGGTGATCTGCGCTTCGGCCCATTTCTGGTTGGCAGCGGTGAAGGCAAAGCTATCAGGTTGTTCGGGATGAAGACGGCGGAGCATTAGCGGTCAATCTCTCCAAATACGACGTCCATGGTGCCGATGATGGCGGCGACGTCAGCCAGTTGGTGGCCTTTGGCGACGTGATCCATGGCTTGCAGATGCAGGAATCCCGGTGCGCGGAGTTTGGCGCGGTAGGGTTTATTGGTGCCGTCGGCGACAAGATAGACGCCGAACTCGCCCTTGGGGGCCTCGACGGCGGCATAAACCTCACCCGCAGGGACGTGGAAGCCTTCGGTGTAAAGCTTGAAGTGATGGATCAGGCTCTCCATCGAGGTCTTCATGTCCGAGCGTTTCGGCGGGGTGATCTTGCCACGCGCCAGAACGTCGCCCGGGCATTCGCGGATTTTGGCGATGGCCTGACGGATTATCAGCAGTGACTGGCGCATCTCTTCCATGCGGCAGAGGTAACGGTCATAGCAGTCGCCATTCTTGCCGACGGGGATCTGGAACTCGAACTCGTCATAGCATTCGTAGGGCTGCGCGCGGCGCAGGTCCCATGCAAGGCCCGAGCCACGGACCATCACGCCCGAGAAACCGTATTTCTGAATGTCATCCTCGGTCACAACGCCAATATCGGCGTTGCGCTGTTTGAAGATGCGGTTTTCGGTCAACAACCCGTCAATGTCGTCGAGGACGGCGGGGAATTCGTGGCTCCACGCCTCGATATCGTCCAGCAGCTCGGGCGGCAGGTCTTGGTGCACACCACCGGGGCGGAAATAGGCGGCGTGCAGGCGGGCACCACAGGCGCGCTCATAGAACACCATCAGCTTTTCGCGTTCTTCAAAACCCCACAGCGGCGGGGTCAGAGCGCCCACATCCATCGCTTGCGTGGTCACGTTCAGCAGATGGTTCAGGATGCGACCGATCTCGGAATACAGCACCCGGATCAACGAGCCACGGCGCGGCACTTCCACGCCAGTCAATTTCTCAATCGCCAGACACCAAGCATGTTCCTGGTTCATCGGCGCCACGTAATCCAGACGGTCGAAATACGGCAGGTTCTGCAGATACGTCCGGCTTTCCATCAGCTTTTCGGTGCCACGGTGCAGCAGACCGATATGCGGATCGCAGCGCTCTACGATTTCTCCGTCCAGCTCAAGCACCAAACGCAAAACGCCATGCGCGGCAGGGTGTTGCGGTCCGAAGTTGATGTTGAAATTGCGGATCTTCTGTTCGCCGCTCAGCGCGTCCGTGCTGCCGTCATCATATCTTGAGCCGTCCATCACCGCCCCCGCTTTTTCTTCGCGTCCGCGCGCACCCGGACCTTCTCGGCCTCAGCCGCCTTGGCCGCGGCGCCGGCAAGCAGCACCCCAAGAGCGCCCAAAATGATCAGTTCCCCCAGCATCTCAGCGACGCTCCATCTCTTGCAGCTTCATGGCCATGATCCACAGTAGGATCAGCGTTCCAATCGGGATGACACAGGCAAACGCCCAGAACTTCTCGATCCCGAAATGCGGCAGCAGTTTCAGCATCGGGATGATCGTGGCGATCGTGAAAGCGATCCAGATCAGGAACTCCATGACTTACGACTCCTGTTTCTCATCCCCCGGAAGAATGTAGTTGGCACCTTCCCATGGGGACATGAAATCAAACTGACGGTATTCCTGCACGAGGCTGACGGGTTCATAGACCACGCGTTTCTGCGCCTCGTCATAGCGGACCTCGGTATAGCCGGTGGTCGGGAAATCCTTGCGCAACGGATAGCCGCGGAACCCGTAATCGGTCAGGATGCGCCGCAGGTCCGGATGGCCCGAGAACAAGATGCCGAACATGTCGAAAACCTCACGCTCGAACCAGTTCGCCGAGGGATGCGTATCGACGATCGAGGGCACCATGTCTTCTTCGCGGATGGAGACGCGCAGACGAATGCGCTGGTTCTGGTACATCGAGAGGAAATGATAGACCACGTCGAACCGCTTGGCCCGTTCGGGGTAGTCCACGCCTGTAATATCGACCAGCGTCGAGAACTGGCAGGAGCGGTCGCTTTTGAGGAATTCGATGAACTCCACAAGGTTTGACGGCGCCACATCCACGTTCAACTCGCCATGGGTGACATCCCAGGACAACACACAGTCGGACCGTTTCAGCTCCAGATGCGTACCGAGTTCTTTGAGTGCTTCGCTCATCCGCCCTCTCCCTTAGCGCACGATCGTGCCGGTACGGCGAATTTTGCGTTGCAGCTGCATCAAGCCGTACAGCAGCGCCTCAGCCGTCGGAGGGCATCCGGGGACGTAAATGTCTACCGGAACGATCCGGTCACAGCCACGTACGACGGAATAGGAGTAGTGGTAGTAGCCACCGCCATTCGCGCAGGACCCCATCGAGATCACATAGCGCGGCTCGGGCATCTGGTCATAGACCTTGCGCAGCGCCGGAGCCATCTTATTGGTCAGTGTACCAGCCACAATCATCACATCGGACTGGCGCGGCGAGGCACGCGGCGCGATGCCAAACCGTTCCGCGTCATAGCGCGGCATCGAAGTGTGCATCATCTCAACTGCGCAGCAGGCCAGACCAAAGGTCATCCAATGCAAAGACCCGGTCCGCGCCCAATTGATAATGTCTTCGGTCGAGGTCAGCAGGAAGCCTTTGTCCTGCAGCTCGGCATTGAGGGCTTGGGTGGCGACTTCTTTGTCGACGCCGGCGGTATTTGCACCCGTCATCACTCCCATTCCAAGGCCCCCTTCTTCCATTCATAGGCAAAGCCGATGGTCAAAACGCCCAGGAACACCATCATCGACCAGAACCCTACATCGCTGATGTCTTTAAAGCCCACGGCCCAAGGGAACAGGAACGCAATCTCGAGGTCGAAAATGATGAACAGGATCGAAACCAGATAGAAGCGCACATCGAACTTCATCCGAGCGTCATCAAACGCGTTGAAGCCGCATTCATAGGCGCTGACTTTTTCGGGATCGGGGTTGCGAACTGCCAGAACGACAGCTGCCAGAATCAGGACAATTCCCAGGCCGATGGCTACGGCCAGAAACACCAGAATAGGGAGATACTCCCGCAGCAGGTCTTCCACGTCTAGCTCCTTTCCTGCGCGTCCCCTTTCGGAGGGCGCCGTCAATTGGCGTGTTGACTCGACTTTCTCTAGCCCCACGCGGTCAGAGGGTCAACCGAACACAAGCGCGCACCACGTCATTCATCCCCTTGACAGACCTTCGGGAATCACCCCGTTTTCGCCTCAGCGGACAATAGACGCCCCAAGTTAAACTTTGTTGTTCCACTTGGGGTTACGTTTTTCAAAGAAAGCTTCGATGCCTTCACGTGCTTCAGGCGTCTCCCATCGGGCGACCAACACTTGGATGGTATGGTCAATCACACTGTCGTCAAGACGCGGACCGAGGTTTTGAACCAAGGCCTTAGCCGACGCCACAGCCCCCGGCGCACAGGACAGGTAGGGGGTGATTTCATCCTCGACAGCGCGCATCAGTTGATCGGCTGGCACCGCTTTTGCCAACAGGCCAAGCTCCACCGCCTCGGCTGCATCAAACAGACGCGCCGACATGAAAACACGCCGCGCGCGGGCCTCACCCATCCGCGCGATTACGTAAGGCCCAATCGTCGCTGGGATCAGGCCCAGCCGGGTCTCGGTCAGGCCCATTTTCAGGGTGTCAACGCCCACTGCCACATCGCAGACCGAGGCCAGCCCGACACCACCGCCAAACGCGTTGCCTTGCAATGCACCAATCAGAGGTTTGGGCATCTCGTTCAGCGCCTGCAGCATTTCCGCCAGCTTGCGCGCCTCGGTAAATCGGGTCTCGGCATCCGCAGCCATCTGATCGCGCATCCACCCCAGATCGCCCCCGGCGCAGAAACTCTTGCCAGAGCCAGTCAGCACAACAACGCGCACCGCCTCGTCTCGCCCCAGCTGCGCCGCGGCCTGCGTCAATTCGCTGATCATCAGCGCCGACATGGCGTTGTGCTTTTCGGCGCGCGACAGGGTTAGCGTCGCAACACCCCGGTCATCCGTGACGACCGTAATCGTTTCAAACATGTTAGCCCCTCATGGCCTGCGCAATCTGCGCGGCTTCGTCCAAAACTGCTGCGTCCAGACCGGTCTCATATCCCAGCCGCTCCAGATGGGCGGCGACAGCTTCGGTCGCGACGTTGCCAGCCGCGCCGGGTGCATAAGGGCATCCCCCCAAGCCACCGACGGCAGCGTCAAACACCCGCACGCCCAGCGCCAACGAGGCATCAATATTGTCCATCGCCCGCCCGTTGGTGTTGTGGAAATGGCCCGCAAGCCGGGTAACGGGCACCCTGTCGCGCACCGCCAGCAGCATATGCGCAATCTTGTCCGGAGTTCCCTGCCCGATCGTGTCGCCAAGCGAAATCTCATAACACCCATGCGCGAACAGAGCGTCCGCGACCTCAGCCACTTTTTCGGGTGGGGTCGGACCATCATATGGGCAATCGGTCACGCATGAGACATAACCCCGGACGGGCAGGTCAATATGGCGCGCGGCCTCAAGGATCGGCACGAACCGTTCAATGGATTCCGCGATGGTCGCGTTGATGTTGGCTTTCGAGAACCCCTCGGAGGCTGATGCAAACACTGCGATCTCGTCCGCTTTGGCCGCCAACGCGTCTTCATAGCCGCGCATGTTCGGCGTCAACGCCGCATAACGCACGCCCTCGGCCCGTTTGATCCCAGCCAGAACCGCGCCGCTTCCCGCCATCTGCGGCACCCATTTGGGCGACACGAAACTGGCCACCTCAATCCGGTTGAACCCGGCGCGGCTCAGGCAATCGACCAGCGCCACTTTCTCGGCCACCGGAATCTCGCGCTTTTCGTTCTGAAGCCCATCCCTTGGCCCGACCTCGAATATCTCGACGCGTTCTTTCATCAGCGCATCCCTCCCCGGCTTCTTCTCGTTTTAAATACGGATGGCCCGACTGTGCCACGCAATGCACGGACCGAACAGATCAATCCTCAGCCAAACGAACCAGTGCCGCACCAGCCTCTACCTGTGCGCCTGCGTCCGCTAACACCTCGGCCACCACACCGTCGCGCGCCGCAAGCAGTGAATGCTCCATCTTCATGGCTTCCAGAATCGCCAGCCGGTCGCCCTCTTTCACCGCTTGCCCTGCCGAGGCAAAGACGGCCTTGACTAGACCCGGCATCGGCGCCTCGATCACGTTGGTATCTCCTGCAGCGCTGGCATCGCGATCCAAGGGGTCGACTATTTCGAACACCTGACCATAGTCATCAAACACCGTGATCTGAGGCCCAGCGACGGCGACATTGGGCATGCGCTGCCCATCAACGACCCAACCACCATTGCGCTGCGCAGTCACCGGCGCGCCATTCACCGTCCAGACCTGCCGGTGCGGGCCTTCGACCTGAACATCCAGATCAAGGACCTCACCGTCGCGCATCAGCTGCACGGCACGGTGCAACGGTCCCCACAGGGTGAAGCCAGTCTCAGAGGTCGTCTCTGTCAGCCCCAGCGCTGTCATCGCTGCGGCCACCACCGAGGCAGTGGTCGCTTCCGCCGTCTGCACAAGATCCTCAAGGTCACGCCCGATCAGACCCGTATCCACATCGCCCGAGGCAAACCCACCATGGCGAGTCAGAGCGCCAAGGAAGGCCAGATTGGTCACCGTCCCTGCGACCTCGGTTTGACGCAGGGCGCGATGCAAGCCCTCAAGCGCGACCGCGCGGGTCGGGCCATGCACGACGACCTTGGCGATCATCGGGTCATACCAGGGGCTGATCGTATTCCCCGCCCGCACGCCACTATCCGCGCGGCACTCAGGCGGAAACCGCAGATGGGTCAGAGTTCCCGTTGCTGGCAAAAATCCCTTGGGCACATCCTCAGCATAAAGCCGTGCCTCAAACGCGTGACCGTTGATCGACAGGTCGTTCTGCTGCTTGGGCAGGGTTTCACCCGCTGCTACGCGCAGCTGCCATTCGACCAGATCAACGCCCGTGATCGCCTCAGTCACCGGATGTTCAACCTGCAGGCGCGTGTTCATCTCCATGAACCAGAATCGATCCGGCCGCAGCCCTTCCGACGCGTCGACAATGAACTCAACCGTCCCGGCCCCTTTGTAGCCAATTGCCTCTGCCGCACGCACACCGGCCTGCCCCATCGCCTCGCGCATCTCGGGCGTCATGCCGGGGGCCGGAGCCTCTTCGATCACCTTCTGATGTCGCCGTTGAAGCGAGCAATCACGTTCAAACAGATGCACCGCATGGGTACCATCGCCAAAGACCTGAACTTCGATATGCCGAGGCTTGGAGACGAATTTCTCGACCAGAACCGCATCATTGCCAAAGGCGGTTTTTGCCTCACCGCGCGCGCTGTCCAGAGCGTCTGAGAAAGCTTCGGGCGTCTCGACCAACCGCATTCCTTTGCCGCCGCCGCCCGCAACCGCCTTGATCAGAACGGGGTAGCCGATGGCCGCGGCTGCCTCGGCCAGATGAGCGGGGTCCTGATTGTCACCATGATATCCGGGCACAACGGGAACGCCTGCGTCCTCCATCAACGCCTTGGCCGCATCCTTGAGACCCATCTTACGGATCGCATCCGCCGATGGTCCGATAAAGGTCAGCCCTGCGGCGTCAACTGCATCCACAAAATCCGGGTTCTCGGACAGAAACCCATAGCCGGGATGGATCGCCTGCGCGCCCGTATCAAGCGCCGCCTGAATAATCACATCACCCTTCAGATAGCTTTCGGCGGGTGCCGCCCCGCCAATATGCACCGCCTCATCCGCCATCTGCACATGTTTGGCCGAAGCATCCGCATGCGAATAAACTGCCACACAGGACACACCCATTTTCTGAGCGGTTTCGATAACGCGACAGGCGATCTCGCCACGGTTTGCGATTAGGATTTTACTGAACATGACAAACCGCCTCTTCGAAGATAGAACCAGACGAGCATTCGGTGCTTAGGCTCCAAGAGGATGCAGTGCATTCGAAAGCTTCATCGCGGAAATAGAACAGAAAGTTTCTCGCAAGGTCAGACCTGGCCGAAATTATGGTCCAAGGTGTTTCGTCGAGACTTTCTATAAAGTCGCCATCCACCTCGTAAAACTCTCCCCAAGCTGGCGCCACTTTGCTGAATCTGCACTGCCCACCGAACCACCCGTGATCATTAATCGACGTGAAACGAAATCGCTGGCAACCAGCAAACCGGATAAACAGATGCCCTCGCGCCAGATGCGATGGGTTCAACCACTCATTTGGGCAAAACCGCAACCAGAGATCGCCACCTGCTCTTGCAGCTACCGGCATCGGCGCATTCGGATCCGCGTTCCAATCCTTGTTCAATTTCGTGAAATGTGTGTCCATTGGGCAATCACATCCTGAACACGCCGAAACGCGTTTCCTCGATCGGAGCGTTCAAAGCGGCGCTTAGCGACAGGGCCAGCACATCGCGCGATTTGCGCGGGTCGATGATGCCGTCATCCCACAACCGAGCCGAGGCATAGAGCGGATGAGACTGCTCCTCGAACATGTCCAAGGTCGGGCGTTTAAATTCGGCCTCTTCCTCAACCGACCACGTCCCGCCCTGCCGCTCGATCCCATCGCGCTTGACGGTGGCCAGAACGCCCGCGGCCTGTTCGCCTCCCATTACAGAAATCCGCGAGTTCGGCCAGGTCCACAGGAACCGCGGCTGATAGGCCCGACCGGCCATGCCATAGTTTCCAGCTCCAAAAGACCCTCCGACCAGCATCGTGATTTTCGGCACCGAGGTTGTCGCCACCGCCGTCACCATCTTGGCCCCATGCCGCGCGATGCCTTCGTTCTCGTATTTGCGTCCGACCATAAAGCCGGTGATATTCTGCAGGAACACCAGCGGGATGCGACGCTGAGAACATAGCTCAACAAAATGCGCGCCCTTCTGCGCGGCCTCGGAAAACAGCACGCCATTGTTGGCGATGATGCCCACAGGGCAGCCTTTGACATGGGCAAAGCCAGTTACCAGTGTCTCGCCAAAGCGCGGCTTGAACTCATCGAACCGAGAGCCATCAACCAGACGCGCAATCACCTCGCGGATGTCATAAGGCGTGCGCAGGTCAGCCGGAACAACGCCGAGGATTTCCTCAGGGTCGTAAGCAGGATCTTCCGGGCTTGCCCAATCGACCGTCTGCGGTTTGCGCAGGTTCAACGAGCCGACAGCCCGACGCGCCAAAGCCAGTGCGTGGGCGTCATCCTCGGCCAGATAATCCGCCACGCCGGACAGGCGGGTATGGACATCACCGCCGCCCAAGTCTTCGGAACTCACAACCTCACCAGTCGCGGCCTTGACCAGAGGCGGCCCGGCCAGAAAGATCGTACCCTGTTCTTTCACAATTATGGTCACGTCCGACATTGCGGGCACATAGGCCCCACCCGCCGTACAGGACCCCATCACCACAGCAATCTGAGCAATCCCCTTCGCGCTCATCCGCGCTTGGTTATAGAAGATACGGCCAAAGTGGTCGCGGTCGGGGAAAACCTCATCCTGATTGGGCAGGTTCGCGCCGCCGCTATCCACCAGATAGATACAGGGCAGATGGTTCTCCTCGGCAATCTCCTGCGCGCGAAGGTGTTTTTTGACGGTCATCGGATAGTATGTGCCGCCCTTCACGGTGGCGTCGTTGCACACCACCATGACCTCGCGCCCCTGTACTCGGCCAATCCCAGCGATCACCCCGGCACAAGGCGCGGCATCGCCATACATCCCATGAGCCGCAGTTGCGCCAATTTCGAGAAACGGAGACCCCGGATCGAGCAGGTTTGCAACCCTACGTCTGGGAAGCATCTTGCCCCGAGAGACGTGCCGCGCACGGGATTTTTCTCCACCTCCCATACGGGCTGCTTCGGCCGCGCTTGAGATTTGAGCCAGCGCGTCGAGATGGGCTGCGCGGTTGGCCTTGAAGCCCTCAGAGCTTGGGATGGCCTTGGATGTAAGTTTCATATTTATACGATCCCATTCTCGTTTCGAAAAGCTCAAGGCCTTGTTCACAGGCCGGATCAACCCGATCCGGCCCGTGGGCAATGTCTTTATTGCTCGTGGATAAAGCCGCCCAATTCAGAGTGCAGTGTTTGCATTTGCATGAGCGTAAGTCTTGATCTGCAGTCATCGACTACAGCACCGTAGCCAGAGTTGATAGCGTTCCAACTCGCCTCAATCTCGCACATCGAATCTCGATATTTGACCCACGCTCTTTGAGCTTCCCGCAGCATCTCTTTGCTCTCTTCAAGCCATTCGACACCGTGGGCATTGTTTCTCGCAGCGGCCAGATAGGCTGGATAGACTTCATTGAGCCTTGCGTCGATTTCCTCAAAAGCAATGTAGCTACAATAGTAAGCACCACCAGCTGTACCTAGGTTTTGAGTAAATCGGTAGCAGCGGCTCATGGCTTGCTCAAAACAAGTGAGTTGGTCCGAATACTCCCAGTCGAAACACTCAGCCATGTTCAGATGTGTTGGAGAGTCGAAATCATCAATCGTTTCTAACGGCTGAGCAAAAGCTGCAGCAGAAATGAGGCCGAAGACACTGAACGCAATGGACGAGATAAGGAATCTCATATTCTTCTATCCTTATTGGAATGGTACGTAGCAGAGGGATACGTTGCTTGACCGAAGGCATCAATTCTATCTTGAGTTGAAATGCTAGTTTCCCTCGCAGCCCTCGCCTTCAGTTCACGCCGGATCAGCTTCCCCGTGACCGTCATCGGCAACTCGTCCAGAAACGCCACCTCGCGCGGATAGGAATACTGCGCCAGACGGTCCTTGACCCAGTCCTGCAACTCCGGCCCTGAGGCCTCGGCCCCCGGTTTCAAAACCACATAGGCCTTCACGATCTCGGTCCGCAGCGGGTCGGGCTTGCCGACCACGCCGACCGTTGCCACCGCCGGGTGGGTCAGCAGGCAATCCTCGATCTCAGCCGGGCCGATGCGGTATCCGGCAGAGGTTATCACGTCATCATCGCGCCCGACGAAGCGCAGATAGTCACCTTCCCAAACGCCTCGGTCTCCGGTGATCAGCCAATCGCCCCGGAACTTCTCAGCCGTGGCATCAGGCCGGTTCCAGTATTCCAGCAACATCGAGGCCGAGCCGCGCCGGATGGCCACATCACCCTCGTCCCTCGTGGGTGTGCCGTCCTCATCAATCACCGCAACCTCGTGGCCCGGAACCGGTTTGCCGATACAGCCGGGACGCACCGGGAAATCCTCGGCACAGGACGAGACGACCATGTTGCATTCGGTCTGGCCGTAGAACTCGTTGATCGTCAGGCCAAAGGCCTGTTGACCCCACGCCAGCATCTCGGCGCCCAGAGGCTCACCCCCAGATGCGACCGAACGCAGGCCGGGGATGCTCTGATCCGCTGCCTTCAGCATCCGCAGCGCGGTCGGAGGGAAGAACACGTTGCGTACGCCGCCACGCGCGATCACATCGGCACAGGCCTCGGGGGTGAATTTGTCCAGCCGCGAGGCCACCACGGGAATGCCCAGAGCAAGACCCGGCATCAGAACATCGAACAGCCCTCCGATCCAGGCCCAATCCGCCGGGGTCCAAAGGCAATCCCCCGCGCGCAGGTGATTGTGGCTGATCGAAACGCCGGGGAGATGGCCGGTCAGCACGCGGTGCCCGTGCAAGGCCCCCTTGGGTCTGCCGGTTGTGCCCGACGTATAGATCAGCACGGCGGCGTCTTCGGGGCCGGTATCCGCAAAGGGCAGCTCTGGGCCGGGATGGGCAACCTCAGCGGCGATCATCGGCTCGGCCAGATCACCCAGCAGCCCTGCGCCCTCAGCATCCGTCAGAACGATCCCTGCCCCGGCATCCGCCACGCGGGAGCGCAGCGCGTCCTGTTTGAACAGCTTGAACAGAGGCACCGAGATCGCGCCGATCTTCCAAATCGCCAGATGCGCTGCGGCGCACCACGGAGACTGGCTGAGCAAAACACCAACCCGGTCACCGGCCTGAACCTTGGGCAAGAGCGCCCGCGCAAGCCCATCGGCCATCTCGTGCAGCTGACCATAAGTTACCGGCCGCTCCTCGCCCTCGGTCAGATCGACCAAAGCGACCTGTTCGGGCGGATGGTTCAGACACTGGCGCGCCATGTTCAGCCGATCGGGGACATCCCAGCCACCCGCCGAGCGCAAACCCGGTATGCGCAGATCGCCTGACATCAAAATTTTCCTTTATTTTCGGGGCCTGCAGACATGTCACACTTGCCGGGTGCGCTCACGCAAATTTGACTCAGATCAGAGAGCGCAGGCAGCGCCCGTGCAAAACAGCGGTCATCAACTGAACCAAAGGCAGAACAATGACCAATAAACTCGCCGCTTTGACACTCTCCACCGCGCTGGTCGCGCTGGCTGGCCCCGCACTCGCCCAATCGCAAGGTGACTGGACCGTTGGTTTCGGTGTCGGCTACCTGGACCCGAAATCCGACAATGGAACGCTGGCCGGATTTGACGCCGAGGTCGACGACGACACCCGTCCGATCTTTACCGTCGAATACTTCATTCGGGACAACTTGGGTATCGAATTGCTGGCCTCCACGCCATTCGAACACGATATCACCTTGGGTGGCAGCACCGACGCCGGCAGCACCAAGCACCTGCCCCCCACCTTGTCGCTGAACTACCACTTCCCGACCAACAGCGCGTGGAAGCCCTATGTCGGCGCAGGCCTCAACTACACTATCTTCTTTGAAGAAAGCTCTCCTCTGGGCGACCTGGAACTGGACAACTCGTTCGGTTTGTCGCTTCAGGCTGGTTTGGACTATCAGATCACTGAACAAGGCGCTGTCCGTTTGAACGTGCGTTGGTTCGATATCGACTCGGACGTCAAACTGAACGGTGCCGATATCGGTACCGCGGAAATCGATCCTTGGCTGGTCGGCGTATCCTACGTCCATCGCTTCTGATCCTTTGATCGAAACGCCCCGCAGTTCCCTCAGCTGCGGGGCGACCTCTTACCCCAACATTTCGCCCATCAATTCGCGACCAATCAGCATGCGGCGGATTTCGCTGGTCCCGGCCCCGATCTCCATCAGCTTGGCATCTCGGAAGATCCGACTGACCGGAGCGTCTGACAAGAACCCCGCCCCTCCCATCGCCTGTACGGCCTGATGCGCCTGCGTCATCGCCGCCTCAGAGGCATAGAGGCAGCACGCCGCAGCGTCTTGACGAGTCACATCCCCACGGTCGCACGCCTTGGCGACCTCATAAACGTAAGCACGGGCCGAGTTCATCGCGGTGTACATATCCGCGATCTTGCCCTGCATCAGTTGGAACATGCCGATGGGTTTGCCGAACTGCTTGCGCTCGGCCAGATAGGGCATGATTTCATCCAGACAGGCGGCCATGATGCCGGTTCCGATCCCGGCCAGCACAACACGTTCATAGTCGAGCCCGGACATCAGAACGGCAACACCCTTGCCCTCTTCGCCCAGAACATTCTCAAACGGTACTTCTACGTCTTCAAAGATCAGTTCTGCGGTGTTGGACCCACGCATCCCAAGCTTGTCGAAATGGGGTGAGGTCGAGAATCCCGTCATCTCTTTCTCGATCAGAAACGCGGTGATCCCTTTGGATCCCGCATCCGGGTCGGTCTTGGCATAGACGACCAGAGTATCCGCATCCGGCCCATTGGTGATCCAATACTTGTTCCCGTTCAGGCGGTAATGATCATTGCGCTTCTCGGCGCGCAGCTTCATCGAAACCACATCCGATCCAGCCGAGGGTTCGGACATCGCAAGCGCGCCCACATGTTCGCCCGAGATCAGGCGTGGGAGGTATTTTTGTTTTTGCTCTTCCGTGCCGTTCAGCTTGATTTGGTTCACGCAGAGGTTCGAATGCGCGCCATAGGACAGCGAAACCGAGGCAGAGGCTCGCGCGATCTCCTCAATCGCGATCGTGTGCGCCAAATAGGACATGCCAGCGCCACCATATTCCTCAGGCACGGTCACGCCCAGAAGGCCCAGCGCGCCCATCTCGGTCCAAAGCTCATTGGGGAATGCGTTCGACGCATCGACCTCGGCCGCCATCGGCTTGACCCGCTCCTGCGCCCAGCGATGCACCATCTCGCGCAGCGCGTTCACGTCCTCGCCCAGATCGAATTGCATACTCGCCATGAACATTGACGCTCTCCTCTCAGCATTAATGAACAAGTGTTCAATAACTGGATACCAGCGAATCTGCGGCGGGTCAATCATTCCGGGCGCCCCGGTTCCAACACGCAAAACGCCGCCCGAACCGGGGCGGCGTTTCCCAAAAATCAAGCGCGCGCTGCAGGCGCACTCAATTGGATCACGATTGGTAGACGGCTCCGATTTCGGCCCGGATGATGCGGGCGATCAGCTGGCAGTCTTCCAGCGAAAAGGTCAGGGGCACGCGCATGTCCATGATCCCCGCCAAAACCCGGTCCGAGGCAGGCATCCGCTCACTCTCGGCATAGCGCCAACTGTCATAGCGTGAAGTAAACCCGGTGGGCTCGGCACCGCCGAACCATTTTAACTCCACGCCGCGGCTAGCGCAGCGGCTGATCACCTCGGCGATCCGTTCCGGCAGCCAGTCGAGCAACAGGAACTGGATCGACGATCCCACATAGGTCTCTGCTTCGGGACGCTCGACCATCGTCAGGCCAGGCGTTCCCCGCAGGCCGTCTTCAATGGCCTGATACCGTTCGTTCCACCGGCCAACCTGCCGATCCAGATCCCGTAGCTGAGGGCGTAAAATCGCAGCGCGCAAGTTATCCATACGGCCCGAAACGTTCGGCGTAGTGTATTTGATCCGCTCGAACACCTCTGGCCCAGGCGCGGCCAGATGGCGTTCGTACAGCATGTAAGACCCCGAGAGCATCGTGGCCTTGGCCGCAAGCTCTTCATCATCGGTGATCAGCAGACCACCCTCGCCCGAGTTGACATGCTTGTAGGTCTGGCAGGAATAGCACCCGATCGCCCCCTGCCGGCCCGATAGCTGCCCGCGCCACGCGGCCCCCATCGTATGGGCGCAGTCCTCGATCACAATGACACCGGCGGCATCACATATCTGCATCAGCCGATCCATGTCGCACAGATGACCCCGCATATGGCTGAGCATCAGAAACCGCGCCTGATCCAGCTTGGCCTCCAGATCGTCCAGATCGATGGTCAGGTTTTCGGTCACGCCCACAAAAACCGGCTTGGCCCCGACCGAGGCAATCGATCCCGGCACAGGGGCCAGCGTGAACGCATTGGTCAGAACCCGATCGCCGGGCTGCACCCCAACGGCCCTGAGCGACGTGGCCAGCGCATACCCGCCCGACGACACGGCCAGGCAATATTTGGCCCCCATCTGAGCGGCAAATTCCTGTTCCAGCAGGGCGGTCTCGCCCAACTCTCCGGGGACTACATTGTAGCGATGCAAACGCCCATGACGCAAAACGGCCATCGCCGCGTCAATTGCCTCGTCCGGGATCGGTTCCTGCTGCGTGAAGCTGCCGGTGAATATCTCTGTCATGGCTTTGTTCTGGGGCTCTATCCTGTTCGGGTCAAGAGATCATGCCGCCGCACCGATCAAGCCTTCGACGACCTCGGGCAAGTCATCAAAGTGATGCAGCAGGGCTTCGGGCTCCAAGGCCGCCATATCATCGCCCGACGGGCCGAACGTGACCAGCACCGAGGGCACCCCGGCGGCCCTGGCCGTGTTGCGGTCGGTGTCAGAGTCGCCGATCAGCACGCACAGGTCAGGATGCCCCCCCGCCCGCCGTGCCGCTTCGCGCAAGGGTGCGGGATCGGGTTTGCGCACGTGCAGAGTATCCGCACCGACCAGTGAGGCGAACTGCTCCCGCACCCCCATCTGACTGAGCAATTGATGCGCAAGCCGTTCCGGCTTGTTGGTGCAGATGCCAACGCCATAGCCTGCGGTTTTCAGGGCCTCGACCGCCTCAAGCGCGCCGGGATAGAATTGCGTGTGGCTGTCGATATCTTTGGAATAGGCCTCAAGCAGCACGGGATAGTATGCATCCACCGTGTCTTCGTGATAGGCCCCGACACGCTTCAAGCCGTGCGTCAGCATCATGCGACCGCCACGTACAGCGATGCCCGCATCCTGACCGTGAACCAGTACATCCCCATGCCCCATCTCGCGAAAACAATGGTTTGCAGCGGCCAGCAAATCGCCCGAAGTATCCGCCAAAGTCCCGTCCAGATCAAAGATGACCGTGCGCATTGCGCCTCCTTGCTCGGCAGGTTTCCGCCATGTCCTGTTGCAATCGGCAATCTAGTTTGATGGCCGAACGGCTTGCGCCTTTGCCCGCAGCGGATAAAACGGACGGCAACAAAACACAAAGAGAAAACGATTTCATGACCACCGCCCTTGTCATCCTTGCCGCCGGGAAAGGCACCAGGATGAATTCGGATATCCCCAAAGTCCTGCACCCGATCGCTCAAGTTCCGATGCTGGTTCACGCCATGCGCGCTGGATCGGTGCTGTCGCCCGAGCGCACCGTGATCGTCACGGGCCACGGGGCCGAGGCCGTCGCCAAGGTCGCACAGGCCGAGGACGAAACCACGCAGATCGCCGTGCAAGAGGAACAACTGGGCACCGCCCATGCCGTCGCGCAGGCCCGTAAAGCGCTAGAGGGATTCGATGGCGATGTCGTGGTCCTTTACGGTGACACGCCGTTCCTTCAGCCAGACACACTCGAGCGGATGATCGAAGCGCGCGCGCAGAATGATCTAGTGATTCTTGGCTTTGAAGCCGCCGACCCGGCCCGTTATGGCCGCCTTGTGATGAACGGCGACACGTTGGAGCGGATCGTCGAGTTCAAAGACGCCTCGGACAAAGAACGCGCGATCACATTCTGCAATTCCGGCCTGCTGGCCTGCAACGCGGCGACGCTGATGTCCCTGATTGACGCGGTCGGCAACGACAACGCTTCGGGCGAATACTACCTGACGGATGTGGTCGAAATCGCCCGCTCCCGCGATCTGAGCGTGACAGCGGTTGCCTGCGATGAGGCGCAGACGCTGGGCGTGAACTCGCGCGCAGATCTGGCCGCGGCGGATGCGGTGTTTCAGGCGCAGGCGCGGGCCGAGCTGCTGGATTTGGGCGTCACGCTGATGGCCCCGGAAACCGTCTATCTTGCCGCCGATACAGTGATCGGGCGCGATACGGTGATCGAACCAAATGTGGTCTTCGGTCCCGGCGTGACCGTCGAAAGCGGCGCAGCGATCCGGGCGTTTTCCCATCTGGAAGGCTGCCATGTCAGCCGAGGGGCCATCATCGGCCCCTATGCCCGCCTGCGCCCCGGCGCGGAACTGGCGGAAAACGCGCGCATTGGCAATTTCGTCGAGATCAAGAATGCCGAGATCGCCGAGGGCGCAAAGGTCAATCACCTCAGCTATATCGGGGATGCCTCGGTCGGGGCGGGTTCGAATATCGGGGCGGGCACGATCACCTGTAACTATGACGGCGTGATGAAGCACAAGACCACGATTGGTGAGAACGTCTTCATCGGCTCCAACACGATGCTGGTGGCCCCCGTCAGCGTAGCCGATGGCGCGATGACGGCGACCGGCACGGTCGTGACGAAAAACGTAGAAGCCGAGGCGCTGGCCGTCGCGCGGGCCAAGCAGGAAAACAAGCCCGGCTATGCGCGCAAATTGTTTGATATGTTGAAGGCGAAAAAGGCTCGCCGCGATAAAGAGGCCTGATTTTATGTGTGGAATTGTTGGTGTTCTGGGACAGCATGAAGCCGCCCCCATTTTGGTCGAAGCCCTGAAACGGCTGGAATATCGCGGCTATGACAGCGCCGGGATTGCGACCGTCAACGATGGCGTTTTGGGGCGCCGACGGGCCGTCGGCAAGCTGGTGAACTTGAGCGACCTTCTGGTTCACGATCCCCTGCCCGGCAAATCCGGGATCGGGCACACCCGCTGGGCCACGCACGGCGCGCCCTCGGTCACCAACGCGCATCCGCACAAAGCGGGGCCTGTGGCTGTCGTCCATAACGGCATTGTCGAGAATTACCGCGAGCTGCGCGCCGAACTGGCCGAACATGGTGTGGATTTCGTGACCGAGACCGACACCGAAACCGTGGCCCTGATGGCCGCACATTACCTAGATACCGGCCTGTCCCCAGTCGAAGCGGCCTACAAGACCATCGACCAGCTTGAAGGCGCATTTGCGCTGGCCTTCCTGTTCGACGGTCAGGACGACCTAATCGTGGCCGCGCGCAAGGGCTCTCCTCTGGCGATCGGCCATGGAGAAGGAGAGATGTATGTGGGGTCGGACGCGATTGCCTTGGCGCCGCTGACCAACAAGATCACCTATCTTGAAGAAGGCGACCGCGCCGTTTTGACCCGCACCTCGCTGGAAATTCGCACCGAGGCCGGTGAACTCGCCAATCGTGAGATCCGCAAGATCAAGCTGGATACGGCCCGCGCCGACAAGGGTGAACACAAGCACTTCATGGCCAAGGAAATCGCCGAGCAACCGGTGGTCGTGGCCGAGGCGATCCGCTCCTACCTGCCCACCGGCGGAGACCGCGTGGTTCTGCCTGAGACCGATCTGGATTTCACCAAGCTGGACCGCCTGACCATGGTCGCCTGTGGCACGGCCTTCTATGCCTGCCTGACGGCGAAGTACTGGTTCGAGCAGCTGGCGAAAATGCCGGTCGAGGTCGATATCGCCAGCGAATTCCGCTATCGCGAACCTCCGATCACTGACCGCACGCTGGCCTTGTTTGTTAGCCAGTCGGGCGAAACCGCCGATACGCTGGCCGCGCTGCGCTATTGCGAGGGTAAGGCCGACAAGATCGTTTCGGTTGTTAATGTCCCCGAAAGCTCGATTGCACGAGAAAGCGACATAGCCCTGCCCATCTACGCAGGCGTCGAGATCGGCGTTGCTTCGACCAAGGCCTTCACCTGCCAGCTGAGCGTTTTGCTTATGCTTGCGCTCAAGGCCGCCGCTGATCGAGGCACACTGAGCGATGAGGAACTGACCGATCACGCCGCCGCTCTGCGCGGCTTACCCTCGGTCCTGAACGCTGCTTTGGATCAGAACCGCGCCATACGCAAATCCGCCCAGCGCCTGTCCGAGGCGCGCGACGTGCTGTTCCTGGGCCGTGGCCTGATGTATCCGCTGGCGATGGAAGGCGCGCTGAAACTGAAGGAAATCAGCTATATCCATGCCGAAGGTTACGCGTCGGGTGAATTGAAACACGGCCCCATCGCGTTGATCGACAAGCATATGCCGGTGGTGGTAATGGCCCCGCGCGACGCCGTTTTCGACAAGACCGTTTCGAACATGCAAGAGGTCATGGCCCGCAAAGGTAAGGTCATCCTTGTGTCGGACGATGATGGCATCGTTGAGGCTGGCGATGATGTCTGGAGCACGATACGCATGCCCCACATCCACACGAACCTGACCCCAATCCTCTACTCGGTTCCGGCACAGTTGCTGGCCTATCACACGGCTGTCGCAAAGGGGACGGATGTGGATCAGCCGCGCAACCTCGCGAAATCTGTGACTGTGGAGTAAGACATGGCCAAGCAATTCCCTCATCTGGACGATGCGCATCAGAAATTCATCGCCGACCAGCACATGTTTTTCGTGGGCAGCGCTGGGGTTGAGGGGCGGGTCAATATCTCACCCAAAGGCATGGATTCACTGCGCATTCTGGGACCAAACCGGATTGCTTGGATGAACCTGACCGGCAGCGGGAATGAGACCGCCGGGCATCTGCTTGAGGTCAACCGAATGACCCTGATGTGGTGTTCCTTCACCACCCGCCCGCTGATCCTGCGCACCTATGGCGCCGCGAAGACGCTACATGCAGGGGATGACGGCTGGGACAAGCTGGCCGGCCACTTCCCCAACCACCGCAGCGCGCGGCAGATCTATGACCTCAGCATTGATCTGGTGCAGACCTCCTGCGGCTATGCGGTTCCGTTCATGGAGTTCCAGTCGGATCGCGACACGATGCAAAAATGGGTCGACGGCAAATCGGAAGATGATATCCGCGCCTATTGGGTCGAGAAGAACCAGCAAACGATTGATGGCAAACCCACCGGTGTTCCGGTCTAGACCATGCTTGCCCCCTATCTGGATCAGATCAAGGCACATGCCGATGCCGAGCGCGCCGAACAGGTCGCAGCCTATCACAAGGCCGAGCGTGCCTATCTGGGTGTCGCCGTCCCCGTTCTCAACGATCTGACCAAAGCCTGGCGCAAGGACTTGTCGGTTGCTGAGCGCGGCACCCTCGCGGATGCGCTCTGGCAGACCAACATCCACGAGGCGCGTGTCGCGGCCTCCAAACTGCTGACACAAGCGCGGATTCGCCCGGATGAGGATGTCTGGACCTTGTTGCAAAGCTGGGTGCCCGATTTCGACGCATGGGCCATCGCCGATCACGCCTGTACCGCCATCCAGAAACGCCTGAGTTCCGATCCCGCGCGGCTGGATCAGGTCGAAACATGGACGGGATCAGACCACATGTGGACCCGCCGCGCTGCTCTGGTTTCGACCCTGCCCTGGACCAAACAGAACCACCCCAAACCCGAAGATCTGGCGCGCCGCGATCGAATCCTCGGTTGGGCCGCAGGCTATGTGCCCGATCGGAACTGGTTCATCCAGAAGTCCATCGCTTGGTGGCTACGGGAACTCTCCAAACATGATCCCGAACGGGTCGTGGCTTTTCTGGACGCACATGGCGACGCGATGAAACCCTTTGCCCGGCGCGAGGCCGGAAAATACCTGAAGAGTTAGAGCGTTTCGGGTTAGCCTTGTGACACAAATACCCTGCCACGCTTTCAGCGTTCTCGGGACATTCGTGTCACTTGATCATCCAGGTAAAACCCGAGAACGCCTTAGTTCGCGTAGACCTCGACTTCGACCAACTGATCGAACGGCACCAGCAACGCCCGCATGGCATCCAGTGACAAACGGCTGCCACCCGTCTCGGGCCCCGAGGCCGGAACCAGCGTGATATAGGCCTGCGCCCCGGTTTTCGGCACAACCACCCGCGCGGTCACCTCGGAATCGACCAAGGGCGTCTGCATCCAGCGACCCGGAGTCGATGGATCGCCCAACCCGGCAATGGTCGTCTTGGCACCCGTCCAGTTCGCTGTCGCGGTTGCAGGCTGGATATAGGCTGAGCTTTCCACCTCCGCAGGTGCGGTCTCCACTGCAGCAGGCGTTACCTCTGCCGCCGCTTCATCGCGCCCCAACAAACGATCCGTCGTCGAACGCACGGTATCGCACCCGACCAGCAAAACGCAGGATATCACAAGCAGTTCTCTCATACTCCGAACCTACTACCGCTCAAGCAGCTGTACCAGACCAAAGCACAGTTCACTCTTGTCGCGGGCCTATTCCAGCTTTACCTATACCGCATGACTGCTCCGCTTATTGATCCTTTCGCCCGTGCCATCACGTATCTGCGCGTCTCGGTAACCGACCGCTGCGACTTTCGCTGCGTCTATTGCATGTCCGAGAACATGACCTTTCTGCCCAAGAAAGAGCTGCTGACGCTGGAAGAGCTGGACCGCATGTGTTCCACCTTCGTGAATATGGGCGTTGAGAAACTGCGCATCACCGGTGGTGAGCCGCTCGTGCGTCGCAATATCATGACGTTCTTCAACTCCATGACCCGTCATCTGGAAAGCGGCGCGCTTAAAGAGCTGACGCTGACAACCAATGGCTCGCAGCTTGCGCGATTTGCCGATGATCTCTACGCGGCGGGTGTGCGGCGGGTGAATATCTCGCTGGACACGCTGGATGAGGATAAATTCGCAGCCGTTACGCGATGGGGACGTCTGAAACAGGTTCTGAACGGGATTGATGCCGCGCAAAAGGCGGGCCTGCGGGTCAAGATCAACGCGGTGGCGCTGAAGGGCTTCAACGAACCCGAATTGCCCCAGATAACCGAATGGTGCGCCGAACGCGACATGGACCTGACCTGGATCGAGGTCATGCCGATGGGCGATATCGGCAATGAGGACCGACTGGATCAGTATTGGTCGCTCAAGGATGTGCGCAAGGAATACGAAAACCACTACAGCGTGACCGATCTGGCCGAACGCTCCGGAGGGCCCGCGCGTTATGTCCGGCTTGAAGAAACTGGCCAGAAGATCGGCTTTATCACCCCGCTGTCCCATAATTTCTGCGAAAGCTGCAACCGCGTGCGCCTGACCTGCACCGGTGAGCTTTACATGTGCCTGGGTCAGGAGGACATGGCCGACCTGCGCGCGCCGTTGCGCGATCACCCGGACACGGAAAAACCCTTGGAAGAGGCGATCCGCGCTGCGATCAACCTCAAACCCAAGGGGCATGATTTCGACTATTCCCGTCAGGCCGTCGATGGCCAGATGAGCCGCCACATGAGCCACACAGGCGGCTGACATGCTCGGCTCTAACGTTCGTCCGACGCTGCTGTACAAGCTGTACTGCGGTGTCACCTCTCTCGTGCAGCCTTTGGCCTGGCGGACCGTGCGCAAAAAGCTGCAGGCGGCCGAAGTCTCGGACCAGCGCCAACAGGAGCGGTTGGGCTATGCCAGCCTCGACCGCCCCCCGGGACAATTGATCTGGTTTCACGCCGCGAGCGTCGGCGAAAGCCTTTCAGTGCTTAGCCTGATCCACCGGCTTGGCGAGCGCCTGCCTCAAGCCGAGTTCCTGATCACCTCCGGCACGCCCACCTCTGCCGCACTGATTGCCAAGCGACTGCCCCCTCGCACTCGACATCAGTTTCCACCCCTGGACAGCGCCGGGCCTGTGCGACGGTTTCTGGACCACTGGGCGCCAGATGCCGCCGTATTCGTAGAAAGTGAAATCTGGCCCCGCCTGATCGTTGAGACGGCTGGGCGCGGCACACCTCTGTGCCTTCTGAACGCGCGTTTGTCTGACAAGTCCGTCGCAGGTTGGCAAAAGCGCCCCGATACGGCGCGCTTCATCCTGGACCACTTCGCGCTGTTCCTGACGCAGAACGACAAAACGGCCAAGAATCTGATCGCCATCGGAGCGGACTCACAGCGCGTCCAGCCCGGCACCAACCTCAAGGCGATGTCCGACCCATTGCCGGTGGATCAAACCACGCTGACGGATATCCAAGGCAAGATCGGCGATCGACCCGTCTGGATCGCTAGCTCGACCCATGCAGGCGAAGAGGAAACGGTTCTGGCCGCCCATAACGGCTTGCTGAAGCAGTACCCAGACTTGCTGCTGTTGCTGATACCGCGCCACCCGGAACGGCGCGAGGAGGTCGCAACCCTCCTGACCAAAGCCAAACTAACATCGGCCTTCCGAACCAAGACCGAATCGATCACTAATGAGACAAAAGTCTACGTGGCCGATACCCTTGGCGAGACCGGCACGTGGTACGCGCTTTACCCAATTGTCTTTCTCGGCGGGTCTTTGAGAGAGATCGGCGGCCACAACCCCTTCGAGCCAGCTCAAGCTGGGGCTGCCGTCATAACCGGTCCGGGCTACTTCAATTTTGCCGAAACTTTCGCACCCCTGATCGAAACCGGCGGAGCCGTTCAGGTTGAAACCGCCGAAGATCTGGAGAAAGCCATCAACACCTGGCTGTCCAACGACGCAGCCCTGACCCAAGCCCGCTCTGCCGCCCGCGCCTGCGTCACAACCCAAAAAGACGCGTTGCAAAACGTGATCGAAACGCTCTGCACCACACTCAACCTCGAACCGAAGGATCCCCCTTCATCTGGCTGAAAATATCCCGGGGGTGTGGGGGCAGAGCCCCCACCCTCTCCATCAGGCCGCAGGCATCCGCTGTTCAACAATCTCCGCCCACCAACTGCATCCGGCTGGAATGGCCTCATCGTTGAAGTTGTATTTGGGGTGATGAACCATGGCTGTGTCGCCATTGCCTACGAGGATATAGGCCCCAGGACGTTCTTCCAGCATGAAGGCAAAATCCTCACCGCCCATGACCAGAGGGGCCTCTTCGCAAGCACCAGATACCGACCGCGCGACGTCAGCCGCAAACTCGGTCTGCTCATCGCTGTTCACCATAACCGGATAGCCCCGAATATAGGTCACGTTGGCCGTGCCACCAAAGGTCGCCGCCACGCCATTGCAGATCTCGTTGATCCGCTGCTCGGCCAGATCGCGCATCTCCTTGCTCATGGTGCGCACGGTGCCTTTGATCTGAACCGATTGCGGGATCACGTTGAAGGCCTTCGACGAGGTCTCGAACGAGGTTACCGACACAACCACCTGATCAACCGGGTCCGCATTGCGGGACGCTATCGTTTGCAGCGCCAGCACCGCCTGCGCCGTCATCACGGTGGTATCGATCGTCTCCTGCGGTTTGGCGGCATGGCCGCCGCGCCCTTCAAACGTGATGTCAAACTGGTCCGTAGCCGCGAAGAACGACCCCGGACGGATCGAGAAGCTGCCGACCGGTTTGCCCGGCCAGTTGTGCATCCCGTAAACCTCCTGGATGTTCCAGCGGTCCATCATGCCGTCTTCACACATCTCACGACCACCGCCACCGCCTTCTTCGGCGGGCTGGAAGATCACGACAACGGTCCCGTCGAAATTGCGGGTTTCCGACAGATACTTCGCCGCCCCAAGCAGCATCGCAGTATGGCCATCATGGCCGCAAGCGTGCATCGCGCCCGGCGTTTTCGAGGCATAGTCCAACCCCGTCGCCTCGAGGATCGGCAGAGCGTCCATATCCGCGCGCAGACCGATCACCTTGCCCTTGCTGTCCGACTTGCCCTTGATCACACCGACAACGCCGGTGCGGCCAATACCAGTGACGACCTCATCGCAGCCGAACTCTGTCAGCTTTTCGGCCACCAAAGCGCTGGTGCGGTGGGTTTCAAACAGGATTTCGGGGTTTTCGTGCAGGTCACGTCGCCACGTTGTGATCTCGTCCTGCAGTTCCGCAAAGCGGTTTTTGACTGGCATATCTTGTCTCTCCTAAATCATTCGGCCGGCATCCGGCGTTCGACCATTTCAGCGAACCAGCTGCAGCCGGCGGGTATGGCGTCATCATCGAAATTGTATTCCGGGTGGTGACACATTGCCGTGTCTCCGTTCCCTAGAAAGATGTAGGCTCCAGGCCGTTCTTCAAGCATGTAGGCGAAATCTTCCGACGGCATGATCGGGTCGGTACCATCGTTTACCTTTCCAGCAACGGCTGCGGCGGCTTCAGCGGCATAGCTAGTCTCGGCCTCGGAGTTTACTGTCACCGGATAGCCCGGCGTCCATTCTACCTTTGCGGACGCGTCAAAGGCCGAGGCCGTATCTTCTGCAATCCGGCGAACACGCTGTTCCGCGATCGCGCGGTACTCGGGGTCAAGCGTTCGTACCGTGCCTTTCAGACGGACCGTATGCGCAATCACGTTTGAGGCCACGCTGTCCGTCTCAAACGTGCCCACGGTCAGAACAACCCGTTTGATCGGATCGACGGTGCGGGCCACAACGGATTGCAAAGACACAACAATATGTGAGGCGACAAGCGTTGTATCCACCGCCTCATGCGGGGCGGCCGCGTGGCCACCTTTGCCGGTGACGGTAATTTCAAACTCGTCTGACGAGGCCAGCAAAGCTCCGGGCCGGATCGCAAATTCACCAACCGGCAGGCCGGGCATGTTGTGCATGCCGTAGACTTCCTGAATGCCCCAGCGCTCCATCAACCCGTCCTGACACATGGCGAGACCTCCGGCGCCGCCCTCCTCGGCCGGTTGAAAGATCAGCACGGCGGTCCCATCGAAATTCCGCGTCTCGGCCAGGTACTGCGCAGCCCCAAGCAGCATCGAGGTATGCCCGTCATGCCCACAGGCATGCATCTTGCCCGGAACGGTCGAGGCATAGTCCAGACCCGTCGCCTCTTCGATCGGCAGGGCGTCCATATCTGCCCGCAATCCGATCACCCGACCCTTGGTGTCCGAGCGGCCCTTGACTACAGCCACAACACCTGTCTTGCCGACGCCCTCGGTGATTTCATCGACACCGAAGGCCTTCAACCGTTCCACAACAAAGGCGGCGGTCTCGTGAACGTCATACATCAGTTCGGGATGAGCATGCAGATGGCGGCGCCACTTGGTGATCTCTGCCTGCATTTCAGCAAGTCTGTTTTTCACCGGCATTTTGGACCTCCTCGGGATCAGGTAGACAGTTTCTCGACCAGCCGCTGCATGAATGCATGGCCCGCTTCGAACTGCGCGACCGAAATGAACTCATTCGGTTGATGTGCCTGCGCGATGTCGCCCGGGCCGCAGATAACCGCGGAATAACCCGCTTCCTGAAACTGCCCGGCCTCGGTGCCATAGCTGACCACATGGCTTGCGTTGTCACCGGTCAGCGCGCGTACAAGAGCTTCGGCCTCACCATCCTGTTCGGGGACCAAGCCGGGGATCGAGAAATTCTCGGAGATTTCGATCCGCGCTTCGGGGTGGACGGCCTGCATCCGTGCCTCAACCGCGCGCACTTGTTCTAAATAGGCATCGCGCCACGCGGCTTTGCTTTCATCCGGCACCGTGCGGAAATCCAGCATGAAGTGGCAATCCTTGGCCGTGATGTTATGCGCAGTGCCGCCTTCGATCATGCCTACATGGACAGTAGTCCAAGGCGGATCGAACACCGCAGCGGTTTCGCTGGGCGTGGCCGCCTGATTGCGGGTGTTCTGTTCATTCGCCCAATTGATCAGCGGCGCGGCCTCCATGATGGCATTCACGCCTGTGTGCATGATCGAGCTATGAACCTCAAACCCAACCATATGCGTGTCATAGCCAAAACCGCCCTTGTGGCCGGTGACAGCCTGCATTGTCGAAGGCTCGCCCACGATCACAGCCGAGCCTTTGGGCAGCACTTTGTTCATCGCCTCGATCATTGGCGGAGCGCCAGTGCATCCAACCTCTTCATCGAAGCTCAGCGCCAGTTGCAAGGGACGTTTGAGCCCCGCTTCGCGCGCCTCGACCAAGGCCCAAATCGCGAGCGCGTCAAAGCCCTTCATGTCGCAGGTGCCGCGTCCATAGTACTTGCCGTCCTTCTCAGTGACAATGAACGGATCCGTGTCCCAGGGCTGTCCATCCACCGGAACGACATCGGTGTGACCCGAGAGGACAACGCCCCCCTCTTCCCACGGGCCGACATGCGCAAAAATCGCCGCCTTGTTCGGCTGATCCGGGTCCGGCCAGCGATGGGCTTCGATACCGTGTTCGTTCAGGTAACCTTCGACCCAGTCCACTAGTGGCAAGTTTGTGTCACGGCTTACAGTCGGGAATGAGATCAACTTGGTCATGATCTCAAGCGGCGTCAGACGCTGTGGCATATGTGTTAGTACCCGCTATCCGTAGTCAGGATGAAATGGCCCGGCTCAACCTCGTTGTACTTCGACGGTTCTGGCGCGTATCCGATTGGATGAATGGGTGACGGGATCGGTTTGAAATTCAAATCTTTTTCCGATTTCCGTTTGTTCGGGTCCGCGATTGGAACCGCCTTCATCAGCGCCTGTGTATACGGGTGCTGTGGATTCTCGAACACCCGCGCGCGCGGCCCAAGTTCGACAATCCGGCCCAGATACATCACGCCCACATGGTGGCTGACTCGCTCCACGACGGCCATATCGTGACTGATGAACAGGTAAGACAGGCTCAGTTCGGATTGCAGCTCCATCATCAGGTTCAGCACCTGCGCCTGCACCGACACGTCCAGCGCCGAGACCGCCTCATCCGCGATAATCAGTTTCGGGTTCAACGCCAAGGCGCGGGCGATTGCGATACGCTGACGCTGACCGCCGGACATCTCATGCGGGAAACGGCGCATGAAGCTGCGCGGCAGTTGCACCTTGTCGAACAGCTGCGCAACGCGATCTTGCAGTTCCGACCCCGAGGCCACGCCATAGTTGCGCATCGGTTCGGCCACTTGGTCGATCAACTGCATCTGCGGATTGAGCGAAGCGAACGGGTCCTGAAAGATCATCTGCATATCCAGCCGCGCTTTGCGCAGACCGGATTGGTCCAGCTTCATGATATCGACGCCGTCCAGATTGACCTCACCCGCCATCGGCTCGACCAATCTAAGGATCGAGCGCCCGGCCGAGGACTTGCCGCACCCCGATTCGCCCACGAGGCTGAGCGTCTGCCCTTTGTTCAGCGTGAACGAGACATCCTCAACAGCATGAACATTCGAGATCGTCCGGCGCAGCAAGCCGCCTTTGACCGGGAAGCGCGTGGTCAGGTTCTTGACCGTCAGTAGTGTTTCTTCCGTGCCGGGAATCGGAGCGATATTTTGCCCTTCAACACCCAATAGCTTCATCGGTTCCGGCGCGGCCTTTCCCTGCATCTCACCCAGTTTCGGCACCGCGGCCAGCAGCGCCTTGGTGTAATCATGCTGCGGGTTCTCGAAAATTTCAGTGACCGGGCCTTCTTCGACCTTATTGCCGCGGAACATGACCACAACGCGGTCGGCCATCTGTGCCACCACAGCCATGTCATGGGTGATGAACATCACCGCAGTACCCGTTTCGCGTTTCAAACGGTCCATCAGGGCCAGAATCTCAGCCTGAATGGTCACATCCAATGCTGTCGTCGGCTCGTCCGCGATCAACAGACGCGGCTCGCACGCCATAGCCATGGCGATCACCACGCGCTGTCGCATCCCCCCTGACAACTCGTGCGGGTATTGCTTGAGACGGCGCTCGGGTTCGGGGATTCGCACCTGCCGCAGCAGCTCCAAAGCGCGCTCTTCGGCCTGCGTCTTGGACATGTCCTTGTGAATGCGCAGCCCTTCGGTCAGTTGCCGACCAACGGTGAAAACCGGGTTCAAGGCCGTCATCGGCTCCTGAAAGATCATACCGATCTCGTTGCCGCGAATCTGTTTCATCAGATCTTGATCGGCATCAGCCAGGTCCATCTCGGCCCCGTCGCGGCGGTCAAACAGCAGCTCGCCACCAGCGATTTCGCCTCCGCCGAACTCGACAAGACGCATCAGAGACAGAGATGAAACCGACTTGCCCGAGCCCGATTCGCCAACAATACAAACCGTTTCGCCCGGATTCACCTCGAACGAGACGTCCTCAACGCCCACGACCGGGCCGTCTTTCGTCTGAAACTCCACCCTCAGTTTTTTGATCTGGGCAATTGGTTGATCCAGCACGCGCGCGCTCCCTTTTGGGTCGTTTTGTTTTTATGGATGCCGAACGCTAAGGCGGCGAGCCAGGAAAAGTCAAACGCAATGCACGATTTCGTGACGGCAAGGCTTGCAATTTTCCTAAGTTCTGTTTCGATACCCGCGTAACCGACAACCAGCGAAGGCAGAAATCGCGTTGCGCGAAATGCAATTGCTATTTCTAACAATGCCTTAGCCACAAGTCGGCAACGCCAAATCCGCAGGCATTGCGGAGATAATCGAGACACGCAAGTGTCCAATTCGGGAGTGACTTATGAAGATCAAAACCCTTTTGCTTGGTGCGATTGCAAGCACGGCGATGGCCCCAGCGGCCTTTGCCGAGCGCGGATCGGACGGCAATGTCAGCATTATTTATTGGCAGGCTCCATCAATCATGAACCCGTTTCTGTCGGGTGGCACAAAAGATGTTGAGGCAGCCTCGCTGGTTATCGAACCACTTGCACGCTACGACCAAGACGGGAACATGGTGCCGTATCTGGCCGCTGAAATCCCGACCGTTGAAAATGGCGGCGTCAGCGAAGACCTGACCACCATTACCTGGAAGATTGCGCCTGGCCTCACATGGTCGGACGGTACTCCGTTCACCTCGGCCGACGTGGTGTTTACCGCAAACTACTGCATGGACCCCGAAGGCGGTTGTGCACAGGTGACCAAGTTTGAAGGCGTCACCGATGTCGAAGCTGTCGATGACCTAACCGTTAAGGTAACGTTCGACGCACCAACCCCCTTCCCTTACGGACCGTTTGTGGGTGGTGAAAGCCCGATCATTCAGGCCGCTCAGTTCGCTGATTGCATGGGCGCAAAAGCCCCTGAATGTACAGATCAGAACTTCAACCCGATCGGCACTGGCCCGTTTGTCGTCACCGAGTTCAAACCGAACGACGTGATCACATTTGCCGCCAACGACAACTACCGTGACCCGGCCAAGCCGGCATTTGCCAGCGTGACCTTCAAAGGTGGTGGCGACGCAACAGCGGCAGGTCGTGCGGTTATGGAAACTGGCGAGTTTGACTACGCCTGGAACCTGCAGCTGGCCCCTGAGGTCATCGCGCAGATGCAGGAAGGTGGCAAAGGTACTCCGGTCGCAGGCTTCGGCCCGCTGGTCGAGCGTATCATGCTGAACCAGACCAACCCGTCGCCCGACCTGCCGGAAGGCGAGCGCTCGACAGCCGCGCATCCGCACCCATTCCTGCAGGATCCGGCCGTTTACAAAGCCATGTCCATGGCCATCGACCGCCCGCTGCTGGTGGAAATCGGCTATGGCCAAGCTGGCAAGGTGACCTGTAACTGGGTTCCGGCCCCGGCTGCGTTTAGCTCGACCTCGATGAGCTGTGACACGCAGGATATCGAAGGCGCTAAGAAGCTGCTGGATGACGCAGGCATCGTTGATACCGATGGCGACGGCATTCGTGAAAAAGACGGTGTGCCTCTGAAAATCGTCTACCAGACCTCGACCAACGCTGTGCGTCAGGACTTCCAGGCGCTGATCAAGGAATGGTGGAGCCAGATCGGCATCGAATCCGAACTGCGCAATATCAACGCATCGGTCTTCTTCGGCGGTGACCCGGGTTCGCCTGACACCTTCCAGAAGTTCTATGCCGACGTTGAGATGTACGCCAACACCTTCAACGGCACCGACCCGCAGTCCTATCTGGGCAACGGTCTGTGCGACAAGGCACCGAAGCCAGAATCGCAGTGGCAGGGTGAGAACATCAGCCGCTTCTGCAACGAAGAGTTTGACGCCTTGCACGCCAAACTGGCTGAAACCGCAGGTCTGGAAGCCCGTGCGGAAATCGCCAAGCAGCTGAACGACATCATGGTTCAAAACGGCGGCATGATCCCGCTGGTGCACCGTGGCCGTCTGTCGGCGCATGCAAACACCCTGGGTGGTGTTGTCCTAAACGTTTGGGACAGCGAGCTGTGGAACATTGCGGACTGGTACCGCAAGACCGGTTCCTAAGCTTTAATCTTGCAATATCGCGCCCCGATCTCTATCGGGGCGCGGTCATTTGCAGACCACTCCAACAAAAAGACGCATCAACAAAGGCGCCTTTGAATGCTCAACTTTACCATCAGACGACTGGTGCTGGCCGTACCCACGCTGCTGTTCATCAGCCTCGTCATTTTCCTGCTGCTCGAGCTTGCCCCAGGCGACCCGATGGCACAGGTTCCCCTCACCGTTCCCCCCGAAGTCAAAGAGAAGATGCGAGAGGCGCTTGGCCTTGGCCAGCCGATGCATATCCGGTTCTGGAAATGGATCGTGCAGTTCTTCTGGATCGAGCCGCAGGTTCTGATCGACCATATGTTCGGCACCACCTTCTCAGAAGGTGACCTGCGTGTGATTTCGTGGCAGACCCGCTCGCCCGTTATGGACATCGTCGTTCAGCGTATCCCGCAGACTCTGTGGGTTGTCGGCACCGCCTACGTGGTCGCCATCCTGATCGCACTGCCCATCGGCATCTATTCCGCATACCGCCAGTATTCCTGGTTCGACCAGATGGGCACATTCGTCTCGATGGTCGGCTTCTCGGTCCCGCCCTTCTTCTCGGGCGTGCTGGTGATCGTGATCTTCTCGGTCCAGCTGGGCTGGTTCCCATCAATCTATGACACGACTCACGTGGTGAATAGCTGGGATAGCTTCGTCGTGCAGCTCAAGCAGATGATCATGCCGGTCATGGTTCTGGCGCTTCAAATTACGGCACAGCTGAGCCGCTTCATGCGCGCCTCGATGCTGGACAACCTCAACCAAGACTACGTTCGTACCGCCCGCGCAAAAGGACTGAGCGAATACACGGTTGTGATGGTCCATGTCCTGCGCAACTCGATGATCCCGGTGGTTACCGTTATTGCGCTCGGTATTCCGGCCATCTTCGGCGGCGCAATCATCACCGAGCAGGTTTTCAAGGTGAACGGTATCGGCCAATTGCTGATCGGCGCGATTCAAGCCAACGACCTGCCGATGGTGCAGACGCTGACCTTCATCTTTGCGGTGCTGATCGTTTTGTTCAACCTGATCGCTGACGTTCTGTACGGCATTCTGGACCCGAGGATTCGCTATGACTGATACCGACAAATCAGACACGCTGGTCCCCGACGAAGGATTGGCCCCTGCCTCAACCGCATTGCCGACCGCGGGCGTGATGGACGACCTGACCACCCCACCCCGCAGCCAATGGCGCGATGTCTGGGATCAGTTCAAAACGCACAAAGGCGCGATGATCGGGGCGATCCTGTTCATCTTCATCGTCGCCGGTGTGTATCTGGGGCCCTACCTCTGGAGCATCGATCCAACCCAGATCGACATCCGGTCGCGCAATCAGGGCCCCAGCTGGGCGCATCCGTTCGGCACCGATCAGCTGGGCCGGGATATTCTGGCGCGGATGATGTCGGGTGGTCAGACCTCGGTCTCGGTTGGCATCACCGCTATGTTGCTGGCGCTGTTTCTGGGATCGTTCATTGGTGTGATCGCAGGCTTCTTCAAACGCCTCGATGGGCCGCTGATGCGTCTGACCGATCTGTTCCTCGCCCTGCCCCTGCTGCCCCTGTTGCTGGTCATGATGCTGCTTTTCCGCGAGCCTCTGTCCGCCGCATTCGGGCTGGAGCGCGGGATTTTCATCCTGATCGTCTGCGCCATCGGCATCACCTCGTGGATGCCCACAGCGCGGATCGTGCGGGGCGACGTGCTGGCCATCAAAGAGCGTGAGTTCGTTCTCGCGGCACGTTCAATCGGCACCAGCAATCGGCAGATCATCACGCGGCACATCCTGCCGAACGTCCTGTCTCCGATCATGGTGTCGGCAACGCTGGGGATTGCGACGGCGATCATCACCGAAAGCGCGCTGTCCTTCCTCGGGCTCGGCTTCCCGCCGGATTTCCCGACCTGGGGCCGCCTGCTTTTTGATGGCGTCGACTATCTTCAGCAATACCCCGAGCGTGTATTCTGGCCCGGCCTTGCGATCTCGCTGACTGTTCTCAGCGTGAACTATCTGGGCGATGGCTTGCGTGATGCCCTGGATCCGCGCATTCGCGGCCGGTGACAAATCTCAGTCGGCGCGCTTTAGCGCGCCGGCACAGACCACGATAAGCACCGCAAGCGGCAGCAAGACACCAAACGCCATCCGCAGCGACAGCAACTCGGCCAGAAACCCGATCAGCGGCGGTCCGATCAACAGCCCCCCATATCCGAGCGTTGCGACACTAGCGATGGCCTGTCCCGGCGGGATGTTTGGGTCGTTGGCTGCGCGGCTGAACGCCAAGGGCATGATCACAGCATAGCCGACCCCCATCAGCGTGAACCCGACCAACGCCAATGGCGCGGCACCGGCGGACACCACGCAGAACACCCCTATCGCAGCAAAGACACCACCGCCCCTAGCTGCTGCGACCGGGCCGACGCGCGCGATGAGGAAGCCGCCAGCCAAACGACACGCCACCATCGCGACTGAAAAAACCGCATAACCCAAGGCTGCGACACTCTCAGCGGCCCCAGTAACGTCGCGCAGGAAAAGGGCGCTCCAATCTGCGACCGCACCTTCCCCCAACGCACCACATAGCGCGGTGAAACCAACGAGGATCAACACCCCGGACGGGAATGCAAACACGGCACTTTGAGACTGTTCCGCGCGGCGCGACGTCCATTGTACCCAGGACATCGCCAAGGCCAGTGCCACTACAACGCCTCCCGCAACCAGAAAATGCTGCAGAACAGTCGCATCCCGCTGAACAGCTATAAATCCACTGACCGCCCCAAGGCCGGCACCAAGGCTCCACATCGCATGAAACGAGGACATGAGCGGTTTGTCGAAGGCCTGCTCTACCTCGGCTGCCCAAGCGTTCATCGCCACGTCCATCGAGCCATGAAAGGCACCGAACAGAAACAGGAACGCCGCAAGCATGGTGAAGCTGTCGGCCAGCGCCAGCAAAACCAGCGAAAAGGTGTACAGCACCGCGATGATCCGCGTGATCGATACGGCCCCAAACCGGTCGGTCAATCGCCCGGTCACCGGGAAGGAGCAGACGGCACCCGCTGCCATGAACAAAAGACCATAGCCAAGCTCTTCATGGCTGAGGTTCAGATGATCGCGCACCGCCGGGATGCGAGAGGCCCAGATACCGAACAGGGCACCATTCAGCGCGAACATCGCGGTGACGGCGCGCCACGCAGTAACGACACTGATCATATTAAAGCTCCGCTTGTTTGATGCGCTTCGCCGGCTACTAGTACAACGCTACCAAACAGAGGCAAGCGCCGCTCACTCCAGCCGACGCCGAATTCTGCGGACGCCTACCCAAACGGCCAGAATGACCGGAACCGTTACCAAAGCCGTCAACATTCCCTTGCTGATCCCCGCCGACGTCAGAGGATACAGCAGATAGCTGACCAGCGAGACGGCGTAATAGCTGATGGCAACCACCGACAGCCCCTCGACCGTGCGCTGCAGGCGCAGGGCCTGATCGGCGCGGCGGTCCATGCTTTCCAGCAAGGCCTGGTTCTGCGCGCTGCGTTCTACGTCCACACGTGTTCGCAGCAGATCTCCGGCGCGGATGGCCCGGTCTGACAGGGCCTGCAGACGCAGTTCCGTCGATTTCACGGTCCGCATCGCTGGGTCATAGCGGCGCATCATGAAATCGGCAAAGCTCTGCCCCCCCATGAACCGCTCTTCCCGCAAGACTTTGACACGCTGGTTAACGATGGCCTCGTAAGCGCCCGTGGCCCCAAACCGAAAGGAACAGCGTGCCGAGATCGTCTCCAACTCGGTCGAGGTTTTTAGCAGTTGCGGTAGCATATCATCGGGATGTTTGCCGCCATCGGTCATCTCGCCCATTAGCGCGGTCAGCTTCTGATCCAACTCGCCAATGCGCGGGGTCAGCGATTTGACCCGTGCAAACCCCAGCATGGACATGGCCTTGTAGGTCTCGATCTCGCACAGGCGCTGGATGATCCGTCCAACCCGGCGCTCTCCGGTTCCATCCGAGACGAACAGCGCAAACCGCATATGTCCTGCCGGGTCGATACGAAAATCGCTTGCGCAGATCGCGGCATCGTCCAAAACGCAGGACACAGCAAGGCTTTCGGGTTCGAACCAATCCGGTAGCAAGTTCCGGACGACGTCATCCTCTGGACGCGGAACAACCCGTAGCAACGCCGACGTGATCCTTTGGCCGGGACTGGCCATCATCCAATCGGGCGGGAAGACTTCGAAATCGGCGGGGTTGAACGCCCGCTCACTCACGTTTTGAGAGATTGCAGTAAAGGTTACGAACTCAGTGTGTTGTTCCCACTTGAGCCAATAGCGTCCGATCTGCCCCGCATAGTGGGTCACGTCGGGCTGAGGGTGCGGCGCGCCGTGGCGATCCAGCAGATTGATCAAATGCGCAATGTCGTCCTGCCGGTCACCACCTTGCGACGTGCCGGGCTTCTTGATGGCCAGAAAGGCAACCGTGCATGGAACCTGCGCCACCGGAAAAGGTCGGGCGTGCAGTTCATTGGCAAGCCGATAGCGTAAAGGGTGGTCATCGATTGGCGTCATGCGGGGCTCCGATTCATCCGACACACTATACGGCACACCCAAAATACATCAATTCCCATTTTATTTCAGATACTTACAAGAATGCGACGGTATACATTCCAGCCAATTCATTGATTTGGCTGCCATAGCTCGATGGGATTGCCTTCGGGATCATGAATACGGGCGAATTTACCCACCTCGCTATCCCAATCCGGATTGGTTTCGACGGTGATCCCTACGGCCTGTAGCTGGCGTGTCAAAGCGGCCAAATCATCAACCCTGAAATTGATCATCCACTGCTGCTCGCTTCGGCCAAAATACGCGGTATCCTGGGCGAAGGGTGCAAAGACCGTATAGCCTTCGGCCTGCTTCCAAGGGACCGGATCGTAGTGGTTTACCCCCAGGTGCTTTTCATACCATTCGCTCAGGGCCTTGGGGTTCTTCGCACGAAAAAAGACCCCGCCGATTCCGTTTACTTTCTCCATGACCTTGCTCCCACAAAGTACCCGTCAGACGTAAGATAGCATATCAAGCTTGCTTCATCTGGCTGCAATACTCTGGAGGCGAGAAGGCCAAGCCCTCTTCAAAGTAGAAAAGAAAAGGGCGCCCGCAGGCGCCCTTTGCAATTGAATTGTGCGTTTTGATCACTCGATCATCGGCAGCAACTTGTCTAGCGACTGCTTGGCGTCGCCATAGAACATGCGCGTGTTCTCTTTGAAGAACAGCGGGTTCTCGATGCCCGAATAGCCAGTGCCCTGACCGCGCTTCGACACAAAGACCTGCTTGGCCTTCCAGCATTCCAGCACCGGCATACCGGCGATGGGACTGTTCGGATCCTCCTGCGCCGCAGGGTTCACGATGTCGTTCGAGCCGATGACGATAGCCACATCCGTGTCCGGGAAATCATCATTGATCTCATCCATCTCCAGCACGATGTCATACGGCACTTTCGCCTCGGCCAGCAGCACGTTCATGTGGCCCGGCAAACGTCCAGCAACGGGGTGGATCGCAAAGCGAACCTCTTTGCCCTTGGCGCGCAGCTTGCGGACCAACTCGGACACCGACTGCTGTGCCTGAGCAACAGCCATGCCGTAACCCGGGATAATGACAATGCTGTCCGCATCGTTCAGCGCAGCGGCCACGCCGTCTGCCTCAATCGCGATCTGCTCGCCTTCGACGGCCATCTGCTCACCCTGCGGGCCACCGAAGCCGCCCAGTATCACGCTGACAAAGTGACGGTTCATCGCCTTACACATGATGTAGGACAGGATCGCACCCGACGAGCCGACCAGAGCGCCGACCACAATCAGCAGGTCGTTGCCAAGGCTGAAGCCGATCGCGGCTGCCGCCCAACCCGAATACGAGTTCAGCATCGACACAACCACGGGCATGTCAGCACCACCGATCCCCATGATCAGGTGATAGCCGATGAACAGTGCCGCCAGTGTCATCAGGAACAGCGGGAACAGACCGCCCGAGCTGGTGTACCAGATCAGACAGATCAGCGAGAGACCCGCAGCCGCCGCGTTCAGCATATGACCACCGGGCAGTTTGGTCGCCGCCGAGGTCACTTTGCCCGCCAGCTTGCCATAGGCCACAACCGAGCCGGTAAAGGTGATCGCACCGATGAAGATGCCCAGAAACAGCTCAACATGCAGGATCGCCAGTTCCGCAGGCGTCTTCTTTGCGATCAGCTTGGCAAAGGCACCGAGGTCGGACAGGTCCGCTTGACCCGCGCTATCTTTGATTGCCATGACCTGAGCCACGTTTCCGATCTCGAAATGCGCGTTGAAGCCGACGAACACGGCCGCTAGACCGACCAGCGAGTGCATCGCAGCGACCAGCTGCGGCATCTCGGTCATCTGGACGCGCTGCGCCACGTATTGACCGATCAGACCACCGCCGATGATCAGCAGAATGGACAGCAGCCATAGGCCTGAACCCGGACCGACAAGCGTGGCAAAAACCGCCAGCGCCATACCAACGATACCATACCAGACCGCGCGCTTGGCGCTTTCCTGGTTCGAAAGGCCGCCGAGCGACAGGATGAAAAGGACAGCCGCAACAACATAAGCGGCAGAAGTGAAGCCAATCATATGCCCGACCTCCTTAGGATTTCTGGAACATGGCGAGCATGCGCCGGGTTACGAGGAAGCCGCCGAAGATATTGATCCCGGCCATGAACACGGACAGTGCCGCCAGTAGAATAACCAGGAACGACCCGGACCCGATCTGCATCAAGGCCCCGACGATAATGATCGACGAGATCGCGTTGGTGATCGCCATCAACGGGGTGTGCAAGCTGTGCGCCACGCCCCAGATCACCTGGAAGCCCACAAAGATCGCCAACACAAAGACGATGAAGTGCTGCATGAAGCTGGCCGGAGCGATCAGCCCCACTAGCAGCATCAACGCACCACCAACACCCAGCAGGGTGAACTGCTGCTTGGTCTGCGCCTTGAAGGCTGCGATTTCCTGCGCCTTTTTCTCTTCCGGGGTCAGTTCCTTGACCTCGGGTTTCTTCTGCGCCGCAATCGCCTGTACCTTGGGCGGAGGCGGCGGGAAGGTGATCTCACCCTCATGAGTCACGGTTGCACCGCGGATCACGTCATCTTCCATGTCGTGATTGATCTGACCGTCCTTCTCGGGCGTCAGATCTGCCATCATATGACGGATATTGGTCGCGTACAGAGATGACGCCTGCGCCGCCATCCGGCTGGGGAAGTCGGTATAGCCGATAATGGTCACGCCATTGTCAGTCACGATCTTCTCATCCGCGACGGTCAGCTTACAGTTGCCGCCCTTCTCCGCCGCAAGGTCAACAATGACCGAGCCCGGCTTCATCGCTTCGACCATATCCTTGGTCCAAAGCTCGGGCGCTTCACGGTTCGGGATCAGCGCGGTGGTGATCACTATGTCCATTTCGGGCGCCAATTCACGGAACTTGGCCAACTGCGCTTCGCGGAACTCCTCCGACTGAACCGATGCATAGCCGCCAGTGGCCGCGCCGTCCTGCTGGTCTTCTTCAAAGTCCAGATAGACGAATTCGGCGCCCATGGATTCGACCTGTTCGGCCACTTCGGGGCGCACGTCGAACGCATAGGTGATCGCGCCCAGCGAAGTGGACGTACCAATCGCCGCCAGACCGGCCACACCGGCCCCCACGATCAGCACCTTTGCAGGCGGCACTTTACCGGCCGCCGTCACTTGACCGGTGAAAAAACGGCCAAAATTGTTACCCGCCTCTATCACCGCGCGATACCCGGCGATGTTCGCCATCGAGGACAGCGCGTCCATTTTCTGCGCACGGGAAATACGCGGAACCATCTCCATCGCAATTACATTCGCGCCTTTGGACTTGGCAGCCTCCATCCCTTCTTCGTTCCCGGCCGGGTTGAAGAATGAGATCAGCGTCTTGCCTTTGGTCAGACGCTTCAGCTCGGTCTCATTCGGCTGGCGCACCTTGGCAACGATATCTGCAGCTTTCCAAAGCGACGCCGCGGTTTTCATAACCTCGACACCGGCCTCTTCGTAAGCCGCATCAGAAAAGCCCGCCGCAGCACCGGCACCCTTTTCGATCAGGCAGTCATAGCCCAGTTTTTGCAGCTGGCGCGCCGAGTCCGGCGTCATCGCCACCCGGTTCTCACCGTCAAAAACTTCTTTTGGCGTTCCTATCTTCAACGGAGAGCCTCCTTTACTTTCGATATGTTCGCGCGAGTTCTTTGCATCTTTCGTTCAATCCTCACCTACATTGCGAAAGATTATTTCGCAACTGCAGCATTCGTTACGTTGTGTCATTGGCAGCACACCTTCAAATCCAGCGACGCGTCTTTTGCGCATAACGGGCGAAGTCAGCGCGAAATTTGCGGCGCAAGCGGTCCTCTTCCGGCTCGATAAAGCGGCGTTCCAGGATCCAGACGAAAACCGGCACCAGAACCAGCGACAGCACCGCATCGAAACGCAGGATCAAACCGGTCAGGATAAGGACGTCTCCCAGATAGATTGGGTTCCGGCTGCGTTTGAAAATTCCGCTTTGCACCATGCTGGATGGGGTCTGGTGTGGCATTACCGTCGTCTGATGGCGGCGGAATTCGACAACTGCCAGAACAGCCAGAACAATACCGCCCCCGATGAGCACGCCGCTGGCAAGATCAGTCAACCACCCGTCAAGGGAAAGCCCAAAGGACAGGTGTTGCGCTTGCAACCACGCGAGGCAAGCGGCCCCCAGCAACCAGATCGGAGGGATGTCGATTTTCTGCATTCGCGCTGATTACCTGTCGATATCTCTCAAAGAAAGTGTCGTTTTCGACAGTTTGTCTACCGCTTTCCGACCTTAAGATCAAAACATCAAAAGGTCGCGGCAATTTATTTCGAAGATATGCATCGGTAGACAGCGCTTAGCGCATCCGATAGCCAACGGATACAACCAAAATAAACAACAGGGCCCTGCCGGAATGACCGACTTCAAAGCGACCAAAGCTATGTTCGAACTGCCCGAAGGCATTCTCTATCTCGACGGCAACTCTCTGGGTCCGTTGCCAAAGGCGGTTGACGCGCGCCTGCACCAGACGGCGACACAGGAATGGGGGCAGATGCTGATCACCGGTTGGAACAAGGCCGGGTGGATGGGAATGCCCACAGGTCTCGGGGATCGGATCGGGCGCCTGATCGGGGCAGAGGCAGGCAGCGTTGTGGTGGGTGATACCCTATCGATCAAGGTTTATCAGGCCGTTGCTTCGGCGTTGGAGCTGAACCCGAGCCGCAAGGTTGTGCTGTCGGACAACGGCAATTTCCCATCTGATCTCTATATGGCGGACGGGCTGCTGCGCTCTCTGGGCGCGGAATACGAATTGCGCGTCGTCGCCCCGGAAGAGGTCGCTGAAAACATCACCGAAGAGGTCGCGGTTTTGATGCTGACCGAAGTCGACTATCGCACCGGCCGTATGCACGACATGAAAGCTCTGACCGAGCTGGCCCATGCCAACGGTGTGGTGACGGTTTGGGATCTGGCCCATTCCGCCGGTGCAATTCCAGTCGACCTAGCCGAGTGCAATGCCGATTTTGCGGTCGGATGCACATACAAATATCTCAACGGCGGCCCAGGTGCGCCCGCGTTCATCTACGTTGCTCCGCGCCTGTCCGACCGCGTCCGCCCAGCGCTTTCGGGATGGCTGGGGCACGAAGCACCCTTTGCCTTCGATCTCGACTATCGTCCCGGTTCGGGGATTGAGAGGATGCGAGTCGGCACCCCTCCGGTCTTGCAAATGGCCGCGCTGTCTGCGGCGATGGATGTCTGGGACATGGCCGAGATGGCCGATGTCCGGGCGAAATCCATCGAACTGACCGAGTTGTTCATCGCAAAAGTCGAGGCCACCTGCCCCGGCCTAACCCTCGCCAGCCCACGCGATCCGGCACAGCGCGGCAGTCAGGTCTCATTCCACTTTGCCGAAGGATATTCGGCCATGCAGGCGCTGATTGCTCGCGGCGTGATCGGAGATTTCCGCGCACCAGACATCATGCGCTTTGGCTTCACGCCACTTTATGTTGACGAAAGCGACGTCGAACAGGCCGCAGAGATTCTGGCGGATATCATCACGAACAACCTGTGGGACCAACCCGAGTACAAAATCCGCCAGCGGGTTACCTGACCTCGAGTCCGGCGCCCAGCAATTCGGCGAGTTGCGAGATGCGTGTTTCGAACTCATCAGCGTTGGTTGCAGTCATCTTAACGCCCATCAGGGTCGCTGTGATGGTCTTCGCCGTCTCGTCCGGGCCGTTGGGCAGACGAACGCGTCCCGCGCTTTCTTCACGGCGCAACCAGTCGGCATAAAGCTCGGTCATCTCCTCCTCACCCTCGGCCAGAATGTCCGAGGCAGTCGATTTGCTGGTATCCAGCATCTCTCGCCCGTGGGCAGAGGTCAGTATCTCAGCCAACCCCTTGATCTGTCCGTCAATCGCACGCGCCAATCGCTGGGACACGCTGCCACTGGCTGACAAGGCTTGCGATACGTTTGCGGTCTTGTCGGCGTAATGCGCGCGCGTCAGGCTGCGCACGATCGCCTCTTTGTTCTTGTAGTGCAAATACACGGCTGGGCGCGACATGCCCGCCCCTTTGGCGATGTCGTCCATCGAGGTTTTGCGAAACCCATAGGCCGCGAACGCCTCAAGCGCCGACGCAAGAATGGCCTGTTGCCGCGGATCGTCCTGTTTTTTCGTCATGAAACCGATCTGACACTTTTCGCTTATTTTGTCAATTGACACACTGACACTTTCAGACAATTATGTCAGAAACCGCCACAGCTACGAGAGGTGTGCCATGGCAACCGCGCTGAAGATCAACGGCAAGCAACATCAGGTTGACCTGCCCGACGACGTCCCCCTGCTTTGGGTCCTGCGGGATGAGGTCGGCCTGACCGGAACCAAATTCGGCTGCGGCGTCGCCGCCTGCGGCGCCTGCACCGTGCATATCGATGGTGAGGCCGTGCGATCTTGCCAGGTGTCGCTGTCCGATGTCTGGGGCGATGTCACTACAATCGAAGGCATCGGTTCGCCCGAAGCGATGGCCGTGATCCAGCAGGCCTGGGTAGATCATCAGGTCGCGCAATGCGGTTACTGCCAGTCTGGTCAGATCATGCAGGCGGCAGCTTTGCTTGCGGAAAACCCGACCCCAACGGACGCCGACATAGACGACGCGATGCAGGGCAACCTATGCCGCTGTGGCACCTACCCCCGCATCCGCGCCGCAATCCAAGACGCCGCTGGCAAGTTGCAGGAGGCTTAAGACATGGGCAAAGTTGGAACAATTCTGCGCCGCACCTTCCTGATCGGCTCGGCCGCGATTGTCGGCGGTGTGGCCTTTGGCGGCTACTACGTCACCCGCCCTGCCCCGAACCCGCTGAAACCTGGCGAGGGTGAGGCCGTGCTGAACCCGTTCGTTCTGATCGACCAGAATGGCGTGACGCTGTTCGCTCCGCGCGCCGAAATGGGACAGGGCGTAAAGACGACCTGGGCTGCTTTGATCGCCGAGGAGCTGGACGTCGATCTTGATCAGATCAACGTTCTGCACGGCCCCGCCGCAGCCGCCTACTACAATTCGGCGCTGATGGGAGAGAGCCTGCCAAACAAGGGCTACGACGTCTCGAACTTCCAGTACAATCTGGGCGAAACGCTCGGTGTCCTCGGCCAAGCGCTGAGCCTTCAGGTCACAGGAGGCTCAACCTCGATGAAAGACGGGTTCGAGCGGATGCGGCAGGCCGGAGCTTCGGCGCGTGAGACGCTGAAACGGGCCGCTGCCGACCGTCTGGGGGTTGATCCGTCGCAACTACAGACGGCCTCGGGGCATGTCATCGCGCCCAATGGCGACAAAATCGCCTATACCGACCTCGCAATGGATGCGGCGGGTCTTGAGCCGGTTGAGGCGCCTCTGCGTGACCCGTCCGAATGGCGGTATCTGGGTCAGACCCAACCGCGTCTGGACATGGTTGGGAAAGCGACAGGCACTGCTGAATTCGGCGTCGATGTCCGCCTGCCTGGTATGAAATTTGCAGCCGTGCGCATGAACCCCAAGCTGGGCGGCGCGATGAACGGCTATGACGACAGCGCCGCAAAAGACATGCCGGGGGTCGAACAGATCGTCGATCTGGGCACTGGCGTTGCGGTCATCGCCAACAACACATGGCTCGCCAATCAAGCGGTGGAGGCGATCGACGTGGATTGGGGCGATGCCCCCTACCCGCCCGAGACCGACGGCATCTTCGCCAAGATCGCCGAAGCGTTTGACGATTCCGCAAACTCGACCATGCGCGACGACGGCGACGTCAGCGTCACACCCGAGGGCGCAACCGAAATCACAGCCGAATACCGCCTGCCCTATCTGGCCCACGCTACGATGGAGCCGATGAACGCCACCGCGCTATACACCGGCAACGCGCTGGAACTGTGGTGCGGCAACCAGGCCCCCACTCTGATCCAATTCCGCGTGGCTAATACCGCTGGTCTGGATACGGATGCGGTGCAGATCCACACCACCTATCTGGGCGGTGGGTTTGGTCGCCGTGGGGAACTGGATTTCGGCGAGATCGCCACCAAAGTGGCTATGGCCGTTCCCGGCACTCCGGTCCAGACGACCTGGAGCCGGGAAGAGGACATGCGCCACGACTATTACCGCCCTGGCGCGATCGCTCGGCTGCGTGGTGCTGTGAAGGATGGCAAAGCGGTGCTGATCGACGGCGCGGTTGCCTCGCAATCCTGCACGCAGCAAGCGGTTGAGCGCTATACTGGGATGCCCGGTGCAGGCCCCGACAAGGTTCTGGTCGAGGGCTTCTTCAACCAACCCTATGCCGTGCCGAACTACCGGATGAGCGGCCATATCGCGAAGCTCGACGTGCCTGTTGGCTTCTGGCGCTCGGTCGGCAACAGCCATAACGGCTTTTTCCATGAAACCTTCATGGATGAGATGGCCCACGCCGCAGGCCGCGACCCGCTGGAATTCCGACTGGAGTTGATGAAGACCGAACACGCCCCCTCGGCAGGTTGCCTTGAGGCCGTGAAAGAGATGTCTGGCTGGACCGGCCAAACCCCGGTTGGCGTCGGTCGAGGTGTCGCTTTTACCTACAGCTTTGGCAGCCCGGTCGCGCAAGTGATCGAGGTGGTCGACGAAGACGGCACGATCCGCATCAACAAGGCGTGGATCGCTTGTGACATGGGTCTCGCGTTGGATCCAGAAAACGTCAAAGCACAGATGTTTGGCGGGATGATGTACGGCCTGAGCGCCGCTTGCTACGGCGAGATCACCTTTGCCGAGGGCGAAGTCGAGCAGTTCAACTTCCCCGACTATGACGCACTTCGCATGCACACGGCTCCGCAGGTCGAAGTGCGCGTTCTCGAGACCAACCGCCATATGGGAGGCGCAGGTGAGCCCGGTACACCCCCCTCGATGCCGGCCTTAGGTAATGCGCTGTTTGATCTGACCGGAGAACGCGCACGAACCCTGCCGCTGATCAATCAGTTCGACCTGCTGATTTGATCGCGACGCACCGGTCCGGCATCCCCTCCCGGCCGGACCGGTGCCAAAACTTACGCTGTTTGTTGCAGGAACCGCGTGCTTGATCCAGCGGACCAGGCTTTGACCGCCGCGCCAAACGCCTCAAACAACGGGCGAGATACCGGGTCATTTGCAGCATCCCATTCCGGGTGCCATTGGACCGAGAGGGTAAAGCCCGGCGCATCTTTGACATAAATCGCCTCAGGCGTGCCATCCGGTGCATGACCGTCGATCACGACATTCTGGCCCACGGCTTTGATCCCCTGACCGTGCAGCGTATTGGTCATCACCTCGCGCGCTCCAAACAGCCGATGGAACACGCCGCCTTCGTTCAGAGTCACGACATGGCGCAGGGCGAATTTTTCCTCAAGCGTTCCATCCGGTGGCATCCGGTGGTTCTGCCGCCCCGGAAGGTCGCGGATCTCGGGATAGAGCGTCCCGCCCATCGCCACGTTAACTTCCTGAAAACCTCGGCAGATTCCGAAAAACGGTTGGCCGCGCTCAACACAGGCGCGCACCAGCGGCAAGGTAATCGCATCGCGCGCCCGGTCGAAATCGCCATGCGCTTCGGTCGGCGGCTCACCGTATTCCTCGGGGTGCACATTGGGGCGACCACCCGTTAGAAGAAACCCGTCGCACGCGTCCAGCAATTCCTCGACTGAGACGTATCGTGGATCAGCCGGGATCAGCAGCGGCAAACACCCAGAAACATTCGCAACGGCATCCGAGTTCATCGTGCCACCGGCATGCGTCGGGTAGTTGTCATTCATCAAGTAAGAGTTGCCGATGATACCGACGACGGGTCGAGACATTCTGCTTTCCCAATTTATTTCCTAAACGTGTGGAAAAGCTATCGGCAGGGGCAACAGCGCGCAATAGCACAGGCCCTGTGTGTCAGCGCAAGTACCTGTTCAATGCCGCACACCTATTGAACCGATGGGACATTGTCACAATCGGACTCCCATTGCCCGCTAAACGTGCAATACAAAAACCCAAGTTGAGTAAGAGAGCCCGCGCAGGCTCTCCCCTTCTTCAAGGAAATCAGCTTTCGCCAATAAGGTTCGCGGCTTCGATCCCTGCCATCGCAGCAAGCACGTCATTGTCCGAGGTGTCGCCCGTCACGCCAACGGCGCCAATCACTGCCCCTTTCTTGTCGCGCAGCAGTACTCCACCCGGCACCGGAATGACTTTACCGCCATAAACTCCGTTCACTGCAGCCATGAAATAGGCCTGCGCTTCGGCCCGCTGCATCTGAGCTGTACCTGCCATACCCAGCATGACCGAGCCATAGGCTTTGCCCTGCGCAATTCCAAACCGACCGGGGGCCGCGCCATCTTCGCGCTCGAACGCAATGACATGACCGCCCGCATCCAGCACAACGACCGAAAGCGGTTTCAACTCCAACCGGCGCCCCTCTTCCAGAGCTTTACGAATGATGGTGCGCGCTTTGCGCAAGGAAATTGCCATCCCTGATCCCTTTCATCTGGTCAAAAATATCCTGGGGGAGCTTGAGGGGGCGGAGAGCCCTCTCGTTCCCGCCCTATCCACTTAACCCAAGCTGGCTTTCAACTCCAAACGGCGGGCATGCAGGACCGGCTCGGTATAGCCCGACGGTTGCACACGACCCTTGAACACCAGATCGCAGGCCGCTTGGAAGGCAATGCCATCAAAACCGGGCGCCATCGGATGATAGGCTGTGTCACCTTCGTTCTGACGGTCCACGACGGCTGCCATTTTTTGCATCGCCGCCATCACCTGTTCTTCGCTGACGACACCGTGGTGCAGCCAGTTGGCCAACGCTTGGCTGGAAATCCGACAGGTCGCGCGATCTTCCATCAAACCAATATCGTTCAGGTCCGGCACTTTCGAGCATCCGACGCCCTGATCGACCCAACGCACAACGTAGCCCAGAATACCCTGCGCGTTGTTCTCGACCTCACGGGTGATCTCATCATCACTGAGGTTGCGTCCACCCAGCCGCGGAACGGTCAGCAAATCCTCCAACGTGCCACGCGCGCCACCGGCGGTCAGCTCATCCTGACGGGCCAGAACGTCGACCTTATGATAGTGCGTGGCATGCAAAGTCGCAGCGGTTGGCGAGGGAACCCATGCGCAAGTGGCACCGGATTGCGGATGACCGATCTTAGCCTCCAGCATATCGCCCATGCGATCGGGCATGGCCCACATACCTTTACCAATCTGCGCCTTGCCTTTCAGGCCGCAGGCCAGACCGATATCGACGTTGCGATCCTCGTAGGACGCGATCCATGGTGTGTTCTTGATGTCGCCCTTGGGCAGCATCGGGCCTGCCTCCATCGAGGTGTGGATCTCGTCCCCGGTCCGATCAAGGAAGCCGGTGTTAATGAAGGCCACGCGCGATTTCGCGGCCCGGATACATTCCTTGAGGTTGGCCGAGGTGCGGCGTTCCTCGTCCATGATACCCAGCTTCACGGTGTTGCGCGGCAGGCCGAGGATGTCTTCGACCATGTCGAAAATCTCGACCGAAAAGGCGACCTCTTGGGGTCCATGCATCTTTGGCTTCACCACATAGACCGACCCGGTGACTGAGTTGCCGCCATCGCGCGCCAGATCATGCATGGCGATCAACGTGGTGCAGAGCGCATCCATGAGGCCCTCGCCAATCTCGTTACCCTCGGCATCCAGCACGGCCGGGTTGGTCATCAGATGGCCCACATTGCGCACCAGCATCAGCGAGCGGCCTTTGAGGCGCGCCTCTGCTCCGTTCACGTCTGTGAAGTCAAGATCAGCCGCCAACCGGCGGGTAAATGTCTTGCCGGATTTGCTGACCTCTTCAGTCAGGTCACCCTTCATCAGACCCAACCAGTTACCGTAGGCAACAACCTTGTCGGCTGCATCCACACAGGCCACGGAGTCCTCGCAATCCATGATCGTCGACAACGCAGACTCGAGCCGCAAGTCCGAGATGTTGGCCGGATCAGCAGCGCCGATCGCGCTGATTGGGTCGATCATGATCTGAATGTGAAGACCATTGTTTTTCAACAGGATGAACTCGGGCTTTTCAGCGGCGCCGCCATGGCCCACAAAGCTCGAGGCGTCCTCGAGAGCAGGAACCAAAGCGCCTGCCTCAACGCTCAGCTTCGTAACATCCGCCCAAGAACCGCTGGCCAATGGCACAGCGTCATCGAGAAACGCCTTGGCCCATGCAATCACACGCGCGCCGCGCGCAGCATCGTAGCCGCCGCCCACAGGCAGATCGCCCATCGCATCCGTGCCATAGAGCGCATCATACAAGCTGCCCCAACGGGCATTGGCGGCGTTCAGAGCAAAGCGCGCGTTGGTGATCGGTACAACAAGCTGAGGACCGGGGATCAGGGCGATTTCCGGGTCAACATTGGCGGTTTCGATTGCGAAATCCGAGCCTTCTTCAACGAGGTAGCCAATCTCACGCAGAAACGCTTGGTATGCGGCAGGGTCCTCGGTCTGTCCGGCGTGATCAAGGTGCCAGCTATCCACACGGCTTTGAATAGCAGCCCGTTTGGCCAGCAGAGCCCGGTTCTTTGGACCAAGGTCGCTGATCATGCGCGCCAGGCCGTCCCAGAACGCCTCTGCCTCAACACCCGTGCCCGGCAACGCCCGGTTTTCTATGAAATCCACCAGCTCGCTGGCCACCTGCAACCCGCTGCGTGCGTTTCTGCCGCTCATAATCCGTTTCTCCGCCTTGTGTGCCATTGTATGCAAGCACCACTTAGGCCGAAAGTTTCCGATAAGCAACTTTTCCACCGCAATTTCGGATAACCCAATTTCCCGAAAGCTGTTTCAAAAACTGCATGAAGATCGAGCCTGTCCAATCGGCGCAGCTTGCAGCCCTACTGAGATGCTCATAACGTCGCCCGCAAACCAACCGATACGAGGCCCCCGATGCGCGACGCCGCCCCCACTACGATCTATCTGAAAGACTACACCCCGTTCGGGTATCTGGTGGACAATGTGCATCTGACGTTTGATCTGGCAGCAAATGCCACCCGCGTCACATCCCGCATCGCCTTTCGTCCGAATCCTGAGGCCAGCGATCGCAGTTTTTTCCTGCATGGCGAGCAACTGAAGCTGATCCGCGCCTCCATCGATGGTGCCGACGTGTCCCCCAACCTTACGCCTGAGGGCCTGACGGTTGCCGCCCCCGACGCCCCCTTTGTCTGGGAGGCGGTGGTCGAGATCGACCCCGGCAACAACACTGCGCTTGAAGGGCTCTATATGTCGAACGGCATGTATTGCACCCAGTGCGAGGCTGAGGGGTTCCGCAAGATCACCTACTACCCGGACCGTCCCGACGTGATGTCGACCTTCACGGTGCGTATCAATGGCGACCTTCCGGTGCTGCTGTCCAACGGCAACCCGTCCGGCAAGGGCGAAGGCTGGGCCGAATGGACGGACCCATGGCCCAAACCTGCCTATCTGTTTGCTCTGGTCGCCGGCGACCTGATTGCGCATCCCGGCCAGTTCACCACAATGTCGGGTCGCGAGGTCGAGCTGAACCTATGGGTTCGCCCCGGTGACGAAGGCAAATGCGCCTTCGGGATGGAGGCGCTCAAGAAGTCCATGAAATGGGATGAGGACGTCTACGGCCGCGAATACGATCTGAACGTGTTCAACATCGTCGCCGTGGACGATTTCAACATGGGTGCGATGGAGAACAAGGGGCTGAACATCTTCAACTCCTCTGCCGTTCTGGCCAGCCCGGAAACCTCGACCGACGTGAATTTCGAACGGATCGAGGCGATCATCGCACATGAGTATTTCCACAACTGGACCGGCAACCGCATCACCTGCCGCGACTGGTTTCAGCTGTGCCTCAAGGAGGGCCTGACCGTGTTCCGCGATGCGCAGTTCACCTCGGACATGCGCTCGGCTCCGGTCAAACGCATCCACGACGCCATCGACCTGCGCGCACGGCAGTTTCCTGAGGACAATGGCCCGCTATCGCACCCCGTCCGGCCCGAGAGTTTTCAGGAAATCAACAACTTCTACACCTCGACCGTCTATGAGAAAGGTGCCGAGGTCATCGGCATGTTGAAACGTCTGGTTGGGGATGAAGCCTATGCACGGGCGCTGGATCTCTATTTTGACCGCCATGACGAGCAGGCCTGCACGATAGAAGATTGGCTGCAAGTCTTCGAGGACACAACAGGCCGCGACCTGAGCCAGTTCAAACGTTGGTACAGCCAGTCCGGTACTCCGCGCGTATCCGTGGCCGAGGATTGGGCGGATGGTACCTACACGCTGACGCTGAGCCAACGCACCGACCCGACTCCGGGACAAGAGGATAAGCAGCCTCAGGTCATTCCCGTCGCTGTCGGCTTGCTGGGCCCGAACGGCGGCGAGGTTCACGCAACCCAAGTGCTGGAACTGACCGAGGCCGAGCAGAGCTTTTCCTTCGCCGGACTGGCGGCCAAACCCGTGCCCTCAATCCTACGCGATTTCTCGGCCCCTGTGATCCTTGAACATGACACTTCGAATGCTGAGCGCGCCTTTCTGCTGGCCCATGACACCGATCCGTTCAACCGCTGGCAGGCCGGGCGCTCGCTGGCCGAGGACAGTCTGCTGCGCATTATCACCGAAGAGGCGACGCCGGATTCCGACTATCTGGATGGCCTGCTGGCCGTACTGCGCGATGAAACACTGGACCCGGCCTATCGGGCCTTGATGCTGGGCCTTCCGACCCAATCCGAACTGGCCGCCGCCCTACATGACAAGGGCGTCACACCCGACCCGATGGCCATCTGGACCGCTGTCGAGACTCTCCGTCAAGCTACTGCGCAACACGTACAGGATCTTCTGCCCAAGCTGCACAGCGAAACACTTGTGGACGCCCCTTATCAACCGGACGCGGCGCAATCCGGCAAGCGTGCATTGGGCGGAGCAGCGCTGGCTCTCACCTCGCGGCTGGACGGCGGCAGCAAGGCGGCAGACGCGTACCAAACTGCCGACAATATGACACTGCAACTGACCGCCCTGTCCTGCGTGCTGCGCGCGGGCAAAGGTGAGACGGAACTGAGCGCCTTCTACGACCAGTGGCAGCATGACCGGCTGGTGGTCGACAAATGGTTTGGTCTGCAGGTCTCGATGGCCGCCCCTCAGACCACGGTCGAGGCCGCACGTAACCTGACAGAGCATCCTGATTTCAATTGGAAAAACCCCAACCGGTTTCGTGCCTTGATGGGATCGCTGGCCATGAACCATGCGGGCTTCCATCAGGAAGACGGAGCGGGCTATGCCCTGCTTGCCGATTGGCTGATCCGGTTGGATCCGGTGAACCCGCAGACCACAGCGCGCATGTGTTCGGCGTTCCAGACGTGGAAACGATATGACGCCGACCGTCAGGCGCTGATGCGCGCGCATCTGCGCCGGATCGCCGACACGCCCGACCTGTCACGCGACACGACCGAGATGGTCTCGCGCATCCTCGGCGCATGACCTCGTTCCGCTTTACACGGCAAAACCGGAACCCGCGTGTGGTGGTCTTGCTGATCTGCATCTACGCGGTGCTAGTCGGCCTGGTCCTTTTCGTAGAAGCGGCCTGGTGGTTGATGGCGTTGCTGGCGCTGGCGACACTGCCGGCCGTCTGGGATATTGTGAAAGACACCAGCGCCGGGGTCGAACTGACCGGCGAGAATTTGCGCTGGTTCACCGGCCAGCGCAGCGGCGAACTGAACCTGTCCGAGGTTGACCGATTCCGATTTGACACCAGCTGGGATTTCTCGGTCCGCGTCTCGGCAGTGCTGAAATCAGACAAGCGCCTCCGCCTGCCGGATGAGTCGCTGCCCCCACACAAAGAGTTCGAAGACGTGTTGCAGCAGGCGGGATTTACCGTTGAGCGTCATCATTTTAGGGTTTTTTGAAACAATCCCAGGACCATAGGCTAATTGACCACACCTCGGACTAACGTGCGCAACGACTCCTTGAAATAGACACAGTTTTTGGCAAACTGGACGCGTTACACGTTTGTTACAGTTCGAGTTTTGCCATGTTTCGGTCTTTCAGGGCGGCTGCCGCCCGTATTTTCGGCTCTTCCAGTCCCACCTCTACGCCTTTGCCTGCGTCGGTCGCAGATGCAACGGCATGGCTTGTTGCCTCGGGGCAGTTGAACATCCCGATCGCGGAAACAGATGACAGTGCCGGGCATCAGGCGATCGAACGCGGACGCCATCTGGCGCGTCAGGATATGTGGGCCGAACTCTCGCAAGAGATGCGGGCCGCAGATGACGCGCGCGAAACAACACCCTGCGGTCAGCCGATTGCAGACCTTTTGGGTTTCGGGGCCCGGGCAGATGTTGTGCTGGCTGCGGAACATGCCTTGTCGGATGGCAGAACTCAGTCAGACTATGACTTTCTGGCAGGCATCTCTGAACTGGAGGGTGAAATTCAGAACCACCCGGATGACCCGATGATCGCCCTTGTGGTGGCGCTGGCTCATATTGATTTAGCCTGGGCATGGCGCGGGACATCGGACCCCAAAGACCTGCCCTCACTGCATCAATCCCGTTGCGCCGCGCATTTCGACCGCGCTGCCGATTTGCTGAAGGACTGCCGCTCTGCCATGCCGAACAGCCCAGCAATTGCCGCTGCGGATTGCGCCCTATTGGCGGGCCATGTCAGCCCACGCACCCGTGTGGCAGACAAATACGAAGAGCTGATCACGCTTGACCCGCAAAACCATCGCCACATGCGCGCAATGGGCAGCCATTTGTTGCCACGCAGGTTTGGGACTTACGACCAGCTGGAAGTTCAGGCCCTGCGCAACGCCGCGCGCACTCAGAAAACATGGGGTGCTGGGGGCTATACTTGGGTCCAGTTCGATGCCATCGCATTGGATGACGAAGCCTGCGCGCGCGTGGATGTCGAGTATTTTCTGGAAGGGTTGCACGACATCGTCGAACGCCGCCCCGACCAGCAGACGATCAACCTGTTGGCGGCCTATTGTTCGGTCACGCTGCAAAACGGGATGAGCCGCAACCCTAAGGCCGACATCGCCCGCAAACAGATTTGCGAGGCCGCAAACTGGTTGATCCGCGATCACCTGACCGAGCTGCACCCCCTGATCTGGGCCCATGCGGCGAACGGGTTCAGCAACAGCCTGCGCGTCAACTCGACCGAGCGCTTCGCCGCACGTGGCCGCCGAGATGCGCTGCGGGCGATCGCCGATCAACTGCGCGAGGAACTGCGCGATGGTCAAAGCGTGACCTTCACGCCGACGGGGTTGCAAGTCTCAGGGAACTAACCCCTTGCCCCTTTGGCGCGCCGGGCCTAATACGCAAGCCTAGACTTCTGCGGAAATTAGAGGCGCGCCATGCTCGACCTGACATACGAAATGCCCAAAGTTAAAACCATTGCCGGGGCCAAGCACGATTGGGAACTGGTGATCGGGATGGAGGTGCACGCTCAGGTCTCGTCCAATGCCAAGCTGTTTTCCGGCGCGTCGACCCAATTCGGGGCCGAGCCGAACTCGAACGTGGCCTTCGTGGACGCGGCGATGCCGGGCATGCTGCCGGTGATCAACGAATATTGCGTGGAACAGGCCGTGCGCACGGGTCTTGGCCTGAAAGCGGATATCAACCTGAAATCGGCTTTTGACCGCAAGAACTATTTCTACCCTGACCTGCCGCAAGGCTACCAGATTTCGCAGCTGTACCACCCCATCGTGGGCGAAGGTGAAGTGCTGGTTGAGATGGGCGACGGCACCGCGCGCATGGTTCGCATTGAACGCATCCACATGGAGCAGGACGCGGGCAAATCGATCCACGACATGGACCCGCATATGTCCTTTGTCGACTTGAACCGGACCGGCGTTTGCCTGATGGAGATCGTCTCGCGCCCCGACATCCGTGGCCCCGAAGAAGCTGCCGCCTATATCGCCAAGCTGCGCCAGATCATGCGTTACCTAGGCACCTGCGACGGCAACATGCAGAACGGAAACCTGCGGGCGGACGTAAACGTCTCGATCTGTTTGCCGGGTGCGTATGAGAAGTATCAGGAGACACAGGACTTCTCGCATCTTGGTACGCGGTGCGAGATCAAGAACATGAACTCGATGCGCTTTATTCAGCAGGCGATTGAGGTCGAAGCCCGCCGTCAGATCGCCATCGTCGAAGCTGGTGGCAAGGTCGATCAGGAAACCCGCCTGTATGACCCGGACAAAGGTGAGACCCGCTCGATGCGGTCCAAGGAAGAAGCGCATGACTACCGCTATTTCCCGGACCCCGACCTGCTGCCTTTGGAGATCGAACAGGCATGGGTCGACGACATCGCCGCCAATCTGCCTGAGCTGCCCGACGAGAAAAAAGCGCGGTTCATCGAAGCGTTCGGCCTGACCGACTATGACGCCTCGGTCCTGACCGCCGAGGTCGAAAGCGCCGCCTATTTCGAAGAGGTCGCCAAAGGCCGCAACGGCAAGCTGGCCGCGAACTGGGTCATTAACGAGCTGTTTGGTCGCCTGAAGAAAGAAGACCACGAGATCACCGACTCGCCCGTTTCTCCGGCGCAGTTGGGTGGGATCATTGATCTGATTTCCTCGGATGCGATCTCGGGCAAAATCGCCAAGGACCTGTTCGAGATCGTCTACACCGAAGGCGGCGACCCGGCGCAGATCGTGGAAGAGCGCGGCATGAAGCAGGTCACGGACACCGGCGCGATCGAGGCCGCTTTGGACGAGATCATCGCCGCAAACCCGGCTCAGGTCGAAAAGGCCAAGGTAAACCCGAAGCTGGCGGGCTGGTTCGTCGGTCAGGTGATGAAAGCGACCGGCGGCAAGGCCAACCCCAAGGCCGTCAACGAGCTGGTTGCCCAAAAGCTGGGCTCATAAGCCCGTTTTCAAAGTTCTGCGACGGAGTCAGGCCACCCGCTTGACTCCGTTTTCTTTTGTGCCCTTTCTTCCCCGCAGGAGAGGTGCCATGACCAGAAAATTCGATCAGGAACTTGAAGACCGTCTGATGCGCTACGCGGCCATCGACAGCCAAAGCGATGAGACATCGCCTTCGACCCCCAGTACGCCCATTCAGTTCGACATGCTGAACCTGCTCAGGCAGGAACTGACCGAGATCGGCGCGCAGGATGTCGAGCTGACCGGCGACAGCGTCGTTGTGGCGACCATTCCCGGCACCGCCGAAGGGCCGACCGTGGGATTCCTCGCCCATGTCGACACCGCCCCGCAATTCAACGCAACCGGTGTCAAACCACGCGTCATCAAGGGCTATAACGGCGGTGAGATCACCTTTCCCGATGATCCCGATCTGGTTCTGTCCCCGGAGGAACACCCTTATCTGGCCGAAAAGATTGGTCATGATCTGGTCACCGCTTCGGGCACCACTCTATTAGGGGCAGATGACAAGGCGGGCGTGTCGATTCTGATGACCATGGCGCGGCACCTGATTGAAAATCCAGACATTGCGCACGGGCCCATCCGCATTGCTTTCACGCCGGACGAAGAAATCGGGCGTGGTGTGACAGAGCAACTGCCAAAGGACCTCAAGGCCGATTTCGCATACACGCTGGACGGGCAAGAGGTAGGCGAGATTGAATATGAAAGCTTCTCGGCCGACCGCGCGGTGATCAAGATCACCGGCGTGTCGATCCATCCCGGTCTGGCCAAAGAAAAGATGGTCAATGCCACCCATCTGGCCGCAAAGATCGTACAGACCCTGCCGCAGGCTACACTGACCCCCGAGGTCACCGACGGACGCGAAGGCTTCATCCACGTCACCGATATGAACGGCGGTTCGTCCGAGATGGAGATCAAGCTGATCCTGCGGGATTTCGAGATGGAGGGGCTTGAGGCCCAGCGCGACTTGGTGCGCAAGGTCTGCGACGCCGTTCAAGCATCCGAGCCCCGCGCGACCATCACCTGCGACATCGGCCATCAATACCGCAACATGCGCTATTGGCTCGAGAATGACATGACCCCCGTCGATTTGGCGCGCGAAGCCTGTCAGGAACTGGGGATCGAGCCGCTCTCGGTTCCGATCCGCGGCGGCACCGACGGCTCTCGCCTGACCGAGTTTGGCACACCCTGCCCCAATCTGTTCACCGGCATGCAGTGCATTCACGGACCGTTGGAGTGGATTTCGGTGCAGGACATGGCGCTGGCGACCGAGCTTTGCCTCTCGGTTGTGGCCAAGGCGGCGCAGAGAACCGGCTGATTTGCGCCACTTGCGCAACGTCTCTTTCACCCGGCGACCTGCGTGATAAGCTGTCGGCCAAAGGTACAAGGGAACAGTCGATGCCGCGCTACGAATACAAAGTCATTCCGGCCCCGCAAAAGGGCGCGAAGGCCAAGGGCGTCAAAACGCCAGAAGGCCGCTTTGCCACCTCGGTCGAGCAAGTGCTGAACGAGATGGGTCAACAGGGATGGGAATACCAGCGCGCCGAGTTGCTGCCCAGCGAGGAACGCTCGGGCCTGACCGGATCGACCACGAACTGGCGCAACGTGCTGGTGTTTCGGCGGGTGATTGAGGCCGACGCCACCGAGGTAGTGGCCCCCGTGGCCACACCATCGCCAAGCGAAACGCCCGAAGGTGTGCCCTTGGCTCAGCCCGTTCCCGGGCCAGATGCGGTTCAAGCCCCGGAACCAATTTCAGCCGAAGTAGATGAGCCGCCGTTGACGTTGAAACCGAGCGAAGAGGCCAAGTAAAACGCATCCAGACCGCACGGACTAGAGGGTGTGGTTTAGATAACACGGATTGAGCCAACGAGACTCAGGCGGTCATCCGTTCCTGAGTTTTGCTCGTATCGTTCCAAAACATCCTTCGTCACAGAACAGGACCACGGTCGCGATGAAACCTTGCACCGCTCTTCTTTGTTTCCTCTCCGCAATCGCCTGCCAGATCGCGCTGCCGGCCACCGCACAACAACGGCTGGGATGGGTCAGCCAGATCGAGGGACTCGCCGCTTACCAAGGAAGCGCCGATCTGGATCAGGGTGGAGACTTCAGCGCGACGCGATCGTTCCTGCGGGCCACCGGGCTTTACCGATTTGATAGCGAAACATCACTTGGCATTTCAGTCAGCTACGGGCTGCTGGACTACGACTTCAGCACGGCGGACAACCAGCCTTGGAATGACATTCGTGACATCCGAATATCGGCTCCTCTGCGGTTTCAGGCTGGCCAGCGGGCCAGTGTTTTCGTGTCGCCTCAGGTCAGGTGGGACTATCAGAAAGGCGCCGCATCTTCAGATGGTCGTACCTATGGTGTTTTTGCGGGCGTTGCGTGGCAGATCAGCGAAAGCCTGACCATAGGACCGGCCTTTGGCGCCTTCACGCAATTGGAAGATAGTGGTGTCGATCTCTTTCCGGCGCTTTTGGTGGATTGGGACATCAATGATCGCTGGAACCTGAACACCGGTTCCGGAATCGGTGCGACTCGCGGGCCGGGTCTCACCCTCAGCTACGCGTTGAATGACGATTTCAGCCTCTCGCTGTCGGCCCGATCCGAAAAAATTCGCTTCCGGCTAGACGACGCGGGGTTGGCTCCGAGCGGGATCGGCGAAGACAAGAGCCTCCCCGTGGTTGCGTCGCTCAGTTACAATCCGAATCCGGGCGTGTCTTTAACCGTCTTCGCCGGGGCCGAATTCGATGGTCGACTGACACTGGAGGACGAAAACGGCAACGAAATCAGCCGCCAGAGCTACGATACAGCACCTCTAGTCGGCCTCGCCTTTCGACTAAGGTTTTAAGCGAGATTAAACGCCAATATCCAACGCCAAGGCATGGATACGCGGCACTAAGTCACCCAGCGCTTTGTGAACCGCGCGATGTCGAGCCACGCGAGATTGTCCTTCGAATGCGGCGGCGCGGATGCGGACGTTGAAATGGCTCTCGCCGCCTTCCTGGAACCCGGCATGACCCCGGTGGCTTTCGCTGTCATCCACCACCTCAAGCTCACGCGGATCAAAGGCGGCCTGCAGTCGGGTTCGGATTTCATCGCTCACAGTCATTTTTACGCTCAGCGGCAAAAAACTTGCCGCCCCCCTCTTCTACTTTCGGCTGCTTAGACTAAACTGCTGCCTCCGAGTCGAGAAGATGCGTTCTTAAGGATCACAGCATGACGAAATCAGACCCTTTCGGATTCGATATGTCCGTCTCCAGCGCCAAGAAAAAGAACCCGCGCGGGCGTCGGGGCATGTCGGGCGCCTCTGAAACCTCGGTGCGAATCTGTGATCATCCGGGTTGTGAAGAGGCGGGCAAGTATCGCGCACCCAAGGCCCCGGACGTTCTGGATGACTTCTTCTGGTTCTGCCAGCAGCATGTGCGCGAGTACAATCAGAAGTGGAACTTCTTCGACGGCACGACCGAGGCTGAACTGAACGCGCAACGTACTAAGGACAAAGTCTGGGAGCGTGAAACCAAGCCCATGGGCGACCCCGAGGCCCGTGCGTGGGCGCGTCTGGGCATCGAAGACCCCCACCAGGTTCTGGGGGCAAACAGCACCCAGAACAAAGGCCGCACCTCGGGTGGCGGTGGCCGCCGCCTTCCGCCCACCGAACGGCGCGCCATCGAGATTCTGGAGGCCAATGACAGCTGGTCCAAGGCCGAGGTTCGCAAGGCTTACAAGAAGCTGATCAAAGTGCTGCACCCGGATATGAACGGCGGCGACCGGTCTCAGGAAGAGCAACTGCAAGAGGTCGTCTGGGCCTGGGATCAGATCAAGGACAGCCGGAACTTTAAATAGTTTTCGAGGCGCAGTTTCGAGGACGTCGAAAAATGCCGCGCAAACACCAGAAACCTCTTAGAGCAAAGCTGCAGCCCGACGATCCGTTCTTTGAGATCATCAGTGATGCCTACGCGGTTTTTGACTACGCAAAACCGTCCAGCACGGATGTTTGCCAAAAGTGTTGTATGGATGCGGATATCGAAGCCGACTTTTTCTCGGCTCCCATCGCGGAGTTGCCTCTACACTATCTTCAGGACTGGTTTTTTGCGGCATACGACCCAAACGGAATCTCCAAGGGAACCTGGGGCTATTTGCTGCCTCGCATTTTGGAAGTTCTTGCTGCTGACGAAGAAGCTGCGAGTGTTGGGCTTGAAGTCAGCCTGAACCGGTTCGCGACCGGCAATCCGAACAATTGGTCTGCCGAAGAATGGCGCGTCTTGGATCGGTTTCAACGCGCATATCTTGAACGCGAAATCTCGCGTGACACCGGGTATCTCGATGACACTCTTTGCATGTTCGCTCTTGCCGGGTGGAACCTGGACAGCTTGTTTGCACAGGTCGCCGCGACGCCCGACACGAAATTGGTTGAACGGCTTTGGAATGACTGGTGCAAGATTTGTACCCTTGGGCGAGAATCTGTTTGGATCACGGCATTCTGGGAAAGCCCAGGCAACTCCAAAGCGTTTGAATTCTATACCTCCAAACTGCTCTATGACCGCTTCACTGAACTGGCGTTGGATGACAGGACCGAGAAACGACTGGCAGAGAAAGCCTTTGCGGTAGCCAGCGTTATTGAGCAGAACGGGTACTGGAATGCCGAGGAATAAGTTATGCACTGAAGCTCAGTGCGCATTCAGCCGCTTATCACACTAGTCTCTGGTTTGACCTACCCAGCGGTTCGGCAACACGACAGGAAAAACCTGTTCCTCGCCCTTTTTGAGGCCACACTTGCCCTGAACTTAAGTCCGACGGCTAGCGCACGCCTTATCTTCATAGGGCCAGTTTGAAAGAAACATCCGCTCAGCCCGACCCCGGCGCCTCTTCCTCTTGCCCTTGGTCGGAATATGTTGCACCACACACGGGTTCAAACCCGGCAAGACGGGCCTAAGGATAAGGACAAGACGAATGGCTGACGGATCGATTGATATCAACGCAAAACCCACCGAAGAGATCTCCGTCCGTGACGTGTTCGGCATTGATACCGAAATGGCGGTCAAAGGTTTTGCGGAACGTAGCGATCGGGTGCCTGCGATTGACCCGACCTACAAGTTCGACCCAGAGACGACTTTGGCGATTCTGGCAGGTTTTGCGCATAACCGTCGGGTGATGATCCAGGGCTATCACGGTACAGGTAAGTCGACCCATATCGAACAGGTTGCCGCCCGCCTGAACTGGCCCGCCGTGCGTGTGAACCTGGACAGCCACATCAGCCGGATCGACCTGATCGGCAAGGATGCGATCAAGCTGCGCGATGGCAAGCAGGTGACCGAGTTCCACGAAGGCATCCTTCCCTGGGCCCTGCGCAACCCTGTCGCCATCGTGTTCGACGAATACGACGCAGGCCGTGCGGACGTGATGTTCGTGATCCAGCGCGTTCTGGAGCATGACGGCAAGCTGACCCTGCTGGACCAGAACGAGATTATCACTCCGAACCCGAATTTCCGCCTGTTCGCCACCGCAAACACTGTGGGTCTGGGCGATACAACCGGCCTCTATCACGGTACGCAGCAGATCAACCAAGCGCAGATGGACCGCTGGTCTCTGGTTTCGACGCTGAACTACCTCAGCCACGATGCCGAGACGATGATCGTGCTGTCCAAAGCGCCGCTCTATAACACCGCCGAGGGCCGCAAGACCGTAAGCCAGATGGTCACCGTTGCCGATCTGACCCGGACCGCATTCATGAATGGCGACCTGTCGACCGTGATGAGCCCCCGGACCGTGATTAACTGGGCCCAAAACGCCGAGATTTTCCGCAATGTGGGCTATGCGTTCCGCCTGTCCTTCTTGAACAAGTGCGATGAGCTTGAGCGCCAGACAGTGGCTGAGTTCTATCAGCGTTGTTTTGACGAAGAACTGCCGGAAAGCGCGGCGAGCGCGAGCTTGGGCTAACGCCGAATTGCGCCCGCTTCGGACGCAATGGCTCCGGCGGAGGTATTTTTAGCCAGATGAAGGCGGATCCGGATTCCTGTTTGGTGGAAATCGGGACGGCAATGTGAAAGGCTTGGGGACATGGCACAAAAGAACGACAACCCTGCTGATCCGTTCAAGAAAGCTCTGGCCGAGGCTACAAAGGTCATGGCCGACGATCCGGAGCTTTCCGTAAGCTATACCGTCGATCCCTCGGGCCTTTCGGGTGAGGCTATGCGGTTGCCTCAGGTGTCGCGACGGATGACGCGCGAAGAGGTTTTGCTGGCGCGCGGAACCGCCGATGCCTTGGCCTTGCAGCGCCGCTATCACGATGACGCGACCCATATGCGCTATGCCCCGCCCGGAGATATGGCGCGGGACCTCTATGAAGCGATGGAAACCGCTCGGTGCGAGGCGATGGGCGCGCGGGATATGCCCGGTACGGCTTCCAACATTGATGTCAAGATCAGCCATGAAGCCTTACGGCGCGGTTATGACCAGTGCAAGCAGCCCGCCGATGCACCTTTGTCCGTTGCTGCGGGCTATCTAATCCGGCATCTGGCCACCGGGCGTGACCTGCCGCCGGCGGCCAACAATGTCATGAACCTCTGGCGTGGATACATTGAGGAGCAGGCTGGCGGCACGCTTGAGAAGCTCGACGAAATCCTCTCGGATCAGGCAGAGTTTGCCAAGTTCACCCGTCAGGTGATCAAAGATCTAGGCTATGGCGACCAGCTGGGCGATGATCCTGATGAGCTGGACGAAGAACAGGAAGATCAGGCCGAGGAAAACGCCGAAGAGCAGCCCGATCCCGACAGCACCGGGCAAGATGATCAGGAGGAACAGGATCCTGACGCTACGCCCGAGCAGTCGCAGGAAGAACAGCAGGATCAATCTCAGGCCCAAGTCTCAATGGACGAGATGGCCGAGGATGAGATGGGCGATGAGGCGGAGATGCCCGAGGGAGAGGCTCCGCTGGAGCCGCCTGCCCCTCCGCCTGCGTCCGAGGCTGATCCAGAGTACAAGGTCTACCTGAACACCCATGACGAGGAAATCGCTGCCGAGGATTTGGCAGAGCCTGCTGAACTGGAACGGTTGCGTGCCTATCTGGATCAACAGCTTGAGCCGTTGAAAGGTGCGGTTAGCCGCTTGGCCAACAAGTTGCAGCGTCGCTTGCAGGCGCAACAGAACCGGTCGTGGGAGTTCGATCGCGAGGAAGGTATCCTCGATGCCGGTCGTCTGGCGCGCGTGGTTGCCAACCCGACTACGCCGCTGAGCTTCAAGGTCGAAAAGGACACCGAGTTCCGCGATACCGTAGTGACCCTGCTTCTGGACAACTCGGGATCGATGCGCGGGCGTCCGATTTCAATTGCGGCCATCTGCGCGGATGTTCTGGCCCGGACGCTGGAACGTTGCAACGTGAAGGTCGAAATTCTGGGCTTTACGACCCGCGCATGGAAAGGCGGTCAGGCCCGTGAGGCTTGGTTGAATGCAGGCCGCCCGCAGCAGCCGGGACGCCTGAACGATCTGCGTCACATCATCTACAAAGGTGCCGACGCCCCATGGCGGCGGGCGCGGCCCAATCTTGGTCTGATGATGAAAGAAGGCCTGCTGAAGGAAAACATCGACGGCGAGGCGCTGGAATGGGCCCATCGCCGGATGTTGGCGCGGCGCGAGGCGCGTAAGATCCTGATGGTGATTTCCGATGGCGCTCCGGTCGATGATTCCACGCTGAGTGTGAACCCGGCGAACTATCTGGAGAAACACCTACGCGACGTGATCGCCATGGTCGAAAAGCGCAAGATGGTGGAATTGTTGGCCATTGGGATCGGGCATGACGTGACCCGGTACTATGATCGCGCGGTGACCATAACTGATGTAGAACAGCTGGCTGGTGCCATGACCGAACAGTTGGCGGCATTGTTCGACAGCGACCCGCGCGCGCGGGCCCGGGTAATGGGGATGAAAAGGGCCAGCTGAGGCTGGCCTTGCCTCCGCCGGGTATATTTTCAAAAAGATGAAGAGGTGGCTTGGAACCACACTTTGGCTTGAGGGAGGCAGGTATGTTTCAGTCTTTTGAGGTGACAGCGCGGCCCGAACAGGGACCTCCGCGATTGGCTGCTTTGCGGCAGGAACTAGAGCGCGAAGGTTTGGACGGGTTTCTGGTGCCGCGTGCGGATGCGCATCAGGGTGAGTATGTGGCCCCTCGGGACGAACGACTGGCCTGGCTGACCGGGTTCACTGGCTCGGCCGGGTTTTGCGCCGCCCTGCGGGACGTGGCCGGGGTGTTCATAGACGGGCGCTATCGGACGCAGGTCAAGGCGCAGGTGGCGGAGGACTACACTCCGGTGCCCTGGCCCGATGTGAGCCTGAGCAGTTGGTTGAAACAGCAGTTGCCGAACGGGGGATCGGTCGGATTTGATCCATGGCTACATGCCGCTGGTCAGATCAAAGCCGCGCAGACGGACCTTGAGGGAAGCGGGATCGAGTTGGTGCGCTGTGCCAATCTAGTGGACCGGATATGGCAGGATCAGCCCGCCCCACCGATGAACCCTGTCAAGGTACATCCGATTGAGTTTGCAGGGGAAACCGCTGAGAGCAAAATCACCCGACTGGCTGAAAGCCTGCGTGACGGCGGGCGGAGTGCGGCGGTGATCACTTTGCCCGACTCGATCATGTGGGTGTTGAACATTCGCGGCTCGGACATTGCTTACAACCCGGTCGCCCATGGCTTTGCCATTCTACATGCGGACGGTCGTGTTGATCTGTTCATGGCTGCAGCAAAACTAGGCGAACTGGGAGAACATCTGAGCCCTCAGGTTTCGGTTCACCAGCCTGATGGATTTCTGGACGCCGTTGCTGCCCTAGAAGGTAAGGTTCAGGTCGATCCGGGCACAGTGCCTCAAATTGTAGCGGATGCGCTTGGGGACCGGATGGTTGATGGAGGCGACCCTTGCGCCCTGCCCAAGGCTCGCAAAAACCCGGCCGAGATTGCAGGCAGCGCCGAGGCCCACCTGCGCGACGCCGTTGCCGTCGTCGAAACGCTGTTCTGGCTGGATCAGCAAACGCCGGGGCAGATCAGCGAAACGCAGGTCGTGACCCGGCTGGAAGAAGCCCGTCGGCGGGACAATGCGCTACAGGATATCTCATTCGACACGATCGCCGGAACCGGCGCCAACGGGGCGATCATGCATTACCGCGTGACGGAAGAGACCGACAGCACCTTGCAGGAAGGTCATTTGTTGGTGCTGGACAGCGGCGGGCAGTATCTGGACGGCACCACCGACATCACGCGCACCATCGCAATAGGTGAGGTCGGAGAGACCGAAAAGGTCTGCTTTACCCGCGTGTTGAAAGGCATGATCGCCATGTCGATGTTGCGCTGGCCAATTGGACTGGCCGGGCGCGATATCGAATGCGTGGCGCGCGCGCCTCTGTGGCAGGCGGGGCAGGACTTCAACCACGGCGTCGGTCACGGTGTCGGCGCGTATCTGAGCGTGCATGAAGGCCCGCAACGCCTGTCGCGCGTCAGCCACGTACCCTTTGAGCCCGGTATGATCCTGTCGAACGAACCCGGCTATTACCGCGAGGGCGCGTTTGGCATCCGGATCGAAAACCTGATTGTCGTAGAGGAAGCACCGTCGCTGCCCGACGGCGATGCGGAACGGGCCATGTTGCAGTGGCGCACGTTGACCTATGTGCCCATAGACCGCCGCCTGATCCTGGTCGACATGCTGACCGCGCAGGAACGGGATTGGCTGAACAGTTATCACCGCGACGTTGCGGAAAAAATCAGGCCAAGGCTGGGCGAGGACGCTCAACTGTGGTTGGATGCCGCAACTGCGCCAGTTTGACATCAGACTGTCACATAAAATGGGCAAAGGAGAGGCCCTGACAAGAACGAGGGAAAAGACATGGTTGAAATCACGATCACCGAAGCACCCGGCAAATGGAGCGTCCGCTCTGGTGGGGCCATTCTGGGCGAAAGCTCGAACGCGCTAGAGCTGCGCGAAGGTGATCTGGAACCCGTGATCTACTTTCCCCGTTCTGACATCGCGATGGCCTTCCTGGACCGTACAGACAAGGTGATTCACTGCCCACACAAAGGCGATGCCACGCATTTCTCGATCGTGAACAAGTCCTCGGTCACCGAAAACGCGGCCTGGAGCTTTGAGGCCCCCGGCAAGGAGACGGCTGGCCTCAAAGACTATCTGGCTTTCTACCCGGTGGACTCGATCAAGGTCGAACAGATTTGAGGGCCGGAATTACTTAGTTACGTCTGTCAGAAACTGTAGCTGTACCCAAGAATGAGCGAGTGCGACGAGTAGCGGCCATCCGTGAGATCTGTCGGGATGAACACTTGGGTCGTGGTGAAATCAAGATCGCCGGTCGTCTTGTAACGGTACCCGATGTCGATGTTTCCGCGTTCCCCTACTTGGAAGCGGCCACCAAACCCCAATTGCCCTGCAATAGCGGTGTCACTGTCATCGACCAATGTGACGCCAGCACCGGACTGACCGTCGTGGGAAACCCGCGCAAACCCAAGCCCGCCGCCAACATAGGGCTTGAACCTGCCTTGGACCGGGATGTCATACCAGAGGTTTACCATCCCGAATGTCGCATCAAAGCTTCCGTCGTACTGGGTAAACGGGCGGCCGATTTCCTTTGTGTCATTCGAGGCGTGTGAAAGTTCGAATTCGGCCCGCAGATTTGGCGCGACCCTCATTCCGACGGCAAGACCGTAGGAGATTCCAGTGTCGGTTGTGATGGTGCCTTGACCGACCACGACTGAAGGAATCGTTTGGAAGAAATCAAAATCATAGTCGCCCATATCGGTAATACCGAGAAAGCCGGTGACATAGGGCGCCTCCTGCGCGCGAGCTGGGACAGCACCAATCATCGAGATCGCAACCGCCGCTGTCAGCCAAGAAAATCGTTCGTAAGACATGTCCAAACCTCAATCAGAGTGACTTTCATGAGAAGTTCGTCAATTAGGCTAGGAGACACCGCACTTTCAAACAACGTGTTCAATTCAAAGAGAAGCCCATAGTGGCCCGGCCGCCACCAAAACCTCATGAGTGTTCCTCAGCCGCTGTCCCCGCCAGTAAAGAGGTCGCGATCAAAATCGAGCGCATAGCCAGGAAGTCCGACCCCAACACATAGAAAATGGGCAAAGCGGTGAAGGCAAGGCAATGCGCAAAGGCAGGCAAGACACAAAACCCGCCGCCGGCCAGAGCGCGCGGGATGCGGCTGACCACCCAGCATCGCATTGGTCATGGGAAATCTGCTCTGAAAATACCCTCTCTGTTTTTCAGACCTAACCCCTCAAATCAACGATCGCGGGTGATCACGCGCCAATCACGCAGCTGTTTCATGCAAGGCGGTGCATTTGCCCTCATACTAAGCGCGAAAAAGGATCGGAGGGTGCCATGCCTGTTTCTCGTCGCCAATTTGTTGGAATGGTCGGAGCCAGCGCGCTGGCGCCTGCCACAAGCTGGGCGCAGGAAGACCCTGTGCTGGACGCGCTGCACAGCACGTTGCGCGGCGGTCGTACGGATTTCGAAGCCAAGATGGCCTTTCTGGCTCAGCGCGGAAACCCGGATGTGGTCCCTGCCCTCTTGACCGCCATGCGTTTCACTGACCGGCGGCGGGACGACATCGTCGAGGTGATGGAGACTCTGACCGGCGAGCAACTTGGCACCGACTGGTTCGACTGGATGCTCTGGCAAGAGCAGAACCCTCAGATCGTCCCACACCCTTCTTTGATCCCGTTCAAACGCGAGGTCTTGCTGCGGATCGACGACAATTTCGACCTGTTCCTGCGTCCCGAATACCTGCAGCGCGAGCGGATGAAGATCCGGCTGGAGGAGATCACCTGGGGCGGCGTGCGCAAGGATGGCATCCCTTCGCTGGACAATCCGAAGCTGATCTCGGCCTCCGACGCCGACTATCTGAAAGATGATGATCTGGTCTTTGGGGTCTCGATCAACGGTGACGTGCGCGCTTACCCGCTTAGGATCATGGGTTGGCACGAGATGTTCAACGAGGTGATCGGCGGCGTGCCGGTGGCGCTGGCCTATTGCACCCTCTGCGGGTCCGGCATCTTGTTTGAGACGCAGGTGCCGGGTCAGCGGAAACCGTTTGTCTTCGGTTCCTCGGGGTTCCTGTATCGCTCGAACAAGCTGATGTTCGACCGCGAGACGCACTCGCTGTGGAACCAGTATACCGGCAAACCGGTGGTGGGGCCCCTGGTGGATAGCGGGATCGAACTGAAGCAGCGCCCCGTGGTGATCACGACCTGGGACAGCTGGAAAACCTCTCACCCTGACACGCGCGTCTTGTCGCTCAGCACCGGGCATCGTCGCAACTATGGCTCGGGCGTGGTGTATCGCGAGTATTTCGCCTCACCCGAGTTGATGTTCCCAGCTTTGGTGGATCAGTCCGAGCATCGCCAGAAAGACTACATCTTCACCATCCGCCAGTTCGGCGCCGCGCGGGCCTGGCCGCTGGACGCTTTCAACAAGACCCGCGTGATCAACGATGCTATTGCGGATCGACCCTTGGTTTTGATCGGCAATCCGGACCGCCGGACAGTACGTGCCTATGAGCGTGCGGGCCACCGGTTCAAGGCATCAGGCGGAGGTCTGGTCGATGAGAGCGGTCGTAAATGGACCTTGTCCGAAGAGATGCTGATCGGGCCGGATGGCACGCAATTGCCGCGCGTGGCCGGGCATATCTCTTTTTGGTTCGCGTGGGACAATTATCTGGGCGACGCGGCGAGCGTGTATAACGGCTAGGAGTGTTCCTCGGCCGCTGTCGCCGCCAGCGCCCGGTTATACGCCTTTAAAACGTCGATGTGATAGAGCGCGCCAACCGGCGTCTCTGTCCCGTTTTCGTCCATGACGATCACCGGGATACAGGGAATATCCTCGCGGTCAAAATAGGGCATTGCCGCCTCGAGCGTCGCGCTTGCTTTGACGCAGAGGCCTTTTTCTATCAGCGCCCGCGCTTCCTCCTTGGTGATCGAGCGCACATCGCCAATGGGTCGCATCACCGCTCCGGCACGCAACATGGCCAACAGATAGGCCTGTGGTCCCGCCGCCAGATGCACATTGCGACGTTCCAGCTGGGTAAGGAAGAACGACCGGTCCACAAGGCGTGAGGCCAAGGCGGTGGACATAGACACTGATACCATCACCGCCAGACCGATCTGCCAGTCTCCGGTCAGCTCGAACACGATCAAAGTGGTCGAGATCGGCGCGCCCAGAACCGCTGCAGCCACGGCCCCCATTCCGGCAAAAGCGTAAAGGGTATGGGTTCCCGATACATCCGGAAGCAATCCGGTGGCGATCAGCCCAAAGGCCAGCCCGGTCAGCGCTCCGATCATCAGAGAAGGCGAAAACACGCCTCCGCCCATGCGCCCGCCCATGGTAATTGCAACCGCCACTGTCTTGAGGATCGCAAACAGGATTGCCGTAGTCAGCACCAGATCACCGGTCAGAGCGCGGATCGTCGTTTCATACCCAACGCCGATGATATGCGGGAACCAGATCGCCAAAAGGCCCAGCATCGCGCCCGAAACCGCCGGGCGCAGCCATCCGGGCAGTGACAGTCGGGCTTGAACATGATTGCCAAAATCCTCGGCAAAAAAGATCGAGCGCATCAGAAGCAAGGACACCAACCCGCAGATCAGCCCGAGGATTAGGAAGGCAGGCAGTTCGACGTAGAATTGCAGCGAGCCGGGCGTATCCAACGTGAACTCGGTAACGTCGCCATATTCCAGCCGGTTGATCACCGTCCCCGCGACCGAGGCAATGACGATGGGTGCAAAGGCGTGGACCGCGAAATGGCGTAAAACGACCTCAAGCGCGAATAGTGCTCCTGCAATGGGGGCATTAAAGCTGGCCGAAACCGCAGCCGCTACAGCGCAGCCCAACAGGTCGCGCCCGGTGATTCCGTCGGCATGGATGCGGTCGCTGACCCAGGTCGAGATGACCCCGGCCATATGCACCACAGGCCCTTCCCGACCCGTGGAGCCGCCTGTGCTGAGTGTAATCAAAGAGGCGAACAACGAAGCGACGCCTGCCTTGGTCTCGACCCGTCCATCGCTGACCGCCGCCCCTTCGATCACATCCGCGACCGAGCGTACTCGGCCATCATCAGTAAAGCGCGTGAGGATCAGCCCCACGATCACCCCGCCGATGATTGGAATGATCAGCACGATGAACCAAGGCAGCTTCTCAGCGTGGCTGTGCAGCAGCAGGATATCCTCGGTATCGTAAATATAGGCCTGCAAGCCTCGGATCGCTTTGCGGAACCCAAGCGCCATGAACCCTGCCGCAATCCCAATCGCCAGAGCGATAAACCAGAACTGGATTTGGCTCGGCCCTCGGCGACGCATCACCCGCAACGCATCCTTGATCGCGGCAAGAGCCTGATTGAGCTGGTTGCGCAGAACGGTGCGGGTTGATTGGGTCATTGGCTCTCGGGGATCATAACTTAACCCTTAGTAAGCCACGGCGGGGTCTGAGAAAAGTAAGATAGCGACGGTCAGGCCGGCGGATTGCGCCAAAGACGCACTAAGCCTCCAACAAAGCGCGAGCAGCCGCCCGCGCTTCCTCTGTGATCGTATCGCCCGAGACCATGCGGGCAATTTCGTCCACGCGATCTATTTCGGCCAGCGGCACAACGGTTGAAAGCGCTTGGCCATCGGTGACCTGCTTCTGCACACGCCAGTGATGGGCCGCGCGCGCCGCGACCTGAGGGGAATGCGTGACGACCAGAACTTGCCCGCCCTGCGCCAGAGACGCCAGCCTGCGGCCCACCGCATCGGCCGTCGCACCTCCCACACCCCGGTCGATTTCATCAAAAATCATGGTCCTGGCGCTGTCATCGCCGGACAGGCAAACTTTCAACGCCAGCAGAAAGCGGCTGAGTTCCCCGCCTGAGGCGATTTTGTTCAGCGGTCCCGATGGTGCGCCTGGATTGGTGGCAACCGTAAAGGCCACCGCGTCGGTGCCCTCGGGTCCGGGATCGGACTCGGTAAGCTCTGTCCGAAACACCGCACGTTCCATTTTAAGCGGCGCAAGCTCGGCCATGACGGCCTGATCCAATTGTCCAGCCGCCGCTTGACGCGCAGCGCTAAGATCTGCCGCAGCCGCATCGTAGGTCGCCTGGGCCGCCTCGACCGCGGCACGTTGGTCGGCCAGATCGGCATCGCCCGCATCAAGCTTGCCCAGACGATCACGCAGCGTATCAGCAAACGTGCCCAAATCATCCGGGGCCACATCATGTTTACGGGCCAGTGCTCGGATGGCGAACAAACGCTCCTCGGCGGCTTCCAGTTCGGCGGGGTTGAAGTCCAGCGCCTGAAGGCAGGCATTCACACCATCCTGCGCCTCGCCCAATTCGATCATGGCCCGGCCAAGCGCTGCGATCGGTTCCTCCAATTGTCCGCCTGCAGAGTCCGACACACCCTCGAGCCAGCGTATCGCATCCGACATCGCGCCTTCGGCCCCGTCGCCACCCAGTAGGTCAAATGCACGAGCAACATCGTCGCGGATACGCTCCGCCCCTTGCATCATGCGGCGGCGGGCATCGAGATCAGCGTCTTCTCCGGGTTGCGGATCGAGCTTGTCCAACTCAGCAACGGAATGGCGCAGGAATTCCTCCTCTGCGCGCATGGCGGCCAAAGCGGCTTCGGTCTCGGCCAGGGCTTTGCGGCTGCGAGACATCTCGGACCACGCCCGACGGACCTTGGCCAACAGGTCCGAAACCTGAGCGTAGTCGTCCAGCAGCACCCGGTGCCCGCGAGGGTTCAGCAATCCTCGGTCATCATGCTGCCCATGCAATTCGATCAGCGTTTCGGACAGAGCGCGGAGGACCTCACCTGAACAGCGGCGATCATTGACCCAAGCGGTTTTTCGGCCCTCTGCCGTGTTGACCCGGCGCAGGATCAGTTCTTCACCTCCCGGCAAACCGGCCTCAGACAGAACAGCATGAGCGGGGTGGCCCTCGGGCAATTCGAACTCGGCCACAACCTCGCCCTGCGCAGCGCCTTGGCGAACCAGGTCAGCCCGTCCGCGCCAACCAAGAACGAAACCCAGCGAGTCCAGAAGGATCGACTTGCCCGCGCCGGTTTCACCGGTCAACGCGTTCAATCCCGGCTGAAAACTCAATTCCAGCCGGTCAATGATCAGCATGTCGCGAATATCGAGGGCGCGCAGCATCGGGTCTTTAACGTCCCAAGCCAGATGACATGGCGATTACAACCACTCACCTTTGATCGTCTGGCGATAGATCGTGCTGAGCCAGTTGTTGCCACGGCTCTTCAGATCCAACCCACGCGAGGTCAGCAGCTTGTACCCGTCGTCATACCATTCCGAGGACTGGTAGTTGTAGCCCAAGATTGCACCCGCCGTCTGCGCCTCGTCAAACAGACCGAGCGACAGGTACGCCTCGATCAGGCGATAGAGCGCCTCGGCGGTGTGAGAGGTGGTCTGAAAATCCTCAACGACGACGCGGAACCGGTTGATGGCCGCGACGTAGTGATCCTGACGCAGATAATAGCGTCCGATCTCCATTTCTTTGCCCGCTAGATGGTCAAAGGCCAGATCGAATTTTAACACGGCCGAGGTGGTGTATTCGCTGTCCGGATAAACCTCGATCACGGTGCGTAGCGCTTGTAGGGCCTGAAAGGTCAGGCCCTGATCGCGGCCGACTTCGTCGATCTGGTCATAGTAGCTGAGCGCCAGAAGATACTGCGCATAAGCCGCATCTTCGTCCGTTGGGTAAAAATCGATATAGCGCTGAGCCGCGGCACGGCTTTCTTCGTAATTCTTGTCGGCATGGAAGGAAAACGCCTGCATGATCAGCGCGCGTTTGGCCCAATCGGAATAGGGATACAGACGCTCAACTTCCGAGAAATACCACGCCGCGTCGTCCGAGCGATTCTGCGACAGCTCATATTCACCGCGCGTATAGATTTGTTCCGGTGTGAACCCTTCAAGGTTCTGATCCCGATCCGCGCCTTTGCTACCGAACAGGCCTCCCCCGTTGCCGCAGGCGCTCAAAACTGCTGCCAGAAGAATCGCACTTGCGAATCTGACTGCCGCTTTGTTGCCAACCATACCGCTCATCCTTAGTCGTCTTACTTACAGGATCCAAACCGGATCGAGCCTTGGTCTAGCACAGAAAATTCCGGTGCAAAACGCATTATCCACTTACTGGCGGAAATGTCGTCAGAGTTGATCAGATCAGGCTACAGCAGGGATTTCGGCGGCAATAAGGCCCTGACCGGGCAGACGGGCGGCCTGCTCGGGGGTGCACAGGATCGGACGAACCGCGCCGGGCGTTTCGAACAATGAACGCAACAGCGTGTTGGTCATGGAATGGCCCGACTTGTCGCCGGTGAAGTGACCCAGAATCGGACCACCAGCCAGATAGAGATCACCCAGCGCGTCGAGCATCTTATGGCGCACAGCTTCATCCGCGTGGCGGAAACCGCCCGGTGTAAGAATCTCGGTGCCTTGAACGACCACAGCGTTTTCCAGCGTCCCGCCCAAAGCCAAGCCGTTCTCACGCATGGTCTCGACGTCGATCCGGCGGCAGAAGGTGCGGCTATCGCTGAGTTCGCGCACGAAGGACCCGTTGCGCATATCCAGCGTTTTCGTTTGGCTCCCGATGGCCGCATCCTCGAAATCGATGTGGAAGTCGATGATCAGCCCGTCCGCAGGCTTGATCGAGGCACTGGCTCCTTCACGAGACGCGGTCACGGGCTTCAGCACTTCGTAGGCCAGAACCGGGCTGGCCTGGCGGCGAACGCCTTTCGACATGATGCCACGCACAAAGTCGATCGAGGATCCATCCATGATCGGGACTTCCGGCCCGTCAATTTCTATCAGCGCGTTGTGTACACCGCACCCGGCAAGCGCTGCCATGATGTGTTCAATGGTCGAGACGGAAACACCGGCGTCATTCACCAGACGGGTGCAAAGCGGTGTACGCTCGACCATGTCGTAGACTGCAGGGATCAACGAATTGCCCAGCTCTATATCCGTCCGTTTGAACCAGATCCCGTGACCAGCGGCTGCCGGTTTCAGAGTCATCATTGCAGGTTGACCGCCATGCAGTCCAACGCCTTTAAACGTAACCGGAGATTTGAGCGTATGTTGCAAAATGGGCCTCAGCGCGTGGTGTCCAGCCTATACGGGCTGTGTTGGACACTGAGTTAAGGAAGAGGCCCCTCAGGCTCAACTCACTCTTTGCAACTGAATGAAACATGAATGTGACAGATCGGCAAAACCCTGCTCAGGGCTATTTAAGATCCTGTAAATCATGAAAAAAGGGCCGCCTTTTGGCGACCCTTTACGATGATTTTGTTACCGCGATCAGTTGGCTTGACGGCGCAGGAAGGCCGGAATTTCGATACGATCCTGATCCGGATCAGCCTCTTCCTGCACAGGTGCCGTAGCGTCAGCTTGGCGCATTTGCGGCTGATGACGCGGCGGTTGCGCAGGTGTATCTGCCGCGTGGCCGGTCATCCGGTCGATCAGACGATTGAACCCGAAGCGGGGGCGCTCTTCGTGTTCTGCCTGCGGCTGAGGGGCTGGTTCCTGAGGCCGAGTAGCCGTCAGGCGTTGCGCCGCTGAGGGGACATTCTGAACCGCGGCCTGAAGGCGTTGCAGCGCCTCGGGCGAGGGGGTGCCGGCAGAATGCTGATGTGGCGCGGTATAGGTTTCGGGGGTCTCTTCAACCGGTTCCGGCTGCGGCTCGAACTCGGCCACGCGCGGCTGGTAGGCCGGGGGCGGAAGACCATCATCATCCTGCTCAACTTGCGGCTGGAACTGGCTCGGGGCCGGCTCTTCAGCCGCTTCGAACAGCGACGGTTCGCGGTTTTCGGTCTGAACCGGCGCGGCCTCGGCTGCGACGGGTGCCTCTTCCTGGACCGGCTCTTCAGCGGAAACAGTGCGCGTCAGAGGCTCGGACATCGAGCGGCGCGCGACCGGAACTTCCGAGGTCTTCTCGCTGGCATCGATGCCGGTTGCGACGACCGAAACGCGCATACCCCCTTCCATTGCGGTATCCAGCGTCGAGCCAACGATAATGTTCGCCTCGGGGTCCACTTCCTCGCGAATGCGGTTCGCGGCTTCGTCCAGTTCGAACAGCGTCAGGTCGTGCGAACCGGTGATGTTGATCAGCACGCCCTTCGCGCCCTTGAGGCTGATTTCGTCCAGCAGCGGGTTGGCAATCGCCTTCTCGGCCGCCTGGATCGCGCGATCTTCGCCAGTGGCCTCACCCGTGCCCATCATCGCTTTGCCCATCTCATCCATCACGGCGCGCACGTCCGCGAAGTCGAGGTTTATCAGGCCCGGACGGACCATCAGATCGGTCACACCTTTAACGCCCTGATACAGAACGTCGTCCGCCATCGAGAACGCCTCGGTGAAGGTGGTCTTTTCGTTGGCCAGACGGAACAGATTTTGGTTGGGGATGATGATCAGCGTGTCTACGACCTTTTGCAGCGATTCAACGCCGTCTTCCGCCTGACGCATGCGCTTGGCGCCTTCGAACTGGAAGGGCTTGGTGACAACACCAACCGTGAGCACGCCCAGCTCACGCGCGGCCTGCGCGATGATCGGAGCAGCACCAGTCCCTGTGCCACCGCCCATACCGGCAGTGATGAAGCACATGTGCGCACCCGCGAGATGGTCGACAATCTGTTCGATACTTTCTTCAGCGGCTGCGGCCCCAACGGTAGGACGGGCCCCTGCCCCCAGACCTTCGGTGACCTTCACACCCAGCTGCACTCGCGCCGAGGACTGGCTTTGCTGCAGCGCCTGCGCGTCGGTGTTCGCGACGACGAAATCCACGCCGTCCAGCTGTTTCTCGATCATATTGTTGACTGCGTTACCGCCCGCGCCGCCAACGCCAAATACTGTAATCCGAGGCTTCAGTTCGTCGTGCCCGGGCATCGAAAGATTCAATGTCATGCTCTGTCCGCCTGTATTTTTGTTCCGCCAAAGCGGTGTTTTTCTTTACCTATCCATCTTCGATTCTAGCGATGTGATGCGTAAAGGTCACGTCAAAAATCACGCGATTCCACAAAATATGGACGAAATAAGGCAGCAACCGGCGGCATTTCGCAGGCTTTGCCAAATATAGCGGAAACAATGCGGATCACTACAAGACACAGAGCATCCGAGCAGTGAACGACCTATGCGTCACGCCCCGGATTCAAATCAAAACAAGTGCGGAAAACTGCTCAATGTCCTGCCGCAAAACCTCTCGCGGGTCCTGTGGATATCTTGAGGGATAAATCAGGCCTCTGCAAGGTGTTTTTCAACTGATTGGGGCACTTGGACAATTCAGGCTGTGATTGGTCATGCTGCGCACCTCCTGGATTTCACCATTGCTGAGCTCTGCCAACCGAACCATCAAACGGCCCTGATATTCGAATGGCCACCAGCAGACGGGAAAGCCGTCTGTATCATCGTCGTAGAGAAAACAAATCTGCCCATTCGGTGTTGTGATCTGACCGTAGACGCATCCCCCACCTTCGACCCGCCAGACCGAGGTCTTGCGGTTCAGGAATTGCTCGGTTCCAACCAGCTCACCGCTGCGGATTTCGTGGAACTGCACCGTTTTGCCCAGCACTGCATCCAGAAACGTCTCAGGTGAGATGACGGACTGCGCCGAAGCGAGGCCGGGCGCAAGCGCCGCGCACAAGGCGCAGCGCAGGGCTCTACCAATTGTCACGGAACCACCGAACGGCGCGTTTGAACGGGCGTGCAGCATAGGTGTCGACTGGGATTTCGAAATCCCACCATTCGTCCTGTGGATGCGCCGCAAACAGGCTGAGACCAACGGCCGAGGAAAAGCCCGGCCCCGTCGCAGATTGTGGCAGGCCGTGAACGCGCAGTGGGCGGCCAAGACGGACACGCTGACCAAGGATACGGGTCGCGAGCCCGTCGAGCCCCATGATCTGACTCCCTCCACCGGTCAGCACGATCTGCTGGCTGGGCATATGCTCGAACCCGGCGGCATCCAGACGGACGCGAACCTCTTCCAGAATCTCTTCGACCCGAGGGCGCATGATCCCGATCAGCTCGGCCCGGCTGACGGTACGGCGGTCATGTTCCCAATCGCCCGTATCACCGCCAATATCGATCAGATCGCGATCGTCGGCTCCGGTCGCATGGACACCGCCATTGAAGGTCTTGATCCGCTCTGCCACGGCGGTCGGCACGCCAAGACCCATCGAGATGTCCTGTGTGACATGATCACCGCCCATGCGCACACAATCGGCGTAGATCATGTGTTTCTTCATGAAGATCGACACGCTGGTGGTGCCGCCACCCATGTCGATACAGGCCGCACCCAGCTCCTGCTCATCCTCAACCAATGCCGAGATACCTGACACATAGGCCGAGTTCGCAATCCCTGCGAGTTCCAGATCGCAACGCTTGATGCAGCGGACGATGTTCTGGATCGCAATCGCGTCTACGGTCAGCATATGCATGTCGACGGCCAGAGATTGCCCCATCTGCCCGCGCGGGTCGATCAGGCCCGAGCGGTTGTCCAAGGCAAAATTCACCGGTTGGGCATGCAGTACCTCACGCCCCGCCCCGTAGTCCGGGACATCGCAGGCGTTCAGAACACGGCCAACCTCGGCCTCGGTCACAAGCTGGCCTTCCAGATCGACCTGCGCATCCAAACCGTAGGAACGCGGGTTCGCACCCGAGAAACAGGCGATCACGTGATCAACGCGAATATCGGCCATCTTCTGCGCGGCTTGCAGGGCGGTGCGAATGGCGCGCTCGGTTTCCTGCATGGCCGTGACTTCGCCAAACTGCACCCCGCGCGAGCGGGTGGTCGCCGCGCCAATAACCCGGAACCCGGTCTGTCCGGCCATTGAACCGATGGTGTTATCCTCACTCAGCCGCCCGGTGCCATCAAAACGCAGCACGAGGCATGAGATTTTCGAGCTGCCCACATCCAGAATGGCGATAACGCCCCGCTGCATCGCTTGTCTGCGCATTTGCCGCATGGCGCGTTGGGACTGATAAAGATCGGTCATCATGGTCGTTACTGCCCGTTACCCACTGTCACTTTTGTATTCCACCAGTCTTCGCTGGCGGCTTTGGTCATTCTGATTGTTGGCCGCTGTCCGAGGCGCATATCCACCACAGCCACGTCACGCTCCAACAAGTCCTGTACTTCGTTCACGGCCAGCACCCGTTCGAGCGCACGCACTGGGCGATCCGTCGGCAGCATGATGCGCTGGCCGCGATCCAGCACCAAATCCCAGCGCCGTTCGCCAATACGTACAAGGCCCCGAACACGGGTGCCAAGGCTGCGCGAAGTGCGGAAAATCTCAAGCGCTTCGGCGACATGTTCATCCGCGCCCTTGCCGGCGATCAAAGGCAGGTCGCTGTGATCCTTGCGCGAGGCGATCAGGTCGACATGAACGCCGGTCTCATCCAAAAGCTCGATAGACTCTCGGGTGCGCCACACGATGACAGGCTGACGCTCAACGACGTCCACCTGCAGGATGCCACCGGGCCGAATGCGCACAGTGGCCGATTTCACAGGATCAAGCCCGGTAATCGTGTCGCGCATCTGCTCGACATCCAGATCCCAGGAGCTGATCGGGAAATCCAGAGGCACCACCTCTCGAATGTCATTAGACAGGCCGGGACCTGCGCCATCAATGGCCATCAGATTGACCATGAACTCAGGACGCTCCTGTATCGAGGTGCGTATGTCGGCGATATAGGTATTGAGCGCCTCGCGCCGCTCCTCGGACGCAAAGTAGAGCCCGACGGCGGCCGCAACAGCGCAGATCGGCAGACCCAGCTTGACGCCCATACGGATGCCCGGCGTCAACATCCAACGCTGGAACCGGTAGCTGAGGCGCGACGGTGCCGGATCAGACCGACGCGCGGTGCGGTTGAACAGCTTCACCCCGCCCAAACGCAGAACAGGCTGCGTTTCATGGGATTCGGTATCAGCGGATTCGAAATCAGCATCCGGCCCGGCCAGAGGTTTGGCCCGATGGATCACTGGCGCGCGGGAGGCTCTTAGCGGTCGCATGAGGCGTCCTCCACCATCCAGGCGCAGAGCTGTCCGAAACTCATCCCGCAGTGTTCTGCCTGTTCCGGCACCAGCGAGGTCGGCGTCATCCCGGGCTGAGTATTGGTTTCCAGCAGGAACAAACCATCCGCGCCCATAGTGTCGTCCCACCGGTAGTCGGTCCGGGTCACGCCACGACAGCCCAAGGCGTTGTGCGCTTTCAAAGCGTAGTCCATGCAGCGGTCAAAGATATCCTGCGGGATGTCAGCGGGCAGCACATGCCACGAGCCGCCGGGCTTGTATTTGGCATCGTAGTCGTACCAACCACCATCCGTCATGATCTCGGTCACGGTCAGGGCGCGATCACTCATAACGGTCACAGTCAGTTCTCGACCCGCCACGTATTTCTCGACCATGATGTGATCGGGCATATCCTCCGACAATTGCGGAGGACCATTCGACCCCTCGTGTACGATATAGATGCCGACGCTCGATCCCTCATTGTTGGGCTTGGCGACGTAAGGCGGCTCCATCACATGGACCTCGACCACCTCGACCTTGGGCACGATCACGCTGGGAACAATGGGCAGTCCTTCGGCCTGATAGACCTCTTTGCTGCGCTGCTTGTCCATTGCAAGCGCCGAGGCCAAAACACCCGAATGGGTGTAGGGAATACGCATCCACTCCAACAGACCCTGCACGCAGCCATCCTCACCCCAGCGGCCATGCAGGGCGTTGAAAACCACGTCCGGCTTGATATCCAAAAGGCGCGCGCAGAGGTCGGGACCTGCGTCCAGCTCAACCACTTCAAAGCCTTCTCCCACAAGGGCGGCTGCGCATTCGCGCCCAGAGCTGAGAGACACCTCGCGTTCCGCCGAGGGGCCACCCATCAATACCGCCACTTTGGGGTTTGTCCTGCTCGACATACCCAACATGCGCCTCAATGTCCCCGGACCTTATGTGGTGGTCCGTATTGCGTTTATGCCTTTGATCCGTCGCCGTTAATTGCCTGTTATGGTCTGACGGTTGGGGCTTTATTCTTTCAGCGGATCACCGACCCGCATGATTTCCCACTCTAGCGTGATGCCGCTTGTTTCGTAAACCTTTTTTCGCACCTCTTCACCCAGACCTTCTAGGTCTGCGGCGGTGGCATCACCGGTGTTGATCAGGAAATTCGAGTGCTTGGGGCTCATCTGCGCGCCACCTTTCGTGGCCCCACGCATGCCCGCATCGTCGATGACCTTCCAAGCCTTGAGGTCATGCACATCATCTGCCTTCCCCGTCGAGGAGAACCCGGCCGGATTGCGGAAGGTCGAACCGGCGCTGCGGTCCTTGGTGGGCTGGGTCTCGTCGCGCTTTTGCAACTGCGCCGCCATTCGGGCATGAAGCGCGTCGGGGTCACCTTCGGGGCCTTCGAAACTTGCCGAGATCAGCACCGCGCCATCAGGCAGGTCGGATTGACGGTAGCGAAAGTTCAGGTCCTCGGGGCCAAGGTCCATCAACTCACCCTGCCGTGTGACGATAGTGGCCTTTTTCAGAACATCCGCCGTGTAGCTACCATAACACCCTGCGTTCATGCGCACGGCCCCACCGATTGACCCCGGAATCGTGCGCAAAAAGGTCAGATCCACACCAGCATCCGCCGCTCTACGTGCCACATGCGCATCCAACGCCGCAGCACCTGCGGTGACAGTAGTGCCCTCGATCTCAATCCCGTTGAAGCCCCGGCCCAGCCGGATCACCACCGCGCGCAAACCGCCATCGCGCACAATGAGGTTCGAGCCGACTCCCATCGGAAAGATCACGACATCATCGGGTAGCTCGCGCAAAAAGCCCTGCAGATCTTCAACATCCGCAGGTTGGAACAAAAAGTCAGCCGGACCGCCTACACGCAACCATGTCAGGTCGCTGAGACTTCGGTTTTCGGACAGTTTGCCACGAGGCACAGGAAGAACAGTCATAGCTGCTAACTCGCGGATTCAGAGGGAGTTGGCAACATGTAACCGCCGTAAAACGGTCAAATTCGCCGACGCAGCCACCGCCCCAGATAGATCACCGGCCAGCGCAAGATCGACATACCCATCACGAGGACTATCAGCCCTACCCATGGGCCGTTCTCGTAGGTGACATATCCAAGGAGAGGGATACCGACCGCGATCAAGATGTAGGCGCGGGTCCAGTGGTTGTCCTTGCTGGGGATCATCGCCAGCAGGTTCGCAACAAGGCCCCACAGGGCTGCGAGGGCAAGAGAGAGGGTCATTCCATCACCTCCCCGCGCACCCATTTGCGCCAGTAATAGCGGATCGGGTTGCGAAACATCGAGACGAAACCTCCCAAGGCCAGAACCGACCAGACCCATCCATGGTCATAACCCAGCCAGATGATCATTCCAGGCGCGCAGGTCAACAGGACAATCCCCGGAGGGAATTGCAGTCGCATCGGCAGCAAAGCCACGATGGTGGCGCTAATCACCCAAAGGGCGGCAAACATGGTCGAATAGTCCATTGTCCCCTCCTGGGACGTGGTCTTGGCAATAGGTCGCACACCTTCAGGTTGTGCAGCAAATAAGATCAGCCGTCAAACAGCCTGTTTCCTTTGCAACCGTTCCGGCAACCCGTTCGCCCATGCACTGATCGTCCCGGCGCCTAGACACACGACCATGTCACCGGGGCGGGCTTGTTCGCGGACCAGACGCTCCAGATCGTTTTCGTCCAACAAGGCCCGCGCATGGCGGTGGCCGTGACGGATGAGGCCCTGCACCAGATCATCGCGCGAAGCACCTTCGATCGGGTCTTCTCCGGCGGCGAAGATATCAGCGATGGCGACCACGTCAGCGTCGTTGAAGCAGGTGCAGAAATCGTCGAACAGGTTGGACAGACGCGAATAGCGGTGCGGTTGGTGAACGGCGATCACGCGGCCCTCGGTCGCTTGGCGAGCGGCTTTCAAGACGGCGGCGATTTCGACCGGGTGGTGGCCGTAATCGTCGATGATGGTGACACCGTCGACCTCTCCGACCTTGGTGAAGCGGCGGTTGACGCCACCGAAATTCGCCAAAGCCTCGCGGATTTCGGATGCTTTCATGCCCAAGTGCCGCGCCACCGCAACAGCGGACAACGCGTTCGAGACATTGTGGTCACCCGGCATCGGCAGGGTGCAACCTTCGATCACCTTGTCCTCATATTGCAGATGGATATCGAAATGCGCGACGCCGCCCTTGTAGGTCAGGTTCTCGGCCCGCACATCGGCCTGCGCGTTGAAGCCATAGGTGCGCACGCGGCGGTCGGTGATGCGGCCGACCAGCGCCTGCACTTCGGCATGATCCGTGCAGCACACCGCCAGACCATAGAAGGGCAGGTTCGATACGAACTCATAGAACCCGTCGCGCAGCGTATCGAAATCACCCCAATGCTCCATATGCTCGGGGTCGATATTCGTGACGATGGCGATGGTTGCGGGCAGACGGTTGAACGAGCCGTCGGATTCGTCGGCCTCGACCACCATCCATTCGCCCTGCCCCATGCGCGCGTTGGAGCCATAGGCGTGGATGATGCCGCCATTGATGACCGTAGGGTCGAAATCTCCGGCCACCATCAGCTCGGCCATCATTGTGGTCGTTGTGGTTTTGCCATGCGTCCCGGCGATAGCGATGTTCGAGCGCAGGCGCATCAGTTCCGCCAGCATGTCAGCGCGACGGACAACCGGCAGACCTTGCGCGCGCGCTTCGTCCAGTTCCGGGTTGCCCGGCTTGATCGCGGTCGAGGTGACGACCACGGCGGCGTTCTGCAAGTTTTCGGCCTCTTGGCCCACAAAAATCTCGGCCCCCAAAGATGCCAGACGGTCCGTGATTTTTGAGGCCTTCAGGTCCGACCCCTGCACCCGGTAGCCAAGGTTCAGCAACACCTCGGCGATCCCCGACATCCCGATCCCTCCGATCCCAACGAAATGGATCGGTCCTACGTCCTGCGGCAGTTTGGTTGCGGGGTTCATGTGGTCTCCTTCTGCGCCAGTTGCTCAACAAGGGCGACCAGCCGCTCGGTGGCGTCGGGGGCTCCTGTCGAGAGGGCGGCATGGGCCATTTTCTGTGCGGCTTCGGGGTTGGTCAAAACCGTGGTCATTTGCTCGGTCAGTGAGGGAACGTCAAGCGCCTTTTCGGGGATCATGATTGCCCCGCCTGCCTGCACCAGCCCTCGAGCATTGGCGGTTTGGTGGTCCCCTGCGGCGGCGGCGAAAGGGATCAGGATCGACGGGCGACCGATGACTGAGATGTCGGCCACGCTTGATGCGCCCGAACGGCTGATGACAAGCTGCGCATCCGACATGCGGCGCGGAACGTCGTCAAAGAACGGTTGCACATCAGCGCGAATACCGTGATCGGCGTAGAAGGCCGTGACACGCTCACCATCCTCATCGCGAGCCTGATGCGAGACGCGGATAAAACCGCGTAGAAATTCCGGGAGAGCGGCAATTGCCTCGGGCACCACATCGCTGAGAATCCGCGCACCCTGACTGCCGCCCATCACCAGAACCGACATCGGATACTCACCGGGCGGGATATAGGGCGCACCGGCCCGCTCCAGCACCGAGGCCCGGACCGGATTACCAGTGTGAATGCCGCTGGACCCTTCGGGCAGATCGGTCGGCCAAACACCGCAGGCCACTTGGGCCACGCGTGTGGCGAAGAGCTGGTTCACACGCCCCAAAACGCCGTTCTGTTCATGGATCATACGCGGCAGTTTCAGCAGCGTTGCCGCGCCCAGCGCCGGGATCGACGGGTAGCCGCCAAAGCCTACAACCACATCCGGACGGTCGCGCAGCATTTGCATGGCCATGCTTGTCACACCGCCCGCAATCTTCGGCCCCACCATCGCTTTTGCGGCCAGACCGCCGCGTGCGAAGGTTGCCGAGGACGCCTCGACAATCTCGGTCGTGTGCGGGAAGCCTCCGGTATAGCGAGCGCCCCTGGGATCGGTCGACAGGCGCACGCGCCAGCCTTTTTGCAACATCGCCTCAGCCAGAGCCTGCGCCGGGAACATGTGGCCCCCGGTGCCGCCAGCCGCAATCAACAGGTAAGGTTTGCTCATCAGCCTCGTCCGCGCAGAATATCACCCAGCTCACCTTGGGGACGTGAGCGTGTGAAGGCCAGCAACATGCCGACCGCAATACCACCCGCGATCAGGGATGAGCCGCCATAGCTGACGAAGGGCAGTGTCATGCCCTTTGCAGGCAACAGGCGCACGGCCACACCCATATTGATCATCGCCTGAACGCCAAACATGCAGGCCAAGCCAGTGCCAGCCAGACGGATGAACATATCCCGCTCACGCATCAGGCGCATCAGCGAGCGCACAACGATGATCGAATAAAGCGCGATGATGATCAGCACCAGGATCAGACCATATTCCTCGGCCGCCACAGCGATGATGAAATCCGTATGCGCATCAGGCAGAGACCATTTGACCTGCCCCTCCCCCACGCCAACACCAAACAAACCGCCCTCACGGATGGCGTTGGTGGCGTAGCCAAGCTGAGTGGTCGGATCGACCTCCTGGTTCAAAAATCCATCGATGCGGCGTGCAAAGTGGTCCGAGTTGGAATAGGCGAACATTCCGCCCAGAACGACCACTCCGGCCATGCCAACCAGCAAAAGCATCGGCGCTCCGGCCACGAAATACATCACGCCCCAGCCAAATAGGATCAGGCAGGCTTGCCCGAAATCAGGCTGCATCACCAGCATGCCAACAATCGCCATACACAGCGCAAACGACCACAACCGCCCCGGAGGGCCATTGATCTCTTGCGAGGCCGCCAGCAGCCAAGCCGCAACGACCACAAATCCAGGCTTGAGAAACTCGGACGGTTGCAATGAGGCGAAGCCCAGCGAGTACCAGCGCACAGCGCCTTTTCCGAAATCCGTCCCGAAGACCGGCAGGAACGCCAACGCCACGAAGGCCCCCAGAAAACCCAGCACCGCCAAACGCCGCACCAGCGTCGGAGACATCATCGAGGTCAGCAACATCGCGATCAGCGCCAATCCGCCGAAGAGCGCCTGCCGTTCAACATAGTGGAACGGATCAAACCCGTTACGCCCGGCCAGAGGCGGCGATGAGGCCAGCCCCAACAACAATCCGATGACAAACAGGATCAGAACGCAAGACATTGTCCAGCGATCAATCGTCCGCCACCACTTTGGTAGAATCGGTTCCCCGCGCTGGTCCTGAACCGCGCCATACACCATCTCAGTCATGAGATACCGCCACTTACTGCCTCACTCGCGTCCCGTTTTCGGGATCTGTTTGAGAGTCTACAGTGAAATTGGCGTTTGGGCTAGGGAAATGAGCCGTGCAAACGAAAAACCGCGCCTTAACGAGATGTCATCCGCCCCTGCTAGCCCGAGCCTTTCTTTGAACCACTGGCTTACCGTTTTTCACGTGACGCTGCACCAGATTGCGCATTTGGCGCCCACGTCTAGGGACCAGACGTGCGGGTTCTGGTTGGTGGCTACTGACAAAGAGTTGCGGGAAAATTTGCCGCAATTCTTCGACCCCATCCTTCCCGATCGCCCTAAGCGCTTCGGGACCCGTGAACAGGCTTTCCGTCGGCGCGCCCTCGGCAAAGATGACCTCATGGCGGTCAAGGAGAAGATGGATATACGTAACCGTCGCGCCTCCCGTCTGCACTGAAATGCCAGGCAGATCGAGCAGTTTGCAGGCCGGGACAAAGACCTCATCTTTGGCGAACATGCGCTCAGCAATGGCTGACCTGACCAGCATGCGGTGTTGTGGCGAGACATACAGATCACGCGCAGGAACGCCCTGTCCCAAAGCACCTTGCGCGATATGGATCGGCCTTAGCTTGGGTTTCAGCGTCAGATCGATTTTGTCGAGGCTCTGCTTGCCGATCCATCGGATCGGTTGAGCGCCGTTGTCCTGAGTGAGAACCAAATCACCTGGGGTCAGATCGTCAATCAATCTCGCGCCATCAGGCGTGTCGATCAAAGTGCCCGAAACGAAACACGGCACAACCGTATCAACATCTATATCGGGGCCGTTGTCGATAACCCCGTTGACGGTCAGAGGTGTGTTCAGCGGTGGAACAGAGCCATCAAGAAACCCAATGAAGAACCCGGATTCCGCGTTGATGACGTTCGAGTTTCCATTGCCGTCGATGTCATAGTCGAAGATACCGATCTGGTAGGTATTGGTGCCGTCAGTGACTTCGATGGTAAAGTCCCAGAAGATCACATTGCCGTTGAAGGTCTGCGTTGGATCGTTTGGAAACTCGTTGTTCTGATCATCACCATCGATGATTGTAGCATCGGCCCCATCCTCGATGGTGATCTGGCTGTAGGCCGAAATCTCGAAGACAACGCCTGTTGGATCGAAGGTAACGTCATTCGCAGACAGATCAGTATCGGTTCGGAACGCGCCGAAAACATTGGTCGGCATGGTTTGGATACACTCCGTAATACGGGAAACAACTCGGAACTTGGCACTTTTCTACCGTTACATAGGCCAATGTAACAGATGGCAGACCTCACACTGAATCAAATTACACGAATCTGTTGCTGTTCAGGCGCTCTCGGCTGCGGAAACTGCGCCTTTCTCCTGACAGAAGCTGGCCTTTGTACACGCTGTATTTTTGCGCAGGTGTCTTACCAGAGCTTGCCATCCGGGCTAATCCGCGCCATGCGCAGCGCATGACTTACAATACGATCATCCTTGGTGCCGGAGCAGCTGGCATGATGTGCGCAGCGCATTGCGGCGGGCGCGTGTTGGTGATCGACCACGCGAAAGCGCCGGGCGAGAAAATACGCATCTCGGGCGGCGGGCGTTGCAACTTCACCAATATGTATGCGGGGCCTGCCAATTTCCTGTCGCAAAACCCGCATTTCTGCAAATCCGCCTTGGCGCGCTATACGCAATGGGATTTCATCGATCTGGTCGGGCGTCACGGCATCGCATGGCATGAGAAAACGCTGGGGCAGTTGTTTTGTGACGATTCCTCGAAGCAGATCGTTCAGATGCTGCTGGATGAGATGACCCGCGCAGGGGCTGACTTATGGCTACGGACCGAGGTCAAAGCGCTGCGCAAGACCGAAGCCGGGTTTGCGCTGGAGGTCGATCGCGAAGGTGCGCGGCACAGCCTGACCTGCCGCAATCTCGTGCTGGCAACTGGCGGCAAGTCGATTCCCAAAATGGGTGCGACAGGTCTGGCCTATGACATCGCGCAGCAATTCAATCTGCGCGTCACCGAAACCCGCGCTGCGCTGGTTCCGTTCACCTTCTCGGACGGGAGGTTCAAGGATCTGTCTGGCGTCTCTCTGCCCGCACGTCTCTCCAACGACCGCACCAGTTTTGACGAAGCACTCCTGTTCACCCATCGCGGCCTCAGCGGACCATCCGTGCTGCAACTCTCGTCATATTGGCATAAGGGAGAAGCGATCCGCGTCAATCTGATCCCGGATCTGCCCTTGTTCGATCTTTTGCGCGATCAGCGACAAGCCGGAGGGCGCAAGGCGCTGACCACCGAACTCGCGCGGCACTTGCCATCGCGGTTGGTGGATCACCTCGCCCAACATATCCCAATGAAGGGCAACCTTGCCGACCAATCGGACACGGCGCTGAACGACCTAGTCTCGGCGCTGTCCGATTGGCAGCTGACCCCCTCGGGGACCGAAGGGTATCGCACTGCTGAGGTCACTCTGGGTGGAATCGACACAGATGACCTGTCGTCAAAAACGATGGAGGCCAGGGATGTCCCCGGCCTCTATGCGATTGGTGAAGCTGTAGACGTCACCGGTTGGCTTGGCGGCTACAACTTCCAGTGGGCGTGGTCCTCGGGCCACGCCGCCGGAAAGGCCATTTCCGCGCGTTAGCCGACACGACCAACTGCGCGGCCTCAGCCGACACGATCAATTGCGCGGCCTTAGCCGACGACGTTATAACCGCGTCCGCGCATGCAGTTGCGCACAATGACTTCCTTGTTCTGGTTCTTCGCGATTACGTCAGCCCCGGCCCCGATCAAAGCACCCGCCGCAGCAGCGCGACCCAGATTGTCGCTGCTGTCCTGAATGATCGCCGTAGTTGCCGCAGCACCGGCCGCACCAATCGCCGCGTTACCCGCCGTCGACCCATCAACCGCCGCTTGCGAGGCCGCCAATTGCTGACATTGCAGCAGGTCTGACTGGTAGTTGGGGCCAACCGGGCCATCAATAACGGGCACGTAGTTTGCGCCTGTATTCGTGCAAGCCCCAGCCAGCAGCAGAGCCGGGACGATCAGAAGGGATTTCGGGTTAGGCATATTCATGACCTCTTTTTGAATTTCCGAGCAGAAAAGCAAATTCTTAAACGGCTTCAAGCCGATACCCGCAAACTGTCGCCCAATCGGCAAGGAATTGCAAACAGGCTAGGCATTAAGGTGTTTTTGAACCTGCGCCACGAAGTCATCCCCGCGCTGCTCAAAATTGTCATATTGGTCGAAACTGGCGGCTGCAGGGGCCAGCAAGACGGTCTCCCCAGCCTCGCTGTCGGCTATGGCCTGCTCAACGGCAGCGGCCATTGTGGTGCAGACCTGCGCCTCGACCTCTAGCTGCATGGCAAAGCCCGCCGCCTCGCGCCCAATCACATAGGCCTTGATCACTTGATTTGAGGCACCATTGAGGGCGTCGATACCGCCTTCTTTCTCCAACCCGCCGCAAATCCAGCGGATCTTCTTGAACGCACTCAGAGCTTTCACCGCACTGTCCACATTCGTCGCCTTGGAATCGTTCACGAAAGTCACCCCACCCGCTTCGGCGATGATCTGACTGCGATGCGGCAGGCCCGGATAGCTGTGCAAGGCATCCTCGATCACGCGCGGCGCCAGACCCAGAGACCGGCAAGCGGCATAGGCAGCACAGGCGTTCTGGTGGTTGTGCGACCCCGGTAATCCCTTGATGCCTCGCAGGTCGATCGACCCGGTCTGCCGCCCTTTGCGATACTCCGCAAGGAAGCCCTTGCGGGCAAAGACCTGCCACCCCGGACCGGTCAGTTTGCGCTCAACCGAGATGCGGATCACCCGGTCATCCGCCGGACCCTCGGCCAATTGCCCCGCCAGGAATGCGCCTTCGGCTTCATCAATGCCAATCACAGCACGGTCTGGCCCGCCCTCGGCAAAGAGTCGTCTCTTGGCGGCGAAATAGCCACCCATTCCGCCGTGGCGATCCAGATGGTCCGGCGATAGGTTAGTGAAAACAGCTACATCAGGCGTCAATGCGCGGGCCAGCTCGGTCTGATAGCTCGATAGCTCCAGCACGACGACCGATCCATCGCCTCCGGGGTCTATATCCAACACACCACGCCCGATATTGCCCGCCAACTGTGCCTCACGCCCCGCCTCGGACAGGATGTGATGGATCAGGGCCGCCGTGGTCGATTTACCGTTCGATCCTGTCACCGCGATCACACGCGGCGGTGTGTCGTAGTTGTTCCACTCCGGCCCCGCAAAGGATCGAAAAAACAGGCCGATATCGTTGTCCACCGGCACGCCGGCCTCCAACGCGGCGGCGACCACCGGGTTCGGTTGAGGATAAAGATGCGGAATACCGGGTGAGACGATCAGCGTGGCGATCTCATCAAACGCCCCGTGGCGGCGCAGATCAAGGCATTGAAACCCCTCACCTTCAGCAGTCTCGCGCGCGGCTGGATTGTCATCCCAGCAGATCGCCTCCGCCCCACCAGCACGCAACGCACGCGCCGTCGCCAAACCCGACCGGCCAAGGCCCAAAACGGCGACCTTCTGCCCTGAGAAACCTTTGACCGGGATCATGCCGCCCCCCTTCTTTCAACTTGAATGCGCGCCACACTGCACCGAAGAAAATCCCAATGGCAAGGGCGCTTTCAGGCTCGCGCGTCAGCGCGAGCCGGGCCCAACAGGTGGCAAGAGGGCCGCAGGCCCTCTGAACCCGGCGGGAGGGCTACCGGACTTTCAGTGTCGCCAACCCAATCATCGCGAGGATCAGCGAAATGATCCAGAACCGGATCACGATGGTGGGTTCCGCCCAGCCTTTCTTTTCATAGTGATGATGGATCGGAGCCATCAGGAACACGCGCTTACCGGTGCGCTTGAAATAGAGAACCTGAATGATCACACTCAGCGCCTCGACCACAAACAGGCCGCCAACCACGGCCAGCACCAACTCGTGCTTGGTCGCCACGGCGATCGCGCCCAGCGCACCACCCAGAGCCAGCGATCCGGTATCGCCCATGAACACAGCCGCAGGCGGCGCGTTATACCACAGGAAGCCAAGGCCACCGCCGAACAGGGCAGAGGTAAAGATCAGAATCTCGCCCGTTCCGGGCACGTAGTGCACATCTAGATACTCAGTAAAGTCGACGCGACCCACCGCATAAGCGATAATGCCCAGCGTCGTGGCCGCAATCATCGCGGGCATGATGGCCAAACCGTCAAGCCCATCGGTCAGGTTTACAGCATTGGCAGAACCCACAATCACGATAACGGCAAACGGGATGTAGAGGATCCCCAGATTGACCAGCGTATCCTTAAAAATCGGCACAGCCAATTGGTTCTGCAAAGCCTCCGGATGATGCAAAGACGCCCAGAAGGCGGCCAACACGGCGATGATGATCCCCAGCGCCAAGCGCATTTTGCCGGACACGCCTTTGGTGTTCTGCTTGGACACCTTGGCATAGTCATCGGCAAACCCGATCGCCGCGTAAGCCAGCGTCACGAACAGCACCATCCAGACGTAAGGATTGTCCCAGCGTGCCCAGAGCAACGTCGACGTGACCAGCGCCCCTACGATCAGCAAGCCCCCCATGGTCGGCGTTCCGGCCTTGGAAAAATGGCCCTCGGGACCGTCATCACGGATCGGTTGGCCTTTGCCCTGCCTGCGGCGCAGTACGTTGATCAGAGGTTTGCCAAACAGAAACCCAAAGATCAGCGCCGTCAAAAAGGCCCCACCCGCGCGGAACGTGATATAGCGGAAGAGGTTCCAGAAATCCCCTCCGTCCGACAGGGCGGTCAACCAATACAGCATTACAGTACCTTTCTCACACGAGGCGCACGGGCGCGTTACCCGTCAAGCGCGCCCCCTTGCCCCATTTTCCGCAGACCGTCAACAATCCGGGCCAACGCCATGCTGAGCGAGCCTTTCGCCAGCACGGTATCGCCACTTTCGATCAATTCCGGCAGGTGTTCCGCCATCTCGGCGCTGGTTTCGAACCACAGGCCCCTCTTTGTACCCGGCAAAGCCTCATGCAGCGCTTTCATCAACGGGCCAATACAGTGAACCTGATCAACCTGCGTCATCGCGCTCACTTCGGCCATGCCAGCATGCATTGCCACCTCTTGTGCACCCAACTCCTTCATATCGCCCAAAAAGGCGATACGGCGCGTTCCGTTCGAGGCGGCCAACACGTCCAGCGCAGCCTCCATCGAGGTCGGGTTGGCATTGTAACTGTCGTCCAATAATTCGATCTGACCGCCAATCGCCAGCGGCAGAGTCTCCCGAACCCCGCGCCCCTTGACTGGCGACCATTGACGCAGACCGTCTATTGCCTGATCCAGGTCAACACCCATCTCAACACAAGCAGCCAACGCGCCCAGCGCATTCATCGCAAAATGAGTGCCTGCCGATTGGACGTCGAAGGTAAACAGGGTGTCACCAACTTCAGCCCGTGCTTGAACGGAGTCTGGTCCAGCCGTCACTTCGGTCAGCTTGTAGTTTGCAGCCTGCCGACCGAACTCAACGATTCCAGCGCCAAGGCCTTGTGCTGTCTGGCGCAATATCCCCGCATGTTCGATATCGGCATTCACGATGGCTGCACCACCAGGCTCCAACCCTTCAAAAATAGCCGCTTTCTCATGAGCGATCCCTGCAACGGACTCGAACGCTTCAAGGTGCACAGCGGCCACCGTCGTCACCAAACCCACATGCGGGCGCGCCTGACGGGCCAACGGAGCAATCTCGCCCTGATGGTTCATCCCGATCTCAATCACCGCGAATTCAGTGTCTTGCGGCATCCGTGCCAATGTCAGAGGCACACCCCAATGGTTGTTGTAGCTGGCGACACTGGCATGGGTTTTGCCCTGCGTTTCCAGAATGGTGGCCAGCATTTCCTTGGTTGAGGTCTTGCCAACACTCCCTGTCACGCCCAGCACACGCGCCTCGGTCCGGGCACGAGCGGCCTGTCCGAGTGCTTCCAGCCCGGATTGCACTTCGTCGACAATCAGCAAAGGCGCATCTTCGGACAACCCTTCAGGGACGCAAGACACCAAAGCTGCTCCAGCGCCATTCTCCAGCGCCTGAGCTACAAAATCATGGCCGTCGCGCGCGGCCTTCAACGCGACAAACAGGTCGCCCGGTTGCAAAGTCCGCGTATCAATCGACACGCCATCCACAGTCCAATCACTGGTGGCGCGCCCTCCGGTCGCGGCGGCGGCCTCTGCCGCAGTCCAGAGTGTCATGCGACCCTCCCGTCTAGGGCAGCCACGGAAATGCTCGCTTGTTCCACATCATCAAAAGGTAGCACCTGATCACCTACGATCTGACCTGTTTCATGACCTTTGCCTGCAATCAGCAGCGCATCGCCGGGTTGCAAAGCGTCAATACCCCGCAGAATAGCCTCGGCGCGATCACCTACTTCGGTCGCCTCTGGCGCACCGTCCATCACGGCGGCGCGGATAGAGGCCGGGTCTTCGCTGCGCGGGTTGTCGTCAGTGACAAAGACGATATCCGCGTGGTTGGCGGCGGCCTTTCCCATCAGCGGGCGCTTGGTTGCGTCGCGATCTCCGCCGGCGCCAACGATCGCGATCAGACGTCCCATCACATGCGGGCGCAACGCTTTCAAAGCCGTGGCGACCGCATCCGGCGTATGGGCGTAGTCCACAAATACCGCCGCGCCATTGTCGCGGGTTGCGGCCAATTGCATGCGACCCCGGACCGTTGTCAGATGCGGTAGGGTTTCAAAAACCCGCTCAGGATCGTCGCCTGCTGCGATGACCAGTCCACAGGCCAGCAGGATGTTTTCGGCCTGGAACCCTCCGATCAGGTTCAGGCGCGTCTGGAAGGTCTTGCCCTGCCACGAGAACCGCAAATCCTGCCCGGTCGAGTCAAACCTTTGGTTCATCAAGCACAGGTCAGCCTCACCCAGCCCAACAGTCAGCACAGACTGCCCCCGCGCCTCAGTGATCTTGCGCACCTGCGCGCCCTTCGGGTCGCTCAGGTTGATGACTGCGGTGCCGTCCTCAGGCAATACCCGGTCGAAAAGGCCCATTTTGGCCGCGAAATACGCCTCGAAGGTCTCGTGATAGTCCAGATGATCCTGCGTGAAGTTCGAGAACCCAGCAGCGGTCAGATGCACTCCGTCAAGACGCCGCTGTTCCAGCCCATGCGAGGACGCCTCCATCGCTGCATGGGTCACGCCGTTCTCGGCAGCCTCGGACAGACAGCGATGCAAGGTGATTGGTTCGGGCGTGGTATGGGCCAGCGGCGCGGTCCATGCGCCTTCGACCCCGGTGGTGCCGAGATTGACGGCGGCGTGGCCAAGCTCAGCCCAGATCTGGCGAACGAATGTGGCAACCGAGGTTTTACCATTGGTTCCGGTCACCGCCACGATGGTCTGCGGTTGCGCAGCGAACCAAAGCGCGGCTGAGCCGGCCAACGCTTGGCGCGGGTCTTCAACCACAACCAAGGCAGCATCGGATGCGGCCAGTTCGGCGTCGGCGATCTGCGCGCCTTCAGCGTCGGTCAGAATAGCAGCAGCGCCCATGCGCAGAGCGAATTGGATAAACTCACCCCCGTGGACACGCGTACCGGGAAGCGCTGCAAACAGGAAACCGTCTTTGACCTCGCGGCTATCGACGGCCAGCCCGGTGATGTCGGGATTCGCGCCTCCGCGCGCTGTCAGGGCCAGTTGGCTGAGTTTCTTTGTTCTTGCGCCCATGACCCACCTGTTCTCTGGCACCCTAATTCGAGGTCAGGGTTATAGCAGCGCCCGCCTCAGGCTCAAGCCGGGGACGCAAGCCCAACAACGGCGCGACACGGCCGATCAACTCCGCCGCCACGGGCACTGCCGTCCAGCCCGCAGTCCGGCGCTTTTCTCCATAAGCCAGAATGGAGGGTTCATCCAAAGTGACGATAAGCACATATTTCGGGTCGTAGGCCGGGAAGATGGTCGCGAAGGTGGCGATCACCTTGTCATCATAGTACCCGCCACGCGGTTTGGGTTTATCAGCGGTACCGGTCTTGCCCGCTACATCATAGCCTTTGACCTCGGCAAAACTGGCCGTGCCGTCCGTCACCACTTTGCGCAACATCTTCTGCGCCTGACGCGCTGTGTTCTCCGACATCACACGTGGGCCGTATTGAGGGCCATTGCGACGCAGGATCGTCGGGCTGACATAGTGCCCTCCATTGGCAATCGCCGCATACCCCGCCGCCAGATGCATCGGGCTGGTCGACAGACCGTGGCCGTAAGAGATAGTGACCGTGCTCAACTCACCCCATTTCTTGGGCTTGAGGGGCGCACCGCCAGCGGCTTCAACAATCTCGAACGGGGTGGGTTCGAACATGCCCAGCGTTTCCAGAAAGCTTTGCTGGCGTTTCGAACCGATTTGCAAAGCCAACCGTCCAGTCCCGCGGTTCGAGCTGTGGACGATCACATCCGCCACGCTGATCTTACCATAGTTCTTGCCGTTGAACTCACCAATTGGGAAACGGCCGATCTTCATCGGACCGGAGGTGTCGATGATGGTGTCAGAATTCACCAAGCCAAGCTGCACCGCCTGAGCGGCGGTGAAGATTTTGAAGACCGATCCAAGTTCATAGACACCCTGCACGTAACGATTGAACAGAGGGCTGTCCGAGGGATCAAAGCCCGATGTCGGCGGGCGCGGACGGTCATTGGGGTCAAAGGACGGCAAAGACGCGGCAGAGATTACCTCGCCCGTATGCGCATTCATCAGAACCGCCGAGGCGCCTTTGGCGTTCATGATCTTCATCCCGCCATACAACACCTGCTCGACCGCTGCCTGAATGGTCAGGTCGAGCGACAGTTGCAGCGGCTTACTGCCGTTGGCCGGGTCTCGCAGGTAGTCGTCGAACTTCTTTTCAACCCCAGCAACACCGATTACCTCGGCCGCGCTCACACCTTCGCGGCCAAAACCCGAGCCGCCAAGAATATGCGCCGCCAGCTTCCCATTCGGGTAGAGGCGCATTTCGCGTGGCCCGAACAGGATGCCCGGATCGCCGATGTCATGCACCGCCTGCTTCTGCTCGGGCGAGATGCGTTTCTTAATCCACAGGAACTTGCGTTTACCGGTGAAGTCCTTGACCAGACGCTCTTTGTCCAGATCCGGAAAGATCGCGACCAGTTGATCGGCTGCCGCAATCGGATCAATCATCAAAGGCGGCTGCGCGTAGACGGAATAAGTGTCCAGATTGGTCGCCAGTATACGCCCTTCGCGATCAACGATATTGGCGCGTTGCATGGCAATCGAAGCACCGGGCGCGCTGGCCAACGGCTCTTGCGCCTCGGATGTGGCCAGCATGCCCATGCGGACACCCACAACCGAGAAGGCGCAAAAGAAGAACAGGCCCAAAACCAAAAGACGCCCCTCGGCACGAGCACGGGCGCGGTCTTTCATCTTTTCATGGCGTTGGCGGATATTCTCGCGCTCGATGACCTTTGGGTTTTCGCCCTTCGCGCGGGCATCCAGAACGCGGGCCAGAGGGCGCAGGGGGGTACGGGTCATGGAATCTGCACCTCACCCAAAGCCTGAATATCGGTGATCGCCTGCAGCTCGATCGGGTCAACAACCGGCAGGTCGGGGTCCTCGGCATAGGCGATCTGGTCCGCACGTCCAAATTGCTCGGCCCGCAAGGGCAACAGGCCCATGCGTTCGAAATTCAAATCAGCCAACTCACGCAAACGATCAGGGCGGTTCAGATAGGCCCATTCGGCGTTCAGAACCGCCAGCTTAACCTGCGCCACGCCGATCTCACCCTGAAGCGCCTGCATTTCCTTTACAACTTGCTGGGTCCGGTAGTTCTCCTGATAGGCCCACAAGGCCAATCCGAAAACGGACAGAGCGGTCAACACATATAGAATACTCTTCATCTTGCCCTTCCCCCAAGTTGCGGCATCCCGATGGCGCGGGCCTCAATTTCCCCCGCCGGAGCCTCGGTACGGATCGCGACACGCAGCTTGGCCGAGCGCGCACGCGGGTTTTCCTGCAATTCCTGCTCATCCGGCCCGACGGCCTTGCGGGTCTTGAGCGTGAACTGCGGCAGTTCCTGTTCCATCTCGGGCGCGTACCGGTTGGCACGACCCGTCTTACCGGCCCGAGATTGGAAGAACCGTTTAACCATGCGGTCTTCGATGGAATGAAAGGTCACAACGGCCAGTTGCCCGCCGGGCTTCAAAGCCCGCTCGGCGGCCATAAGACCTTTAAACAACTCATCATATTCGGCGTTCACTGCAATCCGCAGGCCCTGAAAACTGCGCGTCGCAGGGTGCGATTGTCCCGGCTTGGGGCGCGGCAGGCAGGCTTCGATGATCTCGGCCAAACGCAAGGTCGTGGTGATCGGCTCCTCGGCGCGGGCTTTGACAATCGCCTTGGCGATACGTCGACTTGCACGCTCCTCACCGTAGTGGAACAGGATGTCAGCCAGTTGCGCCTCGGTCGCGGTGTTGACCAAATCGGCGGCGCTTTCACCCTCCTGGCTCATGCGCATGTCGAGCGGGCCGTCTTTCATGAAGGAGAAGCCGCGCTCGGCCAGATCCAGTTGCATGGACGAAACCCCGAGGTCCAGTACAACCCCATCAAGATCCTGCGCATATTCATCCATGCGCGAGAACACTCCGGGCTGCATCACCAGCCGGTCGCCATAGTCACCCGCCCAGTCTGCGGCCATCTCAAACGCCAGCGGATCGCGATCCACGCCGATCACTTTCTCGGCCCCTGCCTCAAGCAGACCCCGTGTATAGCCGCCTGCGCCGAATGTGCCGTCCAGCCAAGTGCCCGCCACCGGAGACACCGCCGCCAGCAAAGGGCGCAGCAGGACAGGAATATGTGGGTTAGAAGATGAGGAGACCGCGCCGGACATGCCGTTACGCGTCCCTAACGCCATCGAGATAGACCATCGGGTCGAAATCATCCGGCAGATCGTCCATCCATTCCTCAGCCTTGGCCAGTTCCTCGACCTCATAGGTCTCGGGCTTCCAGATCTGGAAGGTGTCGCCGGCGGCTATGAAGAAGGCCTCATTCTCAAGGTCGATCTTGTTGCGCAGCTTGGCCGGTAAAACCAGACGGCCGGTTTCATCTACATTGGTGGGAAAGGACTGACCATGGAACATACGCTGAAGCATCTTACGCTCCATCGAGCCTCGCGGCAGCGCGTCGATCTTGTCGTCGACCTCATCAATCGCCTGCATGGTATAGCATTCAAGGTATTTGCGGCGGTGGTCGCCATATACAATCACAAGCTCTGGATTGTCACCGGGTTGCCAATTGGGATCAGACGATTCAAGCACACGGCGAAACGAGGCCGGGATCGAGACCCTGCCCTTCGTGTCCACCTTATGGTGGCTTTCACCTCTAAACCTGCGCGCCAAGACGACTGTCCCTTTCGCTTGCGCCCCACTTGAATTTCACGTTCCCCCGGATGAAAAACGGCGAGTTGATCTGCTGCCACTGATCAACCCGCCGCATTGGCCCGCTGTGCGGGATGTCCAGCTGCACGCGCCACCTGGGGGGATGTCTGCTCGCCCGCGCGCCGGATCTCTTGAGTGATGAAAGCGAGATGCCTGTATGAAACCTGATTATTTTTGGTTGGGGTCGTTTGCTGCCCCTGCTGCCTCGTCCTCATCGGATGCATTAGGGATGACATGGGAATTCATGGAAATCAATAGGAATTTTTGGGCACGGTCTGATGTGAGCCATGAAAACAAGGGGAATTTTGAGCCAAATTCAGAACTCACACACCTCATATCGACATCCAAAGTCAATCAATAGCTATATATGGTGACCCCAAGAACCTCCCGCGATCACCCATGATTTCCCAAAAAAATTTCAAATTCTTGGAAATTTTGCCGACTGAGACCCATCAGCAACGCAAAAAACAAAGAATCATACAGAAGGAAACAGCGTGGAATGTGGCCGTTTTGATCTGCTCCCACGAATTCCCAAGCCAGGACCCAAGATCGCTTTCCCGTGATCGAGTTGAAACAAAGCGTCCATCAAACGCACAAACTTTCGCAGTTGCGCTCAAACTCCGGGCAAGTCGAATGATGAGACGGAATCTTTGCTCGACCAAGACTTAGCGCCCAAGGTCCCGCAAACCCCAAAAAATCATGGGTGATTTCAAACCGCGACTGACAAGGCTCTGATATCCATGCATTTGCTGCATAGCAGCATTGACGTTGCGGGCTATTGTGCAATCGCAGCATTCACTTATTTTCATCCTCAAGCAAACGCTGGCACCGGTCAGCAAGACAAGAATGAACGGAATAACAAGATGGCAATGGCAACAAACACACCGGCACTTAAAGGCACTCACTTTGGCGGTATTACCACCATGATCGAGGTCGCAAAGACACGTTTTGCCCGCTACCGCCTGTACCGCCAGACGGTAAGTGAGCTGTCCGCGCTGTCCAACCGCGAGCTAGCCGATCTCGGCCTGAGCCGCGCAATGATCCGCGGCCTGGCCCGTCAGGCGGCTGACGACTTCACAGCGCGTTAAGCGCAGAGGAACACACGAGATCAGACCCTTCCTCCTCCCTTTAGGGTCTGTAATCAGCGGCGACGTCTCTCCTCCTCCCTGACGTCGCCGCACCTAATACCGGCCTTGCGACGCCGGACCTAGACACACCGGGCTCTCCTCCTCCCTGCCCGGTGTTGAAAGCGCGCGGTGACGTCTTCCTCCTCCCTGACGTCGCCGCGTCTTCCTCATACCGGGCTCAAACCCGGGTTCAGATACATCGGGGCTCTCCTCCTCCCTGCCCCGATGTAGAAAAGAACGGCGGTTTCCCTTCCTCCTCCCTGGGAAACCGCCGTTTTTGCATTTTGGGCAAACGGAATAAGATCGGCGCAGTTACGTTTTTTCAGGAGTGCGTCATGGCCGCCTATTTCATCGCCCAAATTTCCATTCACGACACGGACGGGTATCAGAAGTATCTTGAAGGTTTCATGCCCATCTTTGACCGGCACGGCGGGCGCCTGCTGACCATTTCTTCAAAACCCGTCGAGATCGTCGAAGGCAGTTGGGCAGAAGAAGGTATCGTGCTGATGGAGTTCCCGGACATGGCCGCAGCCCGAGCGTGGAAAGACGACCCAGACTATATCGAGCTGGCCAAGATCAGACGCAAGACAGCGAAGGCCAATCTGGTGCTGGTCGAAGGTCTCTAGCGGTCAGAACGGAACGTCGTCTTTGGTCGTCAGGAAACGGGAAACGACCTTTTTCACGCCTGCTTTGTCGAAATCGACCTCGACCTTGTCGCCTTCGATGCCGGTAACCGCGCCGTAGCCAAATTTCTGGTGAAACACCCGCTCACCCAAGGTGAAACTGGCAATCGCAGTGGCGTCAATCACGGTATTCCGGCTTTCTTTCGGCTGGGACATCCCATACTGGCCCTGCCGTGCCTGCATCCGCTTCCAGCCCGGAGAGTTATAGACATTCGCCTCAGCCGCGCGTGTTTCGATTGTCGCGGCTGGTTGCCCGCCGCCAAACAGCCCCGGAGGCGTCAGAACCTCCACATGGTCCTCAGGCAATTCGTCGATGAACCGTGATGGCATAGCGTTTTGCCATTGCCCGAACACCCGCCGGTTCGCCGCGAAAGAAATCGTGCAGACCTCCTCAGCGCGGGTAATGCCCACATAGGCCAACCGCCGTTCTTCCTCGAGGCCCTTGAGGCCCGATTCGTCCATGGAGCGTTGCGAGGGGAACAAACCGTCCTCCCACCCCGGCAGGAACACGGCAGGAAACTCCAACCCCTTTGCCGCGTGCAGGGTCATGATCGAGACCTTCGCCCCGTCGCCCTCTTGTTCATTGTCCATCACCAGACTGACATGCTCCAAAAACCCTTGCAGGTTCTCGAAATTGTCCAGCTGATTCACCAGTTCCTTGAGGTTTTCCAACCGGCCCGGGGCCTCGGGCGTCTTGTCGTTTTGCCAATGCCCGGTATAGCCGGATTCGTCCAAGATGATCTGCGCCAGCTCGATATGCGTGTGTTCAGGCGCGCCGTAGCGAATAGGCGACACCCCGTCGTCAATGACCGAGTCGTCATCGACCTCGATCCGAGGCCCGCGCGTCAGCGCATTCCACCTCGCCAGCCCGTCGATCAATTCACGTAGCGCCTTACCGCCCTTACCCTTGATCAACTGGCTCTCAACTGCGATCCGTGCCCCTTCGACCAGAGACACCCCGTTTTGGCGCGCAACAACCTGAATCGTCTGCTGCGCCTTGTCACCAAGACCGCGTTTGGGAGTGTTCACGATCCGCTCGAACGCCAGATCGTCCTCAGGGCTGACCACCAGCCGGAAATAGGCCATGGCATCGCGAATCTCCATCCGCTCATAAAAACGAGGGCCGCCAATCACCTTGTAAGGCAGACCAATCGTCAGAAACCGATCCTCAAACGCGCGCATCTGGTGTGAGGCGCGAACCAGTATAGCGATCTGGTCGAGGTTCATCGGACGCACACCTCGCGTGCCGCCCTGCATCGCGTCGATCTCTTCCCCGATCCAGCGCGCCTCTTCCTCACCATCCCAATGGCCGATCAGCCGAACCTTTTCCCCGTCCTCGGCATCGGTCCAAAGCTCCTTGCCCAGACGGCCTTCATTGCCACGGATCACATTCGACGCAGCCGCCAGAATATGTGGGGTCGAGCGGTAGTTCTGTTCCAACCGCACTACGAAGGCGCCGGGAAAGTCCTTTTCGAACCGCAGGATGTTGCCTACCTCGGCACCGCGCCAACCATAGATCGACTGGTCGTCATCGCCCACGCAACAGATGTTCTTATGCCCTCCGGCCAGCAGACGCAGCCAGAGGTACTGGGCGACGTTGGTATCCTGATATTCATCCACAAGGATGTAGCGGAACCAGCGCTGGTATTGCTCCAGCACGTCCTGATGGGTTTGGAAAATCGTCACCATGTGTAGCAGCAGGTCACCGAAATCCACGGCATTCAACTCGCGCAGGCGGGTCTGATACTGGGCGTATAGCTCCACACCCTTGTTGTTATAAGCCCCGGCATCCGCAACCGGCACTTTGTCAGGCGTCAAAGCGCGGTTCTTCCAGTCGTCGATGATTCCGGCCAGCATCCGCGCAGGCCAGCGTTTGTCATCTATGTTGGCGACCCGCACAAGCTGCTTGAGCAAACGCAGCTGATCATCACTGTCCAAAATGGTGAAATTCGACTTCAGATCGACAAGCTCAGCGTGGCGACGCAGCAGCTTTACACAGATCGCGTGGAAGGTTCCCAACCATGGCATCCCTTCGGCGGGCTGACCAAGAAGACGGCCCACCCGCTCTTTCATCTCGCGCGCGGCCTTGTTGGTAAAGGTCACAGCTAGAATCTCGTTCGGACGCGCCTTGGCAGTGGTCAGAAGATGCGCAATCCGTGTGGTCAGAGCTTTGGTCTTACCTGTTCCCGCGCCCGCAAGCATTAGCACCGGACCGTCCAGTTGCTCAACCGCTTCGCGCTGCGCGGGATTGAGACCATCCAGATAGGGCATGGGCCGCGCGGCCATGGCCCGCGCTGATAGCGATGCGCCCTCGAAGGCGTCCATTTCGTCAAAACTGCTCATATTGGCAAACTACGCTGGGTGGGCCAAAAGGAAAAGGGTTTGTTCACGGCTTGTTCGCGAGAATTTTCCTTCGGGGTCATACAAATCTTAATCATTTTCACGCCCCCACATGCAACGAAGTTAACACTCTGTCAAAACCTCCCGTCGATGCTGCTCCGCACCTTGTGGGAGAACGCGGGTATGGAACAGACGGCAAAAGAACGCCTTATGGGCAAGCTAAAGGTCTTTGTCAGCACGGCAACGTTGGTCGCGCTGACAGCTTTGGCCGGTTGGGGGATATATACTCTGCCTGCCCCGCTTGTGGATCGGATGCTGGAATCGGATCTGCGCCATCACGCCCTACGCCTTGAAAAGAAAGTGGAAAGCCAGCTTTTTGACGTCAAGACCAGCTTTGAACGGCATATCCTAAGCCAACATGATGAGGCTTTTCTAAGCTTGCTGCCTGAAACCTCGGATATCTACCGCTTCAAACTGTTCGATTCCTCGGGTGAGGTTTTCTGGTCCACGCGGGACGGCGATATCGGCTCGGTGAATACCAAACCGTATTTCAAGGACGTGGTGGCCATGGGCAACCTGTTCTACAAGCATGAGGAAAAGCCCATCGCCGAGGTGGACGCGCTGAACGCCGACCAGTTGGAGAATCTGGACAGCAACACCCGCCACGTCGCCGAAATTTATACGCCTGTGATTCAAAGCGGAAAATTCCTCGGCGCGATTGAGTTCTATTCCGACATCACGGATGTGAGGAACCTGTTCATTGATCGGGTTCGAATGTCTCTTATCGCGATCAGTGCCGTGGTCCTGCTGGCCTTGTCGGCGGTGATCCTGATCGTGCATCGCAACAATCGCAGGCAGTTGGGCGTGCTGCACGTGCGCGCGCAGAAAGAACGAGAGTTGATGGATGACCAACTGCGCCTCGCGCGCGAGGTCCGACTGCTGGGCGAGTTGAATGAATGGCTGCAATCCAGCCGCTCGCTGGATGAGCTGTTCGACATGGTCTCACGTTTCATGACCCACATCCTACCCGAGGCTGAGGGCAGCGTTTACGTCTATTCCAACTCGCGCGATGTCCTGGACGGGTGCGCCAGCTGGAATGGCGGCACCCACAAGGCACATATCCACCCCGAGGGTTGTTGGGGCCTGCGCCGTGGGCGGACCTATGAATTTGGCGCCTCCGAGATTGATTTTGTCTGCGAGCATGCCGAACCCCATGACGGGCGGGCCTATTTCTGTTTTCCGATTCTCGCTCATGGCGAAACGGTCGGCCTGTTGCACCTGCGCGCACACGAGGGGAAGTGTGAGGCCTTTCACGCCAGCAAGAAACTGGCGCAGCTCTGCGCGGAACAGATCAGCATGGCGATTGCCAATGTGCGGATGCGTGATCAATTGCATGACCAATCAGTGCGCGATCCTCTGACAGGATTGTTCAACCGACGCCACATGACCGACAGCCTCCGCCGGGGAATCAGCCGCAGCCAGCAGACCGGAGCACCGCTCAGCCTAGTTGCAGTCGATGTGGACCATTTCAAGAAATTCAACGATACACATGGGCATGACGCGGGTGATATGGTTCTGCGCGCCGTGGGCGCCGCCTTGGAACAGGGGTGCGACCGCGATGAGATCGCCTGCCGCATCGGTGGCGAAGAATTCATGCTGATTCTCCCCGACAACACGCCTGATGATGCGGTGACACGGGCTGAAACTCTGCGCCAAGCGGTCGAGGCCGTCTCGGTCAGATATGGCGACAAATCCCTGCCGCGGATCACGATCTCGGTCGGGGTAGCGCATTACCCTGCACATGGGACGATGCCGCAAGACTTGATGCGAGCGGCCGATGATGCCCTCTATTCAGCCAAGGACAACGGTCGAAATCAGGTGGGCGTTGCAAATGGTCATGCCGACTCGGCGGCTGAACGTCCGGGGCCAAAATCGCTCAAACATAGGCCTGACGCGGCGTGATCCCCTTGCCGAATCGCAGTGTAGGTCGGATCAAACGCCATGGACCTGCACAGCACCTATCCCGGCATCGCCGACCTGAAACGCCGCGCCCGACGACGGCTTCCGCATTTTGTCTGGGAGTATACCGAAAGCGGAACAGGGACCGAAACGGCCATGCTCCGAAACCGAACAGCGCTGGATTCAGTGCGACTACTCCCCTCGATTCTAAAGGGTGAACTGGAATACGACACTAGCACGCGCTTCTTGGGGCGGGACTGCCCACTTCCTTTCGGAATCGCGCCGATCGGCATGTCGGGCCTGATCTGGCCGGACGCAGAAGGCATTTTGGCGCGTGCGGCTGCGCAGGCCTCTCTGCCCTACACACTGTCAACGGTGGCCAGCCAATCCCCGGAGGATCTGGCCCCTCATCTGGGTGAAAACGCCTGGTTCCAGCTTTACCCGCCTAGGGACCCAGAGATTCGAGCAGATTTTCTAGCCCGCGCCCGACAGGTAGGATTTAAAACGTTAGTCCTGACGGCAGATGTTCCTGTCGCGTCCCGAAGAGAGCGTCAGACACGCTCAGGGCTGACCCATCCGCCAAGGCTGACGCCGAGATTGCTGGCCCAAGTCGCGCAGCGCCCGGCTTGGGCGTTTGGGATGCTGCGACAGGGCATGCCCAAAATGCGCACGTTGGACAAATATATCGACAACACAAAATCGATGCCGCTCACGGCCCATGTCGGGTACTTGCTGCGGACGTCACCGGACATGGAATACGTCAAACGATTGCGCGATCAGTGGGACGGGCCTTTCGTGATCAAGGGGATCATGCGCCCCGACGATGCCGAAATGCTTGAACAAGCCGGGGTGGATGCGCTTTGGGTCTCAAACCACGGAGGGCGTCAATTTGACGGTGCCCCCGCCAGCATCGAAGTTCTGCCCGAGATTCGCAGTGCCACCAGCCTGCCTCTGATCTTCGACAGCGGTATCGAAGGCGGGTTGGACATCCTTCGCGCTTTGTCCAAAGGGGCCGATTTCGTCATGCTTGGACGTGCCTTTTTGTATGGGCTGGCAGCACTTGGCCCCAAAGGACCGGCTCACGTGATTGACCTGTTAAGGCAGGATATGCTCGCAAATATGGGACAGATGGGCCTTGCCGACCTGACCCAAATCAAGACGATTCATCACGAAGATTGATGCTGCGGCGCAGCAACGCTACAAGAAACGCGCGAACAATGGCCGTTTGCGAGCGTTAACATGCCGGTTATACCCAGAACCACTGATACACCTGCGCGTATTCTCCGCCTATGAACACGGCCGAAACACCAAGACCGGGACCCAAAATGACCGATTTCAAGAAGATCCTGATCGCCAATCGCGGCGAGATTGCCATTCGCGTGATGCGCGCAGCCAACGAGATGGGTAAACGCACCGTTGCGGTCTTTGCCGAAGAAGACAAGTTAGGCCTGCACCGCTTCAAGGCGGACGAAGCCTACCGAATTGGCGAAGGTCTTGGCCCTGTCGCGGCATATCTGTCGATTGACGAGATCATCCGCGTTGCCAAGGAATCGGGTGCGGACGCGATCCATCCCGGCTACGGCCTGTTGTCCGAGAACCCGGACTTCGTGGATGCCTGTGTTCAGAACGGCATCACCTTCATCGGCCCTAGGGCCGAAACCATGCGCGCCCTGGGCGACAAGGCCAGTGCCCGAAAGGTTGCCATTGCCGCTGACGTGCCGGTTATCCCCGCCACCGAAGTTCTGGGCGATGACATGGCCGCGATCAAGAAAGAGGCGGCCGAGATTGGCTACCCATTGATGCTGAAGGCCAGCTGGGGCGGCGGTGGACGCGGCATGCGCCCGATTCTGTCCGAGGATGAGCTGGAAGAGAAAGTTCTGGAAGGCCGCCGCGAAGCCGAGGCCGCATTTGGCAACGGCGAAGGCTATCTGGAAAAGATGATCACCCGTGCCCGTCACGTCGAAGTTCAGATCCTCGGCGATAAGCACGGTGAGATCTACCACCTGTATGAACGTGACTGCTCGGTCCAACGCCGGAACCAGAAGGTCGTTGAACGCGCCCCTGCCCCGTATCTGACCGAAGAACAACGCGCCGAGATTTGTGAACTGGGCCGCCGTATCTGCGCCCATGTGAACTATGAATGCGCGGGCACCGTCGAGTTCCTGATGGATATGAACACCGGCAAGTTCTACTTCATCGAAGTGAACCCTCGCGTTCAGGTGGAACACACCGTCACCGAAGAGGTTACCGGCATCGACATCGTGCAGGCTCAGATCCTGATCGCTGAAGGTAAGACGCTGGCCGAGGCCACTGGCAAAGCCAATCAGGATGAGATCCGCCTGAACGGCCACGCGCTGCAGACCCGTGTGACCACCGAAGACCCGCTGAACAACTTCATCCCGGACTATGGCCGCATCACCGCCTATCGCTCGGCCACAGGCATGGGCATCCGTCTGGACGGCGGCACCGCTTATGCGGGCGGCGTAATCACGCGCTACTATGACTCGCTGCTGACGAAGGTCACCGCTTGGGCACCGACGCCCGAAAAGGCGATTGCCCGGATGGACCGCGCCCTGCGTGAATTCCGCGTGCGCGGCGTCTCTACCAACATCGCTTTCGTGGAAAACTTGCTGAAGCACCCGACCTTCCTGTCGAATGAATACACCACCAAGTTCATCGACGAGACGCCAGACCTGTTCGCCTTTAAAAAGCGCCGCGACCGGGGCACCAAGGTTCTGACCTATATCGCGGATATCACCGTCAACGGCCATCCCGAAACTAAGGATCGCCCCGAGCCGCGTGCCGATCTGAAAGAAGCCAAGGCTCCTGCCCAGAAAGCCGAACCCCAGATGGGGACCCGCAACCTGCTGGAGCAAAAGGGCCCGCAGGCCGTGGCCGACTGGATGAAGGCCCAGCGTCAGCTGCTGATCACCGACACCACCATGCGGGATGGTCACCAGTCGCTGCTGGCGACACGGATGCGCTCGATCGACATGATCAAGGTCGCGCCCAGCTATGCCGCGAACCTGCCGCAGCTGTTCTCGGTGGAATGCTGGGGTGGCGCGACGTTCGACGTCGCTTACCGGTTCCTGCAGGAATGCCCGTGGCAGCGCCTGCGTGACCTGCGCGAGGGGATGCCGAACCTGATGACGCAGATGCTGCTTCGCGGCGCTAACGGTGTTGGCTATACCAACTACCCAGACAATGTGGTGCGGGAGTTCGTGCGTCAGGCCTCGCAAGGGATCGATGTGTTCCGCGTGTTCGACTCGCTCAACTGGGTTGAAAACATGCGCGTGGCGATGGATGCGGCCGTTGAAAGCGGCAAGATCTGTGAAGGCACTGTTTGCTATACTGGCGATATTCTGGACCCGGATCGCTCGAAATACGATCTGAAATACTATGTCGGCATGGCGAAAGAGCTGCGCGATGCAGGGGCGCATATTCTTGGCCTGAAAGATATGGCAGGTCTGTTGAAACCAGCCTCGGCCAAGATTCTGATCCGCGCGCTGAAGGAAGAGGTCGGCCTGCCGATCCACTTCCACACGCATGACACCGCAGGCATCGCCAGCGCCACCATTCTGGCGGCGTCCGAGGCGGGCGTCGACGCGGTAGATTGCGCGATGGACAGCTTCTCGGGCAACACGTCTCAGGCGACGCTGGGCACCGTGGTCGAAGCGCTGCGCCATACCGAGCGGGATACCGGTCTGGACATCAAGTCGATCCGTGAGATCAGCGATTACTTCGAGGCTGTGCGTGGCCAGTACGCGGCCTTTGAATCCAGCCTGCAGGCCCCAGCCTCTGAGGTGTATCTGCACGAGATGCCCGGCGGCCAGTTTACTAACCTCAAGGCGCAAGCGCGTTCTCTGGGGCTGGAAGAGCGCTGGCACGAGGTCGCGCAGACCTATGCTGACGTGAACCAGATGTTCGGTGACATCGTGAAGGTGACGCCGTCCTCCAAGGTTGTCGGTGACATGGCGCTTATGATGGTCAGCCAGGGCCTGACACGTGAGGAAGTGGAAAGCCCTACAACCGATGTGGCCTTCCCCGACTCGGTCGTGGATATGATGCGCGGCAACCTGGGCCAGCCTCCCGGTGGTTTCCCGCCTGCAATCCTTCAGAAGGTCCTCAAGGATGAGGCCCCCAATACCGAGCGTCCGGGCAAGAACGTACCCGCCGTGGATCTCGAGGCCACCCGCGCCGACTTGTCCAAGCAGCTGGACGGCAAAGAGGTCGATGACGAGGATCTGAACGGCTACCTGATGTATCCGAAAGTGTTCCTCGACTATATGGGCCGTCACCGCACCTATGGACCGGTGCGTACACTGCCGACCCGCACCTTCTTCTACGGCATGGAGCCAGGCGAAGAGATCACGGCCGAGATTGATCCGGGCAAGACGCTGGAAATCCGTTGTCAGGCCATTGGTGAAACCGACGAGAAAGGCGAGGTCAAAGTGTTCTTCGAACTCAACGGCCAGCCCCGTGTCATTCGAGTGCCCAACCGCCTTGTAACGGCCACCACACAGGCCCGCCCGAAGGCCGAGGTCGGCAATGCCAACCATATCGGCGCGCCGATGCCAGGTGTTGTGGCGACCGTTGCTGTCACCGCAGGCCAAGAAGTCAAGGAAGGCGATCTGCTGCTGACCATTGAGGCGATGAAGATGGAAACCGGCATCCACGCCGAACGCGACGCGGTGGTTTCTGCCATCCATGTCCAGCCCGGCGGCCAAATTGACGCAAAGGACCTGCTGGTCGAACTGGAATAACCAGTTTAGTTTTCAAAAGCACAAGGGCCGCTCGGGGAACCGGGCGGCCTTTTTCATACTCAGGAGGAACACGATGCTGTCCATCACCCCAATCTACGCCTCTTTGTTGGCGATCCTTTACATTGTGCTGAGCTTCATGGTCATCAGCCAGCGGCGCAGTGACAAGGTCTCCTATGGCGATGGTGGCAAGCCGGACATGCTCAAGGTGATCCGGACGCATTCCAACTTCATCGAATACACGCCCTTTGCCCTGCTGCTGATCACCATGGTCGAGCTTCAGGGTGCCGGGGCGCTGATGCTGAACCTCTTGGGGCTCTGTCTGCTAAGCGGCCGCCTATTACACGCATACGGCTTTGGCCGCAGCCCGCAGATCGTGATTCTGCGTCAGATCGGGATGGTCCTGACCTTCACAGCTATCCTCGTTGCGGCAATTGCGAACCTCGTATTGGCGCTTTGAGCCAAGCATCCGTTTTTTGGCGAAAGCCTATATTTTTCGACCCGATGCGATCAAGCTACGACGGAAGGATGCCAACGGTTCCATTGGCTGCCCCCAGTTAAAATCGGAGTGTATGAACAACGTTGCAAACTGAGTAAATTAGCGGGTTGCGGGCCAAAAAATTTTGCCATATACGCCTGCTCATCCAGTTGGCCGTTGCCCCGTGAACATGGCTAAAATGTTCAAGGTCGCGTCTTAACTTTTAATACTTAGCCTTTTGTGGCTTGATCTGAATGAGAAAAAGATCCGGCTCTGCACCAAGGGACCAAGTTAAAAAAGTGCCCCTATAGCTCAGCTGGTAGAGCAACTGATTTGTAATCAGTAGGTCCGCGGTTCGAGTCCGTGTGGGGGCACCACTTTCAAGCAAAAACAATATGTTGTTCCTGCATGAATGGTTGATTTGGGCCAATCTTGTGGAACGAGAGTCAAGTACGCTATTCATGACTGCAAAGGCTGGCAGGTTTGAAAATTTTGCGCGCTTTGTGAACAACATCACTGAACGCAAAATCGAAAGTCGCCACAGTCAACACTGTAACGAGTTAGCGTTCATGGTGTGTTTCGAACGCGAGATCGGTTTCTCCTCCCTGAGATAGGGGCGCGCTTTGTTTCCAGCGCGCCCCGTCTTTTTTGGCAAGATGTCACGCTTACCGACCCAACTCTGGCTTGCGTAGAAGCCGCGCGGTACGACTTTGTCAAACGCCCTCACTGTCCTACAATTTGGATGTGAACAAACGAAGCGAGCGGCCATGCTGGAAGACAAGCGCAAAGATCTTGATTCGGAGAAGCAAAAACAACTCCTACGGAAGTTGGTTGAAGATCTGAGTAAACAGCAGATCGACCTTTATTATCAGCCAACAAGCGAAATCGCCGCGTTTCTTGAGAAACAGATCGAAAGCGGTGAGTCTCTTCTGGCTGAAGACAGGGCGCTTCTGCGTCGGTTGAGCCGCCGCGATATCGAAGTGCTTCTCAGTCTACGCTGATAGATTTGCCATAATTTTTTGCTAGATAAAGTGGTGGGCGACCCTGGAATCGAACCAGGCGTGCGTCTCCGCGAGGGAGTTACAGTCCCCTGCCACACCTTGCGGCCTGTCGCCCACTGTCAGGCGTTGCACCTGACGTGGAGGCGTGATTACTAGCGCACCAAAGGAGCGTCAACAGGAAAATACCGCTTTGACGCAGGAAAACGAACGCCCGGCCCGGAGGCCAATAAAATGAAGAAACCCAAGTGGGTCGTGGAAAAGGAACAGGCGCGCAAAGCAGCCGCTTCGGAAACGGTTTGGCTGTTTGGTCTGCACGCTGTGCGCGATGCGCTGATGAACCCGAAACGGCAAAAATTGCGCCTGATTGTGACCCGAAATGCCCGTGACAAGCTGGCAGAAGCCATTGATTTTGCGGGCACCGAGGCCGAGATGGTCGATCCACGGAAGTTCAACGCTCCGATTGATCAGGGATCAGTCCATCAGGGTGCCGCCCTTGAGGTGAAGCCGCTGGAATGGGGCGGGTTGGCCGAAAACTGTATCGGGCGCGAACACCCACGTGTGATTTTGCTGGATCGGGTGACAGACCCGCACAATGTCGGGGCGATTCTGCGCTCGGCCGAGGTACTGGGCGCCAGCGCTGTGATCGGGACTCGGCACCATTCCGCGCCTGAAACCGGGGCACTGGCCAAAACCGCAAGCGGTGCTTTGGAGCGTCAGCCCTATCTGCGGGTCCGCAATCTGGCCGACGCGATTGTTGAGTTGCAGGGCATGGGCTTTCTGGTGCTGGGTCTCGATGGCGAGGCCGAGGATACGATCGAGGCCGCCATAGGGGATCACCGTAATCGTCCGGTGGCGCTGGTGCTGGGTGCAGAAGGCCCCGGATTGCGGCAAAAGACCAAGGAAACCGTGGACAAACTGGTGAAAATTGACGCAGCCGGTGGTTTCGGATCTTTGAACGTCTCAAATGCGGCGGCGATTGCCCTATATGCCTCACGGTACACAGGATAGGAGCGCGTCATTTCTGGCCCATCGAAAATCGCCACCTGCTGTTATTGCGGGACCCGAGCGGCGCTTGTCCTGAAGGGAAAGCAGCGGCATGAGCTGAGCTGCTCCAGTTGCGGCGCGCCCTTGCATGACCTCAAGATGTTGCCCAAGCGCAAGGTGACCGAAAGCGCGCCCAGAAAACATGCGGTATCCCATACCGCCCCGCCGAAATCCAAGCGCAAGAAAAAGAAGAAAACACTGTTTTCGCGCGTGATGGATGAGGCCTGGGATGTGATCGAGGATATCTTTGACTGATCCTCGCTCTTCGGGGTGTTCACAACCGCGTCATCTGGGGTGTCTTGCAGCGCAAAACGTTGCAGATTGAGACGCTGAGTCCATGATTCCGTTATACCTATGCCAATCCGCCACGCTCTCATTGGCGCGCTGAGCGCCACTCTTCTCGCTTCTGCCGCTTTTGCGCAGCCCATGCCCGTGTATTTCGCGCCCGAGGGGGCTGCGATGGCGGGATATGATCCAGTGTCTTATTTTCAGGGCGACATACCCGTGCAGGGCCGCCCCGAGATTTCAGTGACGTGGAAGGGAGCCGAATGGCATTTCGCGTCCCTCGAAAACCGCGCGCTGTTTGAGTCGAATCCGCGCGCCTTTGCCCCTCAATTCGGGGGGTATTGTTCCTACGCGATGGCACAGGGCATCCTCAAGGGAACCGATCCGGGGGCCTGGCAGGTGGTAGATGGGCGCCTATACTTGACGTTTTCGCCTGAAATTGAGCGGAAATGGCGTGAGGATCAGTTGGAATACATCCATCAGGCCGAAGGGAACTGGCCTGAGATTCTGTATCGAGAATAGGCTACTTTCCGCCATTTGTGAAAAGTCATCACAAAAATGCGCGCCCCCTCTTTTTTTTAACCAAAACATGCCTAAATGTCACAGTGACCGCGGAACGGAACTGCCGCGGGTCATTTCACTGTCCCTCGTTCCAACAACTGGCGCCCAAGGTTTCTTGGGCGCTTTTTTCTTTTTCAGCCGTCGCATAGGGTAGCGGCATGGTTGACTATTCTGATGAGTTCCTGAGATCCATTCTGAAGCGCACCAAGACCGTTGCCGTGGTCGGGGTGTCCATGAACGAGGTGCGGCCGAGTTTCTACGTCGCCCGCTATCTGTCGCTGAAAGGTTTTACCGTGATCCCGGTCAATCCCGGCCATGCGGGAAAGCAGTTGTTCGGCCAAACCGTACGCGCCAGCCTGTCAGACATCACGGAAGATGTTGATATGGTGGATATCTTCCGGCGCTCTGAGGCTGTGCCTCCGATCGTGGATGAGGCGCTGGAGGTATTCCCATCCCTGCGCACCATCTGGATGCAAATCGGTGTTGAACACGCAGAGGCCGCCGCCAAAGCTGAGGCGCGCGGCGTGGATGTGGTGATGAATCGATGCCCCAAGATCGAATATCAGCGCCTGTTCGGAGAACTGCGCATGGGCGGCTTCAGCACCGGCATCATTTCTTCCAAGCTATAGCGTCACTGCGCCGGGTAGGGTTTGAGGCGGGCCACCTGCTCTTGCCTGCGCTTTTCCAGGACAACCTCGCGCGGGACCCAGTCATATCTTGTGTCTTCCTGCAGCGGAGACCAGAAAAGAACCCCGCCATAACGCCACGGGTCCAAAACCACGCCATCATAGAGCGACTCGCCGCGCGCGCTGATAATGGCTGTGCTGTGGTCGATTCGCAGCGGATTGTCGGCATTGGCGATGGCGCGATGCATGTCCAGCGTTTGGAAGTTCTCTTGCTTCAACCGCCGCTCGATATCTTCGGCCCAGTGCCAGCATAACCCACGCGGGCGCAGGCCCTTGTTGACCTTGGCATTGTGGATCAACGGAGGATCGGTGATCTCGTATTCCTGCACCAGCTGCGCGGTGTAAGAATACGCAATGCGGGCGGCCCGGTTGGCCTCAGCCGGATCAATATCGGGGCCGAGGCTTTGGATTTCCGAAGCAAGACGCTGAACTTCATCCCCGGTGGACGGCGGCGGGGCCGCACAGGCGCCCAAAGTCACGAGGGCCAGAACGCAGGCCAAAGCTCTGATCATTGTGATGTCCCTCGCCCGATAGACCGTGAAACATGATCATAGAACCGCTTCGGCGCGGACGGAAGACTGAGCTTAACTTTTTGGGCGAGCGGCCTTTTCGGCGATACCGCTAAGGCCCTGACGCCGCGCCAACTCCGCCAGCACATCGTCCAGCGCAACGTCGCGCGAGGCCAGCATGACCAGAAGGTGATACAGCACGTCGGCGGCCTCGGCCGTCAGCCCGACTTTGTCATTCTTGACGGCTTCGATGATGGCCTCAACGGCCTCCTCGCCGAATTTCTCTGCGCATTTTTCAGGGCCCTTGGCCAGCAGCTTTGCCGTCCAGCTGCTTTCTGGGTCCGCCCCTTTGCGCGCCTCGATTGTGGCGGCCAGATCGTGCAAGATGCTCATGTCAGCCTCATCGGGATACCGGCGGCGGCCATGTGTTCCTTGGCCTCGCGGATGGTGTATTCGCCAAAATGGAAGATCGAGGCGGCCAGTACGGCGCTCGCTCCACCTTTTGTGACGCCTTCGACCAGATGGTCCAGATTGCCAACCCCACCCGATGCGATCACAGGCACATCCACCGCATCGCTAATTGCGCGGGTCAGCGGCAGGTTGAACCCTGACTTGGTTCCGTCCCGATCCATCGAGGTCAGCAGGATTTCTCCGGCACCTTTAGCAACTACTGTTTTCGCGAACTCGACCGCGTCTATGCCAGTGGGCTTGCGGCCGCCATGGGTGAAAATCTCCCATTTGCCGGGGCTGACGGTTTTGGCGTCGATGGCGCAGACGATGCATTGGCTGCCGAACTGGTCTGCCGCCTCGGCAATGACATCCGGGTTGGCGACAGCGGCCGAATTGAAGCTGACCTTGTCCGCCCCCGCCAGAAGCAAGGCACGCACGTCATCCTTGGTACGCACGCCGCCACCCACGGTCAGAGGAACAAAGCACTGCTCGGCCGTGCGCTGAACTACATCGAACATGGTACCGCGGTTCTCATGCGTTGCATGAATGTCCAGAAAACAGATCTCATCTGCGCCAGCGGAGTCATAGGCCTTGGCCGATTCCACCGGGTCGCCTGCGTCGCGCAGACCCACGAAATTCACACCTTTGACCACACGGCCATCGGCGACATCCAAACAGGGAATGATACGGGTTTTCAGCATGCGCTTTCCTTTGTTGCCCGCACCCTTACCGGCAAAGCCCCGCCGATGCCAGACTTGTGATTGTCACCCTTCTCAAACCTGTGAAAACTGTCCCCAAATTCATCAGGAGATCAATAAGATGCGAAACCTTATTCTGACCACCACTTTCCTTTTTACAGGAGCAGTTGCCGCAATGGCTGACGATATCATCAAAGTAGAAACCGCAAAATCTGTGCCCGAGGCGCTGGACGCACTCGAAGCCGCTGTGGGCAACGCAGGCGCAACGGTCTTCGCGCGCATCGACCACGCAGCCGGTGCCGAAAAAGTCGGCACGCCGATTCCGCCCAATCAGGTGCTGATCTTCGGTAACCCAGCCCTCGGGACACCCGCGATGCAGATCGACCCGCGTGCAGGCCTGTTCCTGCCGCTAAAAGTGCAGGCCTATGAGGATGCGAACGGGCAGGTCTGGCTGGCCTATGAAGACCCAAAAGAGACGATGGATGAACTTGACGAGGTCGAAAACTCGCCCGTGATCGAGAAAATGCGCGGTGCGTTGAAGAAACTGACCTCGGCTGCCGCGCAGTAGGACATTTAGTTCAAGGCGCGAATGGCCTCGGCCAGGTCAATCGCGCCATCATACAGCGCCCTTCCCGAGATCGCGCCGTTCAGCTCAACTCCGCAATCGCGCAGGGCGATGAGATCGCTCAATGAGCTGACGCCACCCGAGGCAATGACCGGAATGGAGACGGCTTGGGCCAGTGCGGCTGTGGCTTCGATATTCGGGCCCTGCATTGCGCCGTCGCGGTTGATGTCGGTATAGATGATCGCCGCAACGCCAGCATCTTCGAAACTGCGGGCCAGATCGGTGACCTGCACGTCAGTTTCCTCGGCCCAGCCCTTGGTGGCAACCATGCCGTTTCGGGCGTCGATACCCACTGCGACCTTACCGGGGAAGGCTTTTGCGGCCTCACGCACCAGATTGGGGTTTTCGACAGCAACGGTGCCAAGAATGACCCGCGCCAAACCCTTTTCGATCCAAGTCTCGATGGTGGCCATGTCCCGGATACCGCCGCCCAACTGGGCGGGCACGTCGCAGGCCTTCAGGATCGCCTCGACCGGAGCGGCGTTGACCGGCTCGCCCGCGAAGGCACCGTTCAAGTCGACAAGGTGCAGCCATTCGCACCCTGCATCAACAAAGGCACGGGCCTGCGCGGCCGGGTCCTCGTTGAAAACGGTGGCTTTGTCCATTTCTCCGCGCAGCAGGCGAACAGCGTTGCCGTCTTTCAGGTCGATGGCGGGATACAGGATCATGTCGGGCGGCCTTATCTGAATGTTACACGGGCGGCGTATCGCACAAGCGGGTTAGCGACGCAAAGTCAATCTTGCCCGAAGCCCGACACCGGGCCAGAGTGAACCCAAATCAGGGAGGTTATCATGAAGAAACTTGCACTTTCGATTGCTTTTGCATCGCTGGCCACAGGCGCGATGGCGGCAGATCCGGCGGATGGGCTGTGGAAAACACAACCCGGCGACACAGGTGGGTACCTGCACGTGTCGATCAGCGAATGCGGCAGCGCAATTTGCGGCACCATCGACAGCGCCTTTGATGGCAACGGCGATCAGATTCTGGACTATGAAAACCTGGGCAAACAGATCATCTGGGATATGGTCGCAGAAGGCAGTGGCAGCTATGACAACGGCAAGATCTGGGCCCCGGATCGCGACAAGACCTACAACTCGAAGATGACATTGGACAGCCAGAACCAGCTGACGGTCAAAGGCTGTGTCGCAGGCGGATTGGTCTGCCGGGGGCAGACCTGGACCCGCATTCAGTAACGCCCTAGGGCGCCCAAGTCAGGAAGTTGCCGATCATGCGCAGGCCAACATCTTGGCTTTTCTCGGGGTGGAATTGCATCCCAAGCATCGTGTCACGGCCAATCACGGCCGTGACATCCTGCCCATAATCCACATAAGCCAGCCGCTGGGCCGGGTCCGCGACGCGGAAATGGTAGGAGTGGACGAAATAGACGTGATCGCCGGACTTTACCCCGTTAAACACCGGGTGATCACTATCCAAAACCAGATCGTTCCAGCCCATATGCGGCACCTTGAGCGAGGCGTCTGAAGGCTCGATCCGCAGCACGTCCCCCGCGACCCAACCCAAACCATCGGTTTCGGTATATTCATGGCCTTTCGAGGCCATCAACTGCATCCCAACGCAGATACCAAGGAAAGGGCGGCCTTTCTGTTCAACCGCCTCAACCATCGCGTCATAGATGCCTTTGTGGCCACGCAGCTCGGCGGCGCAGGCCGGAAAAGCTCCGTCCCCGGGTAGCACCAGCCGGTCCGCGCGCGCAACGACATCCGCGTCCGAGGTTACAACGACCTCACCCGCGTCCAGCTCTTTCGCCATGCGCTGAAAGGCTTTCTCAGCCGAGTGCAGGTTGCCGCTCTCGTAGTCGATGATCGCGGTGAGCATTTGAGTCCTTTCTGTGCGCAACTTGTCCGAAAACCGGTGCCCACTTTTCGGGTTACGCCTACAACGCGCCCTTCGTTGACGGAATCGCATCCGCCTTGCGCGGGTCGGTTTCGACCGCATCCCGCAATGCGCGGGCAACGGCCTTGAAGGCAGCCTCTGCGATGTGGTGGCTGTTGAAACCGTGCAGTTGATCAATGTGCAGCGTGATGCCGCCATGGGTGCTGAGCGCCTGAAAGAACTCGCGCACCAGCTCAGTGTCGAAGGTGCCGATCTTCTGGGTCGGCAGGTCCACGTTCCAGATCAGGAACGGGCGCGCGGACAGGTCCAGCGCACAACGCACCTGCGCGTCGTCCATGGGCAAGTGACACTCGCCGTAGCGGCGGATGCCTTTCTTGTCGCCCAATGCCTGCGTCAGAGCCTGACCTAGCGCGATGCCGGTGTCTTCGACCGTGTGGTGGTCGTCGATGTGATAGTCGCCCTTGGCGCGGATCGTCATGTCGATCAGCGAATGACGCGCCAACTGATCCAGCATATGGTCAAAGAAGCCAACGCCGGTCTGGTTGTCATACTGGCCGGTGCCATCCAGATTGACCTCGACCGAGATCTCGGTCTCGGCGGTCTGACGGCTGATCTTTGCGCTGCGCATGGGCGAATTCCTTTTGCTTCGAGGGAGCTTATAGACGGGGTTGGGCGGGTTGATCCAGAGGCCGCAGCGCAATCGCTTCAAACTGTTGCAGGGGATTGCACACAGGTCCGGGCCATGCCAGCCTGCCGGAAACTCAAGTCAAAAGGCCCGGCACATGTCCACCTGCGTTTTCATCCAAATCCGCTGCAAACCCGGCACCACCTACAAGGTCGCCGAAGAGATCGCCCTGCGCGAGATTCACTCGGAACTTTATTCCACAAGCGGCGAATACGACCTGCTGCTAAAGCTCTATATCCCCGAAACCGAGGATGTGGGCCATTTCATCAACGAACACCTGCTGGTGATTCCAAACATCGAACGATCCTTGACCACGATGACGTTCAAAGCGTTTTGATCTGAACCTGCACTCTTGAAGCGGCAGAATCGGCCCGGTAGCGAAAGACATCCGGGCCACAGCAAAACACAGACGCTTAGGCACCGTGTTCAAATCCAAATCGACCAGTTGGGAAGGTTTGTATCTGGAGCGGGCGAGGCGATTCGAACGCCCGACCCTAACCTTGGCAAGGTTATGCTCTACCCCTGAGCTACGCCCGCATCAGATACATATGTTGGTCCGCAGACCTTAACTCAATGGAGCGGGCGAGGCGATTCGAACGCCCGACCCTAACCTTGGCAAGGTTATGCTCTACCCCTGAGCTACGCCCGCACCTTTGAGTGAGGAGGGATGTATAAATTCCCGCGCGAGCCTGCAAGCGGAAAAAGACAAAAACCTGCAAAAATCTTTCGACGGAAATTCGGAGCTGATGCGTTGAATGGGTAATGAGGCTTACAAGGCGAAGGGACGCGTGATGAAATCAAGGGCTTTGGTAGAAATGAAGACGGCACTGTTGGCGGCGCTGATTGTTTTCGCGGTATTGCTCTGCCCGCCCGAGGATGATCCGTTGGCCGAGGCCCCCTCCCCTATTTACGAGCGGCAGGTTTTGACTGGATAGGTCATCTTGCCGGGATTTGCCAAAAGGGTGCCGCACTAGGCGCAGCCGTATTTCAAGCCAGCCTCTGCGGACAGGTGGCACGCCTCGATTTATTTGCGATGACTCCAGCAGCCAACAAACCGCTTGTCAGTTACGGCATTTACCGATGAAGGCGCAGGCTGTAACACCGGAGCAAGGAGCCCGGCAAGAACAGGACGAAGATGCAGGTTGTTATCCACGCAGGCGTGGCCTTTACCGACGATGACCGGTTGATCGAAACCCTAATGGCGAACACCGCGGTTCTAAGCCAACAGCGGGTCATCCCTTTGGACCTCGCGCAGGGGCGGCAGTTCGTGAAAGTCGCCTCGGATTCCATGACGACCGGAGTGCCTCTGCCAGATGTCCTGATGGGCTTGAATGAGGTTCTTCCCGACCGCAACACCTGCGATCGCGTTGTCCTGTCGAGCGACAAGGTTTTTGGCCCCAGACGCGCCGCGATTCTGCACGGGCAGTTCTATCCAAATGCGGCCGAGCGGATTGCGTTCCTGGACCGTGTTCTAGAGGCGGATCAAATCGAGCTGTGTTTCGCGCTGGTCAACCCGGCGAGCTTCATCTCGAAATTGCTGATGTCACTGCCCGCAGAGCGGCGGAAAGCCGTTCTGGGGAACACAGACCTGAGCAACCTGAACTGGCTGACCATGGTCCACGACCTGCGAGAAAGAGCTCCGAACGTTCAGATCACGCTCTGGGCGAATGAGGACACTCCGCTTGTCTGGGGCGATATCCTCAGAACGCTTGCCAGACTACCCGACAAGGCGGCCCTGCAACATGAATACGCGTTCCTTGCTTCTGTGCTGACGGACGCGGGCCGTGCAGAGCTGACGCAACTGTTGGAACAAATAGCGTGGCAGGATCGGGACATGCTGCGGGATAGTCTGACCCATCTGTTTGATGAACATGCCGACCCGGCGCAGATCGAAGAAGAGCTTGAGATTTCGGGTTGGAATTCCGATGTGGTCAGCGCGTTTTCCGAGATCTACGAACAGGATCTCGCGGCACTACGCGCCATGCCGGGCGTAAGGGTACTGCAGCCCTGACACGGGCTGCATTGCATTACATACCCAGCGCTTCCTTATACATTTCGAGAACCGCCTCTTCTTCGGCTATATCATCCTTGTCACGCTTGCGCAGAGCGACCAGTTTGCGCATGACCTTGGTGTCGTAACCGCGCGCTTTCGCTTCGGCCATGACCTCTTTCTGCTGCTCGGCCAGATCTTTCTTTTCGGCATCCAGACGCTCGATCCGTTCGATGAACTGGCGCAGCTCGCCTGCTGTCACGCGATAGTTGGCGGCGGCCTGATCTTCGGTCATGTCTTCCATGTAAGTCTCTCCCAGAGGCTGAATTGCGATGCTGAGACATCGGGCATGGTGCCGGATACATCGCCGATGCCCGGGTCGCAAGCACCCAATCCCATGGGCGGGCTTGTCGGCAGGGCGCTGATCCGCTAAGCGCAAAAACACGGCACCAGCAGAGGCAGGCAACCATGTTCGAAATCATCACCTGGGGCGGCGCCGCCCTGTCAGTGGCCGGTCTTGTCGGTCTGGTCTGGTGTATTCTGCGCGTCATGAAGGCCCGCAAAGCAGGCCTTTCAGATGACGAATTACGCGCTGTTGTTCAGGGTGTTCTGCCCTGGAACTTGGGGGCGTTGTTTCTGTCGGTCATGGGACTGATGCTGGTCATCCTTGGCATATCGCTGGGATAACCCAACCGATCAGATCGGCAAATTGTCAAACCGCGCTTCCATCGCGTCCTCGCACAGGGCCGCATCCAGTCGGCGCATGCGCGACGGAACATGCATCCCCTGCTGACGCATGCGATCTACGATCTTGCTGAAACTGGGCTGCAGCGCCAATCGGGTATCCAGACACGCGTTCTGAAGTTTTTGCTCTAGCTCTTGCGCTTCGAAATAGAGGTTATCTGTCGTCATTGTGATCCTCCCAATTGTCAGTATCCCCGATATAGGTAACGCGGATACGACACGAAGATGCTACCGGAAACGATGGCGGTTTATTGCCCGCTAAAATAGCCTGTTCGGCAAATCTGCGCGTCTGGGTTAAAGTTTAGGCAAATTTCATATGTCGTGCCTTGACGGACATCAAAAGCCGAACTGACTCTTGTATCACATTCTGTTTTTCCTATATGTCTTCTAAGTGGAGGAAACCATGAAGCCAAAAGTGAAAGCGTTCTTTGACGACCAGACCTTTACGGTCTCGTACGTCGTCCACGAAGACAGCAGCCGCGCTTGTGCGATTATCGATAGCGTTTTGGATTTCGATCATGCCTCGGGCCGGACGGGGACAAGCTCTGCCGACCAGATCATCGCTTATGTACACGCCAAAGACCTCAAGACCGAGTGGATTTTGGAAAGCCATGTGCATGCAGACCACCTCTCGGCTGCGCCATATCTGCAGCAGGAACTGGGCGGCAAAATCGGGATCGGACATCACATCGTCGAGGTGCAGGAAACCTTTGGCAAAATCTTCAACGAAGGGACCGAGTTCCAGCGCGATGGCAGCCAGTTTGATGCCCTCTTCCGCGAGGGCGACAGTTTCCACATCGGACAGATGCGAGGCGATGTGCTGCACACACCCGGTCATACGCCGGCCTGCCTCACCTATGTGATCGGCGATGCCGCTTTTGTCGGCGACACCTTGTTCATGCCCGACTTCGGCACCGCACGATGCGATTTCCCAGGCGGCTCGTCCGAGACCCTTTTTGCTTCAATACAGAAAATCCTGTCTCTGCCCGATGAGACCCGCATTTTTGTAGGGCACGACTACAAGGCTCCGGGCCGGGATGAGTATGCGTGGGAGACGACGGTGGGCGAGCAAAAAGCGCTGAACATCCATATCGGGCAAGGTCGCTGCATCGAAGAGTTTGTGGAAATGCGGGATGCGCGCGACGCGACACTCTCCAAACCCCGGCTGATTCTGCCGTCGCTTCAGGTCAATATGCGCGCGGGCCAGATGCCCCCGGCCGACGAACAGGGCGATGTTTTCCTGAAGTTGCCGATCAACAAGCTGTGACCCGCGCCAACAGTATAGGATGGACATAGAATGAACCCGGACTGGATATGGGGCCTTTGTGGCGGCATCCTGATCGGCTGCGGCGCTGCGCTTTACCTGCTTGGCAATGGCCGGATCATGGGGGCCAGTGGCATTCTGGGAGGTTTAATCGACGGCCCGGCAAGGCGCGAGAAACTGGCATTTGTCGTGGGGCTGATTGGTATGCCGCTGATCATGAGCCGTCTGATGAGCGAACAGCCTCAAACTCACCTGACAGAAAATCTGGGCCTTCTGGTCGTGGCCGGGTTGCTCGTTGGCATTGGCACGCGGTTGGCCAACGGTTGCACATCGGGTCATGGGGTCTGCGGCATCTCTCGGTTTTCTCTACGCGGGATTGTTGCGACCCTCATCTATATCGCTGCCGGAGCGGTGGTTTTGGCCCTGTTCCGCCACGGTTTGGGGGTGATCTGATGCGGCTGTTGATCGCTTTGCTATCAGGCGCGTTGTTTGGCGCGGGGCTGTTGCTGTCGGGGATGACGGATACCCAAAAGGTTCAGGGCTGGCTGGATATCTTCGGCACGTGGGACCCGACACTGGCCTTCGTCATGGGCGGCGCGATTCTGCCCATGTTGGTCGCGTGGCGCATGACCAAGACCCGCCGTCCGATTACCGGCGGCAGCTTTCCCGCAGCTGCTCGGCCGGAACTTGACCGAGGGTTGATCCTCGGCTCGGTCCTGTTTGGCGCAGGCTGGGGGCTGGTCGGCTTATGCCCCGGCCCAGCCATGGCAGCTCTGTCCTATGGCGGGACCAGCAGCGCCATCTTTCTGGTTGCGATGGCGGCGGGGATGCGGCTGGCACCGGGACTGCGCGCGCAACTGGACAGGGCGGCCAACCCGGCCTAATCAATGGGCATGGAGATTCGACCAATAACCCCCCGCTACGCCGTGTCCCCGCAGATCACTGTCGAGGACGTGCCCGCCATTGCCGAGGCCGGCTTCGTCAAGGTTATCTGCAACCGACCCAATGCTGAGGTCCCCGAGATCATGCAATCCGATGCCATCGGAGACGCGGTCCGCGCAGCCGGGCTGGAATACGAGGTGCTGGAACTGACCCACCAGACCATGACACCCGAGAATGTCGCCCGGCAACGCAATATGGCCGAAAATAGCTCTGGCCCGGTTCTGGCATATTGCGCGTCGGGCACGCGCTGCTCGGTTGTTTGGGCTTTGGGTCAATGCGACCAGATGAGCACAGATGAGATTCTGACTGCCACTACCAATGCCGGGTATCAGTTGGATCAACTTCGCCCCACTCTGGATCAGTTGCGCAACACGTCAGACTAGATCAAACCTCCCCATCCTCCGGGACATCGAGGCCCGCCAGTTGCGAGATTTCCGCGACCATTCGATCGGGTTCAACAAGGCTCAGTTCGTCGTCGAGGGGATCGACGCCTGTGGGGCTCGCGACCAGATCGAGAGGGTCGGACAGGATATCTACGCCTGTGTCAGCCATGTCACCTCGGACACTGGCCGGTCGGCTTTCTATGAATTCAGCGGTCTCCAACGTGTCCAGCGCGGGCAGCGGTACGTTTTCATTCAGCCGAACGGCGCGCATCCCGCCCGACTGACCAAGACGCCCGACCGAGGCGCGGGTGCGTTCGATCGTCAGAACCTCGGTCCGGTCCAACCGCGCGCCGGTCAGCGGCAACAGGTTGCCCACCTCAAGCACCGACAGATGCGCCAAAGGCAACCTCATCCGGCACACCACGGCGTTCAGCTCGGCCCGGACAACGCCTGATGACTGCTCCAATCGAGGGCCCGTATCGACGTCCAGCTCAATCTCGGCTTCATCGGGCGCGGGCGGATCAGGCAGCACGATCGTGATCTGGCCCTGACGCAACCCGCCTCCAAGTTCCACAGTCAGGTCAAAAACGCGGTAGCTATCTGCCACCAGCGACAAGGTCAGACCGCGCAAATCCACCGCCCTTGAGGCATACTCATACCCTGTCAGCCCCTGCTGATCTGCCGCATCGACCAGACCGACAGCACGGCGCAACGCATCCTCGACCAGTGGTGCGGCCATGGCGGCGTCCGTATCCGTAAAGCCCCGCTCGGTGGGCGCGTCCGGTGCAACCTCACCAATGGTTTGGGTCTGTACGATGGCCGAGACACAGTTCAAATCCAGACAGGCCGCTGCCGCCCCGTCGGGTCCCGCAAATTTCAACAGCAACCAATCCTCGGCCAATGTAGCCGCAAGCCCGGCCTGCGCCCGATCCGCCTGTTTTGCCCCGATAACAGCCAGCGGAAGATTCAAACGCTCACCTGCGGCCCGCGCAAAGCCCAGACGCAACGCTCGCAGGATCGAGCGGGGTCGATCCCCCAGATCCCTCTGCCCCAATGACAATTTGCGCGCCAGAGCGGCGCCGGCCGTGTGTGCCATGGCTTCGGTACCATCCGATTTCTTGTCGTGAGTCTTGGTGTAACCCGGCAGAGGTTACGAACTTCTTTAAACCGAACTATTGCGCCGCTTGTCGGTAGGCCAAAGGCAGGCTGACCCGGAACGCCGCGCCGCCCTGCCCCGGCAGATATGTGATATCACCGCCCAAACGGTGCATGATCTCGCGGCAAATCGCCAAACCCAGCCCGGCACCGCCGGCCTTATCCCCTCCGACCCGGGCAAATTTCTCAAAGATCATCGACCGCGCCTCAGGCGGCACCCCGCTGCCATTGTCGATGAAGTCCACAACCAGCTGCCCGCCCACATCATGCGCCGAGATCGTCAGAACGGGCTCATCGGCATCACAGTATTTCCGCGCGTTGGAGATGAGGTTGATAAACACCTGACCCAAGCGGTCGAGATCAGTTTGCAAGGGGATACGCTCAGATGCCTTGCTGCGCCGCACAACGAGCCGCTGATCCGTGCCCGCCAGCGCGCTGGAGATCGACCGATCCAGAACCGAACGCAGCGTATCGTCGCCAAGGTTCAACTTGACCTGCCCATTCTCGAGAACGCTGAGGTCGAGCAGATCATCCAGCAGGCGCGTCAGGCGCAGCGCCTCGTCGTGAATGATGGCGGCATAGCGGGTCTGTTCTTGGCTGCTCAGCCCTTCGGTGTCGCGCATGATCTCGGAAAACGCCCGGATCGAGGTCATGGGCGTGCGCAATTCATGACTGACCTGGCTGAGGAAACTGTCTTTCTGCGCGGATATTTGGGTCAGTTTGGCGTTGGCATCGCGCAACTGGCGTGCTGTTCGGCTAAGTTCGGCAGATTTCTCTTCCAACTGGCTGGAATACTCCAGCAATTGCGCCGATTCGTCGGCAACGGCCAGGAGGTCCTCGACCGAAACCGAGGCACCGCCCACGATCTGTCCGATCATCGCATGCGCCGTGGCCGCCCCGACCGAGCCGCTGAGCTCTCTCTCGAGTCGGGCCAGAAATCCGGGCGTTGGCTCGGGCAAGGGCGAGCGCCCGCCCTGAAGCTCGGCCTCGCGTTGGAATAATTCCTGGGCGGGCGATGTGCCCAGAATGCGCTGGGTCATGATCATCAAGTCTTCACTTTGCGCAACCGACCCGGTCCAACCGCGCGGCGCGACCGAGTGGTCAAAGACATTGACGAATTGCGCGCCCTGAAGCCTCTCCAACGGGCTGGGAAAGCTCAGCAGGGATGCGACGCAGAACACCACGGCATTCAAGGAAATCGACCACATCACGGAATGCACCATTGGGTCGATGCCTTCGATCCCGAACAAGGCCTGAGGTCGCAACCATGCAATGCCAAATGGTCCGTTCAGTAGCACACTCTCGGGCATCCACGCCGCCCCCATTCCGGGAATAAGCAGCGTGTAGATCCATAGAACAAAACCCACGGTCAAACCTGCCAGGGCACCGGTTCTGGTGGCTCCGCGCCAGAACAATCCACCGACCATCGCGGGCAGGATTTGCGAAATACCGCTAAAGGCCACCAACCCGATCGAGGCCAACGCCGCACCGCCGCCAGACAGGCTGTAGTAAAAATAGCCCAGCGCCATGATCGCAGCGATCGAGATACGCCGCGCCATCAGTACGATGTTGCGCACGTCTCCTGGCACGGACCCGACCCGCTCATGCGTGTTCAGCCAGATCGGCATCACGACGTGGTTCGACACCATCGTCGACAGGGCCATGGCGGTTACGATCACCATCGAGGTCGCTGACGAGAACCCTCCGATAAAGGACAGCATCGCCAGACCGTCCTTGCCCTGAGACAACGGTACGGTAAGAACGAACAGATCCGGGTTGGACCCCTCCGGCAACATATCGAGCCCGACAACGGCAATGGGGACGACAAACAAGCTCATCAGCAGCAAGTACAGTGGAAAGGCCCAGGCGGCGGTGCGCAAATGGCCCTCGTCATCATTCTCGACCACCATCACCTGGAACATGCGCGGCAAACAGACAAAGGCGGCGCCGGACAGGAAAATAAAGGTCGTCCAGCGTCCGGCATCCACTTGCCATTTGCCAATCTCGGAGGCGTCGATCCGCTCCATCATCGGACCAAAGCCACCGGCAACGCCCCAGACCACGAAGATACCGACAGCCACCAGCGCAAACAGCTTGACGACTGACTCGACCGCAATGGCGGTGACCACGCCGTGGTGGCGCTCATTGGCGTCCAGGTTGCGGGTGCCGAACAGAATCGCAAACATCGCCAGCCCAGCCGCCACCCAGAAAACGCTGGAGCCTTCGCGATAGAGGCCCGAGGGGTCGGCCTCGGCAAAGATCGAGAAAGACAGGGTAATCGACTGCAATTGCAGCGCTATATAGGGCGTGCCGCCAATCACGGCCAGAATCGTGACGCACACCGCCAGCGTGTTCGACTTGCCATAGCGCGAGGACAACAGGTCCGCGATCGAGGTCACGCGCTGGCTGCGCCCGACCCGCACCAGTTTGCGCAGCCCCCACCACCAGCTGATCATCACCAGCGTCGGCCCGAGATAGATTGTCACGAACTCCAACCCCGACCGCGCCGCATTGCCGACCGCGCCGTAAAAGGTCCAGGCTGTGCAGTAGATCGAGAGGGACAGCGTGTAGATCAAAGGGGAGCGCAGCCATTTGCCCCGTCCGGCCGCCGCCATCCTGTCTGCGGCAAATGCCACGCCGAACAGCAGAACGACATAGCCCAGACAGACCAGAATCAGGACGTTAAGCGTTGCCATCAGCCTGCGTCCGCCTCAGAGCTGTCATCCGCGCCGGTGCGCCGGGCGACGAAGCCAAAAAACAGGCTGACCAAAATCAAACCGATCCAGCAGGCGAATATGTAGGAGATGGCTGAGGACAGCGGCACACCGCCGGTTTCAGACTCGGCGTCCGGCCAAAGCAGCGGCAGCACCAGCAACGCGCCGCCCAGAAATGGCAGCAACCGAGCCGAATCCGCCAGCCTGCGCCGGCGATAGCTTTGCCGTTCCAGAAACAACGAAGGCCGCGTACCGCGCGACGTGCGGTCCTGACCTTCGGGCGACGTCATAACTGCGTCGCCTGCGCATGCAGATCGCGTACAGCGGTCAGCACCTCGGCGTTGGAAAACGGTTTGGTCATGAAGCGGCTGACGCCCGCATTCTCGGCCATCTCACGATCTCTGGACTGCCCGCGCGCTGTCAGCATCAGAACCGGCAGGTCCTGCATGTCGTCCAAGGCGCGCAGATCGCGGAGAATGTCCATCCCACTCTTGCCCGGCAGCATTACGTCCAGAATCACCAGATCAGGCTGCGCGCCCTGAATGACCTGAAGCGCATCAGCACCATCGCCATGTGTCTCGACCTGCCACCCCTCGCGAGTCAGCAAGAACCGGATGGCCTCGGCGATGTTGGGCTCATCCTCAATTAACAGAACCTTACGGCTCATTTGTGTATATCCTCCCGATGACTGGCCTCCACCCCGGAACCAGTCATCGCCAGATTAAGCGGTTGTTCGGGAACCTGTCAAAAGCCTTCGCTCAGAATTGACGGCTCGCGACGAGAACCGCAATCACCGCTTGGGCAAATCCGGCAGCTTGGACCGACGCGTGTCGTCTCAGGGTTCGGCTCGGCTTCGACCAGAGGCTGTATCAGCATGGCCGCGCGATATGAGGGTTCCTGATCATATCCGGACACGCCGTGCGGCCAGGCATAAGCATGACATTCGAACATTGCAGCAGCACGCCCCTGCTGCGCGACCTGCCGTCTGATCGGAACCAGAGGCCGGTTCAGCGCAGAAAACAGCGGCCAATGCGGGCAGGCCTCGCCATGGCGTGGCAGTGACAGGCCGGGGACAGGCTTCAGAAACAGGATACTGCCCGAGCCGTCGCAGATCACCAGCCCTACTGGGCGGTTCAGCACCTTTTCGGGCAGGCTGGCTAGGCGTCGGAACACTGTCGGCAGATCGACCGAGAATCGCTGGGCCAGTTCCAGAGGGTTCGGATCACCATCTGCAAGCGTGGTTTTGAGGGCATCAAGCGGCATGGCCTTGGCGTCAGCCTCACTCTGCTTGAGCCATTCCCCTGCAAGGTTACGTGCAGCCGAGGTATTTAGACCCTCTAGATCTATGACCTCTGCCCCTTCCCCGGCGTCGAGTTCTGGAAAGCTATAGCCGCGCGCATCAAGAAACACCTCAACCTCTTCCAGCGGTGCGCCACGCGGGTCTTTCGACGTATCGCTTTCGTCTAGGTAGGTCACCAGCGCCTTTGAACTGTCGGCCAGTCGCTCGGCATCCTGATGAAGGTTCTGGTGGAACCGATCCTGCCACTCGGCGTCGATATCCTGCGGGTCGGCCAGAATCGCTGCGGTCGACCGAATCGCCGCTGCGGTCGAGAGCACTTCGTGCATCGAGGCCGCCAGATGCGGGTCATGGGTCAACCGATCCGACAGGGTTGCAACCGTTCGTTCCAACGACACCACACGTCGGTGCATTTGCGCCAAAACCCCGGACCAACCGGGAAAGCGGCCTGCGAATTCCTCAAGCGTTTCAATCTCGGCCTGCTGGCCCACCGCATCGGCCGCCGCTTCGCGCAACGCCGATATCAAGGTCGCTTCGATCCCTTGCGTCAACACGGAGGGCTCAACTGCCAGCGCCGCGGCAATATCGACCAGCAATTTGCCCCCGATCCGGCGGCGGTTGTGTTCGATCAGGTTCAGATAAGAGGCCGAGATCCCCACCTGACGCGCAAGCTCTGCCTGTCTCAGACCCGCGATCTGCCGTCTTTCGCGGATCCGACTACCGGTCAGCAAATCCCGCATGGTCAAGGTCCTCAGTCACGTTTAGCTATCTTTGGTTGGCCGTGTTTTCAGTTTATCCTATCATTTTCCTGAGGTTATGCATCAGTTTTCAGATTGAATTGACAAGATTAACAGCATCCGGTCCTCGGTTACACCGCCAGACGCGCTTCGCCCCTTCTCATTTCCAGCATTTACCGCCACCATACGGGTATGAGCGATCCAGCTTTTGAATATGCACCCATCGGCCTTGTCGAATTGGAGAACCGCATCATCAGACGGTGCAATTTGCAATTTGCGCGGACCTTTGGCGGGGATGAAGCCGAGTACAACAACATGCCCTTGCTGCATCTCTACCCCTCGGTCGCGGATTGGGAGAGAATCGGGCAACGCAGCCTGCAGGTGATGCGCGACACAGGCTACTACACCGACGAACGGGTCATGCGCCGCCGGAACGGAGACCTGTTCTGGTGCCGCGCGCGTGGACGCTCACTGACACCTGATGATCCGTTTCGCCATGGAATCTGGAGCTTTTCCGACATCTCGGAGGAGCGGCCGCTGGTGGAACTGACCGTGCGCGAGCGCGAAGTGGCGATCCTATCCTGCCGCGGCCTGTCTGCTAAGGAAATCGGAATGGAGCTCGGCCTGAGCTACCGCACGATCGAGGCCTACCGCGCCCGGCTGCTGGAAAAATTCGGCGCGCGCAAACTGCCCGAACTGGTCGCAAAGCTCTCCGGTATGCCTCTGTAGGCACAACCGCCTGTCACAAACCATCCAACCCCCCTGTTTTCAGGCTTAAACGGCGCTTTTCATGGCTGCTCGCTTGGCTTATAACCCTGCGTAATCAGATCGAAGCCCGCACAAATATAGACGGGCCAAAGGGGAACCTTCGAGGATACTCATGACAGATACCAAACACGAAGCGGATGTGGCGTTCATCAAAGCCTTGGCCGAACTGCTGCGCGAAAATGACCTGACCGAGTTGCAGGTTAAACGCGAATATGGCGAGGAAGACAGCCTGAACGTGCGCGTCAGCCGCGCAACGCAGGCGGTTGCCGCTCCGGTTCAGGTCGCCGTTCCGGCCGCAGCTGCAGCTCCTGTCGCTGCCGCGCCGGCCCCTGCAGCAGCCCCCGCAGCCCCGGCCGCAGACGTGGAAGACCCGGCCAGCCATCCCGGCGCTGTAACCTCGCCCATGGTCGGCACGGTTTACATGCAGCCCGAGCCCGGCGCGCCTTCTTTCATTTCGGTCGGTGCGTCTGTTTCCGAAGGGGACACGCTGCTTATCGTTGAAGCGATGAAGACGATGAACCACATCCACGCGCCCAAATCGGGCACCGTGAAACGCATTCTGGTCGGCGATGGCGACGCTGTGGAATTCGGCACCCCTCTGGTCATCATCGAGTAAGGCGGGCCCATGTTCGACAAGATCCTGATTGCCAACCGAGGCGAGATCGCCCTGCGCGTCATCCGCGCCGCGCGCGAGATGGGGATTAAGACGGTCGCCGTCCACTCCACCGCCGACAGCGACGCAATGCATGTGCGCATGGCGGACGAATCGGTCTGCATCGGCCCCCCGCCCAGCCCGCAAAGCTATCTGTCCGTCCCCGCCATCATCTCGGCCTGTGAGATCACCGGTGCTCAGGCGATCCATCCCGGCTATGGCTTCCTGTCCGAGAATGCCGAGTTTGTGCAGATCGTCGAAGACCACGACATCACCTTCATCGGCCCCACTGCGGAACATATCCGCGTGATGGGCGACAAGATCACCGCAAAGGACACGATGAAGGCGCTGGGTGTGCCATGTGTTCCCGGCTCCGACGGTGGCGTTCCGACGCTGGAAGACGCCAAGCGTATCGGTGAGGAGTTCGGCTATCCTGTTATCATCAAAGCCACCGCCGGTGGCGGCGGTCGCGGCATGAAAGTCGCGATGAGCGCGGATGAGATGGAGAGCGCCTTCATGACCGCACGTGCCGAAGGCAAAGCCGCCTTTGGCAATGACGAGGTCTATATCGAGAAATACCTGACCACGCCCCGCCATATCGAAATTCAGGTCTTCGGTGATGGCAAGGGCAATGCCGTCCATCTGGGTGAGCGCGACTGCTCGCTACAGCGCCGTCACCAGAAAGTGTTCGAAGAGGCCCCCGGCCCCTGCATCACCCCCGAAGAACGCGCCAAGATCGGCAAGATCTGCGCCGACGCGGTGGCCAAGATCAACTATATCGGCGCGGGCACCATCGAGTTCCTGTACGAAAAAGGCGAGTTCTACTTCATCGAGATGAACACCCGCCTACAGGTGGAACACCCGGTGACCGAGGGCATCTTTGGCGTCGATCTGGTGCGCGAACAAATCCGCGTCGCCTCGGGCCTGCCGATGTCGTTCGGACAGGATGATCTTGAGATCAACGGCCACGCCATTGAGGTTCGGATCAACGCCGAAAAGCTGCCCAACTTCTCGCCCTGCCCCGGTAAGATCAGCGCATATCACGCGCCAGGCGGTTTGGGAGTGCGGATGGATTCGGCGCTCTATGATGGCTATTCGATCCCGCCCTATTACGACTCGCTGATTGCGAAACTGATCGTTCAGGGCCGCGACCGGGCTGAGGCTCTGGCCCGCCTGGAACGCGCCTTGGGTGAGTTGATCGTTGACGGTATCGACACCACAGTGCCTCTGTTCCACGCGCTGCTGCAGGAGCCGGACATCCATAGCGGCGACTACAATATCCACTGGCTGGAGCATTGGCTTGCGGAGAATATGGCCGACTAACCCCACAGGGCCGGTAGGCGCGCGCCGCCCGGCCCTTGGATGCTTCTCATGAGCCTGTCACCAGAACTTTTGTTGCATGGCTATTCGATCGGCATCTTCCCGATGGCCGAACATCGAGATGACCCGGACCTGTTCTGGGTCGACCCCAAATTCCGCGGGGTTTTCCCGCTAGACGGTTTCCACATCTCGCGCAGCCTTGCACGGCGGATACGCAGATGCGGCTTTTCCATCTCGATCAATCAGGATTTCGAAGGCGTCGTCGACGGGTGTGCCGATCGTACGGACACATGGATCAACGCCGAGCTGCGCGACTTGTATCGACAGGTGTACAACGCAGGCCAAGCGCATTCTCTGGAAGTATGGGAGGATGACCAGCTTGTCGGAGGCGTTTTCGGAGTTGCTCTGGGCGCAGCGTTCTTTGGCGAGAGCATGTTCTCACGACGCACTGACGCCTCGAAAATCGCGCTGGCTTATCTGGTGGACCGCCTGCGACAGACCGGTTTTCAGCTGTTCGACACGCAGTTTCTGACCGCCCATCTGGCCTCACTCGGCGCGATCGAAATCCCCCGCAGTGACTACAGAAAAGCGCTGGAAGAAGCGATTGGCGATAGCGCTGACTTTGCAGCTGAAGTGCCTCAGTCCGCCGATGGGGTGATACAGCGGATCACCCAAACGTCATAACGCGAATGATCCAAGGCGTTCAGTGCCGGAGAGGTCGCGATCATCCAGCCGTCGAACAACTGCTCCGCCTTGCCCTGTTCCCATATGGTCAGGAAGGCAAACGCATCCCCGGTCGGGTTATCGACGGGATAGCGGCAATCCCCCAAAGCGACATCCAGACCAAAGACGGCCTGTGTCTGACCAGTCTGCAGCTCAACATCCACGGTCTGGCCACTAACCTTATCCAGGCCGCGCAACATCGCGCCGGGTCCGGACTGAACCGTTTGCTGCGCCGTCGCGGATGTCGCGGCCAGCGCCAAGGCAAATGCCAAAGCACGCATCATTCGCTGCCGTCTCCGGCGACGAACTTCACCAGCAACGAGATCAGGCTGACCGCGCCTTGCGTATCTTCGATCTGATCACCCGGCTCAAAATAGAACGGAGAACCCCCGGGCATAACCTCAACAAAATTACCTCCCAACAGCCCCTCGGAAGAAATCACGATGGCGCTGTCGTCTGGCACGAGAACACCATCCGCGACCGAAAAAGTCGTATCAGCGCGGTAGGTCTCAGGGTTCAGGGTTACATCGGTTACGGTCCCGATTTTGACGCCTGCAAGGCGCACATCGGTGCCAACGTTGACCCCTTCCAGCGACCGGAAGGACGCGCCGAGCTCATATCCGGTACCGCCTTGCGACAGGCCAGTGGATTGGCTGGCATAAACACCAAACGCGACGGCACAGGCCAAGACGGCACCGCCGACGAATACTTCGGTCCAGTTGTGGGTCGACATCGCTCGCCTCGTCTTATTCCGGGCTCCAGGCCTCGTAGTCCTTACGCTCAACAGGCTCCGCACGATGCAAGGACCCCGCAGGGGTGTAAGCAAGCGCGGTACCTGTCAGGTTCTCCTGATGCGGTTTTTCCCAGGCCTTGTGCGCCAACGGTTTGTCTGTCGGCGGCTCATCCCAGGTGCGGTGAAGCCAACCATGCCAATCTGGATCAACCCTGCTGGCTTCAGCCTCACCATTGAATATCACCCAGCGTTTGCTGTCATCGGCGGTTCTATAGAAGACGTTGCCTTCATTGTCCTCACCAACTTTAACACCTTTACGCGCAGTGAAAATCTGCGTGTTCAGGGTTGCCCCATTCCACCAAGTTACAGCCCGCAAAAGAGTGTTCAGGATGCCCATGATCTGCCTCCGGCAATTCGGTCCCGAGAAGGTATGACCCAAAGGCGCGCCAAGGTCCAGTACCCGCCGCGTGACTGCGTCACTGCGGCAATAAAGCGGTCACTTCGATCTCGATCCGGTATTTGGGGTCGATCAAACCGCATTCAATCATCGTCGCGGCTGGAGGATTGGCTCCAAAAACCTCGGACAATACCGGCCAGCAAGGCGCAAACTCTGTCCGGTCGGGCAGCATGTAGGTCACGCGAACAACATCGGCGAAACCTGCACCAGCTTCCTCCAAGGCCTTTCCGATAACGTCCAGTGCTGATCTGCATTGCTCGACAACGCTCTCACCCTGCCCAACAGTGCCGGAAACGTGAACCCACCCTCCGGCTACCACGGCGCGACAATAGCCGACCTTGCCCTCGAATTCACCACCTGAAGAGATACGCTTGATTGCGGACACGGCTCATTTCTCCAAGAATTTGAATGTCATGAGATTTTTGCGAGGCTCTGCCTCGCGCTCCGGGATTTTTATGGCCAGATGAAGTAAAGGATCCCCTGTTCATCTGGCTGGAAATACCTCGGGGGAGGCGCCTGAAGGGCGGCGGGGGCAGCGCCCCCTTACCCCTTAGCCAGCTGACGCCGACTCTGGCACGGCATCCGCATAGATGATCAAGGGCTGAGAGTCAGAGGTCACGGCCTCTTCGTTTACAACCACTTCGGTCACATTCTTGAGGCCCGGAAGTTCGAACATTGTATCCAGCAGGATATCTTCGAGGATCGAACGCAGCCCCCGAGCGCCGGTTTTACGCTCGATCGCTTTTTTGGCGATCGATTTCAGCGCTTCATCGGTAAAGGACAGTTCAGCATCTTCCAGCTCGAACAAACGTTGGTATTGTTTGACCAGCGCATTTTTAGGCTTGGTCAGGATGGTGACCAGAGCATCCTCATCCAGATCCTCCAGCGTGGCCAGAACTGGCAGACGGCCAACGAATTCCGGGATCAATCCAAATTTCAGCAGGTCTTCCGGCTCAAGGTCCTGGAAGATTTCGCCAACGCCACGTTCGTCATTGTCGCGTACGTCAGCCCCAAAACCCATTGCCGAGCCTTTGCCGCGTTGGGCGATGATCCGATCCAGACCGGCAAACGCACCGCCACAGATGAACAGGATGTTGGTGGTATCGACCTGCAGGAACTCCTGCTGCGGATGCTTGCGGCCACCCTGAGGTGGAACCGAGGCGACGGTGCCTTCCATCAGTTTCAGCAGCGCCTGCTGAACACCCTCACCCGAGACGTCACGAGTGATCGATGGGTTTTCAGACTTGCGCGTAATCTTGTCGACTTCGTCGATGTAAACGATGCCACGCTGCGCGCGTTCGACATTGTATTCGCTGGCCTGAAGCAGCTTCAGGATGATGTTCTCAACATCCTCACCCACATAGCCAGCTTCGGTCAGCGTCGTTGCATCGGCCATAGTGAACGGCACATCCAGAATACGCGCCAGCGTCTGGGCCAGCAGCGTCTTGCCGCAACCGGTCGGACCGATCAGCAGGATGTTCGACTTGGCCAGTTCAATATCGCTGCCCGCTTTCTGAGCGTGGTTCAGACGTTTGTAGTGGTTGTGGACCGCAACCGACAGAACCCGCTTGGCAGTGGCCTGACCGATTACGTAATCGTCCAGAACCTCACAGATATCCTTGGGTGTTGGCACCCCGTCCGAGGACTTCAGACCGCTGGCCTTTGTTTCCTCACGAATGATGTCCATGCACAGCTCGACGCATTCATCACAAATGAAAACGGTCGGGCCTGCGATCAGCTTGCGCACCTCATGCTGGCTTTTTCCACAAAAGCTGCAGTAGAGCGTGTTTTTGCCGTCACCGCCTGAATTCGTCGCCATGATCTACCTTTCGGGCTTCGTCTCTGCGCCCCTACCTTTGGGGCGCGCTTGCGCATGTTCGTGCAGCTTAGGCCAGCACTCTGGCGGCTACAATCTCAAAATGGCCCCGCACTTGGCGCGCGGGACGCGTTTCTTAGGCCTCTTCCGTGTCCATCTTGGCACGGTTTTCGACGATCTCGTCGATGTGGCCCCAGTCCTTGGCCTCTTCGGGACTCATGAAGTTGTCACGATCCAGAGCCTTTTCAACGGACTTCTTGGTTTGACCGGTGTGACGTACGTAGATGTCATACAAGCGATCTTTCAGCTTCTGCGTCTCAGCGGCGTGGATCATGATATCGCTAGCCTGACCCTGATATCCGCCGCTGGGCTGATGAACCATGATCCGGCTATTGGGCAGCGAAAAGCGCATGCCCGCCTCGCCACCGGCCAGCAGAACCGAGCCCATTGAAGCCGCCTGACCGATGACTAATGTGGAACATTTAGGCTTGATGTACTGCATTGTGTCGTAAATCGACAAACCGCTGGTCACCACGCCGCCGGGCGAGTTGATGTAGATCGAGATTTCTTTGTTCGGGTTTTCCGCCTCAAGGTGCAGCAATTGCGCGACGATCAGATGGCTCATACCGTCGTGAATCGGACCGTTAATGAAGATAATCCGTTCTTTGAGCAGGCGCGAGAAAATGTCATAGGCGCGCTCCCCCCGGCTGGTCTGCTCAACGACCATGGGCACGAGCGTATTCATATAGGTATCTACTGGATCGAACATTCGGAACCTGCCTGCTTTGCTATGGATCGGGACACTATCCCAACAAGAGTTACCCGAGTCTTAGTGTCGCCACTGGGGGGCTGCAAGGGGGGCAGACAAGAACGACGTTGCAAACTGTTTGCAAGCTACGGCGGCGCTTGTCTTTGGCTCACCTTGCACAGAGGCCGAAAACGGCGCTTTTTTGTTCACTGCTTCTTTGATCACAGTATTTTGATGCATGCATATGGGAGTAAAAGTGCAAAACAAGTAAATTGGATGTACTTATCCGGAAAGCAGTATATGGCTGACTCCACCCACAGCGGGATAGTAAGGAACGAAGTTTAGATGGCACTCCCCCAAGTAACCCAGGACACCCCTTCCGCAGAGCTTGACCAAATGGTCGAAAACGCGTCGCGGGCGGCGAATTTTCTGAAGGCAATTAGCCACGAAGGGCGTCTGATGATCCTGTGCCATCTGGCGTCGGGCGAGAAATCTGTCACCGAGCTTGAGACCCTGTTGTCCGCCCGCCAGGCCGCCGTGTCGCAGCAGTTGTCGCGTTTGCGGTTGGAAGGGCTGGTGACGCCCCGCCGCGACGGCAAAGCGATCTATTACCGACTGGCCGATGATAAGCCCCGTCGGATGCTGGAAACCGTCTATGAGCTGTTCTGCAGCGAAAACAAAGGGCATTAATAGTTTGCCCGGCAGGCCGCAGGCGTAGACCCAGCGCGACCTCCGGAAAACCGCAAAAGTGCTAGCCTCCTCAGTAAGATACTGCTACCGAAGGCCTGATCGAGCATGAAGGAGAAAAACATGATCCGCGCAATTCTGATTGGCCTGAGCCTATTTGCATTGACCGCCTGCGAAACCGCCAAAGGCGCGGGCAAAGATATCGAAAAAGCCGGCGATGCGATCCAGAACGCAGCCTCGGACGTGCAGGAAAACCTCTGACTTACGCCTCCATCTTGCGGATTGCAGGATGACGCACGCAATATATTGTTGATGCGGTGGTCTGAACTGGCTACTATATAAGCACAGGTGCATAGACGCGGCATTGCATCATCTGACGTTAACACGGGGCTCTTTTGCACATGCGAAAGAGCCCCGTTCCCATTCTGACGAGGGGTGGGTGGTAGCCTGCATGAAGCCAGTAAGGGAAAAGGCGTCAGGTGCGCAGACGCGGTCTTTGCATGCGCCCTTGCGGGCAACCCCTGACGCCTTACCCGGACGAAGTCGGTCCTAAGACCGCTTCGATCCAGTTGCCCCGGCCCCCGAAGGAACCGCAGCCGCCGCCACAAACTCGAAAGTCGCCGCGACGCACAAAGCCCATTTGAGAAGATGATCCGTCGACCCAAGGCACGAAGCCCCTACTCGATGCACCACCAACCGGTAAGCCCTTGCAAAAGAACGTCAATCCTAAGATCCACCTTCCCTGCGCAGACCCCCTTGGTCTTTGCATCCCGCCTTCTGATCCGAGGAACTCCAGCGGTGAAACCAATGTTGCATTGCACCCTCCATCGAGCAAGAAAATAGCACTGCAGCATGGAAATCAGACGGGGATAAGTTGTTGATATCTGCCGGGAGGGTACTGTGGATAACTCCGGATTTCTCGACAAGCACGTAGGGTTAGAATTGCAAAACTCTTTTCGCCAAACTCTGACCGGAATATTGCGATTTGCTGCAGGTGCAAACGGCAACAGACGATAAACTGATCGCAAATTGCAGGAACTGACAACGCCGCACCGTCCGCAGAACCGAATCGTTCGGACCGAAACAGGGCTAAGTTCCCTACTAAACACCTGCGCTGTCGAGCATATGCACAAGACGGAATTTAGAGTGAGGCTTGCGCCCGGTATTGGTACTTAACCGACGCTTAAAAAACGCCAGCCGTGCTGACGTCGGTCGCGGAGGCAAAACAGATATGTTCGCAAAAGACCGACTGGACAAATCCTGCCAGCAGAACTTGCGGCATATGGCGGATAGGATGCCATACACCTAAAATGAAGCTTGGACCGGACGGCGAGTTTTTCACCGCGCGCGACTTCGCGCTGAAGGATCGCGAGATCCGAATACCCCGAGTCGAGGAACACCGCGTGTAGACCCGGCATATCATGGATCATGTCGCGAGCGGCGAAATTACCGTCCGGTCCGCCTCCTCCCTATGGAGACGAGTTTTCCGATATTGAGAAGCGTTCCGACCCGGACGGTTTACCTACTATTCTGTCGCAGTCAAAATCAGGCGACAGTCCGTACCCCCTACAGTCCGGCCGGGCCGGAAACGCTTCAGTTCACCTGACGTTCCAGAACGGTGCTGTAGGTTGTTCCAGTCCGCAGGCTACGGAAATCCGCATAAATTCGCCCATCTTCGTAGCGCGCGTCGATCAAGGCGTTCACGCCTATCGCTGGCTCGGCCGAGCTTTCGACAATCCCGATCTTTCCAGAGCCATCCTGGCTGATGGAACCCGTGGCCTCGTACATCGTCCAGTCATCCATGGCATTGCGTCGCCACATACTCGGACCCCAGAACGCATTGTCGTTCTGAACCTGAATTTCGAGCACCCATTCCGACTGGTTAAATCGCGGAGCATCGCCGGTAGCCGAATTCGACGGCGAAACCGTAGTCTGGCTGGCCGTCCAAATACCGCGCAGATCAGGCGTGGTTTCGGCGGCAGCGGCAGTGCCAAGGGCTAGGCTCGTGGCCAGAGCGGCTGCTCCGGCAGTCATAAATCTGGTCATGATCTCATTCTCCCTGAAAGTGGGGCCATCTCTGGCTGTGTTCAACAGATTGGGAGGAGGGCGACCGGTTACAACTTTCCTGAAGGAACCTTCATCAAGCGTTCATGCTGTGTTTGATCGTGCAGCCCGCTTTCCGCACTATACATTCGGCGCCTCACTCGGTAAGGAGAGCCCTTCGACGATCATCCGCGTACAAGACGCTCTGAGGGTGACCGCAGCATCCCAAAGAGCCGAGCCATGAAACAAACACTTCAAGACGCCCTTGATCGCAAAGGGTATGACACGCTGACCCCTGTCCAAACCGCCGTATCCGCGCCCGACTTGGAAGGGCGCGACATGTTGGTTTCGGCGCAGACCGGATCGGGGAAAACCATTGGCTTCGGCCTCGCCATCGCTCCGACCGTTCTGGGCGACGTGGATGTATTCGATGCGGCTGGCGCGCCTTTGGCGCTGGTCATCGCGCCGACGCGCGAATTGGCGATGCAGGTCAAACGCGAACTGGCGTGGCTCTATGCGGATGCAGGGGCGTTCATCGCGTCCTGTGTCGGCGGCATGGATATGCGCGACGAGCGGCGAGCGCTGGCCCGTGGCGCGCATATCGTGGTCGCAACCCCAGGCCGCCTGCGCGACCATATCATGCGTGAGTCGATTGACCTGACCGCCGTGCGCGCCGTGGTTCTGGATGAAGCCGACGAAATGCTCGACCTGGGCTTCCGCGAAGATCTTGAGTTCATTCTGGAACAGACCCCGTCTGAGCGTCAGACCCTGCTGTTTTCCGCTACGGTTCCTCGCGCCATCGCCTCCCTCGCCGCCCGCTACCAGCGCGATGCCGAGCGTGTCAGCACCGTCAGCGAGCGCACGCAACATGCCGATATCGAATACCGCGCGATGAATGTGGCCCCGCGCGATGGTGAGAACGCAATCATCAACGTGCTGCGCTTCTACGAGGCCCCCAACGCCATCATCTTCTGCAACACCCGCGCCATGGTCAGCCGCCTGACGGCGCGACTGTCGAATCGTGGATTCTCGGTCGTGGCCCTGTCCGGAGAGCTGACGCAGAGCGAACGTTCGAACGCGCTGCAAGCCATGCGCGACGGACGCGCCCGCGTCTGTGTGGCGACCGATGTGGCGGCGCGCGGCATCGACCTGCCGAACCTTGATCTGGTGATCCATGCGGAACTGCCGAACAGCCATGAAACGCTGCTGCACCGCTCGGGGCGAACCGGACGCGCCGGGCGGAAAGGCGTCAGCGCGCTGATCGTGCCGCCCGCATCGTTCAAAAAGGCGCAACGCCTGCTGAAATTCGCCAAGCTGACAGCCGATTGGGGGTCTGCGCCCTCGGCCGATGAGGTTCAGGCGCAGGACATGCAGCGGATGTTCAGCTCGGATGACTGGACCGTGGAAGTAACCGAGGGCGAAACTGCTCTGGTCGACGATCTGGTCTCGCGCTTTTCACCGCAGCAGCTGGCGGCGGCTTACCTGCGTCAATACGGGCGCAAGCACTCCGCCCCCGAGGAGTTGAGCGACACGCCGGATACAGCACCAAAGCCGAACGTGCCCTTTGGACCAAGCGTGTGGTTTTCGCTGTCGGAGGGACACAACGAAAACGCCTCGCCGCGCTATCTGCTGCCCATGTTGTGCAAGGCGGGCAAGATCACCAAAGACGATATCGGCGCGATCCGCATTGCCGACACTGAAAGCTATATCGAGATTCGCGAAAGCAGTGTCGAAGGTTTCCTGAAGGCCATCGGCCCCGAGATGACCGTCGAAGGCACCAAGACCCTTGTGCAACTGGACGCGCCACCCGCCCTTGCCGGTGGTGGCCGCAAAGGTCCCAAGCGCGACTTCAAAGGCAAGAAGCGCCCCGAACGTGCTGAACGCCCGGCCCGCGCGGCTGAGCCACAGCCCGCAAAACCGCGCCGGAAATCGGCCGAGAAACCCAAACCCGAAACGCGGCCCAAACGGGATGAGGCCCCCTCGGGCGATCAGCACAAGAAACCTGCGCGCCGTCCGAAGGGCCCGCCTCCGCCCAAAGGTAAGCCAAGCAGCAAGAAAAACCGCGCACGTGCGGCTGCGATGAAGGGTGGCAACGCGATGCCCAAGCGGAAAAAGTAAACCGCCTTAGCGCACGCGGCAGGTTGTGCAAGCGAAGAAATTTATTTTCTTCGCCACACCATATATTGACAACTTGCCGCCACCGACCCCAATATGGTGTTGCTTCGGTTCTTTCGATTCCTGTTGAAAGCTAAGAGGGAAACCGGTGAAAAACCGGCGCTGCCCCCGCAACTGTAAGCGGATAGTTTGGCTGAATACGCCACTGAAAGCAAGCTTTTGGGAAGGCCAGTCCGAACATCAATCCGCGAGCCAGGAGACCTGCCGTAAGCAAAGAAAGAGAACCGCGAACGGAGGGTTCGGGGGCGTGTTCAGGGTTCATTTTGCCCGCAGCGTCCTCGGCATTCATTAAAAGGACAGAGGACGACATGAGCATTACCGTATATTCCAAACCCGCATGCGTACAATGCACCGCCACCACCCGAGCGCTGGATGCAAAAGGCATCACCTATGACGTCATCGACCTGACCCAGGACGACAGCGCCATGACCCATGTGACCGAGCTGGGTTATCGTCAGGCTCCTGTCGTTGTGGCGGGCAGTGATCACTGGTCGGGTTTCCGCCCGGACATGATCGCCCAACTGGCCTGACCCATGGCCGCGCCGATTCCGGCGCTGGTCTATTTCTCATCGAAATCCGGAAACACCCACCGCTTTGTCTCGCGGCTGGGCCTGACCTCTTTCCGCATTCCGAACGGGATGGACCCGCTGCCTGACCCCGGACACCCCTATGTGCTGATCAGCCCTACCTATGCCGATGGCGAAGGGCGCGGGGCGGTTCCGAAACAGGTGATCCGGTTTCTGAACGACCCGGACAGACGCACCGGGATCGTTGGGGTGATCGGCACAGGCAACCGCAATTTCGGTGCGACCTACGCTTTGGCCGGTCGCATCATCGCCCAGAAATGCAACGTGCCGCTGCTCTACACATTCGAGCTGGCCGGAACAGAGACCGACATCGCCCGCGTCCGCGCCGGGCTGGAAAAACTAGGGAGACATCTATGCTCGACAGCAGCGTAAACGAGCAGGACTATCACGCGTTGAACGCGATGCTGAACCTCTACGATGGTGAGGGGAAGATCCGGTTCGATGCCGACCGTATGGCCGCGCGGCAGTATTTCCTGCAGCATGTAAATCAGAACACCGTGTTCTTCCACTCGCTGGATGAAAAGCTCGGGTATCTGGTGTCTGAGGGCTACTATGAAGAGGCCGTTCTGGACCAGTATTCCAAGAACTTCATGCGGAAGATCTGGGATGCGGCCTATGCCAAGAAGTTCCGGTTCCCGACCTTTCTGGGCGCGTTCAAATATTACACCTCATATACGCTGAAAACCCGTGACGGGCAGCGGTTCCTGGAACGCTATGAGGACCGCGTCGTCATGACCGCGCTGGCGCTGGCGCGCGGCGATGAGGCGCTGGCCCTATCCTTCATGGAAGAAATCCTCGACGGTCGTTTCCAACCCGCCACGCCCACCTTCCTGAACGCGGGCAAAGCCTCACGCGGGGAGTTGATCTCATGCTTCCTGCTGCGGCTTGAGGACAACATGGAGAGCATCGGTCGCGGCATCAACTCGGCCCTGCAACTGTCCAAACGCGGCGGAGGTGTGGCGCTGCTGCTGACCAACGTCCGCGAGCACGGCGCGCCGATTAAGGGCATCGAGAACCAATCCTCGGGCGTGATCCCGGTGATGAAACTGCTGGAGGACAGCTTCTCCTACGCCAACCAGCTGGGTGCGCGGCAAGGCGCGGGTGCAGTGTATCTGAACGCGCACCACCCAGACATCATGCGCTTCCTCGATACCAAACGCGAAAACGCGGATGAGAAAATCCGTATCAAAACGCTGAGCCTTGGCGTGGTGATCCCCGACATCACTTTCGAGCTGGCGAAGAAAAACGCGGATATGTACCTGTTCTCGCCTCATGACGTAGAAAAGGTCTATTGCGTGCCGTTCTCGGAAATCTCGGTGACGGAGAAGTATCACGAGATGGTCGATGACAAGCGAATCCGCAAATCCAAGGTCAATGCGCGTGAGTTCTTCCAGACCATTGCAGAGATTCAGTTCGAATCCGGTTACCCCTACGTGATGTTCGAAGACACGGTGAACCGGATGAACCCCATTGCGGGCCGGATCAACATGTCGAACCTGTGTTCCGAGATTTTGCAGGTCAATGAAGCTTCCGAGTTCAATGATGACCTCAGCTATTCGCATCTGGGCACGGATATCTCCTGCAACCTCGGCTCGCTGAATATTGCCAAGACGATGGATGGCGGTGATCTGGGCCGTACTGTCGGCGCTGCGATCCGTGCGCTGACGGCGGTGTCCGAGATGTCGGCAATCGACTCGGTGCCGTCGGTACGTCGTGGCAATGATGAAAGCCACGCGATCGGTCTGGGGCAGATGAACCTGCACGGGTTCCTCGCGCGCGAACATATCCACTATGGCTCGCCCGAGGGGGTCGAGTTCACATCCGTGTATTTCGCGGCCATAGCCTATCACGCGATCCGCACCTCCTGCGAACTGGCGCAGGAACGCAAGGCGTCGTTTAAGGGGTTCGAGACCTCCGACTACGCCTCGGGCACATTCTTCGACAAATATACCACCCGTGACTGGCTTCCCGAAAGCGATCGGGTGAAGGCTCTGTTCGACGGCGTGACCCTACCCACAAGCGACGACTGGGCAGAGTTGAAGGCCGATGTGATGAAACACGGCCTCTATAACCGCAACCTTCAGGCGGTGCCGCCCACCGGATCGATCAGCTATATCAACAACTCGACTTCTTCGATTCACCCCATCGTTTCGAAGATCGAAATCCGCAAAGAGGGCAAGATTGGCCGCGTCTATTATCCGGCTGCTTTCATGAACAATGACAATCTCGAATACTACCGCGATGCCTATGAGATCGGCCCCGCGGCGCTGATCGACACCTATGCGGCGGCGACCGAGCATGTGGATCAGGGCCTGTCGCTGACCCTGTTCTTCCCGGCCGAGGCCACGACCCGCGATATCAACCGCGCGCAGATCTACGCGTGGAAGAAAGGCATCAAAACCATCTACTACGTACGTCTGCGCCAGGAAGCCCTTGAAGGGACCGAGGTGCAGGGCTGCGTATCCTGCTCGCTGTAAGGGGAAACGATATGAAAGACACGATCCAAACCAAGATCCCCCGCGCCATCAACTGGAACCGTCTGGAGGATGACAAGGACCTTGAGGTCTGGAACCGCCTGACGGTCAATTTCTGGCTGCCCGAGAAGGTGCCGCTGTCCAACGATATCCAAAGCTGGGCGACGCTGACGGACCATGAAAAGCAGCTGACCATCCGTGTCTTCACAGGCCTGACCCTGTTGGATACGATCCAGAACACGGTCGGTGCCCCTGCCTTGATGCCGGATGCTGTCACTCCGCATGAAGAAGCCGTGCTGACCAACATCGCCTTCATGGAGGCGGTTCACGCGCGCAGCTATTCCTCGATCTTCTCGACGCTCTGTTCGACCAAAGAGATCGACGAGGCGTTCCGCTGGTCCGAAGAAAACCCGCATCTGCAGGCAAAGGCCGAGGCGATCCTGAACACATACGCTCCGGGCAACGATCCGCTGAAACGCAAGATCGCGTCGGTGTTTCTCGAGAGCTTCCTGTTCTATTCCGGGTTCTACCTGCCGATGTACTGGTCCAGCCGCGCCAAGCTAACCAATACCGCCGACCTTATCCGCCTGATCATCCGGGATGAGGCCGTGCATGGCTATTACATCGGCTACAAATTCCAGCGCGGCTACGAGAAGCTCACCGAGGCGGAACAGCAGAAGTTGAAGGACTATGCCTTTGGCTTGATGTTCGAACTTTACGGGATCGAGAACCAGTACACCGAGGAGCTCTATGACGAACTCGGCCTGACCGAGGATGTGAAGGTCTTCCTCCACTACAACGCCAACAAAGCGTTGCAGAACCTCGGGTTCGAGCCCCTGTTCCCACCGGAAGTGTCCGAAGTGAATCCGGCGATCCTAGCTGCCCTCAGCCCGGATAGCGAGAACCACGACTTCTTCTCGGGCTCCGGCTCCTCCTATGTCATTGGCAAGGCGGTTGCGACCGAGGACGAAGACTGGGATTTCTGATGGCAAAGGACACTCTGACCATCGTTCGGGACTGGCACGAAGCCTTTGACGTGCCGGTCGTGGACGCACCCGCAATCCCCGAGACGCGCGCACAGATGCGGTTGGCGATCCTAGAAGAGGAAGTTGCGGAGCTGCGCGCAGCGTTGGAGGATGGCAATCTGGTCGAGGTGCTAGATGCCCTGTGTGACATCCAATACGTGCTGGACGGCACCTTTCTGGAATTCGGCCTACACAGTGTCAAACAAGCTGCGATGGAGGAAGTCCACGCCTCGAACATGTCCAAGCTGGGCGTCGATGGGAAACCGGTTCTGCGCGAAGATGGCAAGGTGCTGAAAGGTCCGGCCTTCCGCCGGCCCGACCTCGCCCGCATCCTTAAGGGTGGCTAACGCCTTCTCGGCTGGGAAGTTTCGCTATCGGTTCAAACGAATAGGGCGGGGAATTCCCCGCCCTTTTTCACGTCAATTGACCTTCGACTGGATCAGCTGCAGTTCAGCGGAACCGCAAAGCCCGAGCTACGATCGGATGAGCCCTTGCTGTAGACATCTCCTGCAGGCAGGCAACCGGTAAAGCGTTCGGTCTCTCTACCAAACGCCGCCCCCACAGAGTTATCGACCCGAGTGCTGTTCGAGCGAGTCCGGACGACTCCGAACAGGGTGCCGTTCACATTCACCGTGCTAAGATACAGGTTCTGACTGCTTCCCGATAGTTCCACTGCGTTTGCAGGCGACTGACCGCCATTTTCAATCGCCACACCGGCAATCTTTTCGATCCCGACCTTGTCGGACAGGACCGAGACAGTCGGCAATTCCGCAAGCTCGGCCGGGACATTGGTCGCTGGCGGTAAGAAGGCGACGGCTCCCGGAACATCGGACACCGTGCGTGGTTCACCATCAATCCCGGTGAACCCGACACCTTGGCGATTGAAGGGGTCTTCACAAGCCGCGAGGGTCAAAACGGCGATTGTCGGTAGCAAGATTTTTTTCATGACGGTCAACATTTTGTGGCGATTTGCTAAACCGTAGCGGTAGCGAGATGCAAAAAGCAAGCCGCGGCAGGTGCGAAGGGGCGCGGCGCTGATGCGTCCCTGCAACGGACCTGTTCCTTTCACATGGCCACACCAACGTACGCGTCACAAAGAAAAAGGGCTCTGACAATTCAGAGCCCTTTTCAAAATGTCCAATTGGAACGGCAGATTACTTAATCTTGCCTTCCTTGTACTCGACATGTTTCCGAACGACCGGGTCGTACTTACGAATGGTCATTTTCTCGGTCATCGTACGCGCGTTTTTCTTGGTCACGTAGAAGTGGCCCGTGCCCGCGGTCGAGTTCAGGCGGATCTTGATTGTCGTCGGCTTCGCCATGGTTATCTCCTGCGTCCGAAAAGGCAGGGCCTTCCGGTTGAATTCCTATGAGCGTGCGCTTTTACTCCGTCGCGCGCCCGAGTCAACCGGATTCCGCAAGTGAGGCGCACAAAAGCTGAGTTGCACGCTTGCACCGGATTTGGCGCGATCACGTTTTCGTGATATGGTCGCTCAATTCCAACGACCCAAAAGTCGGCGCCAAGCCCGGCCTTCGAGGCATCATATCAGGCTCGACCCTAAAACGGCAGATTACGTTTAAGCGTGTTTGGGGGTTAATCATGACAGAATGGAAACTGCAGGCCGAAGAGCTGGCCAATTGTAACTGCAACTTCGGCTGCCCATGCCAGTTCAGTGTTCTACCCACCCATGGCAATTGCGAAGCCGTCGTCGTGTTCGATATTGAATCCGGCCACTATGGCGACACGGATCTTGCCGGTGTGCGTGCAGCGGGCGTGTATCACTGGCCCGGCCCGATCCATGAAGGCAATGGCCAGATGCAGTTGATCATCGACGAAAGCGCCTCTGCCGATCAGCGTGCCGCGTTGCAGGCGATCATGTCCGGCGAAGACACGGATGAAATGGCGACCATGTGGTACGTCTTCAGCGCAATGGCGCCCAAGAAACACGAAACTCTGTACGTTCCGATCGAACTGGACTGGAGCCGCGAGGACCGGACTGGCTATGCGAAAGTGACCGGTGTGTTCGATGTGAAAGTCAGACCGATCCCCAATATCGTGACCGGAGACCCGCATCGTGCGGCGTTCCATCTGCCCAACGGGTTCGAATATCGCACCGCCGAGGCGGCCTCGGGCTCAGCCCAAACCACGGGCGCTGCGATAAGCCTGGCCTTTGATGCGACCCACGCGCATCTGGCGCATCTCAACATCTCAGGACATGGGGTTCTGGGCGCTTAGGAAGGGTGTCCAATGACTGAATCCTCACAACCGAGCCATTTGGTCGATCGGGTGCTTCGGCATGACCGTGGAGTTGTTCTGGTTTGTGTCGCGCTGATCATTCTGGCGGCATCGTGGTACACGATTGCCGGGGTTGGCATGAACATGACCGCTGTGGACATGACCCGGATGGCCCGCCCGATTGGCAACCCGATGCAGATGGCGACCGAGGTACATTGGACGGCGCCTTATGCCGTGCTGATCTTCCTGATGTGGTGGGTGATGATGATCGCGATGATGACGCCCAGCGCCGCCCCCACTGTTCTGCTGTTCATGGCGTTGAAACGGGTCGGGCCGGACAAGGCCAATACGGCGCGGCTGAGCCTGTTTTTTCTGGCCGGCTATCTGGTGGCCTGGGCCTTGTTCAGTGTGCTGGCGACCGGCGCACAATGGCTGCTGGAAGTAGTTGGGCTGTCCGATGGCCCGATGATGACCATCCGCTCTCGGACGGCGGCTGGGTGCGTTATGATCGCAGCGGGGCTGTACCAACTGTCTAGCCTCAAAACTGCCTGCCTGCGCCACTGCCGTAGCCCGGCGCGTTTTCTGGCCGATCACAACAGGCCCTACGCCTATGGCGCATTCCGCACCGGCGCGCTGCACGGAGCTTATTGTCTGGGCTGCTGCTGGGCCCTGATGCTGCTGCTATTCGTGGGCGGCGTAATGAACCTTTATTGGATTGTCGGCGTCGCCATTTACGTCGCGTTGGAGAAACTGATGCCGCGCGCCATGTGGCTGGTGCCTGCAACCGGTGCGACGCTGATCATTCTTGGCGTCTGGCTGGTGGCCGTGCCTTAGCGCGCGCCTCGGATCGGATTTCAGGCCAAAGGACCGGCCCAATCAAAGGTCCCTCAACTTCAGTCAGGAGGCATCCATGCCTATTTTTATCACCTATGCATCCTATTCCCAAAAAGGCGCGAAGGGGATGGTCGGCAAACCATCCGATCGGACGGACGCCGTAAAAGCGCTGTTGAAGAAGGTCGGTACCAAGCTTTTGGCTTTCTACATCACGACGGGGGACAACGACGTGGTTGTCATCAGCGAAGCACCGGATGAGTCGGACGCAGTTGCGGTGGGCATGGCGGTTGCCGCCTCGGGCGCGGTATCCAAGATAGAAACCGTAAGGGCCTGGAAAGCGAAGGACTTCGTGGCGGTTCAGAAAAAGGCTGCGAAACTGGTCGGGGCGTATACTCCCCCCGGCGACTGACAATAGGATACGCGCGGAGAGCCTGTAAGCCGGATCTTGTTCCGGGGTTGCCCCCTTCGATGACCATTCCTCTAGGCCGCGCATTGCTGCGCGGCTCAAGCTGCCAACCCGGTCCCTCTCGGCCAAGACGCGCTTAGCGGTGGTATCGGCAGACGCCGACCATCCCGCGCGGGGACCCTATTTGGCATTGCTCCCGGTGGGGCTTGCCGTGCCGCCGCTGTTGCCAGCGGCGCGGTGGGCTCTTACCCCACCGTTTCACCCTTACCTTTGACCGAAGTCGCAGGCGGTCTGATTTCTGTGGCGCTTTCCGTCGGGTTACCCCGCCCGGGCGTTACCCGGCACCGTTGCCTTGTGGAGTCCGGACTTTCCTCTCGGGTCTTGCGACCCCAGCGGCCATCCGGCCCTCCGCGCAGAGGGGTGGGTATGCTGTGTTCTCGGTCGCGTCAAGAGTGGACGGGACGGAAGAAGAGGCCAGCCCCTACTTGGCCTGCAGCCAATTCATCCCCAGGATATTTTTGGCCAGATGAAGAGCGGATCAGGTTGTGCGTGGGGCCGGGCTGAGTGCCTTGAAATCGGTAAGAGAGAGTGGGCCCGTGCCCCAGGGGCGGTATCGTAGGCGTATGGCAGCCAGAAGCGTCTCGTTCGGGACATCGGCAGTGAAACCTGCGGCGCGGGCCAGTGTGCGGAAGTTGTCGCACGTGATGTCTGCCGGGGCGGTTTGGGTTCCGCGTGCGGCGGCCAAACCCTGACGTTCGAGCCGCTGCCAGTCGAACTTTGATCCGGGGTCGCTTTTTCGGCCGGGGGCCATGTCAGAATGGCCAATCACGCCCTCGGGCGGAATCGCCCAGCGCGACATGATCTGAGGCAGAAGGGTTTCCAGTGTTGCCAATTGCAAATTCGAGAAAGGGTGTGCTCCGGTGTTATCCAGTTCGATCCCGATGGAGCGCGAGTTGATGTCGGTCTGACCATGCCATTCGCCCGCACCGGCGTGCCATGCACGGTCCTCTTCGCGCACCATCTGCCAGAGCGTACCGTCAGAACCGATCAAGTAGTGTGCTGAGACCTCGGCTTGTGGGTCGCAGAGGCGCTCCAGCGCCGCCTGAGCGCTATCCATCGCGGTGTAGTGCAGGACAATCAGCGTCGGCGTCAGGACATCGCGGCGGAGGCCGAAATTCGGCGAAGCGTGCCAGATCGGCGCAGGCTTAGTTGTTGATGGCACTGCGGAACGGGCTCGGGTCCCAGCTGCAGGCATAGCCGTCGCCATCCGGGTCCAGTCCTTTGCGGTCGCGCTGTGGCCCTCCATTTGACAGGAAGGCGATCTGGGCCTGATCTGGCGAGGGGAATTGCGCGCAGTTGCGCTGTGCTTTGGCTTGCAGGTTGAACCCCGCGCGGCTGTAAAGCTGGGTGCCCACCGGGTTGGATGTGCTGATCGCGTATTGCACGATGTTGGGCTGGCCGTCGGTACCACGTTCAGGCACGGCCGTAGGGGCAACCACTTCGTAGGTCTGGCGGTTCTGTTCGATGCGGGCGGCGTCGGATTCGATGCTGCGGCGCTCGGACACGGCTCCGAAATCCTGTTCGTCGGAGATGCCGGTATTGTTGGGCACCGAAGTGACCGTTGGCTGCGTCGAAGTGCTGGCCAAAGCCGCCGCCGTCTGATTGGCAATGTCGGCATTGGCACCGGTCGCAACTGGCAGGTTCGACGCCGAACCCGGTGCACCTAGGGCCTGCTCCGAAACATCTACCGGGGCAAGCAGCGGGTTTACGACGTTCCCCTGCCCGGACAGTTGAGCCTCACGCTGCGCTTGATACTCGGGCGTGTTGAAATCGGTTCCGCCAATCGGTGTGACCGTATCACAGGCGGCGATCAGCGAGATCGCCGCGATAAGAGGCAAAGAGCGCATGCTGCGCCTCCGTGTCTGATGTCTTTCAGGCCCGAGGCTTACCACCATTTCGACGGTTTTGCCACAAAACCAGCGGCGTTTTCCAACGCATAGGCGGTATTGAGCAGATCGCCCTCGTCCCAGGGCCGACCGATCAGTTGCAGACCCAGTGGCAGCCCTTGTTTATCGAGCCCTGCAGGCACCGAAATCCCCGGCAGGCCGGCAAGGTTCACAGTCACGGTGAAGACGTCGTTCAAGTACATTTGAACGGGATCGGCCTCGGTCATCTCGCCCAGACCGAAGGATGCGGACGGGGTGGCCGGGGTCAGAATCGCGTCGACGCCTGCTGCGAAGACATCCTCGAAGTCCTTCTTGATCAGAGTACGGACCTTGCGGGCGCGGTTGTAGTAGGCGTCGTAGAAGCCCGCCGACAGCACATAGGTGCCGACCATCACGCGGCGCTGCACCTCGTGACCGAAGCCCTCGGCACGGGTCTTCTCGTACATTTCGGTGATGCCGTCGCCCTGCGACAGCTGCGCGCGGCGGCCATAGCGCACGCCATCATAGCGGGCGAGGTTCGAGGACGCCTCAGCAGGCGCAATCACATAGTACGCAGGCAGCGCGTATTTGGTGTGTGGCAGCGAGATATCGACGATCTCGGCGCCCGCGTCTTTCAGCATCGCGGCGCCATCGGCCCAGAGCTTTTCGATCTCGGCAGGCATACCGTCCATGCGGTATTCTTTCGGGATACCGATCTTCTTGCCTTTGATGTCACCGGTCAGCATCGCCTCGAAATTCGGGACGGCCAGTTCGGTGCTGGTGGAGTCCTTCGGGTCATGACCACACATGGTTTCCAGCATAATCGCCGCGTCACGCACGTTCTTGGTCATCGGACCGGCCTGATCCAGCGAAGAGGCAAAGGCCACGATTCCCCAGCGGGAGCAACGGCCATAGGTCGGCTTGATACCGGTGATGCCAACAAAAGCGGCAGGCTGACGGATCGAACCGCCTGTATCGGTGCCGGTCGCGGCCAGACACAGGTCCGCCGCCACAGCAGACGCCGAACCACCCGACGAACCGCCTGGTGTCAACTGCGCATCATCATTCCCGCGACGCCACGGGCTGACCGCGTTGCCGTAGACCGAGGTTTCGTTGGACGAGCCCATGGCGAATTCGTCCATGTTTAGTTTGCCCAGCATAACAGCACCAGCATCGGCCAGTTGCTGAGATACGGTGGATTCGTATTCGGGCTTGAAGCCTTCCAGAATTTTGGATGCCGCCTGCGAAGGCACACCCTTGGTGCAGAACAGGTCCTTGATGCCGATCGGCAGACCGCACATCGACGGCGCGTCGCCGCCCTTGATCCGCTCATCCGCAGCCTTGGCGCGCTCCAGCGCGATCTCGGGCGTTTTGTGGACAAAAGCGTTCAGCGCGTCAGCGTCATCAATGGCCTTCAGGCAGGATTCGGTCAGCTCGACCGAGGTCACGTCACCCTTGCGCAGCGCATCGCGGGCCTCGGCCAGGCCCAGTTTGTTCAGATCGCTCATGTCTTACTCCACCACTTTGGGGACTGCGAAAAAGCCCTCGCGGGCGTCGGGGGCGTTGGCCAGAACCTTGTCCTGCTGGTTTCCGTCGGTGACCACATCCTCACGACGTTTCAGGCGCATCGGCTCGACCGAGACCATCGGCTCGACACCTTCGACATCCACTTCGTTCAGTTGCTCGATGAACCCAAGGATGGTGTTGAATTCGGACGCCAGCGCGGGCAGCGCGTCATCCTCGACCTTGATCCGGGCCAGTTTGGCCACCTTGGCGGCGGTGCTTTGGTCAATCGACATCGGAAAACCTCATATGCGTTAGGGGGCATTTACCCGTCCAGGGTCCGGGTCGCAAGAGCGCGATAGGGTCTGCCCTGGCATCATCTGACATGGCCTCTTTTCCATTTTGCATACCTCTCATGCAAAAAAGTAAACTGTTTAGTTCATTTTTACTCTTGAAAAACTGAACTAAACAGTTCATTTCTATTCCACGGCACAGCCAAAACCCGGAGTAGAGACATGAAAACCTTCCTGATTGCATTTGTAGTGGCCACCACTGTTGTAGCGTCGCAAGCACAGGCTTTTGGCCCGACAATGAATACCCTGACACCTGATCTGACCTTCCCCACACCTGCCCCCGAGGTTGTCAGCCAGGATCAGGTCAAGACGAACAAGTGATAGACCCCCTGCCCCGGGTCGGGTCATAACTGCCCGGCCCGGACGGCAACAATTGACTGCTGCTCTTTTCGACGCGACCCGCTACGGTAGACCGAGTGATGCGTCGAACCGTAAGTTTGGTTCGGCAAGAACCAACGGAGCAGAAGATGAGCGCGCGTAAGCAAGCCGTTCTGGACGCGATTGATGCGGCCAACAGGCAAGACCCCAACATCGAAGACGGCCAACCGGTCGAGCTGATCTATGGCCAGCGCATGAGCACCGAGATGGACAGGTTGTTCCCTGACGCCTCGGACATGTTGCAGATTGCCGCGCGCGGGCAGCATGTCGAACGCTGGAAGCTGGCGCGCAGTGAATATCCCGAAGGCCGCGCCGGATATCTGGCATGGCGCAAAGCGCAGGGCGTCCATCACGCCGAGGTTGTCATGGGCCTGATGCAGCAGGCCGGATACGACGCGGATGACATCGACGCGACCGGTCGCATGCTACGCAAGCAAGGCATCAAGCGCGATGATGAGGTTCAGGCGCTTGAGGATGTCATCTGCTTTGTGTTCCTGAAATGGTATTTCGCGCCTTTCGCCGCAAAACACTCGGCCGAAAAGATTCAGAGCATTGTCGAAAAGACAGCCCGGAAGATGTCAGCCGAGGGCCGCGCGCGGGTTCTGCAAGAGTTCGATCTGCCCGAAAACCTGGCCGCGGCCTTTCAGGACTGAGACGCACGGGTCATGTGCCTGCGATAGACCTCGATCATCCAGCCCAGCATGGTGGCGTTCAGGATGTGCCACATGAAATGCGTGCCCAGCGGGAGTTGCATACAGAGTGGTTCATCCAAAGCGCGGAAGGTGATCGAGGCGATCAGGATAAACGCGCCAATCGCTAGCCCTCGTGCCGTTTCCGGCGTGCGATTGCGTAGCAGAAACGCATAGATCAGAATCAGCAGCGGCACCGGAGCGTATGCGGCGGACCCTCCTAACCCCGGAACCAGTTGAAACAGCGGCAGGGTCGCGGCGGCATAGGGAATGAAAAGCGCGGTCACCATCGCGGCGGGCAGAGGACGCATCCGCCAGACGTCCCGATTGATCGCAAAGATATAGATCAGAATATACAGAAGGATCGGCGCGACATCGGCCAACGCTGCCCAGACCTGCGCGTGGGTGTGAAACAGATAGCTGCCGATCCCGATCGCGGCGAGAATCACAACCAGCAGCATGGCCAGAGGCATCCCCTGCCCGCGCACCCTGCGCCACATGATGAAAGCCGCGATCAGAAACGCAGCGTTGGTCACCGCGTTGATCGGCTCGGCCCAATAGGCGGGGGTAAGGCGTTCGCAATACCCATCAATTTCCTGAAACCAATCCATGAACTTTTACATAACGGATGCTAGTGTGATGCCAATAGGCATCGCAGGAGGATTTCTCATGAACATCATTTGGTTGGGCCATGGCAGCTTTCGCATTGAAACCGAAGGTCAGGTGCTGCTGGTCGACCCTTGGCTGACCGGCAACCCGTCACTGCCCGAGGATCAGCATGATGCAGCCGTCGAAGGTGCCACGCATATCCTTCTGACCCACACGCATTTCGACCATGTCGTCGACATCCTGCCTTTGGCCAAACACCTGAAGGTGCCGGTGGTCGGTCAGTACGACCTCATGGGTTATTGGGCCGAGGCCGAAGGGATCGAGACCATCGGCTTCAACAAAGGCGGAACTGTCAATCTGAACGGCATCAAGGTCACGATGGTGCCTGCCTCGCACAGCTCGACCTTCTCGACCCCGGACGGGCTGCGCACCGGCGGCAGTGAGGTCGGATTCATGATCGCAGCCGAGGGGCGTACGCTCTATGTCTCCGGTGATACCGATGTCATGGCGGATATGGATTGGATGGGGGATTACTACAAACCCGATATCGGCATACTGTCGGCGGGCGGACATTTCACAATGGATATGAAAGCCACCGCCTATGCCGCCAAGCGGTACTTCGATTTCAAAACGGTGATTCCCTGCCACTACAGAACTTTCCCCATACTTGAGCAATCCGCGCAGACTCTGATCGACGGCCTGCCCGGTGTGGACGTGATCGAGCCTGAAGTCATGAAAGCGATCGCCCTCTGATGCCGGCGTCAGATTTTAGCGCGCAGGAATACGCGGATCGTCTGAGCAAGACCCGCGCGGCGATGAACGCGCGCGGGATTGAGACTCTGCTGGTCACCGACCCATCCAACATGGCCTGGCTTACCGGGTATGACGGCTGGAGCTTCTACGTCCCGCAGATGGTGATCCTGCCTGCACAAGGCGCGCCGCTTTGGTGGGGGCGCACGCAGGACAAGGCCGGCGCCGCGCAGACCACGTGGCTTGATCCGTCGGACCTGCTGGACTGGCCGGAAGAACACGTCCAACACCCCGATCACCATCCCGTCGACGCTTTGGTTCTCGCGCTGCGCGACCGGGACTGGACCCGAGGGCTGGGCGTCGAGATGGACAATTACTACTACTCCGCCGCAAGCCATCTTATTCTTGAACGCGCCTTCGGCGAAACGATCGACGCCACGGGTCTGGTGAACTGGCAGCGTGCGGTCAAAAGCGATGCTGAGATCGACATGATGCGCAAGGCGGGCCAGTTGACCGCGCATATGCATGGGGTGCTGCGCGAGGCATTTCGCGAAGGCCTACCCAAGAACCAACTGGTCGCCCAAGTGCAGGCCGCAGGCATTGCAGGCCTGCCCGGTTTGGCGGGTGATTACCCGGCGATTGTACCGATTGCACCCTCGGGGCGTGAGGCCTCGGCTTCGCATATCACCTGGAATGACAGGCCTTTGGCGCGAGGAGAGGCCACCTATTTCGAGATCTCCGGCTGCTACCGGCGCTACCACTGTCCCGCCAGCCGCAGCCTGTTTCTGGGCGATCCACCGGATGACATCCGCCGGGCCGAAGCGGCGGTTCTGACGGCGATTGAGGCCACTTTGGCAACCGCCCGCCCCGGCACCACATGCGAGGAAATCGCCACTTGCGTCTACGACAGTTTCGCCCGCGCCGGATATGAAAAGGCCAACCGCACCGGCTATCCCATCGGCCTCAGCTACCCGCCCGACTGGGGAGAGCGCACGATGAGCCTGCGTCCCGGCGACACCACGGCATTGCAGGAAAACATGACGTTTCACTTGATGCCAGGACTGTGGACTCCGGACTGGGGGCTGGCGATAACCGAGAGCTTTGTGGTGACGCCGGAGGGCGGCCAACCGCTGGCCGATATCCCGCGTGAGATGGTAGTTAAATCCTAATCGCGTTGGCTCGCGAAAAAGCGCCTGAGCAGGTCGGCAGCTTCGTCAGCGGCGATGCCATCATAAACCTCAGGCTTGTGATGAGCCTGCGGGTGCGCAAACACCCGTGCGCCATGCGCGACGCCACCGGATTTCGGATCGGACGCGCCGTAGTAGAGGCGGCGGATGCGTGCTGCGGCCAAAGCCGCTGCGCACATCGCGCAAGGCTCTAGCGTCACATAAAGGTCATGACCGGGCAGCCTTTCCGAGCCTGCCTCGGCACATGCAGCGCGCAGCGCCAGGATCTCCGCATGAGCGGTCGGGTCGTTCAGCTCTCGCGTGCGATTCCCGGCAGAGGCAACGACCCGGCCATCAGGCGCGACGATCACCGCGCCGACGGGAACCTCTCCCCGTTCGGCGGCCGCGCGGGCCTCGGCCAGTGCCTTGTCCATATGTGATTTGAACACCATGCCCCTGACTGCCTCAGAAACCTGCCTTTCGCAAGCGGGCGGGATGGGGTATGGCCCTGCCATGAGCAACACCCCTCCTCCCGGCGACCGGATCGCCAAAGTCCTTGCCCGTGCTGGCGTTGCCTCGCGGCGCGAGGCTGAGCGCATGATCGAAGCAGGCCGTGTCAGTGTGAACGGTAAGGCTATCAAAAGCCCTGCCCTGAACGTGACCGGCAAAGACAGGATCACCGTCGACGGCAAGCCGGTGTCGGACCCTGAACCCTCGCGGCTTTGGCTTTATCACAAGCCGACTGGTCTGGTGACCACGACCAAGGACGAAAAAGGCCGCGCGACGATCTTTGACGAACTGCCCGAAGACATGCCTCGGGTGATGTCCGTTGGCCGGTTGGATCTGAATTCCGAAGGGTTGTTGCTGCTGACCAATGATGGCGGCATCAAACGCAAGCTGGAGCTTCCCTCAACCGGTTGGCTGCGCAAATATCGCGTTCGGGTGAATGGACGCCCCAAGGACGAAGATTTCGCCCCCTTGCGCAAGGGTCTTGTGATCGAGGGCGAGCGGTTTCAGCCCATGACCGTCTCGCTGGATCGTCAGCAGGGCGCGAATGCTTGGCTGACCATCGGCCTGCGCGAAGGCAAAAACCGCGAGATCCGCCGCGCGATGGAGGATATCGGCTTTACCGTAAACCGCCTGCTGCGTGTGTCTTACGGGCCGTTCCAACTGGGCGACCTGAAACCGGGTGAGGTTGAAGAAGTCCGCCGCCGCGTTATGCGCGACCAGTTGGGTCTGGATGGGGATGAAAAACCCGAAGGAACAGCGAAACGCGCGACCCGACCGCAGCGAAAACGCCCTCCGATCGGCAAGAAACCCCGCAAGTGATGCGGGTTTGGCAACCTTCCCCCTAGCGCCAAGCCCTCGTATCCCCTAAATTTTCTGTGAGTGCTGCTATTTGGGGGACTGAATGTCCGGGAGCGGAGTGCAAAAACTGGCCTATGCGGCCCTTCTGGTGCTGCTATTTGGCGTCTGCACCGGCCTGCTTGGGGGTCTGTAGCCATGGCCAAACGGTTCGGTGGCAAATACAGCCCTCAGGGTGAGGACTCGCCAGACAGCCCGCTGCCGCGCGGCCAGTTTGACAATGCTCGGGTCGAGCCTGCAGGCGCGCGGGCAAACATCCTGTTCATTCCCGCGATCCCTCTGGTCTTTTTATCGCTGAATGACGGCGCGATTGGCATGACCATGGGCCTTGTTGCCGCCGGCATTCTGACAGCCGCCGCGTTTTTGCTGCGCGAAGGGTTGCGGGCCGAGGCCGCCTATAACGCCCGCAAAACCGCGCGTCGCCCAGCCTTCCCTCGTAAGATCTTTGCCAGCGTTCTGACCGGGCTTGGAGCTGCGCTCGCGTCCTACCGGACCGAGTTTCTGGACGCTGAGACCGCGGCGCAAGCAAGCCTTGTAGCCCCGATCCTGTTTGGCGCCGCCGCCGCGACCCTGCATTCCGTGTCCTTCGGCTTGGATCCCATGAAAAACAAGGGCATGGAGGGCATCGACACGTTCCAGCAAGACCGTGTCGCCCGCGTCGTCGATGACGCCGAAAAGCATCTGGCCGAGATGACGGATGCGATCAAACGGGCCGGAGATCGACGGATCGAGGCGCGAGTCGAGCGATTTCAGGACACCGCCCGTGATCTGTTCCGCACGGTCGAAGAAGATCCGCGCGATCTGGCGGGCGCACGGAAGTATCTGACCGTGTATCTACAGGGCGCACGTGATGCTACGGTCAAGTTCGCGGATTTATATGCCCGCACCCGCGACGGACAGGCCTTGGCAGATTACTCTGCCCTATTGGATGATCTGGAACAAAATTTCGCCGCGCGTACGCGCAAAATGCTATTGGATGACCGTAGTGATTTGACGGTCGAAATCGACGTGCTGCGTGACAGACTGCAGCGCGAAGGCGTCCGGCTGGACTGACCGGCCCTTCTTATTTGAGCGAGGAACTCCCCTATGTCCGACGAGATCAAGAACAAAGCGGTTGAGGCCGAAACACTGGTACAAGAGGTCACCGCCGTGGCCCTGCCCGAACCGCAGGCCGAGGTCGTCTCGCTTGAAGAGGCCGACGAACCCGTCAGCGCCGAGATCCGCAAGCGGATGGATGAGATCGACATGGGCAACACCAATTCGATCGTCGCCTTCGGCTCGTCCGCGCAGGCCGAATTGCAAGAGATCAGCCAAGCCATGCTGGCGGATGTGCGCAACAAGGATGTTGGCCCAGCAGGCGACAGCCTGCGCAACATCGTCACCACGATCCGGGGGTTCTCGGTCAGTGAGTTGGACGTGCGGCGCGAACGCAGCTGGTGGGAGAAACTACTGGGCCGTGCCGCGCCTTTTGCCAAGTTCACAGCCCAGTACGAAGAGGTTCAGGGCCAGATCGACCGCATCACAGACGATTTGCTGTCCCATGAACACACTCTGTTGAAAGACATCAAGTCGCTGGACCTGCTCTATGAAAAGACGCTGGGGTTCTATGATGAACTGGCGCTTTACATCGCTGCGGGCGAGGAAAAGCTGACCGAGCTGGACAGCCACGACATCCCCGAGAAAGAGGCCGAGGTTCAGGCAGCGCCCGAAGATCAGCAGGTCATGAAAGCGCAGGAGCTGCGCGACATGCGCGCCGCGCGCGACGATCTGGAACGCCGGGTGCATGACCTGAAACTGACCCGGCAGGTGACGATGCAGTCACTGCCCTCGATCCGGTTGGTGCAAGAGAACGACAAATCTCTGGTCACGAAGATCAACTCAACCTTGGTCAACACGGTTCCCCTGTGGGAAACCCAGTTGGCGCAGGCCGTCACCATCCAGCGCAGCGCCGAAGCCGCCGCTGCCGTGCGCGACGCCAATGATCTGACCAACGAGCTTCTGACCTCGAACGCGGCCAACCTGCGCGAGTCGAATAAGATGATCCGCGAAGAGATGGAGCGTGGCGTGTTCGACATCGAAGCCGTCAAACAGGCCAATGCTGATCTGATCGGCACGATCAATGAAAGTCTGGCGATCGCAGACGAAGGCAAAGCCAAACGTGCAGCCGCCGAACAAGAGCTTCAGAAGATGGAGGCCGAACTGCGTGACACACTGGCAGCCGCCAAGGCACGGCGTGACGGGACCGGCGACAACGCCGGAACGGCTGTTCCGGGATAAGGTGGGCTGGGCGTGCGGCCTTTGAGCTTTCTCAAAACGGGCCTAGGTGTTCTGGGGCTTCTAGCGCTTGCGGGGTGCGAAGAGGCGCTGACCTCTTCGGTCGTTCCGCAGGTGCGGCCATCGGCCCCGCCACCCGCAGCGAATGCCTATGTGCCGCCATCCGCGGCCAGTCAGGACCTCGCGCGGTTCTATCAGCGGATCGAGCGGGACCTGCTGACCCGCGGCCTGCTGCGTACCGATGGCGGCGGACCAGACACCCCTTATGACGCCGACGACCTGAGCCGGAATTTTGAGGCCATCGCCTTCTATAGCGAATATCCTGATCACACTGTCTCGCTCGGGTCGCGGCAAACGGATGGGCAACTCAGCCGCTGGTCAGGACCAGTTCGCATCCAAACCGAGTTCGGACCCTCGGTCCTGCCCGCGACTCGCACTAGTGACGCGGATCAGGTGCAGTCCTATGCCGCAAGGCTGGCCAAACTGACCGGTCATCCGATCTCGACCGTCAGTCGCAAGGCCAATTTCCATGTGTTTTTTGCTGGCAAAGATGACAGCGCCTATGTTGTCACTCGGCTCAAGGAACTGGTGCCCAACATCAGTCAGGCCTCACTGGATCTGGTCGCCAATCCGCGCGCGAGTTTCGACTGTTTTGTGTTCGCCTCGGCCACCCGCAATGATCCGAACAAATACGTGCGCGCTGTGACGCTGATCCGGTCGGAACTGCCCGATCTGGTGCGTCGCAGCTGTATTCACGAAGAGATTGCGCAAGGGCTGGGCCTGTCCAACGACAGCCCCGCCGCGCGGCCCTCGATCTTCAACGATGATGACGAATTTGCGTTGCTGACAAGTCATGATGAGAAACTGCTGACAATGCTCTATGATCCGCGTCTTTCGCCCGGAGTGACGGTCGATCAGGCCCGCCCGGTGGTGCGGATCATTGCGCGCGAATTGATGGGGCAGCCGCTCTGACCCCAAGGACAGGAGAACCCAAATGGGAATTTTCGATTTTCTGACCGGAGAATTTATCGACGTTATTCACTGGGTCGATGACACCCGAGACACCATGGTCTGGCGGTTCGAACGCGAAGGGCACGAGATCAAGTATGGTGCCAAGCTGACCGTCCGCGAGGGTCAGGCGGCGGTGTTTGTCCATGAAGGGCAACTGGCGGATGTGTTCACGCCGGGTCTTTATATGCTTGAGACCAACAACATGCCGATCCTGACGACCCTGCAGCACTGGGATCACGGCTTTCAGTCCCCGTTCAAGTCCGAGATCTATTTCGTCAACACCACGCGGTTCAATGATCTGAAATGGGGTACCAAGAACCCGATCATGCTGCGCGATCCCGAATTCGGACCAACCCGCATTCGGGCCTATGGAACCTATACGGTGCGGGTGAAAGACCCGGCGAAATTCCTGGTCGAGATCGTCGGAACCGATGGTGAATTCACCATGGATGAGATCAGCTTTCAGGTCCGCAACATCATCGTACAAGAGTTCAGCCGCGTGATCGCTGGATCCGGCATTCCGGTTCTCGACATGGCGGCGAACACCGCCGATCTGGGCAAACTGATCGCAGCCGAAGTCTCGCCCGTGTTGGATGGCTACGGGCTTGAGATGCCCGAGTTCTACATCGAAAACATCTCGCTTCCGCCTGCGGTAGAGGCCGCTTTGGACAAGCGTACCTCGATGGGGCTGGCGGGCGATCTGGGCAAGTTCACGCAGTATTCCGCCGCCGAGGCGATGACTGCTGCGGCCAACAACCCCGGTCAGGGCGGCAGCATGGGCGCGGGTCTTGGCATGGGAATGGGCATGGCGATGGCCAATCAGATGGCGAACATGGCAGCGGGCCAACCGAGCGGCCCTTGGGGATCGCCTGCCCCCGCTGCCCCGCAACCATCCGCGCATGCGGCCTCGCCGCCCCCTGCGCCCGTTGAGCATGTATGGCATATCGCGGTGGACGGTCAGACCAGCGGACCGTTCTCGAAGGCCAAGATGGGGCGTATGGCCACGGACGGAGAACTGACACGCGAGACACATGTGTGGACCGCTGGTCAGGATGGCTGGAAAAAAGCCGGTGAGGTGCAGGAGTTGGCGCAACTGTTCACGATCCTGCCCCCGCCTCCGCCGGGTGCGTAAGCGGTAGCAGGCGGACGGATGACTGAAGAACACCGCTTTCCCTGCGACCAATGTGGCGCGGACTACCGGTTCAATCCCGGCGATGGCACATTGACCTGTGACCACTGCGGCCATTCAGAACCCATTGGCTCAGGCCCTTGGGGCGGCGCGAGCCTACGCGAGTTGGATTTTGACGCCGCCATCGCAGACCGCCTTCCGGACAGCGAAATTGAGGAAACGCGGGTTCTGTCCTGCCCGAACTGTGCCGCTCAGGTCGAGTTCGACCCGAATACCCACGCAGCAGAATGTCCGTTCTGCGCCACTCCGGTGGTGACGGATACGGGCATCAACCGGCATATCAAACCCAAGGGTGTTTTGCCCTTTGCGCTGGATGAACGGTCGGCCCACAAGGCGATGGGGGATTGGCTGGGTCGGCTTTGGTTCGCGCCGAACGGGCTGAAGGACTATGCGCGCAAGGGCCGAAAAATGCAGGGCATTTACGTGCCCTACTGGACCTTCGACGCGGACACCAAATCCAGCTATCGCGGGGAGCGCGGCACCGTTTACTATGAAACGCGCACTGTTATGCGCGACGGGAAGCGAGTGCAGCAACAGGTAGCCAAAGTGCGCTGGAGTCCAAAATCCGGTCGCGTCGCGCGGTTCTTTGATGACGTTCTGGTGTTGGCGTCACGCTCTCTGCCCAAGAAATATACAGACGCGTTGGAGCCCTGGGATCTGCCCGCACTTGAACCCTACCAGCCGCAATACCTGGCGGGGTTCCGGGCCGAGGCTTATTCGGTCGAGTTGCCCGATGGGTATTCCGAGGCGCGGGCACATATGGTGCGCGTGATCGAGCGTGACGTGCGCTTTGACATTGGCGGCGATCGACAGCGTATTCATGCGGTGGACACTGATGTGCGCGATGTGACGTTCAAGCATATCCTGCTGCCCATCTGGATGGCTGCCTATAAGTATCGCGGGCAAACCTATCGGTTTGTGGTCAACGGGCGCACTGGCCGGGTGCAGGGGGAACGACCGTGGTCTGCGATCAAGATAACCATTGCGGTGGTCCTCGGCCTGCTGGTGGCGGCAGGCGTGGGGTACGTGATGGCGACGTCGCAGGGGTGAGCCCAGCAAAATCACACAGGCAGACGTTTTCCCGACTACGCGCAAGACGCTGGATGACAAGCGGGCCTCCGGCGGCTAAACCGACTGCTGAACGCATGCGATTTGGGGAGAGCGATGCGCGCAGTCTTACAACGGATCTCTAGAGCGTCAGTCTCGGTGGATGGCGCTGTTGTCGGTCAATCGGGACCGGGCCTGATGATTCTCGTATGCGCGATGCAGGGCGACAGCGAAGAGAATGCCTCGAAACTTGCTGCGAAAATCTCCAAGCTGCGCATCTTCAAGGATGACGCCGGCAAAATGAACCGGTCTGTTGTGGACATTGGCGGCTCGGCTCTCGTTGTCAGCCAGTTCACTCTTGCTGCGGATACGGCCAGCGGTAACCGGCCCGGATTTTCGCAGGCCGCTGCGCCGGATATCGGAAAACACCTTTATGAAACCTTTGCCAAGAACCTCGCCGCGTGCGGAATCGCGGTTGAGACAGGGCAATTTGGGGCCGACATGGCCGTTGAGCTGGTCAATGATGGGCCAGTGACAATCTGGATGGAGAATTGATGACCCGCGCTGAACAGGCAATCGCACTCTGGCAAGCCGGAGTCGCGGCGGCAGACGGATACACGGCGACCCGAAAAGCACTATCCGATGTTGCAAAACCGGATCGAATATTGGCCGTGGGCAAACCTGCGGCGGCGATGGCCCGAGCGGCATTGGATCATTTCGGAGACATCCCAACGCTGGTGGTCACCAAGGACGATCACGGGCGCGACTTGCCGGAGGGCGTTGAGGTAATCGAGGCCTCTCATCCCGTCCCGGATAGCCGCAGCCTGGCAGGCGGCAGGGCGCTACGCCTTGCGGTCGAGGCCATGCCACCCGAGGCGCATTTGCTCCTGTTGGTGTCGGGCGGCGCGTCCTCGCTGGCTGAAGATTTGATAGGTGGCAAAACGCTTGAGGATCTGGAGGCGTTGAACAATAAGCTGCTCTCCGAGGGACTTGATATCGGGGCGATGAATGCGGAACGACGCAAGATTTCGCAGGTCAAAGGCGGAGGATTGCTGTCCCGGCTCAAAGGCCGAAAGGTCACGGTTCTGGCGATCTCGGACGTGCCGGGGGATGATCTGAACGTTATCGGTTCGGGCATCGGCGCGCTGCCTGAACAGGTCTCTTACGAGGCCGAAGCGCAGATCATTGCCTCGAACGCCCATGCCCGTGCGGCAGCCGCCGAAGCGGCCGAGGATACGGGTCTGTCGGTACTGGCCAATGAAGAGGCCTTGCATGACGATTATCAAGCTGTCGCCACCGCAATCGGTGAGAAGCTAAGGCAGATGGGATCAGGCGTCATGGTTTTTGGCGGCGAGCCGACTGTTGTGCTGCCCCCAAACCCCGGACAGGGTGGGCGCAATCAGGCACTGGCACTGGCACTGGCGCACGAGATTTCCGGCCTTGAAGATATCACGGTCGTGGTCGGAGGAACCGACGGAACGGATGGCCCAACCAACGCAGCGGGCGGGGTCGTTTCTGGTACCACATGGGCCGAAGGCGCGTACGAGGCGCTGGCTGCCGCCGATAGTGGGGCCTTCCTGGAAAACGCAGGCGCTTTGCTGGTGACCGGGCCGACAGGAACCAATGTCATGGACCTGATTGTCGCAATTCGGGATTAGAATGACGTATTCTCCCGATACCGACCAAGGCAACCAATAGATCATTTTCGTCATAGCGGAGGACGCGAAGACACGGCGCTATGACGGCTTTGATAAACACGGTATTGTCAGGCAAGGCACATTTGCGACACGGAATTCCACTTGCCCGACCCGCTGAAATGCGTCAACGTTGACTCACGCGTCAATAAAAAGCCCGAAAACGGGCGGACACAACCAACTGGGAGCTTCTGAATGAACGAACAACTCACTCACATGTCCAAACAGGTGACGGCAGGCAAACTGACCCGTCGCGAGTTCATGGGCAAAGCCGCCGCTCTTGGCGTTTCGGCAGCCATGGCCAGCACGATGTTTGCCGACGCGGCCCGTGCAGCCGGCCCGAAAAAGGGTGGCGATCTGAAATTCGGCCTGCAGGGCGGCGAATCGACCAACTCGCTGGACCCGGCGACCTATGCAAGCTCGGTCCCGTTCCAGAACGGCAAACAGTTTGGCGACCAACTTGTCGAAGTTGCACCCGACGGCACGATCGAGCCACGCCTAGCCGAAAGCGTCGAAGGCAGTGCAGACGCGAAGGTCTGGACCTTCAAGCTGCGTCAAGGGGTCGAGTTCCACAACGGCAAGACCATGACCAGCGAAGACGTGCTGAAAACCATGCAGCGCCACTCGAACGAAGACTCCAAGTCCGGTGCATTGGGCATCATGAAGGGCATCGAGTCGATGAAGGCCGATGGCGACAACTTCCAGGTCACCCTGTCCGAGCCCAACGCCGACCTTCCCTATCTGATGGCCGACTATCACCTGATTATTCAGCCTGACGGTGGCATGGAGAACCCGGCAGCCGGTATCGGCACAGGCCCGTATAAGCTGGAAGTTGATGAACCCGGCGTCCGCCACCTGTTCACCAAGAACGAAAACCACTGGAACAGCGATTTCGGCAACTTTGACAGCGTCGAAGTGGTAGTCATCAACGACGCAACCGCCCGGACAGCCGCGCTGCAATCGGGTCAGGTTCACGCCGTGAACCGCGTTGAGCCTAAAGTTGCCGACCTGCTGGGCCGCGCACCAAACCTGACTGTCCATTCGACCGCTGGTCGTGGCCACTATGTGTTCATCATGCATTGTGACACGGCTCCGTTCGACAACAACGAACTGCGCACGGCTTTGAAATACGCTATCAACCGCGCGGATCTGGTGGACAAAGTTCTGCGTGGCTATGGCTCGATCGGGAACGACATGCCGATCAACGCGGCCTACCCCTTGTTCGATGAAACCATTGAGCAGCGAGAGTTCAGCGTTGAAAAAGCAGCCGAGCACTACAAGAAATCCGGCCACGATGGATCGCCGATCATTCTGCGCGTTGCAGATGGCGCCTTCCCCGGTGCTGTGGATGCGGCGGCGCTGTTCCAACAAACCGCTGCACAGGCAGGTATCCCGCTGGAAATCAAGCGTGAACCCAATGATGGCTATTGGTCGGAAGTGTGGAACGTTCAGCCGTTCTGTGCCTCTTACTGGGGTGGTCGTCCGGTCCAGGACCAGATGTATTCGACCGCGTATCTGTCGAGCGCAGACTGGAACGACACGCGCTTCAAGGTTCAGGCCTTCGACGACTTGCTGTTCGCAGCGCGCGCCGAACTGGACGCCGAGAAACGCAAGGGCATCTACAGCCAGATGGGCCAAATGGTTCGCGACGAAGGCGGCCTGATTTGCCCGATGTTCAACGACTTTGTTGAAGGCATCAGCAACCAGCTGGACGGTTGGGAATCTGATCCGACGCAAGAGATGATGAACGGCAACATGTCGCGCAAGATGTGGTTCGTGTAACTCGGGCAACGGATAATGCATCCTATCATCAAACTGGTTTCCCAGCGCCTTGCGCTGGGACTCCTATTGCTGCTCGGCGCTTCGGCTCTGATTTTTGGCCTGACCGAAGCCCTTCCCGGAGACGCCGCGCAAGCCGTCCTGGGGCAGTCCGCAACCCCTGAGGCCCTTGCCAACCTACGAGAAGAGATGGGCCTGAACCGCCCTGCCCTAACCCGCTATTTCGAGTGGTTGGGTGGCATCGCGCAAGGCGATCTAGGGCAATCCCTCACCAACAAACTTGATATTTCCGAGAGCATCGGAAAACGCCTGGGCAATACGCTGTTCCTTGCTTGCGTCGCTGCAATCGTGTCTGTTCCGCTTGCGATCTTCCTTGGCCTTCTGGCAGTTCGGTTCCGCAATCGCTGGCCCGACAAGCTGATCTCGGCGATTACTCTGACAACCGTTTCAATCCCCGAGTTTCTGATCGGTTACGTGGTGATCTACTTTATCTCGGTCAAACTGGGCTGGTTCTCATCCCTGGCGATGATCAACGATTCAATGACCTTCGGACAGAAGCTGAATGCAATTGCGCTGCCGGCTTTCGTTCTGACGCTGGTGGTTCTGGCGCAAATGATGCGCATGACCCGCGCGGCCATTCTGAACCTCATGCAATCGGCCTATATCGAAACAGCCGAACTAAAGGGCCTCAGCACTTTTCAGGTCATTGCACGCCATGCCTTCCCCAACGCGATTTCCCCGATCGTAAACGTTGTGATGCTGAACCTGGCCTATCTGGTCGTCGGCGTCGTCGTAGTCGAGGTTGTGTTCGTCTATCCTGGCATGGGGCAGTATCTGGTGGATGCGGTGACCAAACGTGACGTGCCCGTCGTGTTGGCCTGTGGCGTTGTATTCGCGGCCGTCTATATCGGCCTGAACATGGTTGCCGATATCGTGTCGATCCTTGCCAACCCAAGACTGAGGCATCCGAAATGATAAAGAACATTCCTCTTTCGGCACTGATTGGCCTCTTGTTCACTGGCGCATATTTCTTTGTGGCCATCGCGGCCCCCCTGATTGCGCCCTATGGAATGGCAGAAGTTGTTGGTGATGTGTGGGAGCCAGCCAGCGCCGAACATCTGCTGGGTACAGACAATATTGGGCGGGACCTACTGACCCGCATGATCTATGGCGGGCGCACGACGATCTTCATCGCCGCCGCAGCCACGTTGCTCAGCTTTCTGACCGGTACGTCTCTGGGTTTGCTGGCCGCTGTTCTGGGCGGATGGGCGGATCAGGCACTCAGCCGGACTGTTGACCTGATCATGTCGATCCCGACCCTGATCCTTGCGCTGGTTATTCTGGCCATCGTTCCGGTGACCGTTCCGATCCTGATCCTTGTGATGGGCCTGCTGGACGCAACCCGCCCCTATCGACTGTCGCGCTCGGTCGCGGTCGACATCAACGTGATGGACTACGTTGAAGCCGCGAAACTGCGCGGTGAAGGGCGCGCATGGGTTATCTTCCGGGAAATCCTGCCCAACGCTCTGTCACCGCTGGTGGCCGAGTTTGGTCTACGGTTCATCTTCATGGTTCTGTTCATCTCTACCCTGTCCTTCCTGGGCCTGGGCGTGCAACCGCCGCTGGCGGACTGGGGCGGCATTGTGAAGGAAAACAAGGACGGTATCGTCTATGGCATCGGTGCTGCGCTGTGGCCCGCCGTCGCCATCGCGACGCTGGCCATCTCGGTCAACCTTGTGGCTGACTGGGTTCTGAACCGCACCACATCGCTGAAAGGAGGCCGGGGATGAGCGACGATATCCTTCTCAAGGTCCGCGACCTCAAGATCGGCGCGACCGTCTATCCGCCGGGCGAAAAGCCCCATGACATCGAAATCGTGCATGGGGTCAGCTTTGACCTTGAACGCGGCAAGGTGCTGGGGCTAATCGGCGAATCCGGTGCCGGTAAATCCACCATCGGCCTGGCCTCAATGGCCTATGGCCGGGGTGGCGTGAAGATCACCGGCGGCGAGGTCTGGGTCAACGGACGCGATATCCTCAAGACATCTCATGGGGATATCCGCAAGCTGCGTGGGGGTGAGGTCACCTATGTGTCCCAATCCGCTGCCGCGTCGTTCAACCCTGCCAAAAGGATCATGGATCAGGTCGTCGAAGCGGCGGTCGAGCAGAAGAAATTCACCCGCAAACAGGCTGAGGCCCGTGCGCGTGAACTCTTCGCCAAGCTGGGCCTGCCCGATCCGGACAATATCGGCAGTCGCTACCCGCACCAGGTTTCCGGTGGTCAGCTGCAACGCTGCATGACCGCGCTGGCCTTGTGCCCTGAGCCTGATCTGGTGGTATTCGACGAACCCACCACGGCCTTGGACGTGACCACCCAAATCGACGTTCTGATGGCGATCAAAGAAGCCATTGCAGATACCGGCGTCGCCGCGCTCTACATCACCCACGACCTTGCGGTTGTGGCGCAGGTCAGCGATGACATCATGGTTCTGCGGATGGGCGACACGGTCGAGTACGGCAATACCGATCAGATCATCAACAACCCTCAGGAAGACTACACCAAAGCCCTGGTCTCGGTCCGGTCTATCGAACACGAAGAGAAAAAGCCGACCGCAGAGCCGGTTCTTCAAGTCGACGGAATTACCGCGCGCTATAAGGGTCTGAACTTTGATGTTCTGCACAACGTCAATGTTGAGCTCTATCCGGGGCAAACATTGGCGGTTGTGGGCGAATCCGGGTCGGGCAAGTCCACGTTGGCGCGTGTGATTACCGGCCTGCTGCCCGCACGTGAGGGTGAGATCACCTTCAACGGGCGCAAGCTGAGCTCGGATCTGAAGGGGCGCACACGCGAAGACCTGCGAGAACTGCAGATGATCTATCAGATGGCGGACACTGCGATGAACCCGCGTCAGACCGTCGGCACGATCATCGGCCGCCCGTTGGAGTTCTACTTCAACATGCGCGGGGCCGAGAAACGCAAACGCGTTGTCGAGCTGCTGGATGAGATCGAACTGGGTGAAAAGTTCATCGATCGCTACCCGGCGGAACTCTCCGGTGGGCAGAAACAGCGTGTCTGTATCGCGCGGTCACTGGCGGCCAAGCCTAAGATGATCATCTGTGATGAGGTCACCTCGGCCCTTGATCCGCTCGTAGCTGACGGCATCCTGAAGCTGCTGCTGGACCTCCAGAAGATCGAGGATGTGGCCTACCTGTTCATCACCCATGATCTGGCGACGGTCCGCGCAATCAGCGACAGCATCGCGGTTATGTATCAGGGTCGCGTCGCGCGCTATGGCTCGAAGTCTCAGGTGCTTAGTCCGCCATTCGACGACTATACTGACCTGCTGCTCAGCTCGGTTCCCGAGATGGAGCTGGGCTGGCTGGAAAAAGTCGTTGCCAACCGCAAGATGGAGGCGGCAGGGAACTGATCTCTACCCCGATCAAAGCTACGAAATCCCGGCACGTGTCAAAAACAGGTGTCGGGATTTTGCTATTCGGGGCGGGAATGGGCAGCCCAAGTGCTACGAATCTTCTAGGGTCGCCGGAAACACTCTCGAAAAGGGTCGGATCATGGACCGCAAACTCCTCCTCATCATTCTGGACGGCGTCCCGTGGCGCAACTTCCGCCGGTTGTTCGGCAATCTCGAAGGTTGGGTCGATAGTGGTGAGGCCCGCGTGTGGAAACTCCGCTCGGTCCTGCCATCGACCTCGGCCAGTTGCTATGCCTCGATCCACACGGGCGTGACCCCACAGGAGCATGGTTGCACCGGCAACGGCAACGTCTTCCGCCTAAGCCACAAGGACGTATTCAGCCAGGTCCGCGAGGCCGGGGGAGTGACCGGAGCCGTCACCCACAGCTATTGGTCGCAGTTCTTCAACCGCCATCCGTTCGACTATGTGCGCGACGTGGAATACGACGAGTACGAGAGCCAAACCATCAACCATGGCCGGTTCCACAGCATGACCGGCTATGGCAAGGCCAACCAGATGACGCCCTGCGATGTCGATCTGTTTGCCACGCTGACGAACCTGTGCCTGCGCCACGGGTTGGACTACGGCATCCTGCACACGTGCACCTTGGACAGCATGGGCCATCGCTTCTTCCACGATTGCGAGGAAATGGACCACGCCTGTTTCGTGATGGATGAGATGCTGGCCCCCTTCATTCCGAACTGGCGCAAGCTGGGCTATGAGGTCATCGTCACCGCCGATCACGGGCAGGACGAACGCGGTCACCACGGCGGGCGCAGCCCGTTGCAACAGGAAACCGCGCTCTACTACTTTGGCGATGCAGAAGGCCCAGAGGCCGATACCGTGATCGACCAGCTACAGCTTGCCCCTACCATCCTGACCCGTATGGGCGCGCCGCTTGCGGACACGATGAAGGCCAAGCCCTTCCTGAGCTGATCAAAGCACTTCGCTGCCACATACGGCGGCAGGAATGTCCTGAACTTGGCAGGGCATTCCTTTTCTATACTGGACCCGAGATGGGTTAGTCGTAGGACCAGATCCCCTGCCCCAGCGCCTCAATGGCGATGGAAATCCGTTCAAAACTATCTGCCGCGCGCTTGACCGAGGTTCGGGCGCGCAGATAGCCATGGACGAGGCCGGGTTCGTTGATCCATTCTGCCCGTCCTCCGGCGGATTGGATCGCAGCGCAATAATCTGATCCATCATCCCTGAGAGGGTCGCAATCGGCGGTGATGACAACGGTCGGTGGCAAGCTCGAGAAGTCGGTATCCTGAAGCGGGGCAAAGGTTGGATCACCGCTCGGGGCTGGCCCTCCGCATCTGACGGTTTCGTAGAACTTAATATCCTGAAGCGTCAGCAACGGCGCATGCGCGTGTTCGATATACGAGCCTTTGGACGTATCACCGCCCAGCCCGGGGTAGATCAGGACCTGCCCCAAGATGTTCTCTAGCCGACCCCGCGCGTGGTGAGCAACAGATGCGGCCAGATTGCCCCCTGCGCTGTCACCAGCCAGGATCATCGGGTCGCCGAACTCTTCCGCTGCCCAGTTTGTAGCAGTCCAACAATCCTGAAACTGGGCCGGATGCACGTATTCGGGACACAGGCGATAGTCGACGGCGACAATCCGATATCCGGTCTGTGCGCAAATCTCGGCGCAGACATCGTCGTGGCTTTCCAGCCCGCCAACGACGAAACCGCCGCCATGGAAATAGACGACGGTTCGTGTCGGTTGCCCAGCGGTATAAATACGGACCGGCACGCCATTGGCGGACAGGTCCTGCACCGCCACCCCTTCGGGTCGCGGCTGGCGAAAATCCTGACACATCTTGTCATAAACCTTGCGCTGGTCTTCGATTGACAGATCCACCGCATCGTCAGGATAGCTTTCAGCCGTGCGTCTTATGAACGCCCAAGTTTCCTCATCAATCAGACGTTCATAATCCATGTTCACTCCCGGTTAGGCTGCCCACTCCCACGGCCGGGTGTACGCGCCCAGCACCTTGCTGACATCGTCCTCGGATGCGCCGTTCGCGTCAAGCTGTGCGACAAGGCCACGCTTCTTGTCGTCGATGACCGAGACGACACGGGCATCAACGCCAGCTTGCTCAAGGGCGCCATTGTAGATCCGGGTGATCGCGTGCTTGCGCAGATCAGGTTTGAACACCTTACCAACCGCGGTCTTGGGCAATTCGGTCAGGATTGTCATGTGCTTGGGCTGAGCCGCGCGTTCATGAACATGGACTTTACAGAACTCCATCAACGCCTCTTCGGTCACCGAAGCTCCCTCCACCAGTTCTACGAATGCGCAAGGCACCTCACCGGAATGGGCGTCGGGCTGACCAATGGCACCTGCGAAGGCCACGGCCTCATGCCCCAGCAGGGCCTCTTCGATCTCGGCAGGGTCAATATTATGTCCGCCTCGAATGATCAGGTCCTTGGCACGTCCGGTGATCCAGAGGTACCCGTCCTCGTCAAAACGGCCTAGATCGCCTGTGCGCAGATACTTGTCATAGTGGTACAGGTTCTCGTTCTTGTCGGTTTCGGTATAGGTATTGCCCGCAAAGACACCGGGGTTCGAAACGCAGATTTCGCCAATCTCATCCACCGCGCATTCCTTTGGCCCGTCCGGACTGTCCTGCAGGATTTTGACATCTGTGTAGGGGAAGGGAATCCCGATCGAGCCGATCTTTTTCTCACCATCCACCGGGTTGCACGAGACTAGGCAGGTGGCCTCGGTCAGGCCATAGCCTTCAACGATAGTCACGCCTGTTGCCTCTTCGAACCGCCGGAACAGTTCCACCGGCAGCGGGGCCGAGCCGGAGAACGCCGTTTTCACCGAGGAAATATCAGCGTCCACCGGTCGTTGCATCTTGGCCGAGATCGCGGTGGGCACGGTGATGATGAAACTGACCTTCCAACGTTCGATCAGCTTCCAGAAATTGTCGAACACGCCATCGCCGCGATAACCCTGAGGTGTCGGGAAAATCACATGTGCGCCCGAGGACACGGCTGCCATCCAGATCACATGAACGGCAAAGACGTGGAACATCGGCAGCGGGCACATGATGACGTCGTTTTCGTCAAACAACAGCGTATTGCCCAGCCAGCCATTGTAGATCAGGCCCGAGTATTTGTGCTGCGCCACCTTCGGCATGCCGGTCGTGCCGCCTGTGTGGAAGTAGCAGGCCACCCGGTCCTCGGTGCTGTCTGCGAAGGTCAGGGTCGTGGGCTGTTTGGCCAATTCCTGATTGAAGTTCTTATAGTCCGCATGCGCGAGCTTTGCCTTGTCGCCCATTTTCGGCCGCAGGAAGGGAACGATCCAGGACTTCGGCGGCGTCAGATAGCGGTTCAGGTCAATCTCGAGAACGGTGTTGACCTTGGGCGCATGGCGCACGGCCTCTTCTACCTTCTGCGCCACATCCGTTTTCGGGAAGGACTTGAGCGTGACGACAACCTTGGCACCCGTCTCGCGCAGAATGGCGGCGATCTGTTCCGGCTCGAGCAGCGGGTTGATCGGGTTTACGATACCGGCCACGGCACCGCCCATCAGGGTCACCAGCGTCTCGTTACAATTGGGCAGGATATAGGCCACCACGTCGTTTTCGCCGATCCCGAGCGAGCGAAACAGGTTGGCCGCCTGATTGACCTGCCCTAGAAGGTTGGACCATGTCAGCGTCTCGGCCTTGTCATTCGGACCTGAAAACAGCTGAAAACTGACCGCGTTGTGGTTTGGAAATTTCTCTGCCGTGCGCGATAGCAGCTGGTGGAACGTCACCGGCAGGTCGCGGTCCTCCCACGTCATTTCCTGTTCAATACGCGCTTTGTCTTCCTTGCCAACAAAGGCCATGTGGCTCCTCCCCGTGTTTTATTCTCCCGCGCGCCACACGCGGAGTGATCTTACCTCAGATGGGATCACAACCTTGGCGGCGCAAGCAAGGGCTTAGCGAGGGAAAAGTTGAAAATGTAGAATGACGCTACGGCGTAACGGCGATTGCCGGAGCGTCACTTTATTCCGCAGCGACGCCGTCAGTGAACTGAAGACGGGCCAAACGGGCGTAAAGCCCATCTTGCGCCACCAGATCGTCATGCGTGCCTTGGGCGACAATGCGACCGGCCTCCAGCACGACAATGCGGTCTGCCTTTTTCACAGTAGCCAGCCGGTGCGCCACGATCAGGGTCGTGCGCCCGGCGCGCATCTGATCCACCGCGCCCTGCACAGCCCTTTCGCTTTCTGCATCCAGCGCCGAGGTCGCCTCGTCCAGCAACAGAACAGGCGCATCCCGCAAAATGGCGCGTGCAATAGCGATCCGCTGTTTCTGCCCGCCGGACAGCATCACTCCCCGTTCGCCAACGAAACTGTCATAGCCTTCGGGCAGTGCCGCGATGAAGTCGTGCGCAGCAGCAGCGTGCGCGGCGGCTTCGACCTCCGCGTCCGAGGCATCCAGACGGCCAAAGCGGATATTATCACGAGCCGAGGCGGCAAAAATAACCGGATCCTGCGGGACCAGCGCCATATGCTGGCGGAAATCTGCCCGGTTCAGGTTTTGCAGATCCATCCCATCCAGCATCACGCGCCCCGAGTTCGGGTCGTAGAACCGCTGGAGCAGTTGAACAACAGTTGTTTTGCCCGCGCCAGAGGGGCCAACGAAGGCAACCGTCTCGCCTGGATTGACCTGCAGGCTGAGCTTGTCCAGCGCCACCACATCGGGTCGCGCAGGATAGCGGAAGGTGACCTCTTCGAACCTGATCTCTCCGCGCACCGGTTGCGGCAACGGTTTTGCTTGGGACGGGTCGGTCACTGTATCTTCAGCATTCAGCAGCTCGACCAACCGTTCAGTGGCCCCTGCGGCGCGCTGAAGTTCGCTCCAGATCTCGGACAGGGCAGCGACAGAGCCTGCCATGATGACCGAGTAGATGACGAATTGGATCAGAACCCCTTCGGTCATCACCCCGTTGCGCACGTCGTTGGCCCCCATCCACAGCACTCCAACGATGCCTGAGAAGACGAGAAAGATCACGATGACCGTCAGAATGGCCCGCGTCTGGATACGCCGCAACGAGACGACATACGATGTCTCAGTCATGTCGCCGAATTGCTTGCGGCTTGCGCGTTCGTGGGTAAAGGCCTGCACGGTCTGTACCGCACCCAGCGCTTCGCCCGCGTTGCCCGATGAGGCCGCGATCCAGTCCTGATTCTCGCGGCTGATGGCGCGGAGCCTGCGGCCCAACACCAGAATTGGCACCACAACGACCGGGATCAGCAGCAGAACCAGCGCTGTCAGCTTGGCCGAGGTCAACAGCATCAACACCAACCCTCCGACAAACATCAGCAGGTTGCGCAGGGCAATCGATACAGATGACCCGATCACCGATTGAATCAGCGTCGTGTCGGTGGTGATCCGGCTGAGGACCTCTCCGGTCATGATGCGTTCGTAGAACTCGGGGCTCATGCCAATCACACGGTCAAAGACGGCCTTGCGGATATCGGCGACCACACGTTCGCCCAGACGGGTAACAAGCGCGTAGCGGATGCCTGTGCCCACGGCCAGAATACCGGCAATGCCAAGCGCGGCCAGGAAGTACCAATCCAGCAGCTCTCCGTCCTGAATGCGGAAGTTGTCCACCACACGGCGCACGGCCAAGGGCAAGGTAAGCGTCATACCAGCCGTCAGGACCAGCGCCAATGTCGCCCCCAGCATCAGCAGGCGATACGGCTTCATGAACGGCCAAAGCGACGCCAAGACGCCCAACTTTTTCGAGCCTGCTCTTTCTTCACTGGCGCCCGGCGCGGATGCGGTGGTCGTGCTGGCTGTCTGTCTCGCCATGTGCGGCCCTTATGTGTTCACTTTGTCTTCAATGCGGAGTTGCTGTTTCTTGGCGATACTGGCCCGCAGGGTCAAGAAGCCGCGCGCAAAATGCCCAGGGGCCTGGGCCATTTGACGCAGAGATGTACGGCTGAGTTGGAGCGGGTAGACGGAATCGAACCGACATAGCCTGCTTGGAAGGCTAAGGTTTAGGTCAATATTTTGTCAAACTTGTCAACAATCTGACACAAAATATCAGACTATTTTGTAGGCAATGTGTCGGGGATTATTTTTTGGAGCGGGTAGACGGAATCGAACCGACATAGCCTGCTTGGAAGGCAGGGGCTTTACCATTAAGCTATACCCGCTAAATGCTTCGCCTTCCTATGTGATGGCTAAGTGGGCGTCAAGTGCGAACCATCACTTGGGCAAATTGAGCCCGAAAGAAAGAGTTTTTCGTAGTTTGTGAGGAAGGTGTGAGCAAAGGCGTTCTCTTTGATATCGCAGGTGTTCTGTATCAGGGCGACAAACCACTGGCGGGTGCTGCGGAGGCGGTTTCAACCATTCGCGACACAGGACTTCCGGTTCGCTTTCTAACGAATTCAACCCGACGACCGAAGCGTGTTATTCTGGATAAGCTACAAGGCTTCGGAATAGACGCAGATCCCGAAGAAATCCTGACCCCCGCTGCGGCAGCTTGTGCCTGGCTAGAGGAAAACGGTCTTGCGCCACATCTTCTGATCCATCCGGATCTGGAAGAGGATTTTGCAAAGTGCTCGAAATCTGGCCCCAAAGCGGTAGTGGTTGGAGATGCCGGCCGCTATTTTACCTATGAACGATTGAACGCAGCCTTTCGCCTGATCCAAGACAGTGCTCCCTTTCTTGCATTGGCGTCGAACAGAGTGTTTCGCGATACAGACGGCGAATTGAGTCTGGATGCCGGCGCTTTCGTCCGGGCGCTTGAGTATTCGAGTGGAACGAATGCTCTTCTGTTTGGAAAACCATCGCCAGCGTTTTTCCACTCTGCCGCGCAAAGCATGGGGCTGGAGCCTGCTGAGGTAACAATGATTGGCGATGATGTCGAAAGCGATATCGCGGGTGCTTTGAAGGCGGACTTGCGCGCGGCCATACTGGTCCGAACCGGAAAATACCAAACTGGTGACGAGGCGTGTTATGAACCGCGACCCACTGCAACCGCAGACGGTATCCGTGCCGCTGTGGAACTTTTCACACAATGGGGCAATTGAAAGCAGCGGGATGAGTATTGTCTCGTCATCGCCCTGCACGGTTCAGGGTTAGCAACGGCGGCCAAACCGAAGTTTGTATTCCATGTCGGGTTAGCAAATGACAAGCGCGAGCACTGAATAATTGCGCTCGCTGAGAACACCAGAAAAGTTCACTAAGCGCACAAAGCGGCAATTCAACCTTAGAAGACTTACGGCAGGTTGGTCCCGCAAAGTTGACGTTCAGTCCGGTTGCGACGAACGACCTCTACGCGGGACATAGCTGCCGTCCACTTAGCACAAGGCAATGACCGCTCGCAGTCCAAAGAGGGCACCAAAATGTACTGCGCTAAGTAGGCTCGCGCACAAAACGCAAAGCTGGACTCAGGCAATTTCTTTGAAATCACAATTGATTTTGCAGTGAATGGCTCGGCAAAACGCAAAAGATCCAGTGTCAAATTTTGATTCAGCTGCTTTTCTCAATAGTGTTGGAAAGCAGAAAATTATTGATCGCAAATCGCCAAGCATAAGGGTCAAGGTTGCAGAATGAAACTCTCGTATCTCCTTCACGGTCACGTAACCCATCAACTTTACTGGCGATCACATTGCGCTTCGCGGCAAGCGCTTCGTCCAGCACAAGTCCATAAGCCTCCCAACGCGAGGGAATCGCAATGATATCGACGGCTTGATAAGCTTTTGCCGGGTCCTTGGCATGGCCCTTAAATTCGATGCGCAGGTCACCCTCTGCCAACGCCTCAAGGTATGAACGCTGACTGCCTTCGCCAAAGATCAACAAGCGCGCCTCCGGCGTTCGGGTTGACCGAAAACCCTGGATCAGGATGTCGAACCCTTTCTGCTGTTCCAGCCGCCCGATAGCGCCAATTGTGGTCTTTGACTTGGGAGGCATAGTGTTGCGTGACAACTGCTCAAGATCAACGGTCGGAGGAATGACAGCCAGTTTTTCCGAAGCAGCCAGGCGTCGTTCCTTCATCCAGTCCGACTGCGCATGGCTGACGGCGACCACCTGATCAAATAAGGAATAGATCACACGCAGCATCGCAAAAAACCGACGTTTATAAGGTACATTAAGGGTGGTGAATGCCCGGGTGTAACTGTGTTCGACATGGACCAGTCGAGTGTCCAGGTGCATTGCGCGAAGCGCCGAGAATGCGGGTAGGCTTCTCCAGCTTGGTACGACGTGGGACACGATGACATCCGCATTCAGTTTGCCCCAAGAAAATGCTGTCCGTTTGACTTTCAACACCTTTTGCTCGACCGCGCCGGACAGATCTGATTGCGCCAAAAGATGGTCGAGCATCCGCATCACGCCACCCGCTGTGGTGTCGTCTACCAGGTGTAGGATCTTTTTCTGTTCCATGATGACCCCTCTCTCAGATCGATTGAAGTTTGGATTTCATTTGTCCCAGCCGGGTGATCGGGCCGGGTCCAAGCGTTTTCAACACAAGGGCCGCGGCGAAGGTGCTGAACGATTTCATAGGTTCCTCAAGCACCGGGCGGAGGCTTTCCTGGACGCTGCGCGCAAACAACTCCCAAGCTGTGTCCTGATCGAGGTTGGTGATGGCCCGCCGCGACAGATAGCGCAGCTGATAAGCACGGGCCGAGGGTTCGTGCCGGGCAAAGAATTCAGGGTTCAGCGGGCGCAGCTTCGCGACCATCCGCTCCCACGCCTCCAACTGGCGATCCAAAGCCGCCGAAAGCCCGCCTGCGTTGATCCGGTAGTGGGTTAGAAGCCCCGGAACACCTTCGATCTGCCAATCGGTCTTCAACATCAACCGCATCCAGCATTCGATATCTTCGGACTGGCGGAATGTCTCATCGAAGACCCAATCCCGCTGGGTTTCAAAGCTCGGGCGGTAGGCCAGAGCCTCCAGCACCGTCTTTCGAATAACGGCCGCCGATCCATTGCCGATTGGGTTGCGGTTCAGAACATGTGCTGCGGTCACATCCTTCAGGCGGGGTGCTTGTTTGATCCCCATCGCGCACCCCGCCTCGTCGATCAAGGCACTGCCGGAGTAACTAACCCCCACATCCGGTTCGGCCTTGAGATGGTGAATATGAGCCGCCAGCTTTTCGGGCATCCACAGATCGTCGGCGTCGCAAAAGCCGACGAATGCACCACGCGCGGCAGCGATGCCGGTATTTCTGGCCCCCGCCAGCCCGCGATTGGCTTGCTGGACCAGTCGTACGCTTGGGTCGCTTTGGTGTGCGCGGGCAATCTCGGCAGTCGCATCCTGCGATCCATCGTCGACAATGATGATTTCGAAATCGTCATAGGTTTGCGCCTGCAGTGAGGCGAGCGTTTCGGCCAAGGTTGCTTCGGCGTTGTAGGCGGGTACGACGATGGATGCTGTGGGCATGGTGATCTCCTTCAGAATTCTCATGAAAACAACGCGCGTTTGATCGCTTGCGGCAGGATCGGGGCCAGCGCGGCCCCTGCGACGGTAAGCAGTCCTCGGCGCAGGGGCAGCAGGAAACTGCGCGCATGCAGGCTCAAGCCGTTGCGTGTGTAGAACAGGGCCTGACTCTGATGCCCCAACCGCAGCGCCCGGCGTGCAAGATAGCGCTGATAGATGGCCTCGGATGACCGCGACGGGAACACGCCATATGATGCGGCTGTTTTGACCGCGTAGGCCCGCCCAGCGCGCATTGCGGCCAAATCCGACGACAAGCCCCGGGCGCTGGTGCGATACCAGACTTGGAACTGATTGACCCCTTCGATGGTGAACCCTTCGCCTGCGAGGCGGATCAACAGCTCCAAGTCTTCGTTATGCACCGTTCTCGTGTCTAACCCGCCAACGGCGTTGAAGACTTCACGACGTATCGAAAGATTGGACATGGTGCAGACCGGGTTCTCGGCCAACAGGTCCTGAATGGTCAGCGTTGCACTTGGAACGGTCGAGCGTGTCTGAGAATCTCCGGGCTGATCGGTGAAGAACCGGATTTGCCCAAAAACTGCATCTGTCAAAGACGGCTGAAAGGCTTCGTCTAGTTGCGCCAGCTTGTCCTTGTGCCACAGATCATCCGCGTCGCAGAACGCCAGTATGTCACCCTTGGCCAGTTCGGCCCCATAGTTGCGGGCAGCGCTTGGGCCATCGAAGGGGCTGCTGGCGACCCGGATACGGTGGTCTTGCGCGATGTGATCTAGCACGACGGACAGGCACGCGCTTGAGGGACGGTCGCCGACGCAGATCACCTCCCAATTCGTGAAGCTTTGCGTGCGAATGCTGGTCAGCGTGTCGGCAATTGTATCCGCATCGGTGTGAAACGGCACGATGACGGTAAAGCGGGTCATTGGAAGCCGAACCTTTCTGTTGATTTGTGATCCCGTGGCAACAGCACCCAAGAGGCGGTCAACATCAGGGCAGTACTGGTCAGCAGGTATCCGAACGCCACTGGCATCAGCCCGAACGGAGCCATGATCGCGGTGTTGAGGATCAATGCGAAAGCCAAAGCCGCGCTGACCCGCAGCTCAGTAATCGCGAGGTTCTCGGACCGTAGCCAGCCGGCCACGGCGGACCAGATGACGCTGGGTAATGTGGCAAGGCACAAGACCGAAACCACCGGTGAAATCTGTTGCCACTCGGCCCCCAGCAGCAGCGGCACATAGACCGGCGCAAGCGCGGCTTGCAGAAAAACCAACGGGCTCAGCACCAGGAGGGACGTGCCGAGCCCATGACGCAGCGCCTTGGTTTTATCCGGGGCTGCGCAAAGATGTGGGAAAAGAACGACTGAAAAGGCCTGCGTGAACGATGTCGCCAAGCCGAGCCCAGCGTTGAAAGCCATGAAGTAGATGCCAAGGCTCTCGGCCCCCAGCATCGCGCCGACGACAAGCTTGTCGGCTTGCAGACGCAGAACTTTGACGATCTCGACCCCCAGAACGGCCCAGCCGAACCCAACAAAGGGGCGAAGGGCGGCAAATCCTTGTTTGGTGTCCGACGCCCAAGGGCGGAGGCGGCGCATTAGGACCAGCCAGATCGGAGCAGCCAGCAAGCGGGGCAGCGCCAAAGCCAGCGGCGAGGCCCAGAGCAGCGCTAGTAGCGCCGCCATGACATTCGCACCAACCACCTGCCCTCCTGCAACCGCGGCAGTCTGTTGCAGCTTGCCCTCACGCATCGCAAGCGCGGCCTGCACCAGACCGGCGGGCATTAACAGGTACTCTCCGGCCAGAATGGCGAGCAGCAGCGCCAGCGTCTCGTGCCCTATCGCGTAGAGGAACGCAGCTATTGCCAGTTGCAGCGAAAACAGCGCCCCGCACCAAACCCAGAAAATACGACGCGCGGTGTTGCAGCGCTGTTCCAGCTCGGCCTGCGGGGCTTGGATGATCCTCTGCCCCACACCGTTCTCGGTCAGCGCCTTGAGGATATCCCCTGCGGCGAGGGCAGCAGCAGCCAGACCGATCGCCTCGGGGCTGAGGCTGCGGGCCACAACAACAACGACCACAAGACGCGAGGCTTTTGCCGCCACTTCGGACGCCGCATAGGCCAGCAAGTGCCGCAAGAAACCGGAATGTGCCAATCGCTGAGTCATGTCGCCAAAAGTCCAAAACACTGTTGGGATCAGTTTAAATTAGCCGCGACATCCCTGTCCCAGACGCGGGCGGACAGCAGGAAGAACCATCCGGCGAGCGACCTATCCGAATGGGATAAGCGGCAATCCCGATGCCGGTCTGACGCACATCAAGACACTGCTGTAGCTGTGGATGCAGTTCAGGAGAGTTCAAAATGACACGACATTTCAAAGTTTTGGTATTAGGAGCCGTCAGCGCAATTGCTCTGTCGGGTTGCAGCAGCATGAAGACCCCGCGCAACATCGAACCCGTCGCAAAAGGCGACAGCTATCAAGCGCAGTACCGTGCCCCCTCGCGGCGCCGGGCAAATGGACCTTTGCTGCAAGCGGAGCATATGAATGGACGCGCCTGTATGCCTCAGACCGGGGATCAGGGTGCAAGTGCTTTTGCTAAATGGTCACAGCCCGCGCTTAGCCCATTGTTGGGCGAGAAGCTTTCGCGCAATGACATGGTGCAGATCACCATCGACGGGGATGAGCTTCTCAGCGACACCTATGTTGTGTCCCGCGATGGCGATCTGAAGCTGCCTTACCTACCGCCGGTGCGTGCACAGGGTCGTACCACCGAGCAGGTAGAGCGGGATGTCGCCCGCGTTCTGGTGGCAGCGCAGTTCTACGACAACACCCCGCGCGTCACGGCGCGCATCAGCGATCTCGCCTCGGTCACTGTCGGCGTGAAAGGCGCAGTGTTTGAGCCGCACTCGGTCGAGATCGGAGGCATCTCAGGCGACTCACTGGATCGAGGGCGCCAGGGTGTGCTGGGCGCCTCGACCGAGGCGCGCAACCTCTCGGTGGCCATTCGCGCTGCCGGAGGTGTGCGCCCTGATGCGGATCTGTCAGCGGTCGAACTGCACCGGCAAGGCACGATCTACCGGATGGACCTACGCGGCGTGTTCGAAGGCTCAGACCCGACCGACATCATGCTGCTGACCGGGGATCAGATCGTGGTCAACAGCCGAGGGTGTTTCCAGGATGATCTGATGCGCCCCAGCCCGATCAGCCCGCCCGGCGTGACGCTTTATATGTCCAACCTCACGCAACCTGCAACTGGCAACGCAGAGTCGGCTATTGGACGCGACGTGCGTGAGGTACCCTATGGCACGCGCTACCTGCAGGCCGTCGTCGATACCAATTGCGTCGGCGGAGCCAAGACGACCAACGCCAATCGCAGCGCGGTCCTGTTCACCCGCAACCCGATGACCGGGAACTCGATCGTCATTGAACGCAATATCGAAAAGCTGCTGCGACGTGGGGATCGGGATGACTATGACCCCTATGTTCTGCCGGGTGATGCGATTGCCTGCTACGACAGCAAAGTGACCGGCTTGACCGAGGTCGCCCGCGCGGTTGGTATCGTCGGCGCAGCGGCACTGCTAGCCCCCTAATTCAATCCCGAGCGGGCGATGCTTTCGCCCGCTCCCAAGCGGTAGAAACTGCAGCGAGTTTGTCAGTGATTTCTTTGCGTTCTTTGACCGCAGTCTCTACCGCAATTAACGCCTCTCGAAACTCTTCCGCGCCGAAGGTCGCTGCACTGCCAGCCAGTTTGTGACAAACCTGAGCGACTTGGGTCAAATCTGACTGGTCAAAAGCCCCGGTTTCGAGCTGTTCAACGAACTCATCCCCTTCGGCAATGAACTTGGCAAGCAGGCGGGCAAAGACTTCGGGCCCGAGGCTGTCTCTTAGCTCAGCCAACGGATCAGGCTGCGCATGCTCCGAAATCTGTCCCTCGGCTCGGGTGACCACCGAAAGCGCAGTGCGCAGGGCATCAAGCGAAATTGGTTTGCCAATGAAAGCCGTCATGCCAGCGGCGCGAAAGGTTTCGACCGCGTCTGGCAGGACATTGGCCGACACCGCGATAATCGGCACATCTTCAGACCGCCCCTGACCGTTACGAATATGGCGCGCTGCGGTTGGCCCATCCATCACCGGCATGCTGATATCCATCAGGATCGCGTCGAACCTCTGACTGCTGGCCTTGTCGACGCCGACCTGCCCATTTTCCGCTGTCGCTACACTATGACCGTCCAGCGCCAGCATGTTGCAGATGACCTCGAGGTTGATCTCGTTATCTTCGACCACCAACAAGTTCAGAGGGCGAACGGTCTCGGTATTGATCTGAGCAGCTTCTAGCAGTTGGTCGCGCGCCCACGGCTGCAACGGTATCCGCAGCCAGAAAACACTGCCTTCGCCCAATGTGCTTTCCGCCCCGACCTCACCGCCCATGGCCTGCGCGAACCTACGGGCAATTCCCAGGCCAAGCCCGGTTCCTCCGACCGTGCGACCGATAGAGGGATCGCTGGTGTAGAAGTCATCAAAAATGGCGTCGATCTCATCATCGGCGATGCCAGCCCCGGTATCGATCACACGCACTTCGTATACATGTGCCTTACCCTGATCTTCAGGTTCACATCTTTCGACCTCAATAGAAACACGGCCATTTTCGGTAAACTTGATCGCATTACCCACGAGGTTCAGCAGAATTTGCCGCAACCTTTGCGCATCAGTCGCGACATGCGGATAGGCTCCACCCACCCATTGCCAAGAGATTGAGTTGCCGCGCGAGGCCGCATTGCCGCTTTGACCATCCACTAGGTCCTGCAGCATCGCGTTCAGGTCGGTCGGCTCGTGCGCGACTGACAGCTTGCCGGCCTCGAACCGAGCAATATCCAGCACCGCATCCACATGGCTTTGCAGAACCTGGCCCGAGATCTCCATGTTGCGGACAAACTGAGACTGCTGTTTGGTCGTGCGCGTATTCTTGAGAAGGGTGAGGTTGCCCAGCAGCCCGTTCAACGGGGTTCTGATCTCATGGCTCATAACAGTCAGAAAATCCGACTTGGCCTTTTCCCCGGCAAGGGCACGGTCGCGGGCCGAGACAAGCTCTTTTTGATCCGCAACGCTTTGTGAGATATCGCGGACGAAACCGATGACGATTTCCTCATCCCCGGCCTGGGCGGATTGCAACGCGAGTTCAACGGGAAAGACATCCCCATTCTTGCGCATCGCCTCAAGCTGGACGCGACCCTTGCCAACGACGTGACGGTCGCCTCCGCTCTGCATCCGCTCCATGCCTTGGTTGTGGGCCTCGCGTAGATGCGAAGGCACAATCAATTCACCGATCGAATGCCCTTTGGCCTCTGCCTCGGAATACCCGAAAATCGATTGTGCAGCCGCGTTGAACTCCAGCACTGTGCCGGCGGCGTTCACCACGATCACGGCATCCAATGAGGTCGACAGGATTGTATTCATGCGTTGGTTTGCCTGCTGAATCGCCTGCCCCCGCCGATCAGCTTTGCGGTTGACCACCAAGAGGTAGGCGCTGACCGCAGTCAGCGTCAAAAACAACCCACCGGACAAAACGGCCAGTTGAAACAGGCTGAGCGCGGTTTCCTCACGGCGATGATCCGACTGGCTTGCAAAGTACGAGATCGCCGAGACCGAAAGCTCTCGCACCTTTGGAGCGATCCCCTGCGCGCCGTCATAGAGATCCGGCAGCCCCGCAATGAGCCCAGGATCCCTAGCGTCGATTGTAGGCACCGAGGCCTCCAGATAGGCGGAGACGTCACTCAGAGGTTCAGTGAATTTCGGGTCACTTCGCAGCGTTTCAAACAGACGCGAGGTGTCCAGAATATCGATACGGCTGTAAAAAAGATCGAAACGGCGGCGGATAAGGTCCAGGTTTTCGGTGCTTGCCTCTGCATCCGATACACCAGCCTCTAGCGCGTTGAGGTAGAACAGGAACTCGACCTCGACCTGCGTCAGCGTCCATTGCACGTTGTCTGTCCGGGCTGACTGCCGGTCGCGCAGATCGGATATCACCTTGACGGACAGCAACACGACCAAAGCTAGGGCACCCAGAACGGCGATGCCGATGAGCCCGAAAGCCCACCGGCGACGCGAGTGGTTTTGGAAATTTCTTGTCAATGTTTGGCCCGCATCGCCCACTTCATACTGTATTGTAACCCCACGCTATTTAACGATTTCCAACCTGTCGAGTTGCCAAATGCTGCGAGAGTAAATCACCTCGGTCTGGTACTTGGTGTCACTGTCGTATGGATATACGATCCATAGCGGACCTTTCTGCCGCCGTGACATCCCCGCACCGTCCATCTCATAGGCGACAATTGGGTCCTGTTCCGAGATCGAATCCACAGGGATCTCAACCGCGTAGTCGTTAATCGCCGTTGCCCGGATCGTCTCACCTTCTGCTCCGATCCGTTCCAGCAATACAGACAGGGGAACGCCGACAAAGCTGGTCTCGCCTTCAGTCCAGATCGTCGAGGTTTCAAAGCTGCGTTGCGGCAGCGCCTGCAACATTTCCATATCGAACTGCGCCGCCCCGTCGGGCCCGGTCTGTGCGATATTGCCCGAAATGGTCAGAACGACCTCACCTGACGGGGCCGCCAAGTCTTCGGCTTGCGCAGACGTCAGGCAAAAAGTGAACGCCGCTGTTATGATCGCAAAAAACACACGCATCTTGGTCTCCATTTCTTTGACCATAAGAAACCAGAAATAGGTCCGCAGCGACAGATGGGCATGGGGATACGCACCTATCCGTTCGGATAGGTGCCTCTGTCTTATGCGGCGGCAGACAGGAGGTTCATGCGCTGACGCAGCATGGATTTGAACCCGTCCCGCAGTTCGGCACGTTGCAACGCAAAGACGGTGGTTGCCTCAAGATATCCGGCGACCGATCCACAATCGAAGCGCTCTCCTTGAAAGGCGAAGCCGTGGCAACCGGTCCTTTCGATATCCGCCGCGATCGCATCGGTCAGTTGGATTTCATTGCCCGCGCCGGGTGCCAATCCGTTCAGCTGATCGAAGATCGAAGGGTGCAGCAGATATCGCCCGACAATGCCAAACTCGGATGGGGCCTGGTCGGCGGATGGCTTTTCAACCAACCCTTTCAGATGTTGCACCTGCCCTCTCCTTTGCTCGATATCGACCACGCCATAAGCGCTGATCCGGTCGGATAGGACGGCTTCGGTCGCGATCATGTGGCTGCCTTCTAAGTTCTGGACCATTTGCGCCAGGACCGGACGCTGCGCGTGGATCACATCATCCGGCAAGATCACGGCAAAGGGTTCATTACCGACAATGTCACGCGCCAGAGAGACTGCGTGGCCCAGACCGCGCGGGCTGTCTTGTTGGATAAAACTGTATGTCTCGTCCTCAAGGTGCGTGCAGCGTAATCGGTTCAGCAGGGTGGTTTTGCCGCCATCCTTCAGTTTGCGCTCCAGCCCCGGGTTCCGCCTAAAATACGTCTCCAGCGCGGATTGGCCGGTTGAGGTGATAAAGATGAATTCATCAATCCCGGCGGCGCGGGCCTCGTCCACCGCATATTGGATCAAGGGACGGTCGATCAGTGGCAACATCTCCTTGGTCACCGATTTGGTGGCGGGCAAAAACCTTGTGCCCAGACCCGCGACCGGGAATACAGCTTTGCGAATACGTGTCATTTCTATGCTCCTAGGTTTGATCAGTAAGCGCCTCTGCCCGACACGACAGCACGTGCGGTCAATGCGATGAGGAAAAGGTTCAGAAGGAGCGAGCGGGCGCGGACATAGGCCGTATCCAGTTCGATCATGCGGTCAAAGCCGATGCCCGCGCGGCCCGAAACCTGCCAGAGGCCAGTGATACCGGGACGCACCTGAAGGCGCTCAAGTGCTTGTTCAGGATAGGCTGCAACCTCTTCGGGCAAGGCCGGGCGCGGGCCAACCAGAGACATATCCCCTTTCAGCACGTTGAAGATTTGCGGCAGTTCATCCAGCGAGCACCGGCGCAGAACTTTCCCGACACGGGTGATGCGTGGATCATTTTTAGCTTTGAAGCACACGCCCTCACGGTCCGAATGGGCGAGCAGGTCCGTACGCCGTGCTTCTGCATCCTGCGTCATCGAGCGGAACTTGTAGATCGTGAAAGGCACGCCGTTTTGACCGATCCGCGTCTGCCGAAAAAAAGCGGGGCCGCGACTGTCCAATCGCACCAATGCGGCGATTGCGGCCATGGGCAGGGCCAGAAGAAACAGCGCGGCCACCGCCAAAGTAAGGTCCAGCAGGCGGCATGCTGAGACCTTGGGGACAGAATTGTGCGCGGCACGCCCCAGGAATTCGAAATTGCCGATTAGATATCTTCGGGCCATGCGACGGGGCTCCATCGCTAGCCGCCATGCCCATTCCATCCGGGCGCGACGAACGACGCACGGTGCCCGGCGCACATTCCCGGCCAGGAAGTCAAACAAAGCACCCACACCAAGCGCGATGCGAGGGTCAAGCCGGTGGCGGTTCTGCGTGATCCACAGTTCCTGCAGCGGGACGCCCATCGCGACCAACAGGATGTCCGCGCCGGACTGGTTGATATCGTCGATCGCCTCATCAACCCGCGCTGCACCTTCATAACCATCGCGCGTACCAGCCACTGCCAAATCGGGGATCATATGCTGCAACCGGGCCGCCGCTGCCTGAGCTGTTCCGGGACGTCCCCCCAACAGGTAGACCGACTGCCCAAGACGCGCCGCCCGTTTCAGCAGTTTGGGCACAAAGTCCGTACCGTTCAGGTTCTCGGCCAGCTGGACACCTTGCAACTTTGCCGCGACCTCTACCCCAATTCCGTCCGGAAGGATCATATCTGCCCGGGCCAATGCTGCTCGATAGGTATGGTTACGGGCCCGTATGTTTGCGCAATGTGCGTTCAGGAAAAATACCGTCCGGCGCATCCCATCCAGCAGTTTTGAGATCACCTGTCCGGATTGGGCATTCACAATTGGCAAACCCAAAATCTCAGTCTCTTCCAGAGTTGGTGTGGGTGTCGGCTGCGCGCCTTTGTACATATCTTGGACTGACAGGAACTGCATGGAACTCTCCGATCAACGATGACAATCTGTGGTTTCAGACTGCCAACGTGATCCTGCAACCGATAGGCGAGCATCCGGAGAGCGATCGGAGAATAGGTCTATTCAAACGACCCCGCAGCACATAGCGTGGTGGAAACGGCCCACTGACCTATCCGATTGGATATTCACCTGTCCGTCAGGCAGGCTTCATGCCATGTGTTCAATGATTTATTAACGCATTTGGGTGTGGTTGGGGGCAGACGGAGATTTTAGATGAAAGTTCTTATTGCTGACGACCACGAGCTTATTTTGGACACGCTCGTTGCTTTCATAGATGCCGCAGGTGGGATCGAGGTTGAGACCGCGCCGGACTTCCCCGCGGCGAAAACTCTGATTGAAAACGACGGAGCCTTTGATCTGGTCCTTCTGGACCTGAACATGCCCGGCATGAACGGGTTGAGCGGGCTTGAAACCTGTATCGCTTTAGACGGCGTCCAACATGTGGCCCTGTTTACCGGCGACACCTCGCGCGATCTGGCGCAACGCGCGCTGGAACTAGGGGCTGCCGGTTTCGTTCCCAAAACCCTACCTGCCAAATCCCTGGTTAACGCGATCCGCTTTATGGCGATGGGCGAGCAATACCTTCCTGCGGGTTTCATAAACGCAGAGCAGCCGGAAGACTCCCACCCCATGGCGCAAAAACTGACAGAGCGCGAGCGGCAGGTTCTGAAAGGGCTGACTGAAGGCAAATCCAACAAGGAAATCGCCCGCGATCTGGATCTGTCAGAGCCGACGATCAAACTGCATATGAAGACTTTGTACCGCAAAGTTGGTGTCAGCAATCGAACCCAGGCCGCCTTGGCCGCGCGCGAGGCGGGGTTGTTCTAAGCGTGACTATCCAAAGGGATAGGGGGCGCTCCCAATCCCCTCGGCCCCTAGCCTGCTGAGCGAATGATCAGCGATCAGATGCGGTGTATCACCCTTGCAAGAAAGGGTTTTTCCATGCCGCAACAGATTTCGAACTCCTCTGATTCCACGCGCGACATGCAATTTCTGCATTGGGTGCGCATTTCCCGATCCAATTTTAGAACGCTGGGGTGGCGTCGCATCTTAAAGGGTGGGCGCCTTAGCGATCTAGGCCGCCTGCCCCGTTACGTGGCACTGTTCCTTCTGGGTGCGAGTTGCATCTGGGCCCCGATCAGCGGATATCTGGCAACCGCGCCAGTCAAATACACCTCACACGCATCGCTTATCCTGCCAGGGTCTGGCGCTTCGGCATCGGTGAACCTGGCCAATATCGGTCAGGCATCCTCATACGCGAATTCTGCCTTTGCCAACGGATCAATCAGTCCGACCGAGACGTATAAACGTTTGTTGTCGGCCGATCGCATCCTCGATGCGGCAGCCAAGGCGGTAGAGGCTGACC
>NZ_JBQFTE010000006.1:0-297012 GCF_056538485.1 Ruegeria sp. BG3 | reverse complement strand
ATCGGAACGCTGTTATTCTCATAAAAACCGCTATCCGCGGTCTTAATGTCCAAATCCGTAAACGGTTCTTTAATCGACATCAATTTCCTCCGTGTTGTCGATTTGATAGGGTGGAAGGCCGTTCTGTTTGCTGGCTCTTCTCTTATGTTTTTGCGGTGATCGCACCGGTCGTTCAGGCGCGCGGCTTTAAATCCTGACCCACTCAGGTTCTGTCGCGCCTTGAATTTTTCCTTGTGATTTCGATGTTAAACGGACACCGAAAAGGCGTCTGTGGTTATGTGGGTTGGTTGGGAAGGCTAGACACTCTTTGCGTGTGTGGTGCTCCGGATTCCGACCTTTTCGGTCGCAATGACGACGGATTCTGCGAGCCTTATTGCCATAAAGGGGCGTTTTGACTGATCGAATTCGTCGAAAACGACATAGTGGCACGTCACACGCAGCGTATGCGAGTGCTAGTTTGGCGGCATTACCCAACGGGACGCTGTTCAGGGCGCCGCCTGCGCTTATAGTCTTTGCCAATACACTCTGGTCGTCTTGAAGAGGAGTGAGGGCGTGGATCACAATGTCGATATGCTGATCATCGGGGCCGGGTTTTCCGGGCTGACCATGGCGCTTGAGGCGCGCAAACGTGGCCTCCGCAACATCGCTATTCTGGAAAAGGCTGGTGATATCGGCGGGACATGGCGCGAGAATACCTATCCCGGTGTTGCCTGTGATATCCCCTCGCACCTTTATTCGATGGCCACACACATAAACCCGAACTGGAGCCGCGCCTATGCGGAAGGAGCCGAGATTCAGGCGTATCTACAGGATGTTGCGCGCAAGGAAGGCCTTTACGACCTCTGTCATTTTCAGCAGGAGTTGAAGTCGGCCAAATGGGATGGCACGCGCTGGCAAGTCGAGACGGAGTCGGGGCAGAGCTGGTCGGCGCGGTTTCTGGTCTCGGCCATCGGTGCGTTGCATCATCCCAGTATTCCGGACATTGCAGGGGCCGACAGTTTTCCGGGCCCGACGTTTCATTCTGCGCAATGGGATCACAACGTCTCGGTCGCGGGTAGGCGCGTGGCAGTGGTCGGAACGGGTGCCTCGGCGGTGCAATTCGTACCAGAGATCGCCAAAACGGCCCGCCATGTCACGATTTTCCAACGCAGCGCGCCTTATGTTCTGCCGCGTCCTGACGGCCCGATAGCGCCTTGGGTTCGCAGGCTTTACGCGCGGATTCCGTTGTTGCCGCGACTGCGGCGCAAGCTGATCTTCGCGGTTTTTGAATACCGCCATCGAGTGTTCCGCGGCGATCCGAAAATGGTGCAATATGCCATGAAGTTGTGGCGAAAAGAGCTTGAACGCGCGATCTCAGACCCTGCCGAAATCGAGAAGCTGACGCCAGATTACCGGATTGGCTGCAAGCGGATCCTCAGTTCGAACGATTGGTATCCGGCGCTTGCGCGCGACAATGTCGACCTCATATCGCAAGCAGTCCGTTCGATTGAAAGAGACAGGATCATCGCAGCCGACGGCAGCGAAACGCATGCTGACATCCTGATCTGGGGCACCGGATTTCATGTTACTGATATGGTCGAACGACTCGATATCACCGGGACAGATGGGCAGACATTGCGCAATGCATGGGCGGAGGGGATGCAAGCCAATCTGGGCACTGCGATCGCAGGATTTCCGAATTTCTTCATATTGCTCGGGCCGCATACGGGCCTCGGCCACAACTCGGTCGTGCTGATGATTGAGGCTCAGGTCGGCCATATCGGCCGCGTTCTGGACGGGATGCAAAGCCAAGGGCTGGAGGTGGTTGTTCCAGACCCCGCACGGCAAGCCGCGTTCACCAAGGAAATGCAGGACCGTCACACTGACAGTGTCTGGCAGGTCGGAGGGTGCTCGTCTTGGTATCAAGACGCCGAGGGGCGCAACACGACTCTGTGGCCCGGAACAGTTGCAGAATTTCAAAAACGCATGGCACAATCCGGGTTAGAGCAATACGTTTCGGTTCCAGCCGCAGGCAGCGAGGTTTGATATGACGACGCTTCTTATTCTATTGGCCGTCTTCGCGGTGTTTCTGCTGGCAATGAACCTATGGACCCGTAGTCTGATGCGAGAAGGGCTGAAAACCGTTCCACAGATGGGGCAAATCCTTCCGGTGCGCGGTGGGCGCATTCACTATGTCGAAAAAGGCGACCCGAACGCGCAAACCATCGTGATGATCCACGGGCTCGCAGGGCAATTGCAGCACTATACCTACGCGCTTGTCGACAAACTGGCCGAGGAGTACCACGTGATCGCGCTTGATCGGCCGGGATGCGGGTATTCCACACGCGACAGCGCAGATCTGGCCCGACTGTCAGAGCAGGCGCGGATGATTGCCGAGTTTCTTGAGGCCAAAGAGGTCTCTGGCGCGATTCTGGTTGGGCATTCGCTGGGCGGGGCGGTTTCGCTCGCGATGGCGCTCGACTTTCCCGAAAGGGTAGGCGGGCTGGCGCTGCTTGCGCCGCTGACGCAAAAACTGCCGGGAACGCCGGCGGTTTTCAAACCGTTGGAGATTCGCACGCAATGGCTGCGACGCTTGATTGGCGACACGCTGGCCGTTCCCATCGCAGCAAAAACCGCACCGCATACATTGGGCGCAGTTTTCGACCCGGAAACGCCGCCTTCGGATTTTCTGGATCGTGCAGGCGGCGCCCTTGGCCTGCGCCCCTCGGCCTTTGTCACGGCGTCCGAGGATGTGATCGGCGTTGATCTCAGCATCTCCGAGCAAGTCGCCCGCTATGACGCGCTCCGGACACCGGGTGCCATCCTCTATGGTACTGAGGATGCAATCCTGTCGGCCCCTCACCACGGCCCGCCGATGGAGCGCTTTGGGCTGGGATATGAGGCGATTGACGGGGCAGGGCACATGATCCTGATCACCGAGCCTGACCGCTGCGCCGCTTTCATTGCCGGTGTTGCCGCTGGGATTGCAGCGGGTTCTGCTCTTCCGCATGAGGGGCAGCCGACGAACTGAAAGAATCCGCAAGTTGGCGGTGTTTTCCCTCTTGACCCTCCCTGACCGCTCCCTTAAATCGCCTCTCACTCATGGCGGAGTAGCTCAGTTGGTTAGAGCAGCGGAATCATAATCCGCGTGTCGGGGGTTCAAGTCCCTCCTCCGCTACCAAACACCCCTCATGAAACGCCCTAAAACAAATTGCCTTTCACAGGTGACCCGTGCCAGAGCCCCACATAATCCGCGTATGAATGGTATTGAAGGTTCGCCATTCTCGCAGATAGTGATCTGACTAGCCTCAGAGATTGCCCTTTCTTTGATGAAACAGAAGCTAAGCGGCAAACTGGAACTACGAACATCCAAATATTGGAAACCACAAATGAGAATTGAGTGGGTGCAGCCAACATGTATCGCGTGTCTTGGACTGTAGGAATTGAGCTTTGAGTATGTGGTACTAGATAGCCTTCAAGGCATCATGACGTCTCGATTTCTCTCCCGGGAATGCAACAGCTGATTTGGCTCCTCAGTCGAAGGAGCGGTACACCTTGCTCCTGAACGCTGTAGCGCGCGGATCAAACCCCAAGAAAGATGACAAGAACGCAAAGTCGGGTTATTGTGTCAGAATTGCTGACGCAAATGCGACGGTAGTCTTGGTTCGAAGACTCACCGCGAACCAAAGCGTAAACGCGATCCAGGCGGGAAGTTTCTGCCAGGGCACAATCCGCCAAAATCGCACGGTCGGCCAAGAGGGTCGAAGGACGTTCAGTCACGGGCATCTAGATTGGCAGGCGAACGTCAAGAACAGATGCTTGGACGCGCCACCGAAGTTACTTCTGACGAACTGGAAGATGGTAATCCCGCCATCGCGTCATGGTTCATCGACCGGGTTCGACCGCAAGGAGGGTCCGGCCATGTCCGGCTGACTGAAGATACGAGCTTAGTTACCATCAAGAACACTGCCGTACTTAAGAACGCATTGCCATGACCGCTTCTTAAGTTGAAACCAGCTTATGGGATTCCAAGTGGGTGCAGGAATCTCTGGGACGACGCGTGCTAGTTAAGAGCATAAAGGGACTTTCTTTGTTTCGTGCTGAGGTTGAGAAGCTGGGACGAAGCCGCAGCGGCCCATAGGCAGTGAACAACTCTCTAGTGCCGAAACGGGGCTGCTTACGTTATGCAGACAAGCATGACTAACCGAAGTTGGATATGGTATCCGATTGTTGATCTGTCTCGTAGACATGAATGTCGGGCGAAATATTGGAACGGACAAACCCATTTCTGACTTTGAGGCAGTTACGGCTTCGCTGAAAGCAGTTTAAGGGGCTGAAGCGAAACTGATAGTAGTAATTCGGCACTGGGAGCAAACTAGAGCGCTCCTGCCTAAATTCATGTCCGCGCAGTGTGAATTTCATGAATCCAGCCTATTGCTTTCCTCAGCCAAATCAAACCTAGAAGAACATAGCCCTTAGCATTGGCGACCAAAACCGTTGCAGGCGACGATCGCTAGTTGATCCAATGGCTGCTTAGCGCGACAAAACCGCCATCTTTGAAAACTGCTCGAACGCCTGCTCAGAGTCCAAAGCAGGCAATCGGATTATAGACTAAGAAAAACGGCGAAGATGGACTAGCAATAAGTTCAATCATAACAGTGTCATTTGACCGAGAGTCCAGTGGCAGGTCACGAATTCTGAACTAAACTCATTTACTGGCAGACTGCTCGGGGCCGTGCCGCTCAGTAGAGAAATCGATGGATGGAAAGCTTCGCAATGACGCTGCTTGTTCAACAACGTGCTCTTGCCTTGGTCTATCAGCGAGAGAAGTTGCTGAAATCGGAGGGTTCACTGATCGGTTCGCACGAGGCGTTCTAACAGGGCGTAAGTCCTTCCCCCTATGCAACAAGATCGGGTTGTAGCAGTTTTTCAAGGACTACAAGTCGATCATCGAAACCATGAAGGCCGAAGTACGCGCTGGCGAAAGGTCTTTCTACATCTACCGAACCAACGAACAGCTTCGAACTTCGCCAGTCGGTGACACTTGGCCTGCAGTCGACATCGCCAACGCTTAACCGTTGGCCTCGAACCACGCAGCGCATCAAAAATAAAGTGTCCTGATCTTAGTAATAAAGACGTGCTAATTAAGAGCAGCTTTAAGGCGCGCAAAACTACAGAAACACCGCTTTGAGTACTCAACTTTTCTGATCGACCCAGCAGCCAACCCGGCAGCTTTCCCGCAATCTTCACGCGCGGCACCCGCCATTTGGAAAGCGGGCCCATTTCTTCCTGAACTCTGCAATTCCGTTCGTTTTGAAGTTGCGGTGTTTAGACGCTCTACGATGTCGGCCTGTAATTCGTCACCCACGGCGTTGTCCGAAATCTGAACATCTCGATAGCTTCGGCACGCGGCGAGTATTTCAGCCAGACCCACTGTGACACGTCTATTGCGCCGATCGGCAGTCGTCACAGCGACCAGCAAATCCGACTTGCCGCGGCTGGATATATTGCCAATCTCATCAACCGGTACGCCAGCAGCCACCAAGGCACGGGCCACCGTGTTCGCTCGCCTAAGGCCCAAATCCTGATTATAGCCCGACGATCCGACTGCATCGGTATACCCAACAACCACCGTCGGCTTATAACTGTTGATTGCTTTTAGACGCTGAGCAATTTGGTCAACCTGCTGTTGCCCCTGTGCATCAAGTTGATCCGAGTCAAAGTTGAAATTGACCGTACCAAACGCCTCCGCTGCTACGGCAACTGGGAAGACAAAGCATGCTAGTATCAGAAAGTTCCGCACGAATTGAATGCACCGTTTCATCTGAACCTCCGCTACAAGGATGACTTCCCAACAATGACGGCGCTCGGGAAACTAAGCAAGTCCAAGGCTTGCTACTTGACGCAATCTGGAAAAACTGTGGAAATGGAATAAGGTATAAATTCATATAACTTGAACCAAACTTTCGAGGTAGTGAATGCACCAGTGGTTTTGGGCTTGCGTTTTAGGGTGTTTCTCACTGGCCGCGGGAGTGAGGACTGCCGAAGCGCTGTCACTTGAGGACGCGATTCTCTTTGTGCTCGAAACGAACCCCGAAATCACTGCAGCGGAAGCGAACAAACAGGCCATTGAGTTCGAATTGCAGCAAGCCCGCAGCTTTTGGGCCCCGCGGTTCGAGATCGACGCCTTTGCCGGAAGCAGCATCAACGATGGCACCACGACGCCGGACTTGTCAGCTGCCGACGGGTGGATCGGGGGGTACGAGCTCGGCATTCGGATGTCGCAGCTTCTGTTTGATGGCCAGGAAACCCGCTCTGAAATCGAGCGACAGGCTTACCGGATCGACGCTGCCGCGCTGAGGGTTCTAGAAAGGTCCGAGGTTCTGTCCCTTGAAGCGGTGCGCCTATATGCGGATGTTTTGCGTGCACAGTCATTGCTGCGTTTGGCGCGCGAGAACCGTGACTATCATGTCGAGGTTTTGAGACGAATTCAGCGCGCCTACGACTCTGGGGTCGTGGGCATCGGAGATCTGCAACAGGCCGAAGAGCGCCTGATTTTGGCTGAAGACACCATCATCTCGTTTGAGCTTGACCTAGAAGACATTCGAAACCTGTTCATTGTGGTCGTCGGGGTTGAGGCCGAGGGTTTGTCAACGGTGCCCGACATTCGCCGCGCATTGCCATCTGATCTGGATGCAGCGCTTCAATTGGCGCGTCGCACCAATCCGACGATTCGCTTCCTGCAGGCTGATGTCGGCTCAGCCGAAGCCCAATCGCGGCGCACAAATGCCAACGCCTATCCAAAACTATACCTCGAGGCGGATGGGCGCGTTGGGGAAGACGTGGGTGGTTATGAAGGCGACGTTGCGGACGCGCGTATCGGATTGGTGATGCGATATCAGTTTCAGGGCAGCTCCAAACGTGCTGCGCGGCAGGAAGAGGTGCGGCGCGTCAGCGAAAGCCGCGCGCGCTTGCTAGCTCAGACGAGGCGGGTGGAAAACGAGGTACGCCAGAGCTATTCGATATATCGTTCTGCCCAGCGGCGCACCAACACCATCAACGCGCAGGTCCAAATCGCGCAAAAGCTGCGGGATACCTATGAGCAAGAATTCACGGTCGGACAACGCTCGCTTCTGGACGTTTTGAATACCCAAAACGCGCTGTTTCAAGCCGAGGCTAATCTGGTGAACGCAAAATCCGCTGAGAACTATGTCAGGTACAGGATATTGGCCTCAATTGGCGTGCTGCTGAAGTCCCTCAACATCGAACCGCCTGAGGACTCGGAGGTCTATGCAAGAGATGAGCTCAACGTTCAGCCACTCAGCCAGACCGGCGATGAGCAAAGACTGGACGCGCGGGCCTTTAAGGACTGGCGCAAGTCGCTAGACTAAACAGCACCCCGCAAATTGGAGAAAGAAAGATCGCAACCGACGAGACGCGAAAACAAGCAGCTAGGGTGCGCATCGCCCCCCGCGTCGTGTCAGGCGAGAACTTCGCTGTTTCAGACAGGCCGGATTGGCAATTCAAGCCAACTCCATCCGATCCTCTCGCTAGCGCTGTGACCGCGTGCATGCGGTTGCGCGGCCGAGACATCGGCGTCGATGTGCTTATCGCTGGTCGTCCTTTGGATGCGCATGGCTGCCTGAACCCTGAACAAGCTATCAAAGCGGTAGAGGCGCATGGATATCGCGCACACCTGTCGCGCCGCGCACTGTCAGCTGTCCCTGACTCAGTTTTGCCAGTCGTGCTGTTCCTGTCCGGGCGCGAAGCCTGTGTGCTTGTTAGTAAGGATAGCGACACTGCCACGGTGATTTGGCCATCTCGCTCGGATGACCCGCTGACACAACCGCTTTCGGAGCTGGTTGAAAATTACGCAGGCCATGTACTGTTGTTGCAAACAGATGCGTCAGCGGAGGTTCGTAACGCTCCGTCAAACTCTCCGCGCCACTGGTATTGGAGCGTGGTGAACAGGTTCTGGGGGGACTATATGCAGGTAATCATGGCGTCTGCCATGATTAACCTGCTGGCCTTGGCGATCCCGCTTTTTACCATGAACGTGTATGACCGGGTCTTTCCGAATGCAGCCTTGATCACGCTTTGGTCTCTGGTCGCGGGCGTTGGTCTGGCGCTGTTCGTGGACGCTATTCTTAAGTGGGTGCGTGCGCGGGTTGTTGACAAAGTTGCGCGGCGTGTTGATTTGGCCGTGTCTGCCGAGATTTTCCGTCACATCTCTGATCTACGGCTGGATAGTCAGGGGCAACCTGCCGGTGGTTTAATCAATAACCTCAAGGACTACGAGCAGGTGCGCGATTTCTTTTCGTCGCAAACACTGGCGTCCCTGACGGACCTTGTTTTTGCTGTCCTGTTCATTGGTGTGATCGCGTATATCGGCGGTCCGCTGGCCTGGCCTCCGGCTATTGCACTGGGATTCGTGCTTGTAATGGGCTTGCTGATCATGATCCCTCTGCGGCAGGCGTCGAACTCTGACCGGCATATGACGGGCGTGAAGAACGCGGTCGCGGTTGAGGCCGTAACAGACCTTGAGACCCTAAAAGCTGTGTCTGGTCAAAGTCGCATGCAGGCGCGATGGGAACGAATGGTATCAGAATCCGCGACCACGCAGGAACGCAGTCGCCGTTTGGCCACGCTTGCGACAACAGTAACAGGCTTCGCGCAGCAACTCTCTTCAATCGGAATAATCGTTATTGGGGTCTATCTGGCGCTGGAAGGCAACCTTACGATGGGTGCCGTCATCGCGGCAATGATCCTGTCTGGCAGGGCCATGGCGCCTACAGCCACAATTGCCGGATTGTTCGTTCGCGCCAGCTTTGCCTTTTCCACAATGCGCGGGCTAAATGCACTGATGTCAGAGCCTTCCGACAAGGGTGTATCCGGGACGACGGTGAATGCCCCAGCCGAAGAAGGACGGTTTGAGTTAAAAGCTGTTTCTCTACAATATCCCGGAACCAAGGTTCCGGCCTTGAAAGAGGTCTCGCTCGAAACAAAGCCAATGGCCAAGATCGGAGTGATCGGTCCCGTTGGCGCCGGCAAAACCAGCCTTGTCCGTGTGCTTTCCGGCCTATACGCACCTTCTGAAGGCATGGTGCTGCTGGACGGTTTGAACATAGCACAAATTGCACCTGCCCAGCTTCGCAAAGATATCCAGCTAGTACCGCAAGAGGCCGTGCTGTTTTCGGGAACTTTGGCTGAGAATATCGCGTTTGGTGTACCTCACGCTACCAACGCTGACATCCTGCGCGTTGCACGGCTTGCGGGTGTGGACCGCATTGCGGCCTCGCACCCACAAGGCTTTGGTATGCCCATTACCGAACGCGGTCGAAACCTCTCGGGCGGACAACGCCAATTGGTCGCTTTGGCCCGCGCTTTGCTGCCCCGACCCAGGGTACTTATCTTGGATGAGCCAACATCATCCATGGACACGCAAACCGAAAAGCTATTCGTCGAAAACCTCGCCCGTGTTTTGCAGCATTGGCCCATGACCCTGATCATCTCGACCCATCGCAGTTCATTGCTGGCTTTGGTCGATACCTTGATTGTCTTGGACAACGGTAAGGTCGCCGCCAAAGGCCCTAAAGATACCATCCTAAAGCAACTTGCAGACAACAACGCGAGCGTTCGTGATGAGCAATCGTGATTGGGAATTGGTCGATTTTGCCCAAGGTAGCGAGGCAGCAAGTGTCCGGCGGTCCTCGCGCTGGCTCTTCACGGTTTTGGTTGGCCTTCTGCTAATTGTCGGTTGCGCGCTTCTCTGGGCCTCGCTGGCAAGGATCGAGGAACTGGCCCGCGCAACTGGCCGCGTTGTTCCATCGGGTCAGGCCCGTGTCGTCGAAAGCCTCGAGGGTGGTATTGTCGGCGAAATCCTTGTGCGCGAGGGGGATACGGTTGCAGCCGGGGAAGTACTAGTCCGTCTGGATGATACCAGCTCGGCCGCCAGCCTTGGTGAGCTAAGCGCTCAACAACTGGCCTTGCGCGCCCGCGCCTTGCGATTGGAAGCTGAATTGGCTGGCGCAGAAGCGCCGGATTTTTCGTCGGCTGGCATCGACCCCGACAGTTCGCTGGCTGTGCGAGAAAGTGCGCTGTTTGATAGCCGAACGGCTTCTTATTTGGGTCAGAGCGCTGTTCTGGATGCACAAGTACAGCAACGCGTTCAAGAGATAGCCGAATTGGACGCCGCGCTTGATCGTGTTGCCGAAAACCTCGCTTTGCTGGACGAGGAAATCCAGATTAAGACCGACAGCGGTATCGTGCCCCGCGCTCAGATCTTGCCGGTCGAACGTGAGCGTAGCTCCAAGCGCCAGGAACGCGACGCTCTGAGTGGGCAACGCGAACAAGCCCGCGCAGCTCTGACCGAGGCCGAGGCCCGTGTGACCGAAGCCGAATTGCAGCGCCGGGCCGAGATCAATATCGAACGTTCTGATACGCTCAACCAACTCAGCGTGATTGAAGAAAGCATAAAAAGCGCGACGGATGTCGTTAGTCGGGCGGCGTTGCGCGCACCGGTAGACGGCATTGTCTCGACCCTGAACGTCTACACTATCGGGGCCGTGATCGCGCCTGGGGAGGAGGTTTTGCGCATTGTCCCTGCCGATGACACCCTGCTGATCGAAGCCCGCGCTAAACCCGAGGACGTGGCCTTCCTTCGCCCCGGCTTGCCCGCAAGCGTGAAACTGACATCATTTGATTTCACTGTATACGGCTCGCTTGACGGTCAGGTCACCCGCGTTGGCGTCGATGCCGAGCAAGATGAAGCCACGGGCGAGATCTATTTCCCCCTCGTGGTCGAGACGGAAAGTAACGCTTTGGAAAAGGGCGATCTTCGGTTGGAGATCCGCCCCGGCATGGTCGCTTCGGTTGATATTCTGACCGGCGAGCGCACGGTTCTGGATTACCTTCTAAAACCGTTCCGGAAGGCCCGGTTCGAAGCCCTTCGAGAGCGTTGAGCTCGTTCAAATTACGGCCGTTTGCTGTGCTCCGCTGGCGTCGTTGAAGATGACTTCGATCTGAGCTGCAAAGCCACCACCGGCCACATTGACGGTGGCGACCTGCGATCCGGAGACGTCGAGCTCGCCAGACGTGTTGTCATAGGTGACCTCGGTTCCCAGGTTGACCGGATCAACGCTGACCAAGGCTGTGAGGTCAATCTGATCGCCTGCCACCGGTCCTTCGTAGTCCGTAATCACATCGGACAGGGTTAGATCAGTCAGGACGAATATGTCCGAACCTGTTCCACCTTCGAGTGTGTCTGTTCCCAGGCCGCCGTTCAGAATGTCAGCTCCTTCGCCGCCGGTTATGGTGTCATTCCCAGAACTGCCTATTGTCCAATCCGCTCCGGCGCCCAGATCAACACTGTAGCCCTGAGCCGAAGTCGATAGGTTGATGAAATCGTCACCGCCAAGCAGGCTGAAACCCTCGATCTCGGCATAAGGAGACGTTGCGGACAGCACGACCCCATCACTTCCGGTTGTGCCTTGCGCGATATCAGTGCCACCTACTGCACCAGTGACGTCGCCCAAAAGATCGCGCGGCGCACCTCCGGGGTCGGTGATTGTGGTGCCCGTGCTTTCCATCTGTAGAGTGTCGATATCCAAGTTCGCCTGCGCACCGGTCCTGGCAGGTCCCGGGCCGCTGTCCACGATGTCATAGGTCAGAACCGGGGTACCCACATACGCGTTCGGCACCGTAATCTGCACGCCGGTTGCTTGCACATCTATAGTGACGTCAGTGTCTGTCGTCGCAACATTCGCGACGCTCAGAGGTTGATCCGGGTCGCTTGCATTGGACAACAGAGTCGCAAAGTCGATGAAGAAAACCGGATCTGTCGAGGTCACACTGACCGGGCCGGACACAACAGGCTGATCGTTGACATCAATCGTGAAGCTGTCACTTGGCCCGGCGCCATGGTTGGTTGAAACTGTGACGGTGCCCTCAACAGCGCCTGCAAAATCCGCTGGTAGGGTTATCGCCAGCGCCGCGACCAACAAGGCGAAATCTGCCGGAGATGTCGCGCCCCGTGACAGGGTCAAGGTCTGGCGATCCGCAGACAAGCTTCCGGACGACGATGTAGTTCCCACAGGAAGTGGAGCCGTGAATTGAACCACGACCTGTTCCAATGTTTCAGATGGCGTGGCCTGTGTGTCCGTAACCGTGGCGGCAATGCCGAAGTCAACCTGAATGGGGTTGCCTGTCTGTGGCGCAGTTTGCGGCATCGGGTCGATAGTGACGGTCAGATCCAACTCGCCATTTATTTCGATAGTGAAATTGCCGGTCTCATCGCCACCTTCATTTGTAGTCACCTGCAGGGATCCGTTCAAAGGCGTCCCGTTGGTCGCAAAATCCGCCGGGAAATTCACTTGCAGCTGATTGAAGTCTGCCAGACTGCCGCTGAATACCAAATTACCTGTAACTGCGACCGGAGCGCCTGCACCGATCTGATAGGTGGTGCCCGCTGGCACCCCGACGATGGTGTAAGTGACAGAGTCGACGACCTCTGACCCGTCTGTATCTGTGACCGTGATGTCGAAGTCTCCGGCGGGTGAATAGCTGACCACGTCGTCGGTTTCGGTCAAGACGACATCGGGGTCAGTGACAGTAACCACAAGGTCCGGCGCCGGCGTGATCGTCAGGTCGATTTGCGCAGGGGCCGAAGTTTCGCTGTCCGAGAACCCTCCACCAACTGCCGTATCGGTAGAGATCGCGACCACCTCAAGGGATATGTCCCCAGCAAAATCTGGGGGTGGATCAAACGTCACTGTGCCATCGGGCAGAAAATTTGACGTTGCAGTCGCCCCACCCGGAACGCCCGTCAGAGTCACTATGCCTCCAACCACTGGCTGTTCGACACCATCTAGCAGAACCCTCCCACCGGCCGGCACTGAAATCTGGAATTCCATAGTTTCATGGAAGTCAGGAGTCGAACCCCCAATGTTCAATTGGTAGGTCGTCCCATCATCCTCTTGTCCTGTAGTTGGAACGGCCTCGACCTCCACCGTTGGAACATCCGCATCTGGTCGGACGACAACTAGAAAGTCTGTAGAGCCACTTGCGCTGTCAGAATTTGCAAGCTCCAGCGTGTTCACAGTTAGCGTCAGTGGAATTTGTGACGGCAGCGTCGGATCCAACGCATCCGGAGTGCGTGCGTGCTCGTCCCTTAGCCTGATTTGAACTTGCGACCAAGCCGCAGGAGTGATTGTGAAACTGCCGTCCCCATTGTCGATAAACCCGCTGGAAGGGCCGGTTACTTGAAGGTAACTCGGCACTCCGGACAGAACCAAGGTGACTTCCTCAGAGCCGTCCTGATCCGGAGAGTCTGCGTCGATCACATCGTCCAATGTGAATGGGATGTCTTCAATGATGGTGATCACCGGCGTCGGGCCGCTCAGATCAACATATGGTTGGCCTGTGTCCGGGTCGGTTGGCGTTTGATCGAAATCGAAAACGGGCGTGTCAGCAACCGGGATGATGTTCAGGGTGCGCGTGATTGTGTTCGACAAGGTCGATCCGTCGACATCTTCGGTTGTCGCTGTAACCCGGTATTCCAACGGGCCACTGTAGTGCTCGGTTGCTGTGATCTGAACAGTTGCCAACTGCGCTGGCGTCACGGTGTATGCGATGAACCCGCCTGCCACTGGCGTGCCGGTGATGGGGTTGCCTGATCCGTCCAGCAATTGACCACCATTCGCGCCATCGATTTCGATCACGATGTCACCGGTCAGTCTTTCACCCGGATCGATGCCGTTGATTTCGATACTCGGGGAGAACGGCGTATCTTCGAGAACAGAATTGCCACCGGTCGTAGTGATATCCGGGCCGTCGACCACGGGATTGATTGTGATGTTAAAGGAACTGGTCGCACTGTCGGTCGTGCCGCAGGTGAAGTTGTTCAGCAGCATGAAATAATCAAGCTGGTTGAGGTTGTCATACGGATCGTCAGGGCCAAATGTCTCGCCATCGGGGAATGGGTTGACCGGGCTCGACTGGTGTTCGGGCGGGGTAAACAAAAGAGACCCTGCCGTTTGAGTTGGATCGCTCGGATCCACGCCCAACGCCGCTATGTCGATAGCAAAAAGTCCCGTTACCGGATCAAACAGAACGGCGCCGGGAGGATCACTGCTTAGGGAAGAGCCTGGCGGGAGGTCAATTCCAAGCCCGAAATCGCCGGTGACGCCGTTGGGTAGGTTCGCCAAATCGTCGATACTGTCATAGAACGGAGGTGCAGGTGTGATCTTGAGCTTAAAGGCAATCTCGGTATCTTCATCGCCACTGCCAACCAGTTCAAGAACAGGAAGCGGCAAGTCTTGTTCGGGCGTACATGGATTGCCACCACCGCCGTCAGGGTCAGGTACAACCACGATGGTGAAGTCTTCAGAGACTGTCGCCCCTCCAGGCTGTGCATCGATGGCTGCGATAATCTCTTCAGCTGTCAGCCCGGCAAAATTGGGGGGGGTGTAGTCATCCTCGACTACGATGGCGTTGAAGGTCATATCGTAGTAGGTCGGTTGGCTCACATCCACCGGAACGAACTCAAGGTTCGGCAATTCGGTAGCGGTGACAATGTAACTGGTCCCGGTGCCATCAACGGGCGTTGCATTCGTGAAAGCTGTTGCCGGATCAACCCCTGTGATGATGTAGTACAGCGTTTCCGAGCCGTCGAAATCCGCGTTGGGCGCGCCCTGCGGCACCAAAATTTCAGTCATCTGACCCGTCAGCGGCGTCACATCTTGGGAGAAGGTGATCAACTCGTTCTGTGAGATTATGCCGGTGTCGATAGTGAAGATGCTCAGCCGTTTGTCCAACTCGAACGGTCCGTTGTCGAAACCAGCATAGCCAAAAATGCGATCCGAATTTTCGATGCCATCCACGGTTTCAGTTGGCCGGAAGATTGGGTCAATCAGTGCCGGATCCTGAGGGAATGCGGTTTCGTCTTGAACCGTTATGATCGGGTCGTCGGCAACCCCTTGGACGGTCAGAGTTGCGGTGCCGGTTCCTATCTGAACCTGCGTCGGGTCGAGCGTCTCAAAGTAGATCAATGAGACGTCAAAAACGAAGTCCTCATTGCTGTCCTGGCCGGGCAAAACCCAAAGATTGGAGGCCTGGGCAATGTCCAGTTCCAGCGACCCACGCGGCCCGACAAAGATTGGGACCAGTTCAGCCGAACTAGGATCGCCCGGAGGACCATCGAAGAATTGCGGTACGCGCCCACCTGAATCCGCGATGATGTTGCTGATGATGACAACATCTAAGATCGCTTCGGGTGAACCGGGTGAGTTCGTTGGATTGTCGATCAGGTTCCCGTCTATTGGGAAGAAGACTGCCTGATCTTCCAATGTCGCGTAGGATTCGCTCGGGTCGCCGCCATCGATCACAGGATCAATGAACAAGGTCTCGGGCAATGTTGTCACCCGTGTGCCGCCGCCATCCGCTTCGGTGGTAACCACTTCTACATTCACCGCGACTGGACCCGCATAATGCAGCGGTATCCCGCGGGCTTCGGCCTCGAGCCAGCCACCATTTTCAAGGCTCCAGGAATTGAATCCCGGTGGCGTGTTCACCTCGGTCAACGCGGCTGGAATCTTTGGCCCACCCGGATTAGCGGGATCGGGTACGAAGATGGTAATGCCATTCGGGACGTCCCGCAGAACGACAGCTGTGATTTCCTCACTTCCGTCTTGATCCTGTATCGTCGGATTGAACGGAATCTCCCAAACACCACCCGCTGCGTCGATAACCGCCTCGTTGCCTTCGGGCAAAGTCACGATCACGGCAAAGTTGTTAACCGGATCGACATCGACATCAAATGTCGCGTCGGATGCCTGATTGTCCGTGGTGACAGTATTGGTGTCTAGTGTGGTCAAGGTGATCGTCAGATCATTGCCAAAGAAATCCCCGGCAGAGGTAAAAGGATCCGTGTTGGTGCGGTCGATATCGTAGTCTTCATAGAGTGTTGGCTGAAGCTGCAGGGCTCCCTCAAAACTGGTCACATCGGGTACGAATGTGATCGTCAACTCACCCGTCGCCGTGTCGTAAGTCGCGCTGTCAATCTTGTCCAACTCCGACTGTGCCAATGGGCCAGTACCGTCAGAGGCGAAGAAGGCGGCAGGATCGACGTCGGCTCCATTTAGGAAATCCGCAATCCAGTCAGTTGGCACATTGCCGATGACCAATGTGCTGAACTCTTCGGACCCATCACTGTCGGGTGTCGAGGCATCCAGACCCACAAACAACTCGACCTGCCCGGGGCCCGAGCCGTCAGCGGTGCTTTCAAGCAGCGTCAAGATCTCGGACCCACTGACGGACCCGTCTTCGACACTGGCTGAGACCGATGTCGGGCTGCCCGACGCAACTTCAGCCGCCGTCAACACAAACACCGAGGCCGTCAGGTCAGCTTCGGCCCTTGGGTTTACAGTTTGGGTGATCTGGAAGGTGCCGGTGTTAAAATTGTCGGACGTGTCATCCTCGACATCACCCGTTGTGGTCTCGTTCCACGCCAGCGTGCCGTCTAGTGTCAGAACTCCGCTGAAATGCTGTGGCACAACCGTCTGCAAAGACTCGATGGCAGAGGTGAATTGCGCCTGCGTCGCTCCAGACGCGGGGCTCAGGCTGTAAGACACACTGTCTGCGGTCGATCCGGTCTGCGTGATCGTTACGAAGCCAGCCAAGGCTGAGTCGCTGACGCGCAGTTGCAGTTGGCTGGTGTCTGAAGGGTCGAATACGTCGCTCGCCGTGACAACGCTGATCGTCAGATCGAGCGCTGATATAGTTTCGGACCCATCGTTGTCCTCAAACGCTGTGCCTGAAATGTCGACATCAATCCGACGTCGACCATTGACGTTCTCACGTGCTGTGATGTCAGCTACCGCAAAGCTCAGATCGTCAACAATTGCGTCTACGTCTACGTCAACGCTGTCTGTTGCCGTTTGTGTATCTGTTGGCAGTGTCGCCGCCTGATCCACGGACGTTACCGTCGCTGTCAATTCCCCTGCGACGATGGTTTCGACATCTCTGTCGTCATTCTCCAATGGAGTGACCCGCAAGGCCCCATCGAAATCTGTAACGCCCGGTGCCAGCGCTATTGTCAGCGTCGTCCCCGACAGCGTAGCCGAGGTGATCTGGCCCGCACCCTGTTCGAACAACGCAAGATCGACCACCCCTCCGGTGTCAGCAACCCATCCAGTGGGCATGTTTTCGATCACGATCTGAGTCAACGCCTCGGAGCCATCTTGGTCCGGCGTTTCCGCGTCGATCAAAAGAAGGAACGAGCTGTCCTCATCAACAATGAAATTGTCCGGCCCAAGCTCGTCCACGTTCAGCGTGCTGTCGTCAACCGACAGGATGATTGTTGGCTCGGCAACGGGGGTCACGTTCAGTTGGAAGCTTTCGGTCGTGACGTTGGGATCACCTTCGTCGGTGTCTACGGTGACAGTAATGTCAATGACGCCGGAATAGTGCGTTGGCAGGCCGATTACGGCCAAGCTCTGCAGCTCGGCCACTGTTCCGGTCCACTGAGTGTTGCCCGCATTTAGAACCGTGCCATCGCTGAGCACGGTATCTCCGCTGGGCAGATTGGCGAAATCCAGTGTCAAAGAGGTGATCGATTCAGACAAGTCGATATCCGTAATATCAACGTCGAGATTGAGCGGGATCGGCGCGCCCAGATCCTCAATTACAGTGATGTCCTGAGCGGTGATTTCAACGTCCTGCTCAGAGTTTACCGTGACCGTGAAGGTTCCCGTTTCGATCCCGTCATCTGGGCCAGTATCCGTTTCACCGGCCAGCAAAGCCTCATCCGTAGTGAAGGTCGCACTGCCGGTGATTGGGGTTGTGGTTGAAAAATCATCGGGCAACCGGACGACCAGGTTTTCATAGTCGGCCAAGCTGAGACCCGTGAGAGTAAGATCCGGACCCGGCAGCGCCGCAAGGAACGACACTCCATTGTTGATGGAGTACTGTGTTCCAGGCGGTATGCCATTCAGTGTAACATCGACAGTCGCAACCGACTCAGATCCGTCTGCATCTGTTGCCTGCCCGGTAACGGCGTCGGCCAACCGAAACTCTAGTGGGGCAGAGGTCGTACTGTCTTCGTCAGTATCGCCGGGCGCGTCGTTTTCGTCCAGGACCAACGCTCCGGGACCGGTTAACTCAAGATCACCCTCGGCAGACAGGTTGATGACCAATATCCCGTCGTCGACCCCGCCTTCATTGGTGACCGCAACGATTAGAGCCTCAAGAGATGAAGCAGGGTTCTGTGTCGAATAATCAGCAGGAAGTTCGATCACTAGATTCTGATAGGTCGCCAGATCGCCAGAAAAGTTCAGTGTCGGGGACGCAGGTCCGAATGTTGAACCACCGTCGGTTGATACGCGCGCCCCCGTCGGCAGCACGTTGAAGACAACCAGTACCTGTTCGACCGTTTCCGACAGGTCGATATCCGTGGCGCGCGGCAGGATGAAACTGGCAGGCGTGACCAGCACAATGTCATCGGTTTCCGCCAGATCGACCGTAGCATCATCAACCTCGACATCGCCTTCGAAATTAACCGTGACCGGGATAAGGCCATTTGTAGTGCCTTGATTGGTCACGATATCCAGTGATGCCACAAGACTCACCAGCGGGCTTGTCGTAGAGTAGTCGGTCGGAAAGATCAGACGCACATCGCGGGGGTCTGTCCCGGTTCCGTCAAATTCGAACAGAAAGTCCACCGTCCCGTCGGGGTTGGTTGTAAACGAACCAACCGGATTGCCTGCTCCGTCAACTGCTTGCGTGCCGCTCGGCAGGCCGCCCAGCGAGAAATCCAGCGTTTGGATAGTCTCATCGCTTGGAATCTGTACGTCTATGAAAGCAGACAGCAGCACCTCTACTGGCGCATCAGTTTCGGTGGCAATGACCTCACCGCTGATAACGACATCCGAAACAGGCTCAACCACAATGATCTGCGGTGTAGCGACCTGGCCTTCAGGCGTTGTAACGGTGATCGTGCTGGTGATCGTGCCGTTGTAGTTTCCGGGCAGGCCGAGGCTTAGGGCTTCGGCATCGGCAACTGTACCTGTCCAGATACCTGTCCCTGTATCGTAGGCACCCGTTGTAAAGGTCGTGCTTGCTGGGATGCCCGTAAATGAAATCGAAACACTGGCCGAGAATGTGCTCCCGGGTGTCTCGGTTTCGGACCCATCTATGTCAGTGATGTCGATGTTGATCTGCAAGTCCACGTCAACACCGGCAGAGCTGTCGGGGACGCCACCATCTTCCTGAGCTTCAATCAGCAGAGGAGCGTTCAGCTCTGCGTCCAGTTCAAAGTCGATATCGACGACGCGGGTCGCGGTTGCTGTGCCGTCGATGGCTGTATCAGAACCGGGATCCTGATCTTCGTCCGTTTGCACATCCAGCGTGAAGGTCAGTGGCAAGGTGTTCGAGCCGTTGGTCAGATCGGCCCGGTTCGCAGTTGAGAAGTCCTGCGGCAAAGTCAATTCGAACGCGTCATACGCGGCCAGAATATCCGCGATAGAGGCCGAGCTCATCGTGAGCGTCAGCGTGGCTGCGCCAGTTGCCGGATCATCTGAAATCGCCAACACCGCCCCGGCCGGGGGTGTGATCGCCAACGAGGCCACAGTTGATCCTGCCGGAAGACCTTCGATTGTCAGGACCAATTCTTCCAGATCTTCCGAACCGTCCGCATCCGTTACAACTGGTTCTAGCAGGTCGGACGGAGTGATTAGAGTGGGAGAGTCTGTTTCATCTGGTACGGTGTCTGGCTGTGTGTCATCTATGAACACGTCCCCTTCGGCGCCGATGATAATATCGAACGTATCCGAAACCGGGTTGGTCAGAAGTCCGCCTTCCCGCGTGGTTACAGTCAGGTCGGCTGTTAACGTTGTTGGCGGGCTTTCGGTTGAGAAATCCGTCGGGAAGATCAAGCGTACGCCGGCAGGATCAAACGCCGACGTATCGACATCGTAGTTCAGTACCAAATCCTCGGTCGCACCAGCACCCGGCGTGATAGTTCCGATGTCATTGCCGTTCTCATCGACAAGGCGAGTACCTGTTGGCAGGCCGTTGATGCTCAATTCAAACTGCGCCAGATCCTCGTCGGGGTCATCAATGCGAATTTCGACAAAATCCGAAATTCTGACGTCCAAAGGCGCATCTGTTTCCTGGGTAATGATGTCGCCGACAATTTCCACATCCGAGGTCGGAGTGACCACGATCTCTTGGTCTATGGTTTCGCTACCCTCGCGCGTCGTCACAGTGACCTGAGTATTGATCTGACCCGAATAGTCAGGCGGAAGCGAAAGGATCAACGCTTCGGCTTCGGGGACTGTTCCAGTCCAAACTGTTCCGTTCAAAACGCCGCCGTTGACCGTTGTGCCCGGAGGCAGAGTGTCAAACCTCACTTCGACTGTTGCACCGAAGACTGGGTCAGTGGGGTCTTCAGTTTCCGAGCCATCCTGATCGTCGATCGTAATTTCGATCCCAAGATCCACATCAACGCCGACACTTGCATTCGGGTTGCCGTCGTCTTCCTCGGCATCAATGCGCGCTGGGCCCGACAGATCGATATCTTCCTCGAACCCGATATCGACGACTCGCGTGGCCGAAACAGTCCCGTCATTTGGGCCGTCAATCGCCGCCGAGATGTCTTCATCCGTCTGAATATTAAGCGTTAGACTGATCGGCAACTGCGTGCCAGCGGTCAGATCGGACCTGTTGTCAGTGGAAAAATCCCCCGGAACGGTGATGTCCAACGCCTCATACGCGGTTTGGATATCGGCAACTTGAGTGGCGTCCATCGTGATCGTCAGGGTCGAAGACCCATCAGTCGCGGCGGCGATCGACGCGGTGGCGCCAGCAGGGACCACGATCCCCAAGCCGGCAAGCGTGGACCCGCCTGGCAAACCAGTCACGATCAGCTCAAGCGTCTCGTAGTCTTCCGAGCCATCGATGTCGGTGACTTGAGGTGCAAGAAGATCAGCAGGACGGAACGTTATTGGATCGTCGGTTTCGTCGGGAACGGTGTCAGGCAGCGTGTCGTCGATGATCGCATCGCCCTCGGAAACGACGGTGATCTCAAAGCTGAGCTGTGCCGACCCCAGAAAATTGGTTTCAATAGCAACCGAGGCCGGTAGAGGACCCGGAGCCGTATCCGTACGGCTTTGCGTTGAAAAGTCAGTCGGATAGGTCAAAATAAGTGAATTGAATTCTGCTTCAGACCCGGAAAATGTCAGCGTTGCCAACCCACCGGAGGCTGAGACCTGTCCCACATTCGAGGTTGTACCCGCTGGCAGGTTGGTGACTTGAAATGTGACTAGCGTGACCGCCTCGCCCAAATTGGCCTGTTCAATATTGAACTGTATGAACGAGGATGGTCGCATATCAACCGGGGCATCGGTTTCTCGGGCTATCGGCAGGCCGGATAGCGTAATCGTGTTGTTCCCGGGTTCAGGAACGCCACCATCGTCGAATACTTCAGCGGCAAAGAACCTCTCATCCCGGCGCAACTCGGGCGGGTAGTCGGTCGGCGGCAAAAGCGGATTGTATTCTAGCCCGATCAGCGGATCACCAACGCGCACTGGCTCCTGCTCTCCGGTACCGGGACGAGCGCCGCCGAGGTTGATGATCTGGTCCAGCGTCAAGCTCGGAACGTCGCCCAGCTGAGTCCATTCACCCAAGGCTTCAATAGAGTCTTGCAATCGCGCCGCGCTGAAGGGAAAGCCGTCTGAAAGAATGACAAAGCCGTTATTGGCCCCTGACAACAGAGCTACAGCTTGTCCGTCTTCCGAGATCAGAAACAGATTTCCATCAATAACCACAAACCGCGTCGCGATGAATCCGTCTGGCAGGTTCACCGCCGTTAGGTCATTCGTATCGATGACAAGACGAAACAGGTCTGGCGTATCGACCAAAGCGGATGAAAGCTGCGCCGCCGTCGTTTCGTCGGCGAACTGGTGAGATTGCTCAATCGTGTCCTTGGCCATCGATACGCACCATCTTCAAAAAACACTACGCTATGAGCCGACTATAGTCTCAATCGAACTCAATTATCATTATGTTTATGTTTATTTGATCTCGGACGACGGTTTGGCTGGGCGCGTAACCCTAGGTCAAGATGCCGACCCGCAGAGCGAGGCGCTGCGGCGCGTATTATTTTGGAACGCCTAGAGTAGCCGGGTTCTGTCGTAAATTTCTTTGAGAACCGCATAGACGCAAATGGAGAGGCGGTTGTCCTAGCAGCTAGACAAACTGCTGAAACGGACGGAGGTTTACTACAGGCCCATCTGGTGCGGTTCTAGGATCGCATCCCAGTGCTTGCGAGCGGGTGTGTCCTCCGTAGCGCTAGCCATTTTCTTGGTGTCGAAAAGGTGGGGCGTCAGTTCATTGATAGCGGCGACGGCCAAGACCTTACCGATCATTCCGACAACGCTCGGCCGTATCTATCCGGGCGCGATAGTCCTCGGTGCTTTTGCGGTCCACTATCGCGTTGGCGAACTGCATGATGTCGAGCGGCTGAATAGGGCATCCCTAGATACCCTCAAAGAGCAATCCAAGCATTCGCGTTGGCGTTTGTCGGATGTAGTGGCGGTCGTTCGCGGCCCGCAGGAGGAGGCCGCTCGACGTGTTATATGCACCTTTAGGCAACTGCGAAACCGTTGCTGCGGATAACCGTCAGCTTCTTCGCTTTCTAGCTGAAATGCCTACACTGCAGCGGAGTTCGGGGTTGATGCCTCGTGCATCTGCCAAAAGTTTCTTCAAGTCAAAAATAATTGAAAACCCTGACAAGAAACCAACGGCAACCCAAACTGAAGTAGCTGAAAAGGTCAAAGCAAGGTTCAACATCCATTCGTCCCTCAATTTTCATTGCGCATTTCGGCCATCAGACTTTTTGGGCAAGGAATCAAAAGAAAGTGTTAGAGAGTAAGGTTGAACACGCGGAAAACAGGCTTTTCACATTCGGTTCACGGGTCCGTATCCGCAACCACGCTGCTTCTTACGCTGCATGGCCCTTGAAGCCGTCCGGAAAGGGCGCCACTGTTTAGTAAGCAGCGCCATCTGACTTGTCTAAATTGATTGTAGGTACATTTTTGGTCTGAGTTCCATCGGTTTGATTGTTTCGGGCGATGGCCCAAACGCACTGTGAAGGCGTTTTGTGTTGTAGTGTCTCCTCCGTTGTTCGATCAGGATTTGTGCATTGCGCAGGCTTTAGACGATTTCGCCGTTGAGTGGCTCGCCCCTAAATCGGCCATTGAAGCTTTCGCAATATCCGTTCTCCCGTGGGCTCCTAAGTTCAATGGAAGCCGCCTGCTCTCCGACGGCAGTATAGGTGACATTGTCAGAACGAATTTGCATTCAAAGGTTCTATGAGCCTAGGGGCCTTCGTGCCTTGGCTTGTTCAATCCGGTAAAGATACGTGGCAATATCGGTATCGAAAACAGGCCAAAGGAATCCCGCCGCAGACGCAGCAGCAAGCGCGGCCAAAATTTTTTCAAGAGGGCCCACTTTTTTAGCTGAAACCTCTTGAACCCTGTCTGCAACAATCGTAGACAGCCGCTCATCGATGGGGTGTAGCCAAGTGGTAAGGCAGCGGTTTTTGGTACCGTGTATCGTAGGTTCGAATCCTACCACCCCAGCCACCTTTTCCGGATGCTAATTAACCATAAGCGTGCAAATTTCATTCGGTTTGTGCAAATCGATGTCAATAAGTTTGTCTACTCACGCTGTGTCGAAGATCTACCATCATTTGTGCATTTCTATTGAAAGCGCAGAACACTAGCTTTCCTCAGATAATTGCTGCTGGCTTTTTGTGTCGAGCCTCGGGTGGTTAATGCAAAGGCCGCCTCTAGGGTTCGCTCCAGATTTGTTGGATCCGTTCGCAGATCTTCTCGCCAATCAGGTAGTCATAGTCTGAGGGTGAGGTGTACTGCGCCTTCATAACCTCTCCTGTTGCTGGCGCTGACCCAATTTCCAGTACCATTTTTCGACGTACGGCTTCGGCAAAGCCTTGCCAGTCAAGCACCGGGATTACGAACGACCCAAGTCCACCCGTCACACAGTTCTCGTACTAGACATCAAGATCATCGAGGTGCCACTGACTCCCCTTAGGGCATCTTGTACGCAAAGACACCCGAAGGGTCCTACGTGTGGTGCTTGGTCTAGTGTGGGGTTTTGGTCTTGTGTCGGGCAGTGGCCAACGGAAGTAGTAGATGCCGTGTCGGGACAGTGAGCGATACGCATGCAGCTTCATTTTGTGTCACACCTGTGTGTCACACCGCTCCAATGCTTGCTATCTAGTTGTATTGTTAGGTTTTGGTGGAGCCTAGGGGAGTCGAACCCCTGACCTCTTGCATGCCATGCAAGCGCTCTCCCAACTGAGCTAAGGCCCCTTCCAGGTACTGCCGAAGCAGTGGGCGGACGTTTATGAGACAGCGCGCATGAGTGCAAGAGCAAATTTTGAAATCTACAAAAAACTATGCGTCGCCTCGCGCAACGAAAAAGGGCGGCCACTGGCCGCCCCCGTTTCGGATCAGTTTTCGTCTTCTGACGACATGTCCTTGATGTCGTCCAGCGAAACATCATCGTTGCCATCGTCGTCATCATCCAGCAGATCATCATCCAGATCGACGTCGACATTGTCGTCATCATCCAGAACCAGATCATCCTCGGATGCGTTTTCGCGCGCTTTCTTGGTCGCTGCGTCCTCGGCATCGGCGGCGATCATCCGGCTCTTGCCGGTTTCAAGTTCCACGATCTCGCCCGTGTAGGGGCTGACGATCGGGTCTTTGTTCAGGTCATAAAACCGCTTACCGGTGGTCGGACAAACGCGCTTTACGCCCCATTCTTCCTTGGGCATGTCAAATCCCCTTGATATCAGGTGAGTCGTCTAAAAGATTCAGTTCACCTGCCACAGGCGGCGGGTGCTGTCAAAGCCTTTGCGCGGAAGAGGACGGGATATGGGGGAACACGCTTTGCCGGGCAGGCCGCCAGTGCCGCTGACGCTGCGCAAATCCGCGCGGGCGCGGCGGATCAGTCTGCGGATTTCTCAATTGGACGGGCGGGTTACCCTGACTTATCCAAACGGCGTGCCCGAGGTTGAGGCGTTGAACTTCGCGCGCAGCAAGGAAGATTGGATCCGCCAGAATCTGGCGGGCCAGCCTGAGAGGGAAGACGTTCGCGTCGGCGGCCTGATCCCGGTCGAAGGCGTTGAACGCCGAATCGTCCCGGCAACCGGTCGGCGCGTTCAGTTGGGCGCGGACACGGTGGCCGTCCCGGCCGGGGCTGAGGGACGTCGATTGGCTCGCTTCCTCAAGGAACTTGCGCGGGATCGTCTGAGCGGGGCCTGTGATGACTACGCGGCCATTCTGGGCCGGTCCTACACGACCCTGTCGCTGCGGGACACGCGGTCGCGCTGGGGGTCGTGCAGTTCCCACGGCAGGTTGATGTTCTCATGGCGCTTGATTCTCGCCCCGCCCGAGGTTCTGCATTATGTCGCTGCGCATGAGGTGGCGCATCTGGCCGAGATGAACCACTCTCCGGCCTTCTGGGCGCAGGTGGAGCGTATTTTTGGCCCCTACGATACCCCGCGTCGCTGGCTGAGAGACAACGGAGCTGTGTTACATCGGTTCCGATTTGACGGGTCAGCGAGTTGACGTCACCGAATTTTGTGATCACATGAGGGCATGATAACGACACGGCCCACGGACTCGAGTATCGCGACGCATGATCGGGTCTATCGCACCCTGAGATCGCGTATTCTGCACGGAGAGATTGCGCCGGGCGAAGCTTTGACCCTCAGGGGGATCGGCAAGGAATTCGGTGTCTCGATGACGCCTGCGCGCGAAGCGGTGCGCCGACTGGCGGCAGAGGGCGCATTGTTTTTGTCGTCATCGGGGCGCGTCTCGACGCCTGAGTTGACAAATGACCGAATTGAAGAGCTGGCAGCCCTGAGGGCGCTGTTGGAGGTTGAACTGGCTAGCCGTGCCTTGCCTCGGGCGCATATGGCGCTGATCGACCGATTGCAAAGCATCAATATGAACGTCGCCGAGATGGTGACCAAGCGCGATGCGGTGGGCTATATCCGAACGAACCTGGAATTTCATCGAACGCTTTACCTGCGTGCGCAGGCGCCTGCGATGCTGGCCATGGCGGAAACTGTTTGGCTGCAGCTTGGCCCGACCATGCGCGCGCTTTATGGTCGTCTTCGGCGTACCGAGCCACCGCATTACCACAAACTGATCATCGCTGCGCTGAAGGCGGGCGACGAGCCGGGCCTGCGCCTCGCGGTCCGTTCGGACGTGACACAGGGCTTGCGGTTGCTGGTCAGTTAGATCGCTTTGCGTTGATTTGAATCGAAATACGTTGCCTCGCCCTAGGGTCGACGCGCAATTCGATGGTCCTTCCTAAAGTGAAACGCAAAATGCTTTAGGCGGCCAATTGCCGACCTGCCCAGTCGGCGACCGAAGGGGTCAGTCGTTCTGGTTTGCGGGCGCGGACTGCGTTACGCTGGGGCAAATCACAAACCAGAGCAGATTTCAGTCATGATCAATAGACGCAGTTTTTCACTCGGCCTCGGTGCGGCGTTTTTGGCGGCGTGCAGTGATGCGACCATTCCGGCGCGCGCGCCTGCATCCCGAATGCAGCCGGTTTCCAATGCGGGTTACGATGCCTGGGTGGCGGGTTTCAAATCCCGCGCTTCTTCGCAGGGCATCTCACAATCCACGCTGAACCGCGCTTTTCAGGGGGCAGGCTATCTGCCCGGCGTGATCGAACGGGACCGCAATCAGGTCGAGTTCAAACGCTCGCTTGAGGACTATTTGGCCATCGCTGCCTCGGATGAGCGGATCAGTACCGGTAAAAAGATGCTGCAACGCCATAACGGTGTTCTGTCGCAGATCGAGGCGCAATATGGCGTCGACAAAGAGGTCGTCGTGGCCGTATGGGGGCTGGAAAGCCGCTATGGCGCGCGCCGCGGTGATGTGCCGGTGATCTCGGCAACCTCGACCTTGGCCTATGACGGGCGGCGCGGTGCGTTTTTCGAAAAGCAATTGATCGCGGCCTTACAGATTATTCAGGCGGGCGACACCTCGGCGGACAACATGACCGGCAGCTGGGCGGGCGCGATGGGGCATACGCAGTTCATTCCGACCTCGTATCTGGCTTATGCGGTCGATTTCACCGGTGATGGGCGACGCGATATCTGGTCCGAGGATCCGTCGGACTCACTGGCTTCAACCGCTGCCTATCTGTCGCGCGCGGGTTGGGTGCGTGGTCAGCCCTGGGGCGGAGAGGTCGGCACCGTTTCCGGCACGCCCGTCGCGGTCTTGCAGCCGCAGGTTCCCGGCCCAAAGATCGCCGTGTTCCGCAATTTCAACGTGATTAAACGCTATAACAACTCGGACAGCTACGCGATCGGCGTGGGCCATCTTTCCGACAGGATCGCCGGCGGCGTGCCGTTCAAGGCATCGTTCGGACCGGATGAAACAGGGCTCACTCTGGAAGACCGCAAAGAGCTGCAACGCCGCCTGACCTCGGCCGGATTCGATACCGAGGGCGCAGACGGGGTGATCGGCAAGAAATCTGAGGCCGCGATCAGCGGCTATCAGCGCGCCAATGGCTTGGCCGTAACCGGAAAGCCTTCGGTCGAGCTGTTGCGCCAATTGGGCGGCTAACGGTTTACGCCGCCAGCCCTTTTGAGCCGATATCCAGGAACTTCTGACGGCGATCCTTGATCAGGGCCGCCGCATCCTTACCGTCCAGCTCTTTCAGCATGGCCGCAATGGCGGAACGGACCGATTCAATTGCAGCCGGACGATCGCGATGGGCGCCGCCTTTTGGTTCGGTGATGATGCGATCGCAGACACCCAAATTGTAAAGGTCCTGCGCGGTCAGGCGCAGTGCCTCGGCGGCCTCACGCATCTTCTCGGCGTCTTTCCAAAGAATCGAGGCACAGCCTTCGGGTGAGATCACCGAATAGACTGAATGCTCCAGCATCGCGACGCGGTTCGCGGTGGCAAAGGCCACAGCCCCGCCAGAGCCACCTTCACCGATGATGACCGAAACCAGAGGCACTCCGATTTTCAGGCACATCTCGGTCGACCGGGCAATCGCTTCGGACTGACCGCGCTCCTCTGCGCCCTTGCCGGGGTAGGCCCCTGCGGTGTCGATCAGGGTCACGACCGGCAGACCAAACCGCCCGGCCATCTCCATCAGGCGGACGGCTTTGCGGTAGCCTTCAGGGCGGGCCATGCCGAAATTCCGCTCGATACGCGATTTGGTGTCAGAGCCTTTCTCATGTCCGATCACCATCACCGGCTGATCGTTAAACCGGGCCAACCCGCCGATCACAGCCAGATCGTCGGCGAAGTTGCGATCCCCGGCCAGCGGCGTGAACTCGGTGAAAAGCTCTTTGACATAGTCCTGACAATGGGGGCGCTCGGGGTGACGCGCGACCTGACATTTCCGCCATGGGGTCAGATCGGCATAAAGCTCATCCAGCAGCTTGGCGGCTTTAGCATCCAGAGCTGAGGCTTCTTCGGCCACATCCATCTCTTCATTGGCGCGGGCCAAGGCGCGCAGCTCTTCTGCTTTGCCTTCGATCTCGGCCAGCGGTTTTTCGAAATCCAGATACTGGGTCATGACGCCTCTCAACGCGGAAGTTCCCTGCTATATGACGCGTGGTCGCTTGGGATGCAACTCAGCAAGATTTGTGAGAGCCGATTATGCGACCACGATTGGGCAGAGAGAAGGAAGGGATGCCAAATGGCAACCAGTTACGAGGACCGCATCCTGCGGGTGCTGACCTATATCCACGATCACCCCGATGGGGATTTGTCACTGGATGCGCTGGCTGATATCGCCGCGATGTCGCGGTTCCATTGGCACCGCGTTTTCCGCGCATTGACGGGCGAGACCTGCGCCCAGGCGGTGCGTCGGATACGGCTGCACCGTGCGGCGGTCCAACTGGTCCGGTCAGACACTTCGGTGTCGCAGGTTGCGCATTCCGTTGGCTACCCCAACCCGAACTCTTTCATCCGGGCCTTTACCGAGGCCTATGGCAGCAGCCCCGCGGCCTTTCGCAAAGCCGGTCAGTTTCTGCCAGCCCATCCAAACTTCAAAACCGGAGGATATCCGATGCATCCCGTGACCACCCGAACCGAACCCGCCCGCCGCGTGATCGCCTTGCCGCACAAAGGCGCATATTCCGAAATTGGCAAAAGCTTTGAAGCGTTCGGCGCACTGTGCGAATCCCGTCAGCTTTGGCCGCAGGTTGGCCCTGTGCTTGGTATCTACTTTGACAGCCCGGATGAGGTGCCAGAGGATCAGTTGCGCAGCTATGCCGGGGCCGAATTCCGTGGGGAAGGTACCCCCGATGGGATGGTGGACGTGCAGATCGCCGGGGGAAAGACGGCGGTGTTAACTTACAAGGGACCCTATTCTGGCTTGGAGGCCGCCTACCACAGTCTTTTTGGAAACTGGCTGCCTGAATCAGGGGAAGAGCCCGCAGATCAACCCTGCTATGAGATCTACCTCAACGATCCGCGCGAAACTGCGCCCGAGGATCTGTTGACCGAGATCTGCCTGCCGTTGAAGTGATCAGCTCGGCCACAATACCGGATAGAGCGAGGCCACAAGCAGGGCTGCCATTGTCCAGTTGAACACCACCAACCGGCGCGGATTCGTCAGGAGCCGCGCCATTTGCTGCCCCAGGACCGTCCAGGTGCTGACTGAGGGCAAGTTGACCGCTCCGAACACAAGCGCAACGATGATGATGACATTGAGAGTCTGACCCGGCGCATAAGCCGTTGTCGCGGTCAGCGCCATAGCCCAGGCCTTTGGGTTGACCCATTGAAAGGCGGCGGCCTGTAGAAAACTCATCGGCGTGCCCACGTCAGCGCCATTCTCGGCCGGTGCGGCATGCGCAATCTTCCATGCCAGATACAACAGATACGCGACCGAGGCCGCCTTCAGCACCGTGTAGCTGACGGGGTATTGGTTGAAAACCTGCACCAGACCCGCGCCAACCAGCAGCACCATGAAGGTGAAGCCAAGCCCGATACCCAACATATGGGGAATTGTACGCCGAAAGCCGAAATTGGCGCCAGATGCCATCAGCATCAGGTTGTTCGGTCCCGGCGTAATGGACGAGACGAAGGCAAAGGCGATCAGGGCCAGAAGGATGTCGTAGGTCATGCGGGGGATGTTTACCCCACATGGCGCAAATGAAATTGCGTTATTGTGCGTGAATGATCTATTTTGGCAATTAATGACTAAGATTGATCGAATAAACCGCGAAATATTGCGCGAACTCTCGACGGACGGGCGCATCAGCAATCTTGAACTGGCAGATCGTGTTGGGCTATCTCCCTCGGCCTGTTTGCGCCGCGTGCAAGAGTTGGAGAAGGCCGGGGTCATCACCGGTTACCGCGCTGTTCTGGACCCGAACGCGCTGGGCAAGGGGTTTGTCGCCTATATCGGCGTTGGTCTGGGAGAACATACAAAGGCTGCTCAGGAAGGCTTTGAACGGGCCTTGCAGCGCGCGCCCGAAGTGGTGGAATGCCACAATATCACCGGTAAGATCGAATATCTGTTGCGTGTGGAGTGCGCGGACCTTCCTTCGTACAAGGTGTTTCACACCGATGTGCTGGGAACACTGCCCCATGTCACGTCGATCACGTCATATGTGGTGATGGGGTCACCCAAGGATTTGAGAGCGTAGCTTGCCTTTCGCGCTGGCATCACACCCTTGCGAGGTAAAAGCTCAGGTCTTAGGGTCTTTGGCAAAGACGCCCAAGACAAAATGGGCGCGTATACTGGGAGACCACTATGAACCATCTTCAAATTGGGTTGATCGCGTCCGCGCTCACCATTCTTGCTGGATACGTCGGGGCGGCGCCGCTCAAGCTGGAACCGGCTAACCCGCAACCTGGCAATGTGCAATCCGGCCTTAATGTGAAATATGCATGGAACGGAACGCAGCGCAAAATTCGCGATCTGAGCCACGCCAAGTCCCTATTGCCTAACGCTGAGGTCGGCACACCTCTGCTTGGATTGGACTACCGAGACACTAACAAGGGTGACCCTGTTCTGACTTTCGGTGAATCCGTCAACGTCGTGGCTGATATCAACGGCTACATTCGCTTTGATTCCCCAGGCATTTATGAGCTTGAAACCTGGTCCAATGATGGGCTCGAGGCATTTGTCGGGGGGCAACAAATCGGGTTTGTAAGGGGCATTCAGGGTTGCGAGGCCAACCAAAGAACCGAAGTCGAGGTTCCAAAAGCCGGATGGTATCCACTTAACATCGTCTACTTCCAGAAGCTCGGCACCTCTTGTTTGATGATGAAATGGGGCAAGCAGGGCGAAGACTTTACTTGGACACCTGATAGCGCATTCGGCCGCTGAAGGCAGAAACTGCGGTAGGAAGAGCGCCAAATTGGCGCTCTTTCATTTTTGGTTTAGCCGTTCGCTGCGATCAATTCGGATTGCGCTACGATGACCTCGGCTTGCTTGATCGACGCGATGTCTACCAGACGGCCTTTGTAGACAGTGGCCCCTTCACCATTGGCCTTGGCCTGTTCCATCGCGGCCAGGATTTCGCGGGCCTCGGAGACAGCCTCGTCCGACGGGGTGAAGACCTGATTGGCCAGCGCGATCTGCTTGGGATGAATCGCCCATTTGCCGACCATACCCAAAGTGGCCGAGCGTTTGGCCTGTGCGATATAGCCCTCATCGTCGCTGAAGTCACCAAAGGGTCCGTCGACCGGCAGAACGCCATGGGTGCGGCACGCTGCGACGATGGCCGCTTGCGCCCAATGCCATGGGTCTGACCAATGCTTTTCACCTTCGCGTAGCATGTAGTAATTCTCTTGAGTGCCGCCGATCCCAGTGGTCTGCATGCCCATGGAAGCGGCGAAATCCGCAGCACCCAAGCTCATCGCCTGCATCCGGGGCGATGAGGCTGCAATTTCCTCGACATGGGCAATACCAGCAGCGGATTCGATGATCACTTCGAACGAGATCGGCTTGCTCCGACCCTTGGCGCGCTCGATCGCGGTGACCAGAGCGTCGACGGCGTAGACATCTGCTGCGCAGCCGACCTTGGGGATCATGATCTGGTCAAGGCGGTCTCCGGCCTGTTCCAGTACGTCCACCACATCGCGGTACCAATAGGGCGTATCCAACCCGTTGATCCGCACGGACATGTATTTGTTGCCCCAATCGACGGTGTTCAGCGCCTCGATGACATTGGCGCGGGCGATGTCCTTGTCAGAGGGTGCAACCGAATCCTCAAGGTCCAGATTGATCACATCCGCAGCGGAGGCCGCCATTTTGGGGAACAGCTTTGTGTTCGAGCCGGGGCCGAACAACTGGCAACGGTTTGGCCGCGCCGGAGCGGCGGGTTGGATGCGGAAACTCATCGGGACCTCGCAAGAGTAATGAAGTTACGTTTTGGTTCTCGTTCGGGATATTAAATTGCGCAATGCGGCGCAAGGGTCATTGTGCAGATGCGGCAATGCGCACGCAGCATTTCTTGCGCAAGGCGCAGTTCGCGGGTGCTTAAAGTTTGTTCAGTTTAAAAACTTCGAAGAATTTTGCGACCAAACGTCAAAACGCGCGAAAAAATATTGGTGAGAGGACGTATGTAGTGAAAATTCGCGAAACGCTCGTTCACGTGGTTCTTTAGTTTGGCGCGGTATCAAAGGAGTGCGATGCAATGATCGAGACACCGTATCTGTTGTTTTTGGGCGATGCGCCTGACCAGTTGGCTGCCAAAGTTGCCATCGGCATCCGTGACTGGCGTCCGGAAAACGCTGTAGGCCAGTACCGCATGGAAGGCTGCAAGGCCGATCTGGGTATGACCGACATGACCTTGGCCGAGGCCAAAGAGGCCGGCGCGAAGACGCTGGTTATCGGTGTCGCCAATCGCGGCGGCGTGATCAGCGAGGCCTGGAAAACCGTTCTGATCGAGGCGCTCGAAATGGGCTACGACATCGCGTCTGGCCTGCACAACCTGCTGCGAGACGAAGGCGATCTGGTTGCGGCGGCCCAGACCCACGGTTGCACTCTGCACGATGTGCGGGTGCCAACCGTTGGATACCCAATCGCAAACGGCAAGAAACGCAGCGGCAAGCGTTGCCTGGCTGTCGGCACCGATTGCTCAGCGGGTAAGATGTATACGGCGATGTCGATGGATGCCGAGATGCGCAAGCGCGGCATGAAATCCACCTTCCGCGCCACGGGTCAGACCGGTATTCTGATCACCGGCCAAGGTGTTCCGCTCGACGCAGTTGTTGCGGATTTCATGGCAGGTGCGGTCGAATACCTGACGCCCGATAATGATGAAGATCACTGGGATCACATTGAGGGGCAGGGCTCTTTGTATCACGTGTCCTATTCGGGCGTCACCATGGCGCTGGTCCATGGCGGTCAGCCCGATGCGCTGATCCTGTGCCATGAGCCGACACGGACCCATATGCGCGGCCTGCCCGAGTATTCGCTGCCGACGCTGCAGCAGCTGCGCGACACGGCCCTGCCGCTTGCACGGGTTGGCAATCCGGCGTGTCAGGTTGTTGGCGTTTCGGTCAACACCCAGCACCTCAGCGAGGATGAGGCCACGGCCTACCTGGCCAAGGTCGAGGAAGAGATGGGCCTGCCCACTACTGACCCTTACCGCTTCGGTGCCGGAAAACTGGTGGATGCTCTGTCCGCTCTGTGATCAAAGAAACCCGCCGGAGGATCGCCTCCGGCGGGCGTATTTTTGAAAAGATGAAGGAGCGGGCGCGTGCAGGTTGAGGTCTCTCGTGATGTGTTTCGGCTGGCGCAGGTGTTCACCATCTCGCGCGGGTCGCGGACCGAAGCAAAAGTTCTGACGGTTCGAGTCTCGGACGGAACTCATCAGGGCTGGGGCGAATGCGTGCCTTATGCGCGCTATGATGAGACGCTTGAGTCGGTCGAAGCTGAAATCGCGGCGCTGCCTGCCGAGTTCACGCGGCAATCGCTGATGGACCTGCTGTCCGCCGGGGCCGCGCGGAACGCCGTGGACTGCGCTCTTTGGGATCTGGAGTGTAAGCGAGCGGGCAAACGCGTTTGGGACCTGGCCGGTCTGCCGGTTCCGGGGCCTGAAATCACCGCCTATACCCTGTCTTTGGCGACGCCCGAGGCGATGCGGAAGCAGGCAGAAGAAAACGCGCATCGGCCGCTTTTGAAGATCAAGCTGGGCACACCGGACGACATGCCCCGGTTGGAGGCCGTGCGTGCAGGCGCGCCAAAATCCAAGATTATTGTTGATGCCAACGAAGGTTGGTCGGCTGAGGTCTATTCGGATCTGGCACCTCATCTGGTGCGGCTGGGTGTTGAACTGGTCGAACAACCGCTGCCCGCAGGCGAGGACGACGCGCTGGTCGGTATGGAACGTCCGGTGCCTGTCTGTGCTGACGAATCCTGCCATGACCGGGCCAGCCTGCCCAAATTGAAGGGCAAATATGATGTGGTGAACATCAAGCTCGACAAGACCGGTGGTCTGACTGAGGCTTTGCTGCTGCGTGAGGCGGCGTTGGCTGAGGGCTACAAAGTCATGGTCGGCTGTATGGTCGGCAGCTCTCTGGCCATGGCCCCTGCTACATTGCTGGCGCAGGGTGCGATGGTGACAGACCTTGACGGCCCGCTTCTGTTGGCCGAAGACCGCAACAACCCGCTGATTTTTGACGACGCCGGAGTGCATCCGCCCAGTGCGGCACTTTGGGGCTGAGGAGAGTGACATGACCCGCACCGTTTATGTGAATGGCGAATACCTGCCCGAGACCGAGGCCAAGGTATCCATTTTTGACCGTGGTTTCCTGATGGCAGATGCCGTCTATGAGGTGACCAGCGTTCTGGATGGCAAGCTGATTGACTTTGAGGGCCACGCGGTGCGCCTGAAACGTTCGTTGGACGAACTGCAGATGGCTGAGCCCTGCACCAAGGATGAACTGCTGGAGATCCACCGCAAGCTGGTCGAGTTGAACGGGATTGACGAAGGTCTGGTCTATCTGCAGGTCTCGCGCGGCAGCGATGGGGACCGGGATTTTGTGTTCCCCTCCGCCGACACCAAGCCGACGCTGGTTCTGTTCACACAGAACAAGCCAGGTCTGGCGGATAGCCCTGCGGCGCAAAAAGGCGCCAAGATCATCTCGATCGAGGACATCCGTTGGGGGCGCCGTGACATTAAGACCGTGCAGCTGCTCTACCCGTCGATGGGCAAGATGATGGCCAAGGCTGCCGGGTGTGATGATGCGTGGATGATCGAAGGCGGTTATGTCACCGAGGGCACCAGCAACAACGCCTATTTCGTGAAGAACGGCAAGATCGTCACCCGCCCGCTGTCGAATGAGATCCTGCATGGTATCACCCGCAAGGCCGTTCTGCGCATGGCTGCCGAGGCGCAGATGGAGGTCGAGGAACGCCTATTCACTATCGACGAAGCGAAAGAGGCAGATGAGGCCTTCACCACCTCGGCCAGCGCCTTTGTCATGCCGGTGGTTGAGATTGATGGCGTGGCGCTGGGCGATGGCACCCCTGGCCCAATCGCCAAACGTCTGCGCGAGATCTATCTGGACGAAAGCCGCAAGGCAGCCATTTAAGCGCGCTGTATCAGGGCCTTTTGGGTAAGGCTCTGAATAATACACATTGGTTGGCCGTAGGTCGGGCCAACCAATCCGTGCAAGAGCTTTAATCGCTCTGAGTTCTGACCCGATCCACGATTTCCCTGTACTCTGAAGCTATCCTGCGCGAATTGCATGGTTAGTAAGGTCGGCTGGTCATTTCAGGGGTTTTTGCGCCGAACGCTTTCCAATCTGTGTCGGATATGTCCGCCTTGCATAGCGGCTAGACCGTAACTGGCGTTGTTGGCCGCATGACCTCTTCCTATCTGCTCGCTGTATCCAAAAGGAACACAAAATTTGCCGGGGAATACGCTTCGGTCTGAAAGGAAAGAAAATGGCACATACTGCAACACTCACCCCCTCGACCTTCAATTTCGGCGCACGCATTTCCGCACTTATTGAACGCATCAAAGTCGCGCGGGCTCGCGCGGCGGAATACCAGCGGACCTACTCCGAACTGCAGCGGCTCAGCAATCGCGAGCTGGACGATATCGGAGTCCGTCGCTGCGATATCGCTGATATTGCGCACAAGCACGCTTACTGCGGCTGAACTACCCCACCACTCACACGCGAAGAGGCGCCCTTTGGGGCGTCTCTTTTGCGTTTGGCGGGCTGCGCATTCACGCGCCACTTGCAACGAGAGCCACAAAGCTGTAGAGCGCCCCGGTGGCATTGCGTCCACGAGAATCAAAACCAAGAAACGCCGTGTTTGGCCCATCACGCTTCGGGGTCACATCCGGCTTAGGAGAAGCGATATGAAACTGAACGAATTGCGCGATAACCCAGGCGCCGCACCGAAACGGACCCGCGTTGGCCGTGGTCCGGGCTCCGGCAAGGGTAAAATGGGTGGCCGTGGTATCAAAGGTCAGAAATCCCGTTCGGGTGTGGCCATCAACGGCTACGAAGGCGGCCAGATGCCGCTGTACCAGCGTCTTCCCAAGCGTGGCTTCAACAAGCCGAACCGCAAGGAATTCGCCGTTATCAACCTGGGCCTGATCCAGAAATTCGTCGACGCCGGCAAGCTGGACGCCAAAGCTGCGATCACCGAGGACGCACTGGTTGCCTCGGGGCTGGTTCGTCGCAAGCTGGACGGTATCCGCGTTCTGGCCAAAGGCGAAGTTAGCGCCAAGCTGAACCTCGAAGTGACCGGTGCTTCGAAAGCTGCCGTTGAGGCAGTTGAAAAAGCGGGCGGCTCTCTGACGGTCACAAAAGCTGCTGCGGCAGAGTAAGCGCTTGTGAGCGGGCGAAGACCCGCTTACATAGAGCACTAAGTTTTCCCAGACGCCGCCCGAGCCGGAAAACGGTTCTGGGCGGTGTTTTCATAAGAGAGACCGATTTATGGTATCAGCAGCAGAACAAATGGCAGCCAACACAAGCTGGTCTGCCCTTGGCAAAGCCACCGATCTGCGCAACCGCATCCTGTTTACACTGGGTTTGTTGATCGTTTATCGCCTGGGCACCTTCATTCCGGTGCCGGGGATTGACGGACAAGCCCTGCGTGAATTTATGGAGCAAGCGGGGCAAGGCATCGGCGGTATGGTTTCGATGTTCACCGGCGGGGCGCTGGGTCGGATGGGTATCTTTGCCCTCGGCATCATGCCTTATATCTCTGCCTCGATCATTGTGCAGCTGCTGACTTCTATGGTTCCCGCTCTCGAGCAACTCAAGAAGGAGGGCGAGCAGGGCCGCAAGAAGATCAACCAATACACTCGTTTCGGTACTGTGGCGCTGGCCACCGTGCAGGCCTATGGTCTGGCCGTTTCGTTGGAATCGGGTGATCTGGCGACCGATCCGGGCTTGTTCTTCCGCATGTCGACCATGATTACTCTGGTCGGCGGCACCATGTTCCTGATGTGGCTGGGTGAGCAGATCACCGCGCGCGGCATTGGCAACGGTATCTCTCTGATCATCTTCGTCGGCATCATCGCCGAGGTTCCGGCCGCTCTGGCGCAGTTCTTTGCTTCGGGTCGTTCGGGTGCAATCAGCCCAGCCGTGATCGTTGGTGTGATCCTCATGGTCATCGTCGTGATCACCTTTGTGGTGTTCATGGAACGGGCCCTGCGAAAGATCCACATTCAATACCCGCGCCGTCAGGCCGGTATGAAGGTTTACGAAGGCGGCTCGAGCCACCTGCCGGTCAAGGTCAACCCGTCGGGCGTTATCCCTGCGATCTTTGCAAGCTCGCTGCTGTTGCTGCCGGTGACGATCTCGACTTTCTCGTCGGGTGCGGCAAACGGTCCGGTCATGTCGTGGCTGCTGGCGAACTTTGGCCCGGGACAGCCGCTCTATCTGCTGTTCTTCGCGTCGATGATCGTGTTCTTCGCGTATTTCTATACGTTCAACGTATCTTTCAAACCCGACGACGTTGCGGACAACCTGAAAAAGCAGAACGGTTTTGTGCCCGGCATCCGCCCCGGCAAGAAAACCGCCGAGTATCTGGAATACGTGGTCAATCGCGTTCTGGTTCTGGGTTCGGCCTACCTTGCGCTGGTCTGTCTGTTGCCCGAAATCGTTCGGAACCAGTTCGCCATCCCGTTCTACTTCGGTGGCACCTCGGTACTAATTATCGTCTCTGTAACCATGGACACGATCCAACAGGTTCAGAGCCACCTGCTGGCGCACCAATATGAAGGGCTTATCGAAAAGTCCCAACTGCGCGGCAAAGGCAAGAAACGCGGCAGAAAGGGAGCTGCTCGTCGATGAATATCATTCTGCTTGGCCCCCCGGGCGCCGGTAAAGGAACGCAAGCCGGTCATCTGGTTGAAACACGCGGCATGGTGCAGCTAAGCACCGGTGACATGCTGCGCGAAGCCAAGACTTCGGGCACCGAAATGGGCCAGAAGGTTGCGGCGATCATGGATGCTGGCAAGCTGGTCACCGATGAGATCGTGATCGGTCTGATCCGCGAAAAGCTGGAGCAGGGGGCCGAAGGCGGTTTCATCTTTGATGGCTTCCCGCGCACGTTGGCGCAAGCGGATGCGCTGGGTGAATTGCTTGCCGAAAAGGGCGAGACGCTGGATTGTGTCGTCGAGCTGCAGGTTGACGATGAGACGCTGGTCAAGCGTATCGTCAATCGCGCCGAAGAAGCGCGCGCTGCGGGTCAGCCTGTTCGGGCCGACGACAACGAAGACAGCGTTCGCATTCGCCTGATGGAGTACTACAAAAAGACTGCTCCGCTGATTGGCTACTATCATGCCAAAGGCAATCTGAAGCCTGTCGATGGCTTGGCAGAGATTGCGGATGTGAGATCGGCGATCAAGTCAATTCTTGGCTGACTCAAGGTTGGGGCTTGACGGCCCTACCAAAAGCCCATATCGACCCCCATCCCTATTGGGAATCAAGTCTGCGTGAGGGATTCGTCCCAAACGCCCCGACCACCTCGAATGATGCTGAACCCTCTGGCGACACTGCCACGGTTAGGCGTTGTGAAAAAAGGTTCTGGAGTTACGGAACCGCAACGAAAAGGAAAGTGACACGTGGCACGTATTGCCGGCGTAAACATCCCGACTGCAAAGCGGGTACCAATCGCCCTCACATATATCACCGGAATCGGCAACACCTCGGCCAAAGCGATCTGCGAAGCCGTGGGCATCGAAGCGACCCGTCGCGTCAACGAGCTGTCCGACGCCGAAGTTCTGAAAATCCGCGAATTCATCGACGAAAACTTCACCGTCGAAGGTGACCTGCGTCGTGAAGTTCAGATGAACGTCAAGCGCCTGATGGATCTGGGCTGCTACCGCGGTCTGCGTCACCGCCGCAACCTGCCGGTTCGCGGTCAGCGCACCCACACCAACGCTCGTACCCGCAAAGGCCCCGCAAAGGCCATCGCTGGTAAGAAGAAATAAGGGAGGGTCTGACTGATGGCACGTGATAAGACTCGCGTTAAGCGCAAAGAGCGTAAGAACATCGCATCGGGCGTCGCCCATGTGAACTCGACCTTCAACAACACCAAGATCCTGATCTCGGACGTACAGGGCAACGCCATCTCGTGGTCGTCTGCCGGTACCATGGGCTTCAAAGGGTCGCGGAAATCGACACCCTACGCCGCTCAGATGGCTGCAGAAGATGCAGGCAAGAAGGCGCAGGAACATGGCGTCAAGACGCTGGAAGTCGAAGTTCAGGGCCCCGGTTCGGGTCGTGAATCGGCTCTGCGTGCACTGGCTGCCGTGGGCTTCAACATCACGTCGATCCGTGACGTGACTCCGATCGCTCACAACGGCTGCCGCCCGCCGAAGCGCCGCCGCGTCTAAGCGATTTTGAATTCAGCTGGGGCTGCGTTTTTGCGCGGCCCCAGCATGTCATTTTGAACCTCGGGCGTCTGCACCTTGTTGGTCATGGGGCGCGGACAGGAATGGAGGGATTACATGATCCACAAGAATTGGGCAGAATTGATCAAGCCGACCCAGCTGGACGGCAAGCCGGGCAACGACCCTGCGCGTCAGGCAACCCTGGTTGCTGAACCGCTGGAGCGTGGCTTTGGTCTGACACTGGGCAACGCGCTGCGCCGCGTTCTGATGAGCTCGCTGCAAGGTGCGGCCATCACCAGTGTTCAGATTGACAACGTCCTGCACGAGTTCTCGAGCGTGGCGGGCGTGCGTGAAGACGTCACCGACATCATCCTGAACCTCAAAGGCGTGTCGCTGCGCATGGAAGTCGAAGGCCCCAAGCGCCTGTCGATCAATGCCAAAGGCCCCGCAGTTGTCACCGCAGGTGACATCAGCGAAAGCGCGGGCATCGAGGTTCTGAACCGCGATCACGTCATCTGCCACCTGGATGATGGCGCCGACCTGTTCATGGAACTGACCGTCAACACCGGCAAGGGCTACGTCTCGGCTGAGAAGAACAAGCCTGAAGATGCACCCATAGGCCTGATCCCGATCGACGCAATCTACTCGCCGGTCAAAAAGGTTGCCTATGACGTTCAGCCGACCCGTGAAGGTCAGGTTCTGGACTATGACAAGCTGACCCTGAAGATCGAAACTGATGGCTCGATCACTCCGGAAGATGCACTGGCCTATGCGGCTCGTATCCTGCAGGATCAGCTGTCGATTTTCGTCAACTTCGACGAGCCGGAATCGGCTGGCCGCCAGGACGAAGACGATGGTCTGGAGTTCAACCCGCTGCTGTTGAAGAAAGTCGACGAGCTGGAGCTGTCGGTCCGTTCGGCAAACTGCCTGAAGAACGACAATATCGTTTACATCGGCGATCTGATCCAGAAGACCGAAGCCGAGATGCTGCGCACCCCGAACTTCGGCCGCAAGTCGCTGAACGAGATCAAAGAAGTGCTGTCCGGTATGGGTCTTCACCTTGGCATGGATGTCGAGGATTGGCCGCCCGACAACATCGAAGATCTGGCAAAGAAATTCGAAGACGCGTTCTAAGCGCGTCTTCACAAATGCCCGGGCGTCCGGGGACTATACGGGCACTTCCGCCCCAAGGAGAGCCGGTGACACGCATCGCCGGCCAGACAAAGCAAAACGCAAGATAGGAACTGAAAAATGCGTCACGCACGTGGTTACCGCCGCCTGAACCGTACTCATGAGCACCGCAAGGCTCTGTTTGCAAACATGGCTGGCTCGCTCATCGAGCATGAGCAAATCAAAACAACTCTGCCCAAGGCAAAAGAACTGCGCCCGATCATCGAAAAGCTGGTCACTCTGGGCAAGCGCGGCGACCTGCACGCACGTCGCCAGGCCGCAGCACAGCTGAAAGAAGACAAAGACGTCGCAAAGCTGTTCGAAGTTCTGGGTCCGCGCTACGCCGAGCGTCAGGGCGGTTATGTCCGCATCCTGAAAGCTGGCTTCCGTTATGGCGATATGGCCCCGATGGCGATCATCGAATTCGTTGATCGTGACGTCGACGCCAAAGGCGCGGCTGACAAAGCCCGCGTTGCAGCCGAAGAGGCCGCAGAAGAATAAGAAAGCCTAGAGCTTTCAAAAAAGAACCCCGTGTCCTCGACGCGGGGTTCTTCTTTGCGCAGTTGCAAACTGCTTGCATCGGCGCGACCAAAAATAAGCTTTCTCACACAGAGACAAGCTTACCGTCTTGCAATTCCAGCCTGTCCGGGGCCAGCGCATCGCGAAATGCAGGAGAATGGCTGACCAGAAGGATAGCCTGAGGCAGCGACTGAAGGATCTCGAGCAATCGCGCCTCGTTCTTGGTGTCCAGCGCATTGGTCGGTTCATCCAGCAGCAGGGCTTGCGGCTCCATCGACAACACAGTTGCCAGCGTGATCAGGCGTTTTTCGCCGCCTGATAGCTTATGCGTGGTCCGATCCTTCAGATGCATGAGGTCGAGATCACCCAATACTCGATCCACAATTGCTAAGGCCTCGGCGCGCGTCTTGCCGAGGTTCAACGGACCAAAGGCAATGTCCTCGGCCACGGTGGGGCAGAACAGCTGGTCGTCGGGGTCCTGAAAGACAAGCCCGATATGGCGGCGCACTTCATGGAAATCTGCCTCAGCCTGTCTTGGTTTGCCAAAAACGGACACCGCACCCGAAGACGGCCGCTGCAACCCAAGTGTGATATGCAGAAGCGTGGATTTCCCAGCCCCGTTCGGGCCGGTCAATGACAGGCGTTGTCCGGCCTCCAGCCGCAGGTTTGCGCCGTTCAGAACCGGTGCTTGTCCGGGATAGGCAAAGCAGATGTCGTCCAGCGCGATAAGTGTCATGCGAATTCCACTAGGATCAGGGCTAGGCAAAGGGCTCCAAACCCGGCAGCGAAGACAATATCTCGTCGGGTGAGGCTATAGTCTTGCAGCAACAGCATCTTGCCTGAAAACCCCCGACATTTCATCGCGCCGAGGATGCGCTCGGACCGTTCGATTGCCCGGACCAGCATCATCCCGACCAGGTAGCCGAAGCTACGGTAGGTGTGCCAGTTGGTGCCGGGGCGGAAGCCTCGGACTTTCATCGCGGCGCGGAGGCGTTGATATTCCTCATGTAGGACATCGATGTAGCGGATGGTGAACATCAAAAGATGCACGAGTGTTTCCGGGCAGCGCAGCCGGTGCAGGGCGTGGCCCAGAGTGACAGGCTCCATTGTGCCGACCAGAACCATTACGGTCAGGATCACGGCGTTGGCGGTCAGCGCGATTTCCACAGCTTTCCAGAGCCCCTGCCAGCTGGCTGGAAACCCCCAGATGGTAAACATCGGGTCGCCGGGCATCGTGAAGGGCAGGAGGACCAGCATGAAGATGATGAAACTGTCCATCATCGCCATCCGCTTGAGCGTTTTGCGCCAAGGCAGTCGGGATAGCACCAGTAGAGCCAGCGCGATCATCAACGCCGCCGCAAGCGCGGGCAGGGAGGATAGGGAGACCACAACGACCGCAAACAAAACAGACATGACGATGCGCACGCGCGGATCAAGCGAGGTAATCAACCCTTGTTGACCGATCGTGCCAGCCTCGGCCAGCGTCCGTTCCTGTGGTTCCAGTACGTGTGCCATCAGCCTGCGAGTTTCCTCCGCGCCGCGAGGTAGAAGCCCAGCCCGAAGAGGCCAAAGATGTATCCGATGCCGCCCAGAATGGTCTGGAGGTCGTTATGTTCGCGATAGGCGGCGATTTCCCGGCGCAGGGGGCGTATTTCGTCACGAACGGCTGCTGCGATAGCTTGACGCTCCTTATCACTGAGAGAGGCCACTGTGACGCCCTCCGAGGAGGGCGTAGGCGTGGGTGACGCTGCAGGCTTGTTCTTGATGGCGACGCCCATGATCTTGGCAACGTCATCGGCGGGCATGGTGACCTCGGCCACGTGACCGGCGCCGAGGTCGGCAAAGAAGGTATGGGCGACGGCTGTGGTGGGCGTGTAGATGAAGAACCCGTCTGCGTTGGTCGTGGCCCGGCCCAGCTCGACCCCGTTTGGATCGGTCACGACAACCTCGGTATCGGTCGCCATGGTGCCGTTGGAGAAGCCGATTTCCCCTTCGATCGCATCGCTGGATGCAAAAACACCGGCAATCACCTTGTGGGCCAACGCGGGCAGAGGGGCCGCGCATAGGGCCAGGATGAGGGCAATCTTTCTCATGTGGCGGGCCTTGTCAGGAACAGTTCAGGTTTGACTTTTCGTGCCAGTAGAACGGCAAATCCGGTCAGAACGGCCTCGATGATCATCACGGGGATATGCGCAAAGAAGACCAGCTTGGCAGCGGGGAGGAATTCGTCCCCTGACAGGGCCAGTGAGATGCCCACCATGACGGTCGTGGCCGCAATGGCAAAGGCGCCGCCTATGCCGCCCCAGATCGCGCCATGAACAGGTGAGCCGCGACCGATCAGGGGTCGGAACAGCAGCCCCGCCAGTACGGCCGGAAAGGCGATGTTGAGCGTGTTGATCCCCAGTACCGTCAGCCCGCCGAAGCCGAAGAAAACGGCTTGCAGGAGCAGGCCCACAAACAGGGCCGGGAAGGCGGCCCAGCCGAGCAGCAGCCCGGCCAGACCGTTGAGGATCAGATGCACCGACGACGGCCCGATCGGAACATGGATCAGCGAGGCCACGAAGAAACTGGCCGCCAGCACCCCTGCTGTGGGGATGCGGTCCAGATCCAGCGACCTGAGGCCCATTGCGACCCCACCAGCGGCGGCAACGGCTCCGCCGATGACGACCGGGTTGGACAGGGCTCCGTCGACGATGTGCATCGGGGGTTACTCCATGTCCCAGGCGCGGATCCAAATCACCGCGTCCTGGCTCAGCTCTTTGCCTTCATGTTCGGTTTCAGGACCAGCACCGAGGGCGGCAAAGCCCCAGTAACCAGCTTTCGGCACACCGAAGGAAAAATAGCCATTGGCGTCAGAAATTGCGACAACAGCACCACCCGGCATCGGCGAAACGGTAGGCTCGGACGAGGCTTGGTTGTCAAAACTGGGCTTGGCGGCCATGTATTCGATCTCGATCTCAGCGCCGGCAACCGGTTCGCCATTTGCCAGAACCTGACCGGTGAAGGTCGAGCCAGCGATGATGTTGTAGGGCTTGTGCAGAGGCACGATCTCGGTCGCCAGACCCGCGGGGTTCATCCAGTCGGTCGGCAGTTCGTTGCGGTTCAGGAACGCCTTCGTGATCTGTTGGATATAGATATCCTCGGCCTCTTCGTAATAGGGCTGAGGCACCGTGACCATCACGTAGTCGCCCGAACGCTTGACCGGAACAGATCCCTGAAAGGCCGCGCCTTCGTTTTCGGGGCTCGAAAACCGGATGGGCTCCAGCGTGTCCAGCAGGTCGGTCTTTTCGCCATTGTGGATCACGTAGAATTCCTGCGGCTTTTCCAGATCCATGACATGGCCGTTTTCAAACGGGTGCCAGAAGATCAGCTTGACCGGCACGTCGCCCGGCGCCTCGATCAGTGTGTCGGTGGTGTATTCCAGCAGAAAATGTGCGTGCGCCATCGCTGGAATCGCCAGCGCAGCCGCAGCCGTGCAAAATAGTTTCTTCACAAGGTCTTTCCTTAGTCCTTCGTGCCAACCCCGGCACGTTTCTTGCTTGATATCGGGGCGAACGAGACCATGTACCCGAAATAAGGGCATCGGCCCAATGCACACCCCGGCATCGGTGACACACCCCTTCCGAGGGTGCATATCCGGCAGGTCTCCTGACTTGCGGGTCAAAGCATCGGGCTGGCCTTCCCGGGTGGAACCCAGTGGCGTGTCAGCCCTGCTCACCGCCTACAGTTGCGGGGGCAGTTGCGGCATTGGGTGGATCAGAATTCCCCGCACCGCATTCCCTTTTCTCCGGGCGAACCCGGAACCGGACATGAAGACGCTGATGGCAGAGATTCCCATCACCGGTCAATCTCTATTTAAGACTGTAGCGATAACATCTTGTCGATAGGATCGGATGTTCCTGTTCTGCCCGCTCGGTATTGAAGGCGCGCGTGTAAGCGACGACCAGAGGACGCGCACGCCTGCACCGTAATCTGGACATCAGAATCAGATGCATGCATCCTGCACTGCGTCAGACTCCGGCGTGGCGCGCTTGTGTTCGGCGCCTAATTTCCCACAAGCCCCGGAGGCCCAATGTCTGAGATCAAACAAGGCGACACAGTTCGCATCCACTATACCGGCACGCTGTTGGACGAGACCGTCTTTGACAGCTCAGACGGGCGCGATCCGTTAGAGTTTGTTGTCGGTTCGGGCCAGATCATACCCGGCCTGGACAGCGCGATGCCAGGATTGGCGGTTGGCGACAAGAAGCGGGTCGAGATTGCCTGTGTCGACGCCTATGGTCCGATCAACCCGGCGATGCGGCAGGACATCCCGCGTGAGGGTATTCCGGATGACATCCCACTAGAGCCGGGAACCCAGTTGCAGATGCAGACCCCGGACGGTCAGGCGCTGCCGGTAACGGTTGTCGAGGCGAACGAGGCCACGGTGACGCTAGACGCCAATCACCCGCTGGCTGGTCAGGACCTGATTTTCGATATTGAGGTTGTCTCGGTGAACTGAAGGCTTGGGGTTTTAGCCCCAAAGCCCGTCAAGCGCTGCACGGACCTGCGGTTGCGTGAAGAACACGAACAACACCAGCAATGTGGTGAGCGTCAAAAGCAGAACACGGGCGCGGGGGCTTAGAAATCCCGTTTTCCGTTTGGTCTGGGTGCCGCGCGTATTGCTGGCAAGGATCTGGTCAGTTTTGCTCATGCCCATATCCCTGACGCCGAAAGATGGTCAAATCTTGGCGGCGTCAGGGAAAGATATGGTCACATGAAATCCGGCTGTGGCATTCCAAGCACGTGGAAACCGCCATCCACGCGGATGATCTCGCCCGAGGTGCATGCCCCGGCGTCCGAGGTCAGGTAAACCGCTGTGCCGCCAACGGCCTCAAGCGTAGCGTTCGAGCGCATCGGCGCATTCTGGTCGCAGAACTTGTAGGTCTTGCGCGCACCGCCGATTGCAGCCCCGGCCAGGGTCTTCATCGGACCGGGCGAGATTGCGTTCACACGGATGCCTTCGGGGCCGAGGTCGTTGGCCAGATAGCGTGTCGCCGATTCCAGAGCGGCTTTGGCAACGCCCATAACGTTGTAATTCGGAACTACACGATTCGAGCCTTGGTAGGTCAGCGTCAGCAGCGAGCCACCATTGTCCTTCATCAGCGGATAGGCACGGCGGGCGACCTCGATGAACGAGTAGGCCGACACATCCATCGAGTGCTTGAAATTGGCTCGTGTGGTGTTCAGGAACCGACCCGTCAGCTCGTTCTTGTCCGAATAGGCGATTGCATGGACAACAAAGTCGATGGTTGGCCAGCGTTCACCCAACTCGCCAAAGGCGCGGTCCAGCGAGGCGTCATCGGTGACATCCGCATCCACCATGAAGTCGCTGCCGAGGCTTTCCGCCAACGGCTGCAGACGTTTCCCGAACGCATCGCCCTGATAGGTGAAAGCCAGCTCAGCCCCTGCTTCGTGCATCGCTTTCGAGATACCCCAGGCAATCGACCGGTCATTGGCGACACCCATGATCAGGCCGCGTTTCCCTTTTAGAACTTCCGACATCTCGTTCACCCGTTATACTTTGACAGGATCATGGATCCGTTCGTGCCACCAAAGCCGAAGCTGTTGGTCATGACCGAATCCAAACCTGCATTTTCAACCACTTGAGTTGCAATTTCACCGGGCTGGATGCCTTCGGCTAGTGTGTCGACATTGATCGACGGTGTTATGAAATCATTGTCCAGCATGAGCAGGCAGAAGATCGCCTCGAGCGCGCCAGCCGCGCCCTGTGCGTGCCCGGTCATCGACTTGGTGGATGAGATCGGGGGCACCTGACCTTCGCCGAAGATGCGACGCACGGCTTCAACTTCGCCCACATCTCCGACCGGGGTCGAGGTGCCGTGCGCGTTGATGTAACCAACCTTGCGGCCTTCTGGCAGGGTCGACAGAGCCAGACGCATCGCGCGCTCACCGCCTTCGCCGGACGGCGCCACCATGTCATGACCGTCCGAGGTCGCAGCATAGCCGGTCACCTCGGCGTAGATCTTGGCACCGCGCGCCAGCGCATGGTCCAGATCCTCAAGCACGACAATGCCGCCGCCACCCGAAATCACGAAGCCGTCGCGGTCCTGATCGAACGCGCGCGATGCTTTCTGCGGAGTGTCGTTATACTTGGACGACATCGCGCCCATCGCGTCGAACAGGCAGGACAGGGTCCAGTCCAGCTCCTCGCCGCCACCTGCGAACATCACGTTCTGTTTGCCCAGCATGATCTGTTCCGCCGCGTTGCCGATGCAATGCAGAGAGGTCGAGCAGGCCGAGGTGATCGAGTAATTGATACCCTTGATCTTATAGGCGGTGGCAAGGTTCGCGGAAATCGTGGAGCACATGCATTTCGGCACGGCAAAAGGCCCGATCCGCTTGGTGGCGCCGTTCTTCAGCACCGTCTGGTGCGCGGTCAGCATCGCGCTGGTGGACGGTCCGCCAGAACCAGCGACTAGTCCGGTGCGCGGATTGACGACCTGATCCTCGGTCAGCCCCGAATCTGCAATAGCCTGTCCCATCGCGATATGCGCGTAGGCCGCACCCGGTCCCATGAAACGCAGGGTACGTTTGTCAACGTGTTCGGACACGTCAATCTTGAGCGACCCGGCGATCTGGCTGCGAAAGCCATGTTCGACCATCTGCTCATTGGCCTCGATGCCGGATTTACCTGCTTTGAGCGAGGCGAGAACCTCTTCGGCATTGTTCCCGATCGAGGAGACGATCCCCAAACCGGTGACGACGACGCGACGCATATGCGTTCTCCTGTGTTCCGTTCCTGTTGGCGTAATGTCCGCTGGCGTCAGCTTTCGGACAGTGCAACCTTCATATCTTTGACTTGGTAAATCACTTCACCATCCGCTTCGACACGGCCATCCGCGACCCCCATGGTCAGACGGCGTGTCTGTACGGCTTTGGTAAAATCAACATAATAGGTCAGCATCTTACGGTCCGGACGCACCATGCCGGTTAGCTTGACTTCGCCCACGCCCAACGCATAGCCGCGCCCCTGCCAGCCGCGCCAGCCCAGGTTGAAGCCCGTCAGCTGCCACAGACCATCCAGACCCAAGCAGCCCGGCATGATCGGGTTGCCGGGGAAATGGCAGTCAAAGAACCAAAGATCAGGCGTGATGTCGAATTCTGCGACAACATGGCCTTTGCCATGGGCGCCTCCGTCACCCGAAACGTCGGTGATCCGGTCCATCATCAGCATCGGAGGGGCAGGCAATTGCGCATTGCCGGGGCCAAAAAGTTCGCCTCGCGCGCATTTCAGCAGATCCTCTTTGTCAAAACTGCTTGGGAATTGGGCCATTCTTGCCGCCTCTTCTGCCTTGGGTCCGTTCATTACATTTGGCCTCACCTAGCACCCGTATGCAAGGTCCTGCAAGAGCGGCGGTCAGATGATGTTGCGTCCCGACGGTCTTTGCGAATGAATTTCATTTGAAATTGGTATCCCTGCGCCCCTATATATAAAAGCAGCAAAAATGGGTATCGGATTCATGACACCTCAGAGCCGTAAGATAGCTACAGACTGGTTGGAGAGCGCCGGATTGCGCCCGACGCGACAGCGTGTTGCGCTGGCCGAGTTGCTTGTGGGCGATGGTCGTCACCGGCATGTCACAGCGGAAAGCCTGTTTGACTCGGCCAAGACCAAGGGTGATGCTGTTTCGCTTGCGACCGTCTACAATACGCTGCGCGCGTTCTGCGATGCGGGCGTCCTGCAAGAGATCACGGTGGATGGGTCGAAAAGCTATTTTGACACCAACACCCATGATCACCCACATTTCTACTGGGAAGACGAAAGCCGGCTGAGCGACGCTCCGTCCGAAGAGTTGGTGATCCAGCGCCTCCCGCAGGCACCGGAAGGGGTCGAGATCGCCTCGGTCGACGTGGTTATCCGTCTTCGCAAGAAACCTTAGTTCTATCCTCGGACAACGCATCAAAGAGGATACGCTCCGCTGAGGTCAATGTGGCTTCGACGGGGCCGGTTCCGTGGCGCGCCAAGACGACAGGCTCAGTAGCGTCCTTGTCTAGGATCGGCAGGCGGGTCAGCATACGATTGTCGTAACTCATCGAATTGTTTGGGCTGGCATAGCTGATCGCGATTCCCTCGCCATGGGCTGCGAGGCTGCGCTGAATCTCAAGCGTAGCGGCCCTGTGGGCGACCGTTGGGTTAAGGCCCTTGCGCCGAAACAGGTTCAAGACGTGCTGCGCCGACAGCCCCTCTTTTGACAGGATCAGGGGTTCCTGTTCCAGATCGGTCAAAGTCACACTGTGGGCTGTTGCAAGCGGGTGATCAGGTGGGACCAAAGCGTGCGGGACACTGTCGAACAGCGCTTGCCGGGTATACCCTGCATCCATGCCAAGGTCATATGTGATCGCGATATCCGTCTGACCGTTGATCAGACCGTCCAGCAACCCCTCGAAACTGTCCACGTGATAGGTGATGGTCACATCGGGCAGGGCAGTTTGCAGACTGCGCAAGGCCGAGGCCAGATGAAACGGCGCCAGATCAATGAAACAGCCCAACCGCAGGTGTGAAGACCCGTGCGGCGCATCTGTCGGATTTTCGATCTGCGCGGCAGAGTGCAACAGCTTTTCCGCCTGTTCGATGAAAAGGCGCCCCTGAGGGGTTGTGGTCATCGCCGCCCCGCGTCGACGCATGAACAGCGGATATCCCAGAAGCGACTCAACCCGCGTCAGGGCCGTCGATAGGGCAGGTTGCGAAACGTTCAGCGCATGGGCTGCAGCAGACAAGCTGCCATGGCGGCCGATGGCGCAGACATATTCGTATTGGCGCAGTGAGATATATAACATCAGGTTAATTATTACTTCGAAAGATATGATTTGAATAGATGGCTTTGTTGTCCTTTAAACGGGTCAAGCACAAGGAGAACGCCATGCCACACCCTCTTGTTTCTCAGGACATGATCGACACCTATCAGACTGACGGGGTTGTCCTGATCAAAGGGCTTTTTGCCGACCACGTGGACGCGCTGCGCCACGGGGTTGCCGCCAATATGGCTGAGCCGGGACCCTATGCCTCGGACAACAAAAAAGAGGGGCAGACCGGGCTGTTCTTTGATGACTACTGCAACTGGACCCGTATCCCGCAGTTCCGCGAGGTGATCGAGACCTCTCCGGCGGCTGAGGTCGCAGCGGATCTCATGCAGTCGAAAACCGTGCAGATGTTTCACGACCATGTACTGGTGAAAGAGCCGGGCACTTCGATGTCGACGCCCTGGCATCAGGACGGGCCGTATTACTTTGTCGAAGGGCAGCAGACGATCAGCTTCTGGTCGCCCTTGGACCCGGTGAAACAGGCCACCTTGCGCTGTGTTGCGGGATCGCACAGGTGGGAGAAAGAGGTGCTGCCGACCCGCTGGGTAAGCGAAGAGGGGTTCTTTGCTGATGAAGGTCAGTACATTCCGGTCCCCGATCCGGATGCGGAAGGGATGAAAGTGGTCGAGTTCGAAATGGAACCCGGCGACGCGGTCGCGTTCAACTACCGTACCCTGCACGGGGCGCGAGGGAATCACTCGGACAGTCGTCGCCGGGCGTTTTCACTAAGGCTGGTCGGGGATGATGCGCGCTATGTCGAGCGTCCGGGCCGCACGTCGCCTCCGTTTCCGGGGCATGATATGGTCCCCGGTCAGCGTTTGCGGGAAGACTGGTTCCCGATACTGCTGCAGCGATAGGGGGCTCTGCCCCCGCCGCCTGCGGCGCCTGCCCCGGGATATTTTCAGCCAGATGAAGAGCGGATCAGAACCACTGGCCGGGCTCGATCAATCCCAGATCGAGCAATTGGCGCGATGTCCATTCGAACGAGACGGAATTGTGCCAACGGAAGCTGGAGATGTCGAAGGCCGAACCTGCGTTGCTTTTCAGAGCTTTTGCCGCCCGGAATGAGCAGATCGCAGCCGTTAGATTGTGATGCCATGGGCAGGCATAGGTGTTGTATTCGGCCTCGTTGAACGTGTGGTCGGGCTGCAGGATCAGGTCTTTGCGGGAATTGAAGAGCGCGATTCTGTCAATACGGCGGCGTTCATAGGGGATGTGATCTTCGAACCGCCAGCGCAGGCCGCCGGACATGTCCAATTGGCGCTCGACCGGGCGGCCCGTGGGGTCGTGGCGGGTGTGGGCATAGTAACCGGTGCTGTCCAGCATGGCCTGGTCAGGGGCTACGCCGTTCGGGAACTGGGTCAGATCACCGGCATAGAGGTCGATCACGTGACACAACATTGCGTTTCGGCGTTCCTCGGTGTGGAAGGCCAGCAATTCCCCTATGCTGCGCGTTTCACAGAAAGGGTAGAACAGGTACTCGGCGTTGTAGCAGTAGTACATCCAGACGCTGGGTGCGACTTTTGTGATGCGGTTGATCGCGTCGAACACCACGGTCCGGGGCGCGCATCTGAGTGTCACGCGATGTATCCGCGCGGTCAGGTCCTCGCTGAGGGTGAACTCGGCGGGCATGAAAGCCACGACGGACTTGAAGCCGAGGTTTAGATGGTGGTGTAGCGTACTTTCAACCTCGGTCTTGTCTTCGGCGAAAATCAGGGCCACGGGACCTTTGAACAGGGCGGATTGGCCTGAATTCAGAAAGCTGTCGAGGGATTCGTACTGCATCGCCGGTTTTCATTCGCGTCTTGCTGGAAAGTTTCGCCAAATTCGGGTAATTGCGCCGGCATTGCAAGCGGCGTTCGAAGCATATAGATGACGCCGATCCAGCGACTGCAAAGGCCCGATCCATGTCTGAACCTAAAAAGCTGTTTATCAAGACCTATGGCTGTCAGATGAATGTCTACGACAGCGAGCGTATGGCCGAGGCCTTGGGCGGGCAGGGATATGTCGAGACCAAGTCGCCGGACGATGCGGATATGATCCTGCTGAACACCTGCCATATCCGCGAAAAAGCCGCCGAAAAGGTTTATTCCGAGCTTGGCCGGTTCAAGGGATTGAAAGCGGAAAAGCCCGATCTCAAGATCGGGGTGGCGGGTTGTGTTGCGCAGGCCGAGGGTGAAGAGATCATGCGCCGTCAGCCTCTGGTCGATCTGGTGGTTGGACCACAAAGCTATCACCGTTTGCCGGAGATGGAGGCCAAGACCCGTGAAGGGGCCAAAGCTTTAGACACGGATTTCCCCGAAGAGGACAAGTTCGAAAAGCTCAAGAACCGTCCCAAGGCCAAACGCGGCCCGACGGCGTTTTTGACGGTACAGGAGGGTTGCGACAAGTTCTGCGCCTTCTGCGTTGTGCCCTATACCCGCGGGGCCGAGGTCAGCCGCCCGGCCGACCGCATCATTCGTGAAGCGCAGGATCTGGTCGAACGCGGCGTGCGCGAGATCACTCTGCTTGGTCAGAACGTCAACGCCTATCACGGTGCCGGTCCCAATGGCGACATGACGCTGGCCGGGCTGATCTGGGAGTTGAACAAGGTCGACGGGCTGGAGCGTATCCGTTTTACCACCTCGCATCCCAATGACATGGCAGATGATCTGATTGAGGCGCATGGTACCTGTGACAAGCTGATGCCTTACTTGCATTTGCCCGTGCAGGCGGGGTCGGATCGGATTCTCAAGCGGATGAACCGCAGCCACACGGCGGACAGCTATTTGCGCCTGGTCGACCGTATCCGCGCTGCGCGTCCGGATATCGTGATGTCGGGGGATTTCATCGTCGGCTTCCCGGAAGAAACCGAAGAGGATTTCCAGGCGACTTTGGATTTGGTCGAGCAAGTCAAATACGGCTATGCCTACTCGTTCAAGTACTCGACCCGTCCGGGCACTCCGGCGGCGGAGCGCGCCCAGGTTGACCCGGCGGCGGCGGATGACCGCTTACAACGCTTGCAAGCTCTGATCACCAAGCATCAGCGCGAGATTCAGGATTCTATGGTCGGTCGCACAGTCGGTGTTCTGTTTGAGAAACCCGGGCGGCTCGAAGGGCAAATGGTTGGAAAATCAGACTATCTTCACTCGGTGCACGTGGTTGGGTCTGACCTGAACGTGGGAGACCTGCGGAAGGTGCGTATCGTGAAGTCTGGCGCGAACTCTTTGGCCGGGGAACTGTTGCAATAAGGTGGTTCTTTGCGGGCACGTCGTGCCCGTACGAATATATCTAAAATTTACCCTTGATTTATGAATTGGAACTATGTTCCGAGAGGAGCCAAGTTTTCTGATGGGCCTCGACCGCTTGCGGAAGGTTTGTTTTTGCCGATCACGAAAGTGGCGTCGATGGAGGGTATTGAGTGGTAGTTCTGAAGTGCAGAGGTCTCTGGTCTGTGTCGGTCGCAACTTTGGTGGCTTTTGGAGCCAGCGCGACGTGGGCGAGTGATCAAACGGGGGACATATCTGATCCCGAGGTGATCAGTAATAAGCGCTTCAGCGACGATGTCAGTGCTTTTTATCTCGGTTTGACAGCAGGTTATGGCGGCGGAGGCGATGACCGGTTCGGTCTGACCACACCAACCGATACTTTTGCAATTGGCGATCAGGACATCAGCGGAAGTTATGGCGGTGTGCGTGGTGGCTGGCGCGGTGTCCTGCCGGCTCGGGGCGGTCGTGACTATGTATACGGATTTGAGCTGGGATATGATTTTGGATCTCTTGACGACAGTGTATCCACCGTAGTCGGCTCTGAGACGGTTCAGGGTGGTTCAGAAGTCTCGGATATTGTCACCTTGCGGTTTCGGAATGGCCTGACCAACCGCAGCGGGCGAATCCTTTATTTCGTCAGTGTCGGTTACCTTTGGGGTGACGTAGAGACGACAAACAGTATTTCGTCCACCACTGGCACACAGTCGTTTGAGGCCTCGGATCGCCGCAACGGGTTCTCGCTAAGTATTGGTGCGGAACACTATCTGACGGAAGACTGGTCGATCACAGGTGAGTTTGAATATGTCCAGTTCGACTCCAAGGATATTGAATTCTCTTCGGGTTTTTCGACAAAATCCACACCGAACTATCGCGGTCTGAGGTTCGGTTTGAACTACAAGTTCTAAACCGGGGCAAAGCGCCCGATCGGCGCTTTTGTCATCGCCGTGCGAATTTTTGAAACTGTGGCTTGCACCTGGTCCGAGTTCTTGTCTACGCTCAACGTGAAACGCCAAGACAGGAGAACGGATTGGCCATCGGTGCCCTGACCCCACCGCAAGATGAGATGCCCCAGCGCGAGGCATTTGTAGAATTCCCCGACAACCGCTTGTTGATTGATTTATGTGGCGAATATGACCGCAACCTGACCGAGATTGAGCAGAAGCTCTCGGTCCAGATTGTGCGCCGCGGCAATCAGTTGGTGGTGATGGGTGAAGAGGATTCGCAGAAAACCGCCATTGAGGTTTTGCAGGCCCTTTACACCCGTCTGGAAGGCGGGCGCGATGTCGAAGCCGCTGATGTGGACCGAGAGCTGCGCATGGGTGGCTCGGAACAGGGGACCGGTAGTCGAGACGGCGACCAGCTTGAGATGTTCAAGGGCGGTACCGTTGAGATCAAGACCCGCAAAAAGCTGGTCGAACCCCGCACAGATGCGCAAAAAGCCTATGTGCAGTCGCTCTTCCAGAATGAGCTAGCCTTCGGAATTGGCCCGGCGGGTACTGGTAAGACCTATCTCGCTGTTGCCGTTGGTGTGTCGATGTTTATCGGCGGCCACGTAGACCGCATCATCCTCAGCCGTCCTGCGGTCGAGGCCGGGGAAAAGCTGGGCTATCTGCCGGGCGACATGAAGGACAAAGTCGATCCGTATATGCAGCCGCTCTACGACGCGCTGAACGACTTTTTGCCCGGCAAGCAACTCGCCAAACTGATCGAGGAAAAACGAATCGAAATCGCTCCGCTGGCGTTCATGCGAGGGCGGACGTTGGCCAATGCTTTTGTTGTGCTGGATGAGGCGCAGAACGCAACGACCATGCAGATGAAGATGTTCCTGACCCGTCTGGGCGAGGGCAGCCGCATGGTCATAACGGGTGACCGGTCGCAGGTCGATTTGCCGCGTGGGGTTCAATCTGGGCTGGCAGATGCCGAACGCCTGCTGAAAACGATCCCGAATATCAGCTTCAATTACTTCACTTCGAAAGATGTGGTGCGGCATCCGCTTGTCGCCGCAATCATCGAAGCGTATGAGGCCGATTCAGGGCGCGAGACAGGATAACTCAAGGCCCGACATCAGGCTTTGAGGCGACAGGATGAACCTTGAACTTACCGTGGAAGACGACCGCTGGCAGGGGCTCGAGTCTCTGTCCTTGCGCGCGGTCGAGGCGGTTCTGCACCATTGCGGGCTGGATCCGGATTTGTGTGAGGTTAGCCTGCTGGCCTGCGATGACACCCGAATTGCCGAACTGAACGCCGAGTTCCGGGAAAAACCAACACCGACGAACGTTCTGAGCTGGCCCGCCGAAGACCTCGCGGCCGATGTCGCAGGGGAAACGCCCGAACTGCCGGAACCCGATTTTACCGGCGAAATCGCCCTTGGGGACATTGCGATCTCATACGACACATGCGCGCGCGAGGCCGCTGAGGCGGGCAAATCCATGTCTGATCACGTGACGCATCTGATCGTTCACGGCACGTTGCATTTGCTGGGGTATGATCACATTCGTGACCCCGATGCTACCTTGATGGAAGGGATTGAGGTCAAGATACTTGGCAAACTGGGTATCAATGACCCATATAATAGGTGAAGCGGGTTATTTCACCCGATCAATTGGAAGAGGACAATGGGCGATACAGACGGCAGTTCTAGGGCGGCGCAAAGCGCGCAGTCTGAGAATTTGGACATTGAAGAGAAAAGCGGTTTCTTTTCGCGGATTATGGATGCCATTTCAGGGGCCGAAGAGGAGCAAAGCGCTCCGGTCAACGGGCATGAAATAGCCGACAATCAACATCGCGGCATGGTTAACCTGCGTCGCAAGCGGGTTGAGGATGTCGCCATTCCGACCGTTGAAATCGTCTCGGTTCCCTCAACGATTTCCAAGGATGAGCTGGCGCAGGTCTTTCGCGAAAGCGGCCTGTCGCGGATACCCGTGTATGAAGGTACGCTGGATACGCCGCTGGGTTTTGTCCACCTCAAGGATTTTGCTCTGACCCATGGGTTCAATGGTGGCGGAGCCGAGTTCGACCTGACCTCGATGCTGCGCACGCTGCTGTTTGTGCCGCCCTCGATGCCTATCGGTGTTTTGCTGACCAAGATGCAGACCGAGCGTCGCCACATGGCGCTGGTGATCGATGAATATGGCGGCGTTGACGGGTTGTTAACCATCGAAGACCTGATTGAGCAGGTCGTCGGCGAAATCGCGGATGAGCATGACGCGCACGAAGATCAGCTTTGGTTGCAGGAAAAGCCGGGTTGCTACGTCGTTCAGGCCCGCGTTCCGCTTGAGGATTTCGAGGCCGAGATCGGACGTTCTCTGACCAGCCACGAGGATGTGGACGAGGAAGAGATCGAAACTCTGGGCGGTCTGGTCTTCATGCTGTCGGGCCGTGTTCCGGCGCGGGGTGAGGTTGTACTGCATCCCGAAGGCCCGGAGTTCGAGGTGATTGATGCTGACCCGCGCCGCATCAAGCGTCTGCGCGTCATGTTGCCGGACGTCGCTGCATGATCCCTGTCCGGGGTTGGCCTTTGTGGCTTAGACTTGGTGCCGCAGCTACCTTGGGGGCGCTGGGCGCTTATGGCTTGGCGCCGTTTGGCTACTGGCCGCTGACGCTGATTGCGCTGACCCTAATTCCCGCGTTCTTTCTCGCCTGCGAAACCCGCGCGCGGGCCGCGTGGTTGGGCTGGGCCTTTGCCACCGGCTACTTCGCCCATGCGCTGAGTTGGATCATCGAGCCTTTCCAAGTGGATGCCGAGCGCCATGCTTGGATGGCTCCGTTTGCGCTTGTCTTTATGGCTGGCGGCCTGGCTTTGTTCTGGGCGGCAGCATTCTGGGCGGCGCGACGGGTCGATACCCCGTCTGTACGACAGGCTGTGTTGTTGGCCCTGACAGTGTCACTGGCCGAGTTTGGTCGCGGTTATCTTCTGACCGGCTTCCCCTGGGCCGGGGTTGCGCAGGTCTGGGTCGACACGCCGGTTGCGCAGCTTTTGTCTTTGATTGGCCCCTATGGGCTAGCTGCGCTGACCTTCGCGGTGACGTTTTCGCTTGGGGCCGCGATGGTGCAACCTGTGGCTCTCCGTTCGCTTTTGATTCCGTTCGCTGGGTTCGTCGGTGTCGCCGTTCTTGCCATGGTCTACGCCTCCAGCAGGCCGGTGATTGAATATGGTGAAAATACGGTCCGACTGATCCAGCCGAATGCGCCTCAGCATCAGAAATGGGATCCTGCATATGCGCCCCTTTTCTTCGCGCGCCAGATCGAGTTCACCGCGGCGGAGCCACCTCCCGACCTGATCGTCTGGCCCGAGACTTCAATTCCGGCGTGGCTCAGCAGCGCCCATCCTTATCTTGAGGCCGCCACGGACGCGGCTCAGGGCGTTCCGGTTATTCTGGGCATTCAGCGAGGGGACGGGCCGCGCATCTACAACTCGATGATCTATCTGGATGAGAAAGGGCAGCAGACGGGTCTGTATGACAAGCATCATCTGGCCCCATTTGGCGAATATGTCCCGTTCGGAAACCTGATGGCCCGTTTCGGTATTCACGGCATGGCCACAACGGCTGGTCATGGGTTCAGTTCGGGGCCGGGGCCTGCGGTGATGCAGGCAGGTAAGCTGGGGCAGGCTCTGCCACTGATCTGCTACGAAGCCGTCTTTCCGCAGGACGTAAACGGCGCGCCGGAACGCGCCGATTTCATCTTGCAGATCACCAATGATGCTTGGTTCGGAACCCGTTCCGGCCCTTACCAGCATCTTGCCCAGGCCCAGATGCGGGCGATTGAGCAGGGGCTGCCGCTGATGCGGTCCGCCAATACCGGCATTTCGGGGATGATCGACCCTTTGGGTCGGATTACCGCATCGCTTCCTTTGGGGCAGGCGGGGTTCGTAGACGCCGATCTGCCGTTGCCTCTCGCGCCGACGGTCTATTCCCGCATGGGGGACCTGCCCGTGTTCGCCGTCTTGCTCTTGTTGGCCGTGTTGCTGTGGCGCATGCCGCGGCCGCGCAGCGCCTAGTTTCCGATTGACGTCATTTCGCAAGGCGCGTATGCCCTTGGTGCCTGTCACAACGGCTTCCTGGCGTGGCAGAGGAACTTCAATGGAGCACATTTATGTCCCGACAGAACTACACTTTTACTTCGGAATCCGTTTCCGAAGGGCACCCGGATAAGGTCTGTGACCGGATTTCGGACGCTGTACTTGACGCATTTCTGAATGAAGAACCCGAAGCGCGCGTGGCGTGCGAAACCTTTGCTACGACCGATCGGGTCGTCATCGGTGGCGAAGTAGGTCTGTCTGATCAGGAAAAGCTGCACGACTATATGGGCCGCATCGACGAGATCGCGCGCGCCTGTATCAAGGATATCGGTTACGAGCAGGACAAGTTTCACCACGAAACAGTCGAAGTGACAAACCTGCTGCACGAACAGTCCGCTCATATCGCTCAGGGCGTTGATGCCTCGGGTGACAAGGATGAGGGCGCGGGCGATCAGGGCATCATGTTCGGCTACGCCACCACGGAAACCCCTGCGCTGATGCCAGCCCCGATCCAGTATTCGCACGCAATCCTGCGTCGTCTGGCCGAAGTGCGTAAAAACGGCACCGAACCTGCGCTGGGCCCGGACGCGAAATCGCAGCTGTCCGTTGTTTACCGCGATGGCAAGCCGGTTGGCGTTAGCTCGATCGTTCTGTCCACGCAGCACCTGGATGAGGCGCTGACCTCGGACGACATCCGCGCGATCGTCGAGCCTTATATCACTGAAACCCTGCCCGAAGGGTGGCTGAGTGCCGATACCGAATGGCATGTGAACCCGACCGGCAAGTTCGTGATCGGCGGCCCGGACGGAGATGCGGGCCTGACCGGCCGCAAGATCATCGTCGACACCTATGGCGGCGCAGCCCCTCACGGCGGCGGAGCGTTCTCAGGCAAAGACCCGACCAAGGTGGATCGCTCGGCTGCTTATGCCGCGCGTTACCTGGCCAAGAACGTGGTTGCCGCCGGTATGGCAGAACGCTGCACCATCCAGTTGAGCTATGCGATTGGCGTCTCCAAGCCGCTGTCGATCTATGCCGACACCCATGGAACAGGTCAAATTGCTGACGCCGTGATCGAAAAAGCCGTTGGTCAGGTTATGGATCTGACCCCGCGCGGCATTCGTGAGCATCTGCAATTGAACAAGCCGATCTACCAGCGCACTGCAGCCTACGGTCATTTCGGCCGTGAACCCGATGCCGACGGCGGCTTCAGCTGGGAACGCACCGATCTGATCGAGGCCCTGAAAGCGGCTGTCTGACAGCTATCGAAAGGTGCGCCCTCGCGGGCGCTCTCTTCTTCTGTTCATAAATACCTCGGGGGTGTGGGGGCTGGCCCCCACCTCCACCCCTTGCCACTGGCCCATCGTCACAGTAAGGGCACGACCATGAGCAACCAGACACCCCAACGCCCCCGCAGAAACTTCTATGGCCGCTTCAAGGGCAAAACCCTTAAGCAAAGCCAGAAGACGTATCTGAACGAAGACCTGGACGCCCTGTCGCCCGGTGCTGTCGATTGGGAGACGAACCCTGAACGCCACCCGCTGGACCTCGACGCGCTGTTTGGCGGTAAGGATGTCTGGCTTGAGGTCGGCTTTGGCGGTGGTGAACATCTGGTGCATCAGGCCGCGAACAACCCCGATATCGGGATCATCGGGGCCGAGCCATACATCAACGGCGTTGCCATGCTGCTTGGTAAGATCCGTCAGGCTGGGGTCGAAAACCTCGCGGTGCATCCCGGTGATGCACGCGACCTATTCGATGTGCTGCCCGAGGCCAGCATTTCGCGCGCCTTCCTGCTTTATCCCGACCCGTGGCCCAAAACACGCCACCATCGCCGCCGCTTCGTGACGCCCGAGCATCTGGAGCCTCTGGCCCGCGTCCTGAAGCCCGGCTCCATCTTCCGCGTGGCCACCGACATTCCAGACTATGTACGCCAGACGCTTGAGGAAGTCTCTCGCGCTGGTTTCGAATGGTTGGCTGAACGCCCTGCCGATTGGCGCGAGCCTTGGGACGATTGGATCTCGACCCGCTATGAGCAAAAGGCCCTGCGGGAAGGGCGGACCCCGCACTACCTGACTTTCCGGCGGACAGACGCCTGATCGGTTTCAAATTTTTGTAATCCTGCACGCTATGCTAGGCTGCGCGCGTTACGCGTTTTCAGCATAGCTTATTTCAAGGATTACCATGTCTGACCTTCGGATTACCAACTGCCACACGCATCTGTTTCACTCGCGCCATGTGCCCGAGGACTATCCCTATCCGGCACTAAAACCGTTCAAGAAGATGCCGTGGTTGATCAAGGCTCTGGCTTTTGGTGCCAGACTGATCGGCCAGCCTGGCGTCGCCGACAAATTGGATCGGCTCTATCGTTTTCAGCAGGAAACGGATGAGGGCAGCCAGCGCGAGATTCTGGACAACCTGCGGCGACATTACCCCAGCAATACCCGCTTTGTCGTTTTGCCGATGGATCTGTCGGCCTTTGGCTTCGGCGCGCCCGAGGTGCCGCTACGCGACCAGCATGACGAACTGGCGCAGCTCTCCACTGACCCTGAGGTTGGCCCGTCGGTGATTCCCTTCGCAACGATCGACCCGCGGGCTGATCCCAATGCCACCGAGCTGTGGCGCGCCATTAACGATCTGAGGTTTCGCGGGGTCAAGCTCTATCCCCGTTTAGGCTTTGCGCCGAATGACCCGGTCCTGATGCAGCATGTCTATCCGCGCTTGCAGGACAAGAACCTGCCGGTAATGTCGCATTGTTCGCGAGGCGGTGTTCAGGGGCGGCATCTTTCCGACTATTGGGCCGACCGCTATACGGAACCAGAGGCGTTTATCCCGGTAATGCGAGATTTTCCCAACCTGCGGATTTGTCTGGCACATTTTGGTGGGCAGCGAGACTGGCATGCCTATGTCAATCCCGATCACACCGACTCATTAGACGATGCATTCAACCGGAATTGGCTGAGATCCATTCGCACTATGATCGGCAGCGGCGATTTCTATGGCCTGTGGACGGATATCTCCTACACTCTTTTCCAATTCGAAGACTATGCGCCGTTCCTGCGGCTTTTCCTGATGGGTGAGGATGAGGAAAGCGAACGCCTGCGGTCGCGCGTTTTGTTCGGGTCGGATTACTACATGACCCGGCAAGAGGCGCTGTCGGAAAAGGCGGTCTGTATCCGGTTGCGCAACGTTCTGGGCGAAGAGATCTTTCGCCAAATCGCCGAGGAAAACCCGGCAAAATGGCTGGGAGAGACCTGAGAGACACCCATACCCTTATTGCCGCTGGACCAACTGGTCCCAATTCGCTAATCGGCATGGACTGATAGCGAAAACAGGAGCCCCCATGTCCGGACACGGCACGCCCATCCCGATGACCTCGCATCCCTGCGGCCCGTTGAACGGAACGGCTGAGGTGCCCGGCGACAAGTCGATCTCGCATCGGTCGCTGATCCTTGGCGCGATGGCGGTTGGGGAAACCAAAATCTCGGGCCTGCTTGAGGGCGAGGATGTTCTGGACACGGCCAAGGCCATGCGCGCATTCGGGGCCGAGGTGACGGACCATGGCGGCGGTGAATGGACCGTGCATGGCGTGGGTGTAGGCGGCTTCGCTGAACCCGATCAGGTGATCGACTGCGGCAACTCGGGCACCGGCGTGCGGCTGATCATGGGCGCTATGGCAACCACTCCGATCACGGCGACCTTCGCGGGCGATGCCAGCCTGAACAAGCGCCCGATGGCGCGGGTTACCGATCCGCTTGCGCTGTTCGGCGCGCAGTCGGTTGGCCGTTCGGGCGGGCGCCTGCCAATGACTATCGTGGGCGCGGCGGATCCGACCCCGGTCCGCTATGAGGTTCCGGTTCCTTCGGCGCAGGTGAAGTCAGCCGTCCTGCTGGCGGGCCTGAACGCACCCGGCAAAACCGTTGTGGTCGAGAAAGAAGCCACCCGTGACCATTCGGAACGGATGCTGGCCGGTTTTGGCGCTGAGATCACTGTTGAAGATACAGATGAGGGTCGCGTGATCACGCTGACCGGTCGGCCTGAGCTGAAACCTCAGGTCATTGCCGTACCGCGTGACCCGTCGAGCGCGGCTTTCCCGGTTTGCGCGGCGCTGATCACGCCCGGTTCGGACGTGCTGGTGCCCGGCATCGGTCTGAACCCGACCCGCGCGGGCCTCTTCACCACTCTGTGTGAGATGGGCGCGGACCTGACCTATGAAAACGAGCGCGAAGAGGGCGGCGAGCCCGTTGCCGATCTGCGTGCCAAATACTCGCCCAATATGAAGGGGATCGAGGTCCCGGCCGAGCGCGCCGCCTCGATGATCGACGAATATCCGGTTCTGTCCGTGGTGGCGGCCAATGCGACCGGCACCACGATGATGGGCGGCGTGAAAGAGCTGCGCGTCAAGGAAAGCGACCGGATCGACGCGATGGCGCGCGGGTTGCGAGCCAATGGCGTGGCCGTGAATGAAGGCGATGATTGGTGGTCGGTCGAAGGGCTGGGCATCGGCAACGTCCCCGGCGGCGGCACCTGCGAGAGCTTTCTGGACCACCGGATCGCGATGTCCTTCATGGTGATGGGCATGGGCGCGAAAACGCCCGTCTCAGTCGATGATGGCGGACCAATCGCGACCTCTTTCCCGATCTTCGAGCCGCTGATGGCCTCGCTGGGTGCCAAGGTTGAACGGACATGAGCTTTACCGTCGCCATTGATGGCCCAGCGGCGGCGGGCAAGGGGACAATCTCGAAAGGCGTCGCGGCGCATTTCGGGTTTGCCCATCTGGATACGGGGCTTCTGTATCGTGCGGTGGGACGGCGCGTGTTGGATGGGGTTGATCCTGTCGCTGCGGCCCAAGCCCTGACCGCAGAGGAACTGGAGCAAGGCGATCTGCGCACGGCTGAGGTCGCGCAGGCGGCTTCGAAAGTTGCTGTCATCCCTGAGGTGCGGGCGACGCTGGTCGATTTCCAACGTGCCTTTGCCCGACGTTCGGGCGGGGCCGTATTGGATGGGCGCGATATCGGGACGGTGATCTGCCCCGAGGCCGAGGTGAAGTTGTTCGTAACCGCCAGCGCCGAGGTTCGGGCCGAACGCCGATTTTTGGAGCTTGGCGCCAAAGGGTCTGATGTAACGCTTGATCAGGTCCTGGCCGATGTGCGCGAACGGGACGCGCGCGATGCGGAGCGTAGCACCGCCCCCATGAAACCCGCCGAAGACGCCGTTCTGCTGGACACGTCTGAATTGAGCATTCACAACGCTTTGGCAAAGGCTGTCGAAATCATCACACAGAAAAGACCCGCAGCGTAGCTGCGGGCCGTTGTTTTAGGAGATCAGAGTTCGCCGACGGCGATGCTCTTGATGTTTGCCCACTGGTCGTCGGCGGTTTTGGCAGTGCCAACCACGTCTTTCAGGAAGGCTGCGCGGGTTTCGGCGTTCAGGAACAGGAACAGTTTGCCGTCCGAGATCAGGTACTGATCCGGGTCGCCGTCAAACTTCTTACCAACCGAAACACCGAACGAGCAGAAGCCGCCGTGCTGGGGCAGGTAGGCTACTGGGTTGGCCTCGAACGCCTCGCGGTTTTCGGCGGTGGCGAAGTAGTAGGACGCGCCATCATAGGTGGCTGAGTGGGTGGCAAAACCCTCGACCGGGTTGCCGCTGTTGACCAGTGCGACCAGATCAACCCCATGCGCAGCAAGCGGCGCGCCAGCCGCCGAGATGCCTTTGGAGACATTGATTTCATCCGCAGCAAAAGCCGGGGCCGACAGGGCAAGCGCAGCAACAAAAGCAGTGAAGACGAGCGATTTCATTTGGGTCATCCTTTCATTTTCAGATCCTGGCTGAGGTATCCCTCCGCCGATGTGACAAAGTTAGGACAGGAGTTTTGTACGTGTAATCGCAGATAGGCCGCGAAACTGTGCAGATCGTTCAAACATCTGGATTACACGCAAAAACACTTCACACAGCTTTGTTTGGCCAGTGACCCGGTTGCTTTCTAAGGTAGGGGGGCAACTATGGGAGCGGCCTCATGATCCGACTAGCTGTGATTTTGTTCCTCATCGCCGGCAGCGTGAGCGCGCAACAGGCCGAACCGCCCGTGCCTGAGGGCGAACCTCCGATGACATATGAGCGGTTGGGCAGGATTCTCTTTGCGCTTGATCCGGAGACGCAGCCCAGCGGGCCAGGGTTCCAGATCACCATTGCGGATGTGCCGGTTCTGGTGATCACCGATGTAGTGGCCGATCGAATGCGCGCTATGGTGCCCATCAGCAGCACGGCAGATCTGTCTGTGGAGGATCTGCAACGGATGATGCAGGCCAATTTCGACAGCACGCTGGACGCGCGCTATGCGATTGCCAACGGAACCCTGTGGGCCGTGTTCATCCACCCGCTGTCGCCGCTGAAAAAGGATCAGCTGATCTCGGGCCTGGCGCAGACGGTGAACATCGCAAACACTTATGGCACTCTGTATTCGGGCGGAGCGGCTGAGTTCGGAGGGGGTGACAGCGGCGATCTGCAGCGTGCGCTGATCGATGAGCTTTTGAAAAAGGGCGAAGAGATCTGAACCTGGAACGTGGTCGAGTTTCAATTTGACACACCTCGCCGTTACCGGATTTTTATCGCCATCAAATTGGGGCTATAAGATCAAGTGAAACCTAGTAAGCATCTGCGCAAGAAGGGTAAAATAGCCACATCGACAGGACCCTAGCCAGATGTAACAAAACTGTTATGCTCCCCTCACAAGCAATAAAGGGAAGGCCGCCGTAAACCTCCAAAAAAGGGGGAAGTAGCCACAAAATTCCCTAAGCCAACAGGGACAGACAAACATGACCAAACGTTTGCGCAAAATCACCATCGTGGGTGGTGGGACCGCGGGCTGGATGACCGCGTTGATTTTAGAGATGGTGCTGTCGCGCACCTCCGCGCCGAAGGATCGCCCACGTATCTGCCTGATCGAAAGCCCCAATATCTCGACCGTCGGTGTGGGTGAGGCAACGGTTCCGAGAATGCCGGTTACGCTGAGGCAAGCGGGCATTTCCGAACGGGACTTTTTTCGCGAAACCAATGCCTCATTCAAGCTGGGCGTGAAGTTCTGCAATTGGAACAAGGACGCCAAGGGCAATCGCATCGACTATGTGAACCCGTTTGCCCATGGTCAGATGCTGGAGGGGTTGGAGACGGCCGAGTATTTTCTGCGTTTTGGCAACGGAGATCGGGATTTCACGCAGTCCATCTCACCGCATGATGATCTGGGACGGATGTGCAAAGGCGCGCGGCCCTTGGGGGCACCGGAATTCGAGCAGCGCTTTGGTTACGCCTATCACCTGGACGCCGTGAAGTTCGCGGGCATGCTGACCAAGGTGTGTACCAAGCGCGGTGTTGAGCATATTCAGGATGAGGTGCAATCGGTCGAGCTGGATGAGCAGGGCAATGTCAGTCACCTGATGCTGGAGCGGAAAGGCCGTCACGACATCGAAATGGTCATTGACTGCACAGGGTTCCGTGGTCTGATCATCAATCAGGCTCTGGGTGAGCCCTTCATGGATTACTCGGACTTTCTGCCGAACGACCGGGCCATGGCGTTGCAGATTGAACATCCAGATCCAGAGAAGATCGAAAGCCTGACCCGCTCAACCGCGCTTGGGGCGGGGTGGACATGGCGCGTGCCGCTCTTCAACCGAGTGGGTACTGGTTATGTGTTCTCATCTGCGCACCGGACGGATGATCAGGCGGCAGATGAATATCTTGAGTGGCTGGGCGACAGCGGCAAGGGTCTGACGCCGCGCGTGATCCCGATGCGTGTTGGGCGCGTGCGTAACGCGTGGGTCAAGAACTGCGTGGCGATCGGCCTGTCTGGCGGGTTCATCGAGCCGCTGGAAAGCACCGCGATCCACATGATCGACCATGCCGTGCGCTGGTTTGCCGAGCATCTGCCGACGCAGGACATCGAACCAGCCTTGCGGACACGCTACAACCGGCAGATGGACAAGCTTTATAACGAGGTGTTGGAGTTCATCTGTCTGCACTACCGCCTCGGCAATCGCACCGATGACCAATACTGGATCGACGCTCGGACTGAAATGAAATTGCCTGACCGGTTGGCCGAGAACCTTGAACTCTGGCAGCATCGCTTGCCTATGGAACATGATATCGAGTTCGTCTCACTGTTCGATCACCGCGTCTACCAGACGGTTCTGTTGGGCAAACAGGTCTATGATACGGGCTATGGCGAAGGAATCCGCGATCGTCTGCGTCCATTGAAGAAACCGATCTGGTTCCATTGGTGGAAGGGCGCGCGCATGCACCTCAATGAGATTCTGCAAACAATGCCGGATCACAAAACGCTTCTGCGCGATATTCGGGGTGAACTGAAGAAGCCAGCTTTTGGCAAGGCGGCAGCAGTGAAACCCACTGTGGCCATGCCGGGCGCAAAGCCGGCTCCGGTTGTGGTTCAGAACATGCCGAACCTGGCCGAAATCCAAAGCGGCGCGAAGGATCTGCAATTGTTCTAGAGAATGTTGGAACTGATTGTTGGAGCATTTCCAAGGCAGGAGCTTGCTCCAATAATTAGGCTTTTCTATCTGGAAGGTGAGATGCGGGCGCAATGCAAACGGACACTGTTCAAGTGCCTTCGGCCCGCTAGACAAATATCGTTGAGTAGTCGTGGGATCATAGTAGCCAGTGTTGCGCGTCTACCACGGCTGAGCATTAGTTAACCAAATGTTAACTACCGCACAGTCCTGACTGATTTCACTGATATAAAACTACCAGTGTTTCGATCATCGGTAATGTGTGTGCTGTCATGAGAATGCTTTTTTTAGGCGCCTTTGGCGCATTGGTCCTTGCATCGAGCGCTTGGGCAGAGACGAAGCTGACGCTTCGAGGCGGGTACAGCACATCTAGTTCGGACTACCCGTACGCCTATGACGAATTGGACCAAACGCTGATAGATTCCAGCTATGGGGATGGTGTCTATGGCTATGTCGGTCTTTCAAGGGGGGATTTGTGGGGCGGATACGGGGGTGAGATTTCATTCACATACAACCGTATAACTGACAGTGATAACTACAGTGACGGCGGTCGGTGCAGTACCTTAGACGTCATTTCATTGTCTCATGCACTTTGTATGGAAGGTGCTGAAACTGCAAATGCCACTCGCTTTTCTCAAATAAGAGTTTTGGCGACCCGAGAACTACCTTCCAGTGGTGTGGAAGTCATCGGAGGATTGGGGGTTCTTGACTTTTCTTCCGTTTCGCGTGGAATGATGTTCTTTCCAGGAGAATTGTCTGCTCAGCGGCGAGAGACGGACTACACAGGTGTCGGTCTCGTCCTAGGTGCACGCAAGGATTTCGCTATTTCAGGCGCAACCGTGTTGCGTTTAGAAGGTTTTGCTGGCGTATACACTGGGGATAGGGATCTTAATATCGACGATGTCTGGACGTCCGAAGTGGGGGACCTTTCGCGCAGTGATCGCCAGACAGTTTATTCGTTGGACCTGACGGCGAGTGTTGCCGTTCCGATCGACCGGGTCCTGGCGGGCGGCGCGTTCGAGTTTGGTGTTGCCTATACCAAGTTGTTCAACGTTATGGACACGACCAACTACAACTCGGTTACGCGCGCATCGATTGGTGAGACAGGATCTCTGGACAGTGACGTGGACGCATTCTCGGTCTTTGTCGGTCTGCAAATTCCGCTGTAGGCAGAACATCGCTTGAGGCCTTGCCTGTTTGGGACGAAGTCTCTATAGACGCAGCGTCCACAAGGTGAAAACACCGGAAAATAGAGAGAGCGAGCAGGGTCGGAACAACCGACCCTCTTTGTTTTGCGGTAACCGAGACCAACTAGTCCCATCTTAGATGGGCGCCAAACAAGACCGGCGGAGACAACCGCTCGGCCAGTAAAAACGTATGTAAAGGAAAACAACGCCACATGGCTAACGCATCCATGGAGGAATTCGAAGCCCTCCTGAACGAAAGCTTCGAAATGGACACGCCCGAAGAGGGCTCTGTTGTCAAAGGTAAGGTTCTGGCGATCGAAGCCGGCCAAGCCATCATCGACGTAGGCTACAAAATGGAAGGCCGCGTAGATCTGAAAGAATTCGCAAATCCCGGCGAAGCCCCTGAAATCGCTGTGGGTGACGAGGTCGAAGTTTACCTGCGCGCCGCAGAAAACGCCCGTGGCGAAGCCGTCATCTCGCGCGAGATGGCCCGCCGTGAAGAGGCATGGGACCGTCTGGAAAAAGCATATGCCGACGACCAGCGCGTCGAAGGTGCAATCTTTGGTCGCGTCAAAGGTGGCTTCACCGTCGATCTGGGTGGCGCAGTTGCGTTCCTGCCCGGCTCGCAGGTTGACGTTCGCCCCGTGCGCGACGCTGGCCCTCTGATGGGTCTGAAGCAGCCGTTCCAGATTCTGAAAATGGACCGCCGCCGTGGCAACATCGTTGTGTCGCGCCGCGCTATCCTGGAAGAATCGCGTGCCGAACAGCGTGCCGAAGTTATCGGCAACCTGTCCGAAGGTCAGACCGTCGAGGGTGTTGTTAAGAACATCACCGAATACGGTGCATTTGTTGACCTGGGCGGCGTTGACGGGCTGCTGCACGTCACCGACATGGCATGGCGCCGTGTGAACCACCCGTCCGAGATCCTGACGATCGGCGAAACCATCAAGGTTCAGGTCATCAAGATCAACAAAGAGACCCACCGCATCAGCCTGGGCATGAAGCAGCTGCAAGAAGATCCGTGGGATTTGGTTGCTGCGAAATACCCGCTGGGCTCGGTCCATCAGGGACGCGTCACCAACATCACCGACTACGGCGCGTTCGTCGAGCTGGAAGCCGGTGTCGAAGGTCTGGTGCACGTCTCCGAAATGTCCTGGACCAAGAAAAACGTCCACCCCGGCAAGATCGTTTCGACCAGCCAGGAAGTTGACGTCATGGTTCTGGAAATCGACGGCGCCAAGCGTCGCGTTTCTCTGGGCCTGAAGCAGACTCAGCGCAACCCATGGGAAGTGTTTGCAGAAACACACCCCGAGGGCACCGAGGTCGAAGGCGAAGTCAAGAACATCACCGAATTCGGTCTGTTCATTGGCCTCGAAGGCGACATCGACGGCATGGTTCACCTGTCCGATCTGTCCTGGGACGAGCGTGGCGAGGATGCGATCCAGAACTACCGCAAAGGCGATATGGTTTCGGCCGTTGTCTCGGAAGTTGACGTTGAGAAAGAGCGTATCTCGCTGTCGATCAAAGCCCTGGGCGGTGACAAGTTCGCCGAAGCCGTGGGCGGCGTGAAGCGTGGCTCGGTTATCACCGTTGAAGTCACCGCGATCGAAGATGGCGGCATCGAGGTCGAGTACGAAGGCATGAAGTCGTTCATCCGTCGTTCGGACCTGAGCCGTGACCGCGCCGAGCAGCGTCCTGAGCGCTTCAACACCGGCGACAAGGTCGACGTCCGTGTCACCAATGTCGACAGCAAGACCCGCCGTCTGGGCCTGTCGATCAAGGCACGCGAGATCGCCGAAGAGAAAGAGGCCGTGGAACAGTACGGTTCCTCCGACTCGGGCGCATCGCTGGGCGATATCCTGGGTGCAGCGCTGAAATCCGGCGACTAAATCCGGTCTCTGACCCGATACAATTCAACGGCCCCGTACATATGTGCGGGGCCGTTTTTGTTGCGAATCAACAAGTTCTCAAACGGGACGCTAAAATGTACATACTATGTGCATGAACGGGATTTTGGGTGTTCAAGCTAAAAATCATGCGAGTTTGCCCGAAATAGCAGCTACAACACACAGAGTTTACGTTCCCCCGAACCGGGTTTTTTTCTATACTGTCCAGAACACTAGAGATGGTAAACCGGTCGCCTGGGAGGGTAGCGCGCATGATCCGTTCTGAATTGATTCAAAAAATTGCTGATGAAAACCCGCATTTGTATCAACGCGATGTCGAGCGGATTGTGAATACAGTTTTCGAGGAAGTCACCGACGCGATGTCGCGTGGCGACCGGGTCGAGCTTCGCGGATTTGGCGCGTTCTCGGTGAAAAAGCGCGACGCTCGTGTGGGTCGCAATCCGCGCACCGGCGAAACTGTGCAGGTCGAAGAAAAATGTGTACCGTTTTTCAAGACGGGTAAGTTGCTTAGGGACCGATTGAACGGTAAAGCCTGACCTTATGATGCGCTACATTCGATATGCTTTTCTGGGGGCACTGGGGATCATCTTGGTCTCGGTCTCCCTTGCCAACGTAGAATCCGTTGAACTCAAGCTGATGCCCGACCCTCTGGCCGAGCTGCTGGGTTTCAACCTGTCTACCTCGCTACCGTTGTTTCTGGTGGTGCTGGGCGGCGTTGTGGCCGGTCTGGTCATCGGGTTCTTGTGGGAATGGATGCGCGAGCATAAGCATCGCCGTGATGCGACCGTCAAAAAAGGCGAAGTGCGCAAGCTTGAGCGCGAGGTCAAGAAGCTCAAGAAAAAGCAGAATGAAGGCAAGGACGAGGTTCTCGCCATTCTGGATGAGGCAAGCTGAGCCAAAGCAATGCCTGATGTGTCTGTCAAAATCTGCGGTTTGACCGCCCATGATCACGTGCGCGCTGCTGTTGATGCAGGCGCGCGGTATCTGGGGTTCAACTTCTTTGCCAAATCCCCCCGCTATGTCTCGCCCCAGCAAGCCGCCGAGTTGGCGACCCATGTACCGGCGGGCGTGGCCAAGGTAGCGTTGGTGGTGAATGCCTCGGATGAGGTGCTGGACGACATCACGCAGAATGCCCCGTTCGATATCCTGCAACTGCATGGGGGCGAGTCGATTGAGCGCGTGCAGCAAATCAAGGACAGGTATGGCTTGCCGGTGATGAAGGTAATCGGGGTGGCCGATGAGGCTGACCTGGCTACCATTGATGCGTTCAGTGACGTGGCGGATCAGCTATTGATCGACGCCAAGCCGCCAAAGAATGCCGTTTTGCCCGGCGGCAATGGCTTGGCGTTTGACTGGCGTCTGCTGGCGGGCCGCAAATACTGGCGCAAGCCGTGGATGCTGGCCGGTGGTCTTACCCCCGAAAACGTGGCCGAGGCGATCCGTATGACGGGCGCGCGTCAGGTTGATGTCGCATCCGGCGTCGAAAGCGCGCCGGGGGTGAAAGATACCGCCCTGATGAAGGCATTTATCGACGCGACGCGGTGATCTGATCTCGTATTCGCGCCGTATCTCTCGACGGAGAGGTACAAAACATGCTGGCGGCAATAGGCGGCGTTTCTCTAAAACACTGGTACAACGCGCCAGAGTTTTTCTGGCGAGCGGGGCAGGCTTTGCGTCAGGCGCGGGGCGATCCGCTATGTCTGTATGCGGCGACTTTCCGTCAAGACGGTCTCTATTTCTCGCTCAGCGTCTGGCACGATATAGAGGCGATGCTGACCTTCGCCCAATCAGGTCCCCACCGTCGCCTGATGCAGGAGGCGAACCGCTTGGCGGATGTGAACCAGTTCCACCATTTCCCTTGCATAGGGGTCCCAACGACTGAGCAAGCGCTTGAACTTTGGCGGCATCATACCCTGGCTGCTGAATGAGGCGTTTTGCCCATGGCAAAACCTGCCGCTACCTCCTATGAACAACGGATACGACGCGGGAGACTTCCATGGCCAACGATCTTTTCAATTCCTTCATGTCCGGCCCTGACGAACAGGGGCGTTTTGGCATTTTCGGCGGGCGTTTTGTCAGCGAGACGCTGATGCCGCTGATCCTGTCGCTGGAAGAGGAATATGACAAAGCCAAGGATGATCCGACGTTCTGGGCCGAGATGGACGATCTGTGGGCAAACTATGTGGGCCGCCCGTCGCCTCTGTATTTCGCAGAGCGCCTGACCGAGCATCTGGGCGGAGCGAAGATTTACCTCAAACGTGATGAGCTGAACCACACCGGCGCGCATAAGATCAACAATGTGTTGGGCCAGATCATTCTGGCGCGCCGCATGGGCAAGACCCGGATCATCGCGGAAACCGGGGCAGGGCAGCACGGCGTGGCCACCGCCACCGTCTGCGCCAAGTTCGGCCTGAAATGTATTGTGTATATGGGCGCTCATGACGTGCAACGACAGGCGCCGAACGTGTTCCGCATGCGTCTGCTGGGGGCCGAGGTGATTCCCGTGACCTCGGGCCGTGGGACGCTGAAGGACGCGATGAACGACGCGCTGCGCGACTGGGTGACCAATGTGCGCGACACGTTCTACTGCATCGGCACGGTTGCTGGCCCGCACCCCTACCCGGCCATGGTGCGCGATTTCCAGTCGATCATCGGCAAGGAAGCCAAAGAGCAGATGATGAAGGCCGAGGGCCGTCTGCCCGACACGATCATCGCTGCCATCGGCGGTGGCTCAAACGCGATGGGCTTGTTCTACCCGTTCCTCGACGACAAAGATGTCAACATCATCGGCGTCGAAGCCGGTGGCAAAGGCGTGAACGAGAAGATGGAGCATTGCGCCTCATTGACCGGTGGTCGTCCGGGCGTGCTGCATGGCAACCGGACCTATCTACTGCAGGATGATGATGGTCAGATCCTCGAAGGCTATTCTATCTCGGCCGGTCTCGACTATCCTGGCATCGGGCCCGAGCATTCCTGGCTGAACGATATCGGTCGTGCGAACTATGTCGCCATCACTGACAAAGAGGCGCTTGAGGCGTTCCAGCTCTGCTGTGCCACCGAAGGCATCATCCCGGCGCTGGAGCCCAGCCACGCACTGGCTCATGTGATGAAGATCGCACCGGATCTGCCGAAGGATCACCTGATCTGCATGAATATGTGCGGACGCGGCGACAAGGACGTGCAAACCGTCGCCAAATACCTGAACTTCGACATGTCGGACACCGAAGGCCGCACGGCGGACTAACAGTCGGTCAAGCGGATGGAACCGGCCCCGAGCAAGGGCCGGTTTTTCTTTAGCCTTCTTGCAGGACGGTCTCGAACCCTTCGAACTGCGGCGGGCCCATCAAGGCGGATTGAGTCTTACTGTTGCCTGCATTCTTATGCGCGTGGCGGAACTGTTCCGATTTGGTCCAGGCTTCGAAGTCTTCGCGGCTGTCCCAGATCACATGGCTGGAATACAGGCGATATCCGTCGCCTTCGGGCCCTTTGAGCAGGCGGAATTCCTGAAACCCTTTCAGCTCATTCAGACGGCTCTGACGTTCTTTCCAGACGTTTTCAAAATCAGCCTCACTGCCGGGCCGGACCTTGAAACGGTTCATTGCGATAAAGTTCATGGCTTTCCCCATTCTGTCGTGATTCAGGCTGGCGAAACGAAATGTCGGCTGGCTGTTGGTATAGAGAGTATTCCCTGCCCGTCGTCAATTGGCGCGGCCTGCGTGTTGGCGCAGGATGTCTAGCGGCACGATCTCAAGCGCCCGCTGATGCGTCGCCTCAAGATGGACCTTGGGCGCACAGCCTTCGTCATGCGCCTGAAGAAAGCGACCGGCACAGAGACACCAGCTGTCCCCGGGGTTGAGGCCCGGAAAGTTGAACTCGGGCCGAGGGGTGCTGAGGTCGTTGCCAACGTATTTCGAATAGGCAAGAAATTCGGCCGTCATGACGGCACAGACGGTGTGACTGCCCTGATCCTCGATGCAGGTGTTGCAGGCCCCGTCCCGGAAGAACCCGGTCAACGGGTCTTTCGAGCAATCGGCGAGGACGCCTCCGAGAACATTGATGCTGTCTTCTTTCTGCATAAGGCTCACCCTACAGGCTTTGCGCAATACTTCGGAACATTTCGACATTCTGTTCGTTCACGCCGGGATCACGGAATTTGCGATCCGCGCCGGTTGTCATGATCAGAACGCCACGAGGCTGGTCGAAATACATATATTGCCCATAGACCCCGCGGGCCAGAAATTCTCCTTCATGCGCGCCAATAGGGATCCACCACTGATAGCCGTAGCCGATCTTTCCCGGCTCGGTCGGGGCGCTGGGCCAGGTTGATTCCTTGATCCATTCCGCGGGCACCAGTTGCTTGCCGTCATGCTCTCCGCCTTGCAGGATCATTTGGCCAAAGCGCGCAAAGTCGCGCGTGGTGAAGTTCAGGCCACCCAGCACAAAAGCCACGCCAGCGCCGTCGGTGACATAGTAGCCGTCACGTTCCAGCCCCAAGGGCTGCACGATCTTCTCGGTCATCAACTCCGTGACACTGCGCCCGGTCGCGCCCCGGATCACCATGCCGATGACATGGGTGTCGATCGACACATATTGCCAGCTCTCTCCGGGTTCGATGAAGCTGTCCTGTAGCGCGATGGTGAAATCATCCAATTCACCCCCGAGGGCCAAAACGCGGCCCATTCGGTTGATGTCAGAGTTCGGGTCAAAATAGTCCTCGTCAAAGACCACCCCGCTGGCCATATTCAGCACATTGCGGATTGAGGCGGTCTCATAGGCGCTGCCGGTCAGATTGGGCGCGTATTTCACCACCGGATCATCAAGCGATGTGATCGCGCCTTCGTCCAGCAGAATGCCCAGAAGCGCCGAAAGATAGCTTTTGGCCACCGACCATGAGATGCGGCGATCATCGGGACCTGTCCCCAGATAGTATTCCTCGAACCTGATCTGACCGTCCTGCATCACCAGAAGCGAGGTGACCGCGCGATCCTCAATCCAGTCATCGGTCCCTTCGGGAAGGTCAAAGCCGGCGCCGTAGGGCAGCTCCCACGTCGGGCCGTTGCCTCGGGGCAGATTGGCGGTCAGGAACGCCTCATCCATATGAGAAAAATTCTGGACGATCTTCTCTTCGGAAAACAAAGAGTTCACGGCCAAGAGGCGCTGAATTTCTTCGCGTTTCCAGACGCCGACAACCACTGCGGCCAGGACCAATGCCAGAGTGATCCGCAACACCCATTTGAACAGAGCTTTCATGAAATGCCTCCCTCTTGGTTGATATAGGAGCGCGAGATGCCGCATTCCGCAATCAAGACCTTACGGCACCAAGGGCGCTGGTTATTTGAACTTGTCCAGCAGCTTTTGCATGGCCGAGCGGTTGTCGTCTTCGGGCACAGGCTTCGCCTCAGGTTTTGGGGCCGTTTTTTCGGGCTTTGGCGAGGTGGAGGAGCGGGGCGGGGCAGTACGCAAAGCAACGGCATTCATGAACTTGCCGCCGTCTCCGCCAGCTAGATGGCCCGCGCCGTCTGCAACGCCGCGCAATACGTCTTCCAGCCAGTCCCCATCTGCTTTGGCAAAGTCACCCAGAACATAGGGCGAGACCATCTCTTTCCGCCCCGGATGCCCGATGCCCAAACGCACGCGATCATAGGCTGGGCTAATATGCTCATGAATAGATCGCAGCCCATTGTGCCCGGCATGACCACCGCCCGCCTTGACCCGTACTTTGCCGGGCGCAAGGTCTAGCTCGTCATGGAAAACGGTCACGTCGGTCGAGTCGAGCTTGTAGAACCGCATCGCCTCGCCCACGGATTGACCCGAGCGATTCATGAAAGTCTGCGGCTTGATCAGAAGCACCTTTTCGTGCCCTAGACGCCCCTCGGCAATCTCTGCCTGAAATTTGGATTTCCATGGGCCAAAACCATGATCATCGGCAATTCGGTCCAGTGCCATGAAGCCGATATTGTGCCGGTTGCGGGCATATTTCGATCCCGGGTTCCCCAATCCGACAAATAGCTTCATGCCACAATCCTTTTTCGCATGCCTTCAGCGCAGAGGGGTGATGGCATGAAATGGCATCCGTTTTCTAGCCCGGTGCCAAAAGAAAACGGGGCCCGATGTTGGGCCCCGTTTCACAATCCGACAATTCGAATTCGGATTTATTCTTCAGCTTCTTCCTGGCCGACGACTTCTACTTCGTCCGCGGCCACTTCTTCGCCTTCTTCGTCGTCGCTGGTCGACAGACCGGTCGGTGCCGAAACGTTGGCGATCACGAAGTCGCGGTCGATGGTCGGCTTGGTGCCTGCGGGCAGGTCAACCGACGAGATGGTGACAACGTCGTTGATCTCCATGCCTGTCAGATCAACGGTGATCTTCTCAGGAATATCGCCAGCGGTGCACATCAGTTCGACTTCCGGACGGACAACGGTCAGAACGCCGCCCTTCTTGATGCCGGGGGCCGCTTCTTCGTTGACGAACTCAACCGGGATGAACAGCGCGATCTTGGTGGTCCGACGCAGGCGCATCAGGTCCAGGTGGGTCGGCAGGTCTTTGACGACATCACGCTGAACGTCGCGGCAGATAACGCGGACGTCTTCGTGGCCTTCAACCTTCAGGTTCCACAGGGTCGACTTGAACCGGCCAGCTTTCAGGCGCTTGAATAATTCGTTGAACGGGATCTTGATTGCCAGCGGATCTTTGTCGCCACCAAATACAACGCCCGGAACCATGCCTTCGCGGCGGGTCTGACGAGCGGCGCCCTTGCCTGTCCCCGTCCGTTCCAGAGCTACGAGATCAGGAATCTCTCCAGCCATGATATATTCTCCAATGTTAGGGCGGGCATCCTCCAAGGCTGTATGCCCGCGTGAAGCCGCGTCCTTAGCTTGTTTCTTACGGTTTGAAAAGCGGTAATTTGCGAGGCTCTGCCTCGCGCTCCGAGGTATTTTCAAACAGAAGAAGATGCGAAGCGTCCGTTGCTTCTTCTGTTCAAAAAATACCTTGGGGTGGTCGCCGCTTCAGGGCGGCGGGGGCAGCGCCCCCTAGGACGGTTCAGCTTTGCCAGCGCCCGCCGAAATCTTCGGGCACAAGCAGGTTGTGGCGGCCCAGTTCTGCAACATTGCGCTCGCCGCACAGGGCCATTGTAGTATCAAGCTCCTTCTGAATGACGTCCAGGGCGGTCGTCACGCCGGATTGACCCATCGCGCCCAGCCCATAGACGAAAGCGCGGCCGATATAGGTGCCCTTTGCCCCCAGCGCCAAAGCCTTGAGGACGTCCTGACCTGAACGGATGCCGCTGTCCAGGTGCACTTCGACATCGCCGCCGACAGCGTCCATGATCTCGGGCAGCATGCGAATTGAACTCAGCGCACCGTCCAATTGGCGGCCTCCGTGATTCGACACAATGATGGCGTCAGCTCCGAGTTTGGCGGCCATCCTGGCATCTTCGGCGTCGAGTATGCCTTTCAGAATCACTTTGCCGCCCCATTGCTCCATCAGCTTTTCAACCTTTGCCCAGTCGAGGCTGGGGTCGAATTGCTCAGCCGTCCACGCGCCCAGTGAAGAGGCGTCAGAGATACCTTCGACATGACCGACGATGTTGCCGAACTCACGCCGTTTGGCTTGCAGCATTTCGATTCCCCATGACCATTTGGTCATCAGGTTGGCGATGGTTTTGGGTGTGAGTTTCGGTGGGGCGGAAAGGCCGTTCTTCAGGTCTTTGTGGCGTTGCCCCAGAATCTGCAGATCCAGCGTAATCACTAGTGCGGAGCACTTGGCATCCTTGGCCCGCTGGATCAGGCGGCTGACATAGTCTTCGTCCTTCATCGTGTAGAGTTGAAACCAAAACGGTTTGTTTGTGTATTCCGCCACATCTTCGATTGAGTTGATCGACATTGTGGAAAGAGTGAAAGGAACGCCGAATTCCTCGGCTGCTTTGGCTGCCTTCATTTCCCCGTCGGCGTGTTGCATTCCGGTCAAGCCGACAGGGGCAAGCGCAACGGGAAGCGCCACGTCCTCTCCAATCATCTGCGACGCGGTCGACCGGCCCGCCATATCCACGGCTACCCTTTGGCGCAGGCGGATTTTTTCGAAATCCGAGCTGTTTTCGCGAAATGTCTGCTCGGTCCAACTGCCACTTTCCGCGTAGTCGTAGAACATGCGCGGCACACGGCGTTCGTAGATCCGGCGCAGGTCTTCAATCGTCGTAATCACGGGCATGTTTGGGAACCTTCCTTGTATTGTCCCGAACTGTGTAACCGGCCAGAGGGCAGTTTCGCAACGGCATCGCGAGATCAAAAAACGCGGCTGTCCCATGTCAGCCGCGCCTAAAAAGCAACCTGATCGTCAGGGTTTATGCGGAATGGGCACCATCCGCGAGGGACTTCACGAAATCCAGAACCTCGGCCACTGGCTTGCCCGCGCCGATTTGGCTGACGATGGCCGAGCCAACAACAGCCCCATCCGCGACAGAGGCGATGGCTTGCGATTTCTCGGGCGTGTTAATGCCAAAGCCAACGATGACCGGCAGGTCTGTGGCGGATTTGATCCGGGCGACCTCGGGGCCGACATTGGTGGCCTGCGCCTCAGCCGCTCCGGTGATTCCGGTGATCGAGACGTAATAAACAAAGCCCGAGGTATTCTGTAGCACGCGGGGCAGGCGTTTGTCGTCGGTGGTTGGCGTCGCGAGGCGGATGAAGTTCAGACCCGCGGCTTGGGCGGGCAGGCAAAGCTCCTCGTCTTCTTCGGGCGGCAGGTCGACGACGATTAAGCCGTCGATGCCCGCAGCTTTGGCCTCTTCCAGAAACGCATCGACGCCACGGTTGTAGATCGGATTGTAGTAGCCCATCAGAACAATCGGGGTCGTGTCATCGGTTTCCCGGAATGTGCGCGCCAGATCCAGCGTGCGCTGCAGGGTCATACCGCCATCCAAGGCGCGCTGACCTGCAAGCTGGATTGTCGGCCCATCTGCCATCGGGTCGGTGAAGGGCAGGCCAAGCTCGATCACATCCACGCCCGCACTCGGCAATCCTTTGACAACCTCAAGCGAGGTCTCATAGTCCGGGTCGCCTGCCATCACATAGGCGACAAAGGCCTTTTTCCCCTCGGCTTTCAGAGCGGCAAACTTGGCGTCGATACGGGTCATGGCATGTCCTTGCAGTCAGGTTCGGATCTGATGTGCAGAAAGTTTTGCCGAAAATCAATCCCGCCTGAGCTGCAAAGCCTCAGAACGCGAAGTGATAGCGGAAAAGCAGGGCGTTGACGCCCGGATTATCCTCTTGCGTGCTGGCGTTGGATTTGTGGGTGATCGCCAGCGACACCTTGTTGCCATTGTCCAGTGTGTAACCCACCCCAAGAAGACTGCGGATCTGAAAGCTGCCACCCAGATCGTTCAGCTCGTCGGCTTCGGAAAAGTAGCCTGGCATAACGCTGCCTTCCAGAAACCAGCGGTCGTTCAGAGAATAGAGACCAACCAGACCCGCGCCGATATGGGTATCGCCCGCTTCGTCGATCGACAGTGCTGCCCCCCACCCAACGCTGAACCGAGTGGCCTGATGAAAAGGGCGGTGCTGATACTCCAACGCAATAAGCGCATGATCATCCGAGTCGCTGTCCGAGAAATCTGCGAAACCAGCCCCTAGAATAATGGACTGGGCATGCGCCATGCCGGCGCTTAAGGCCAGAACAGCCGATAAAGCGAGGATTTTCTTCATAGGAACATTTCCGTTTAGTCTTCGATGTTCCTTTTGACGTGCTTATTCCCGATGTCTCTTTTCAATGCGCCCAAGAACACAACAGTGGAACAAAACCGTGAGAGCAGCGTGAGGGTGAAGGGTGCCCATCACCCACATTGGCTTGCGCATTCACCCCGACCCGCCTAGAAGCAGCCGCGAAAAGCATCAGGAGACCGTCATGGGCTTTAAAATGGGAATCGTGGGTTTGCCGAATGTGGGCAAGTCGACCCTCTTCAACGCGCTGACCAAAACCGCAGCCGCCCAGGCCGCGAATTTCCCGTTCTGCACCATCGAACCCAATGTGGGCGACGTGGCTGTGCCTGATGACCGGTTGGACAAGCTGGCGGCGATTGCGGCGTCGAAGCAGATCATCCCGACGCGGATGACCTTTGTGGATATCGCCGGTCTGGTGAAGGGGGCCTCGAAAGGTGAGGGGCTGGGCAACCAGTTTCTGGCCAATATCCGTGAGACCGACGCTATCGCCCATGTGCTGCGCTGTTTCGAAGACGGTGACGTGACCCACGTAGACGGCCGAGTTGACCCGGTGGCCGATGCCGACACGATCGAGACCGAGCTGATGCTGGCCGATCTGGAAAGCATCGAAAAGCGCCGCGCCAATCTGGTGCGCAAGCTGAAAGGCAATGACAAAGAGGCGCAGCAGCAGGACCGTCTGCTGGCTGAGGCGCAGGAGATGCTGGAAAACGGCAAGCCCGCGCGTCTGGTTGAGGTCTCGGACGAAGACGCCAAGGCCTGGAAGATGCTGCAGCTCCTGACGACAAAGCCTGTGCTTTACGTCTGCAACGTGTCCGAGGAGGAAGCGGCTGAGGGCAACGAGTACTCCGCCAAGGTCGCCCAAATGGCTGCCTCGCAGGGGAACGCGCACGTCATCATCAGCGCTAAGATCGAAGAAGAGATAAGCCTGTTGGAAGAGGACGAGGCTGAGATGTTCCTAAGTGAGATGGGTCTGGAGGAACCTGGCCTCGATCGTCTGATCCGCGCCGGTTACGATCTGCTCAAGCTGGAAACCTATTTCACCGTCGGCCCGAAAGAGGCCCGCGCTTGGACTATCCGCACCGGCACAGCAGCGCCCCAGGCCGCAGGTGTCATCCATGGCGATTTCGAAAAAGGCTTCATCCGCGCCGAGACCATCGCCTATGACGACTACATCGCTGCCAATGGCGAGCAGGGTGCGAAAGAGGCAGGCAAGATGCGGGCTGAGGGCAAGGGATACATCGTCAAAGATGGCGATGTGATGCACTTCCTTTTCAACACGTAAGTCAGTAGGTCACGGTAGGTTTTCAAAGCGCTTCGTTCAAGCTGCACTGGGCGATCAACCACTTACCATCTGCCTGTTGATACAAAACGTTTAGGGATGTGCCGCTGGCGGCACTTCCTTCACTAAAGCGAGCTAGACACCAGCCAAAGCGGCCTTCAGCATCCGCGTGCAGGACCTCGATTGCTTTGTCCTCGCCTTCTTCTTCAACCCACTCCTCGTGCGTCGTCTCGATTGCTGGCCGACCAATGGCTGCCGGGCTATAAGGCGAATAGAGTTCCGCATTGTCCGTGAAGTATGACGCACATCCTGCTGCATCCTTGGACCGATAACTTTGAACGTACCCGTCAAACACCTGCTGAAAAAGGTCTTTGGCTTCCATTTTGAACCTCGCCAATTTGCAATCCTTTTCAATATAAGTCTCGGTGAACCTGCGCGACAACAACGCAATTCCGTCTCTATCGACGGACGAGCAGACGGCGCTCTTTCTTTAGGCTACAACGGCGTGAGCGACCTTGAGCCTCAAAGTGGACGACCAGCGCATGATCGAAATCCGAGACCTCCAACTCCTCAGTGCCCTCGCGCGGCATCGGCATTTTGCCAAAGCGGCTGAGGAATGCGGGATTTCCCAGCCCGCCTTCTCGATGCGCATCCGCAATCTTGAGGACCGGTTGGGCGTTTCGATTGTCCGACGCGCCAATCGGTTTCAGGGCCTGACTGAAGAGGGTGAGATGATCGTCCTGCGGGCGCGACGCATTCTGGATGATGCCAAGGCGTTGGAGCAGCAGGTGCAGGCCGCAAAGGGCGAGATCACCGGCACGTTGATGCTGGGTGTGATACCGACCGCCATCGCCTTTACCGGACGACTGACGAAACATTTGCGTAAGGCGCATCCGCGGATTGTGACCCGGATCGAGACCATGTCGGCCTCGGCCATTCAGCATCGGTTGGACGAAGGCAGCCTGGATGCGGGCGTGACTTACGGCGACAGTATCGGCACCGATCTGCGGCAGGTGCAGCCTCTTTACGAAGAAACCTATGTCCTCCTCGCCCCTGCGCATATGGTCGAGGATACCGGTCCGATCCCTTGGGCCAAGGTCGCTGATTTCCCCCTCAGCCTGCTGGTGCCGCAGATGCAAAACCGGCGTATTCTGGATCGGATCTTTCTGGATCAGGGGCTGCACCCGGATGTGGTGGCCGAAACTAGTGGCTTTACCGCATCGATGGTGATGGCGCGTGAAGGGTTGGCGGCCACTGTGGTTCCGCGTGTTCTGCTGCGATCTCTGGGCGATCTGAAGGGGACCAAAGTGCTGCCCTTGGTTGACCCTGTGGTCAGCAAACCGATTTGCCTGGCGACCCTGACCCGAGATCCGGAATTGCCAACGGTCGAGGCCCTGAGGGCGGTTGTGACGTCTTTGCGGTGATAAGGTGTCGTTATCGTGCGATTGCATAAGACTATTTGACGATATCCTCCTCTGATGAGACACGGAGCCTTAATCGGAGGGCATCATGGCACCATTAGATACCAAGCCATCAGGCGCACCCAAGGGCGTTTGGAAGTCAGGTAAAGGCAAAGGGCGGCACACGCCCAAAGGCCGTCAGTATACAGATGAGGCACAGGCGGAGATAGCGCGCCTGTTGGGGGATCGCCCGCGCCGCCGCGATCTGCTGATCGAATTTCTGCATTTGCTTCAGGACGAACACGGCCATATCAGCGCCGACCACATCGCCGCCTTGGCGGTTGAAATGCGCATTGGTCAGGCCGAGATCTATGAAACCGCGACCTTCTATGCCCATTTCGATGTGGTGAAAGAGGGCGAGACGCCTCCTCCGGCGTTGACTATCCGCGTTTGTGATTCCCTGTCCTGCGAGTTGGCCGGTGCGCAGCAATTGCAAAAAGCGCTGGAAGATGGGCTGGACCCCGCCGAGGTTCGTGTGGTCCGCGCCCCTTGCATGGGCCGCTGTGACACCGCCCCGGTGCTTGAGATCGGTCACAACCACATCGACCATGCGACCCCTGAAAAGGTGCAGGCTGCAATTGCTGCCGATGACACCCATGCGCATCTGCCTGACTACGAAACCTTCGCCGCCTATGAAGCCAATGGCGGTTACGCCAAGCTGAAAGAGCTGCGCGAGGGCGGCGATTGGGAGAAGGTGCAGGAAGACATTCTGTCCTCGGGCCTGCGCGGTCTGGGCGGCGCTGGCTTCCCGTCGGGCAAGAAATGGGGCTTTGTTCGCATGAATGAAGGCCCGCGCTATCTGGCTGTCAACGGCGATGAGGGCGAGCCTGGCACGTTCAAAGACCGTTTCTATTTGGAGCGCACGCCGCATGTCTTCCTGGAAGGCATGCTGATCGCCGCTTGGGCAGTCGAGGCGGAGACCTGCTTCATCTACATGCGCGACGAATACCCGGCCGTGCTTGAAATCCTGCGTCGTGAGATTGCGGCGTTGGAGCAGGCAGGGATTGTCGAAGAAGGCTACATCGACCTGCGCCGGGGTGCTGGTGCTTACATCTGCGGTGAAGAATCCGCGATGATCGAGTCGATCGAAGGCAAGAAGGGCCTGCCGCGCCATCGCCCTCCGTTCGTGGCGCAGGTTGGCGTGTTCAACCGCCCGACTTTGGTTCACAACGTTGAGACGCTGTATTGGGTCTCGAAAATCTGCCGCGAAGGGCCGCAGATCCTGAGTTCGGTTGAAAAGAATGGCCGCAAGGGCCTGCGCAGCTACTCGATCTCGGGTCGTGTGGCGAAGCCGGGTGTATACCTCCTGCCCGCTGGCTCGACCATTTTGGATGTGATTGAAGCTGCCGGTGGCATGACCGAAGGTCAGACCTTCAAGGCGTACCAGCCGGGCGGTCCGTCCTCGGGTCTGCTGCCTGCGTCGATGGATGATATCCCGCTGGATTTCGACACACTGCAACCGCATGGCACCTTTATCGGCTCGGCCGCCGTGGTGGTTCTGTCCGAACAGGACACTGCCCGCGATGCTGCGCTGAACATGCTGCGCTTCTTCGAAGACGAAAGCTGCGGTCAGTGTACGCCATGTCGTGCTGGCTGCGAAAAGGCCGTGAAACTGATGCAAGCTGACAAGTGGGATCGGGACCTACTGGAAGATCTGTGCCAGGTTATGGGCGATGCCTCGATCTGTGGTCTGGGGCAGGCTGCTCCGAACCCGATCCGCCTTGTCATGAAACACTTCGCCGACGAAATCTGAGGGGAGACAGAGCCATGCTAGACGCAAGCCCAACCAAGACCGTCACCTTCAACCTGAACGGCGAAGATGTCACCGTGCCCGAGGGCTGGACCATCTGGGAAGCCGCCAAGGGCCAGGGGTTCACCATCCCGCATCTGTGCCACAAGCCGCAGCCGGGTTATCGCCCGGACGGCAACTGCCGCGCCTGTATGGTTGAGGTTGAAGGCGAGCGCACGCTGGTCGCATCGTGCATCCGCCCTGCGGCGGACGGTATGGTGGTGAAGACCGACAGCGACCGCGCCGAGAAATCGCGCGCCATGGTCATGGAACTGCTGGTCGCCGATCAGCCGGAAGAGGCCCATGACACCTCCAGCCATTTCTGGGACATGGCCAAGCTGAACGATGTCAGCGAAAGCCGTTTCCCGGCGAAAGAGGCTGAAAAGATCCCGCTGCTGGATGACAGCCACGTTGCGATGCGCGTCAATTTGGACGCCTGCATCAACTGTAACCTCTGCGTCCGTGCCTGCCGTGAAGTTCAGGTGAATGACGTGATTGGCATGGCCGGTCGTGGTCATACAGCGCAGGTGGTGTTCGACCAGAACGACCCGATGGGCGATTCAACCTGTGTGGCCTGTGGTGAGTGCGTTCAGGCTTGCCCCACCGGCGCGCTGATGCCCGCCACCGTGCTGGACGACCAGCAGAAGGGTGACAGCAAGGATTACGACTCTGAAACCGAAAGCGTCTGCCCGTTCTGCGGTGTGGGCTGCAAGGTCTCGCTGAAGGTCAAGGACGGCAAGGTCAAATATGTCGAGGGCATCAACGGTCCCGCAAACGAAGGCCGTTTGTGTGTCAAAGGCCGCTTTGGCTTCGACTATATCCACCACCCGCACCGCCTGACCAAGCCGCTGATCCGTCGTGAGGACGCACCGGCCAAGGGTCTGAACGTTGATCCGGGCAATCTGGACACCCATTTCCGCGAAGCGACCTGGGAAGAGGCGATGGATCTGGCCGCCACCAAGCTGATGGAACTGCGCGAAGAAGACCCGCGCAGCGTTGCGGGCTTTGGTTCGGCCAAATGCACCAATGAAGAAGCCTATCTGTTCCAGAAGTTCATCCGTCAGGGCTTCCGCCACAACAACGTCGATCATTGCACCCGTCTGTGCCACGCCTCGTCAGTTGCGGCCCTGATCGAGAACGTGGGCTCGGGCGCGGTGACGGCGACCTTCAACGAGATCGAAAACGCAGATGTGGCGATCATCATCGGCTCGAATCCGATCGAGAACCACCCCGTCGCGGCGACTTACTTCAAGCAGTTCGCCAAACGTGGCGGCAAGCTGATCGTGATGGACCCGCGCGGCGTCGGCATGCGCAAATTCGCCGACGAAATGCTGCAGTTCCGTCCGGGGGCGGATGTCTCGATGCTCAACGCGATCATGAACGTGATCGTCGAGGAAGAGCTCTATGACAGCCAGTATATCCACCGCTGGACCGAGAATTGGGAAGCCGAGAAAGAGCATCTGCGTGCCTTCACGCCCGAGGCGATGTCGCCGATTTGCGGCATCGAGCCCGAGCAGCTGCGCCGCGTCGCGCGCACCTTTGCGCAGGCCAAGGCCGGTCTGATTTTCTGGGGTATGGGCGTCAGCCAGCACATTCACGGGACCGACAACTCTCGTTGCCTGATCAGCCTTGCGCTGATGACCGGCAATGTCGGCAAACCCGGCGCTGGTCTGCACCCGCTGCGGGGTCAGAACAACGTACAGGGGGCCTCGGACGCCGGTCTGATCCCGATGTTCCTGCCGGATTACCAGTCGGTCATGGATGATGACATCCGCGCCAAGTTCAACAGTGTCTGGAACGACGAACGTGACTTCTCGAACGAGAAGGGCCTGACGGTCACCGAAATCATTGACCAAGCTTATGCGGGCAACATCAAGGGGATGTATATCCAGGGTGAAAACCCGGCCATGTCCGACCCCGATGTTGGCCACGCCCGCGACGCTCTGGCCAAGTTGGAGCTGATGATCGTGCAGGATATCTTCCTGACGGAAACGGCAAACTATGCCGATATCATCCTGCCTGCCTCGGCGCTGTATGAGAAGAACGGCACCGTGTCGAACACCAACCGTCAGGTGCAGCGTGTGCGTCCGGCCGTGACCCCTCCGGGTGAGGCGCGTGAGGATTGGAAGATCACCGTCGAGCTTGGGCAGCGCATCGGGCTGAACTGGGACTACACCGATGTGTCGCAAGTGTTCAACGAGATGAAGTTGACGATGAACTCGCTCAACAACATCACGTGGGAGCGTCTGGAGACCGAGACCATCACCTATCCGTCCCTGTCCGAGACAGACCCGGGTCAGGCGATCGTGTTCGGTGACGGCTTCCCACGTGCGGACGGCAAGGCCCGGTTTACTCCGGCCAGCGTCATCCCGCCGGATGAGGCCCCGGATGAAGAATACCCGATGATCGCCACCACCGGTCGTCAGTTGGAGCATTGGCACACCGGGTCGATGACTCGTCGCGCCAAGGTGTTGGACGCGGTTGAGCCTGAGGCGAACTGCTCGATGAACCCGCGGACGCTGAAACTGATGGGGATCCAGCCGGGCGAGATGATCCGCCTGACCACGCGGCGTGGCTCGATCGAGATCATGGTTCGTGCTGACCGTGCGATTGCCGAGGATATGGTGTTCATCCCGTTTGCCTATGTCGAGGCAGCGGCGAACATCCTGACCAACTCGGCCATCGACCCCTATGGCAAGATCCCCGAGTTCAAGTTCTCGGCCATTCGCGTCGAAAAGATCGAAGACGCCATCGCGGCAGAGTAAACCACACCCCAGACACTCGGAAAAGGCGGCCCATTGGGTCGCCTTTTTCGCGTCTTGACAGCGGCTTACACGCGGCCAACCCTGTCACCGTCATTCATGATGGAGTTGCCGATGCCCCGCCGTTTCGTCGATTTGTCCGTTCCGCTGGAAACCGGGATCGTGTCAGACCCGCCGATCATGCTGCCTGAGATCGAGTACATGACCCATGATCAAACGGCCGAGCAGGTCATGTCGTTCTTTCCCGGCCTGCAAAAGGATGACCTACCTGGCGGAGAGGGTTGGGCTATCGAACGGTTACAAATCGCGACCCATAACGGGACCCATCTGGACGCGCCCTATCATCATCATTCCACAATGGGCAAAGGTGAGCGGGCGATCACCATCGATGAGGTGCCGCTGGAGTGGTGTATGAATCCCGGCGTTAAACTGGATTTTCGCGATTTCGAGGATGGCTATGTGGTCACAGCAGCGGATGTCGAAGCTGAACTGAAACGGGTCGGCCATACGCTGAAACCGTTGGATATCGTAGTCGTCAACACTTCTGCCGGGACGCAATATGGTCAGCCCGACTATCTGATGAAGGGCTGCGGCATGGGGCGCGAAGCAACCCTTTATCTGACAGAACGCGGCGTGCGCGTCACAGGCACGGATGCCTGGAGTTGGGACGCGCCCTTCCCGTTGACCGCTCAGGAATACGCTGAAACCAAGGATGCCTCGATCATCTGGGAGGGGCACCGCGCCTCGATGGAGATCGGTTATTGCCACATGGAGAAGCTAACCAACCTCGAAACTCTGCCCGCGATGGGGTTTGAGATTTCTTGTTTTCCCTTCAAGATCAAAGGCGCGTCAGCCGGGTTCATCCGCGCCGTCGCGATCTTTGAGGACCCCGAGGAGTGAAAATCACCAACATGTCGCAAGATACACAACCCTTTGGCGGCCATGATGGCCCGTATGATGCGCCGATCGAAATTCACGGCTTTGCCTTGCAGCCGGACTGGATCGACTACAACGGGCATATGAACGTCGGCTATTATGGCGTGGCGTTCGACATGGCTTTTGAACGTCTGCTGGTCGATCATCTGGGTCTAGGTGAGCCGCAGGTCGCCGCGATGGGGCAGGGGCCTTATGTGCTGCAGTCGCATATGCAGTTCCTGCGTGAGGTCACCCCGGACATGACGATCCACTTTCGGTTTCGGCTGCTGGATGCAGATCAGAAACGAGGGCACTATTTCGGGCAGATGGTCTCTATGCCGGATGAAACGGTGTGTGCCACGCAGGAGGTGCTGTTCATAAATGTCAGCCACAAAACGGGGCGGTCTGCGCCTTATCCGGATTGGGCGGTCAGGCGGCTGGCGCGGATGGTCTCCGATCACAAGGCGCTTCCCGCGGCACCACAAATCGGCCAGCCGATTGGTATTCGCCGAAAGTAGTCTGGTTAGTAGTCGCGCTCGAAAAACAGCCCGATCCCGGTTTCTCCCCGCCCGTCAACAGTGCCTCGGACAGTGAAGCTGTCCGTGACGTCCAGATTCAGGTTTACCTCGGTATCGCCGTCTGTGTTGACGGTGAAATCCGTGTACAGATTGTCCCCAAGATATGCTCCTGCGCCAAAGCGGCCCGCGCCGCCTTCGGTCGCACCGATATCCACCGTGTCAACACCGGTCGAGTCCCGCAGGCCCTTGGTCGCATCGCCGCCGGCCCCGCTAAGTTGTGCCAGAGAAGCCGCCATCTGTGCGATGACAAAAGGTGAGAGTTCCGAGAACCGATTGCCAAACAACAGCATGGCCAGCGCCTCTTCGGTCGGGCGTTCGGGGTCTGAGAAAACATTGACTTCGGGCGAATCCAGAGGCCCGGCGATCTCGATCGTGGCGGTTCCGTCAGAAGTGCTGCTCGAAGATTCGAACTCGATATAGGGCGTCAGGTCCCCTTGCAGCGTGACGATCCCTTTGGTCAGGGTTAGCCTGCGCCCCAGAATGTCCAGATTACCGCGCAGCAGTTCGATCTGGCCCGAAGGGACAACCGATGTTGTGGTGCCACCGATTGAGATGTTCCCACCCAGTTCCGCGTTCACGCCGCGCCCTCTTACAAAGACGGCTTTTGGGGCCAGCAGACTGATATCCAGCGCAATGCGCGAGTTGCTTTTGCTTTGCTCTTCCTTGGGGATCAGTTGCGCCCGTTCGCGGGTGACATAGCCCAGGCGGCTTTCGTTGATATGCTGTATTTCGGGGATCGGAGCTGCGCCGACGGCGCCCGATGCAGCGGCGAGGTTGATGTTAGTTTCACCAAATGTGATCTGCCCCGCCAGGTTGCTATTGCCTGTCAGAGCGCCCGCCAGCACGATCTGACCGTTCAGCGTGGTCTCGTAGAGCAGCTGGTCGGTCAGCACGAGGTTGTTCAACGTCGTTGTGATCTGCGCGTTAAACGGCGGGGTCAGGTCGACGGGTCCGCTGACGGTGAACCCCCCACCCGCGCGCATAGCCCCGTTCATCGATATCGTGGCGCGGCCTTGGGCCAGATCGACCGACCCGCCAATCCCAGTGATCGTTTGCCCTGCAGTCGGTATCGCAAAGGACGTGCCCGAGGTTGTGATCGTCCCCGACAGAGCCTCCAGCCCGGGTTGACCCTTGAGCGCCAGGTTGTATCGGGCTGAGCCTTCAATCTTGTTAGGCGTGATGAATGCATTGGCGATACCCAGATTGATCCCACCTTGGGCAGTTACATCTGCCAGACCCGTACCCTCATCGAACGTTCCGGACAGCTCGGTGCTGAGATCCGCGGGGCCTGTCGCGTTTGAGGAGATCGTCCAGACTCCATTGTCGCGTTTCGCAGTGCCTTCGGCCGTCACTGTGCCGGGGAAGTCCGGTACAAAGCGTTCGATCCGGTTGAACTTGGCGTCGTAGTCCAGATCTGCCGAGCCATCCGTCTCAACCGTTCCGACAACGTTTACATACGAGCTGTCAGGCCCTTGCAGGCGCGCGGTGCCTTCGAGCCCCGACTGAGTAGGCGCGACATTGCCATCCAGTTTCAAAGGACCGGACAACGTAGTGGAAAGGCGGCTGAGGTCATCCAGCATCGCCGAAAAGTTCAGCCCGCCTGATTCACGATCAAGCTGGCCCGAGGCATTTGCCGTCAGCGCCGTCCCGTTTAGCCGGAACGTGCGGATGTTCATACCGGCGTCAGTGTTTTCGGCATCCACGTTCAGAGTCGTGTGACCCGAAACCAGCGCGTCCAACTGGTCGATCCCAGTGCGAATGTCATTGGCCTCGACCGTGCCCTGCACATCGAACAGCTTGCTGCCCATAGCGCCTTTGCCCTGCATATCGGCCTTCACAGACCCGGCCAGATCACGCCCTGCAAGGCCTGAGAACAGCGATAGGTCGGGCACGTTCGCCTTGGCCTGCCCGTCGACGGCCAGATCGCCAGTGGGGTCGGTGATCGTCGCAGCGACTTCAGCCGTCAGGGCGCGCCCGTTGATCGTGGCCTGACGAATCTCGATCTGCTCTTGCGACAAGGCTCCGTCGAATTCGATTGAGGTCTGCCCGGCCAGAAGCGGATCCAGATCATCCATCCCGGTCTTAATATCCCGCGCGGTCACACTGGCCGTGCCGTCAAACTCCAGCGTTTGGACTGTGCCCTTGCCGTCCAGACTGGCCTGTACCGAACCGCCCAGATCACGCTTGGCGAGGCCTGAGAAAACCGACAAATCTCGGGCGCTGACCGTAGCTTGCCCGTCAATGGACAGGTTCCCATCGGGCGTGGTCACGGTTCCTGCAGCCTGAGCCCGCGCGGCATCTGCAATCAATGTGAAGTCTCGGATTGTCACGCCGTCCGAGCCGCGTTTTGCGTCCAGCGTGATCGTGGTCTCGCCCGTGATCACCGGATCGATGTCGTCTCGACCCGTGGAAAGATCGCTGCCTTTGACGGTGACTTTCCCGTCAAAACTGCGCTCTAGTGGCGACCCGCTGCCTTCGACGGTGGCCGAGACCTCTCCGCCGAGGTCAAGCTTGGCCAGATCCGAGAACCGCGAAAGGTCGGAGGCGTCAAGCTTCGCCGAACCGTCGATGTTCAGGCCGCTGGTCAGCCCGCTGATCAGCGCGTCGAGATCAAGCGTGTAGTCCGCCCCGATCAACTCAAACCCGGAAAGGTTCAGCGTCTCGTCGCTGCCGTATTCGAACACGCCGTCCAATGTGATCCGGTCGCCAATCGCGGTGTTCAGGGCCGGATCAGCCAGATCTAAACCGTCAAGCGCGGCTTGCAGGTCTCCATCGAGGCTGAGGGTATCCCCTTGTTCCAAGCTCCCCTGCGCCGCAATTTGCGCGCGCCGCAGGCTGATCTGGTCTGTGGTCAGCCCATTGGCCGTCAGGCTCAGGTCCCACAGATTGCCGTTCTGCTGGTCGAACAGGGCCGAGATTTGAGCTGCCTCGATCGAAGTGCCCCCGCCTGACACAGGTAAGACCACTTTGTCGCCCTCAGGTGGGGTGATGCGGCCCTGCAGAGCGGCCAGTTGCAAGGTGCCGCCCGAGGCCAGTTCCAACTGACCTTCCAGTTTCAGTGCCTGAGACGTGAATTCCAGATCATTGATGTTCAGCGCGCCTTCCGGCTGGGTCTGGCCATCGACAAAGAGGCGCGTGTCGGAGCCAAAGAACACATCCATATCGCTGGCGACAAAGGGCGTCAGGTCACCGCCCAGATCGGCGGTGAACGCGATCCCATCCGCTGCACCGCTTTCGGCGGCACGCAGACGCACCTGACCCGACACACGCGGCTGGTTGTCACTGCTCAGACTGATATCTGCGGTGAAGTCTGTAACCGGGCCAGAGCCTTTGGCCGTCAAACCAATGGGAGGGCTGTCGGGGATTTTCAGCGCGGTTGAGATGAGACCGCCCGAGGCTTCGACAACACTCAGGTCCAAATCAATCTGACTACTGGCGTTCTGGAAGCCGGCTTTGAGGGTGATTTCGTCTCCGGCGCGGTCCAGGCGGGTGATGTCGAGGCTGGTATCCAAGGTTCCATCGGCCAGCGACAGGTTGCCGGAGACGTTCAGGTCAGCGGCGACGCCGATCAAGGGCTCGCCCAAGGCCAGTTCATTAATCCGAAGCTCTCCGATTTCAATGGCAACGGGCAGTTCGGGCAGTTGGAACGGTGTGGTCTCGGCCGAAGGGGGGGGAGCCTCCGTGGTTGTGGTGCCAGGGGCACGGGCAATGTCGATTTCCTGAGCGGTCAACGCGTTGACCGAGAACCGCCCCCGGATCAGCGCCAGACGGTTCCAGTCAAGCTCGGCATCCTTGATGGTCAGCCAGACGCCTTCATCATCGGCCACCGTGATCTCGGCAATGGTGGCACGGGAACTCAACGCGCCTTGTAGGCCCGTGACGGTGACGTTCTGGTCATCACCCGAAAGCGTATCCTGCAGGAACCGCTCGATCATGCTGCCGCCTTCGTCCTCTTGGGCGAGCAGGGCTGGGGGCACACAGATCAGCGTGCCGATCAGCAGCGGATATGCGAGGTAGCGTTTCAAAATGCCTGTCCAATCCCGATATAGAATTGCAGCCCGTTGCCGGTATCGCCCTGAACTGGGTAGGCCAGATCAAAGCGTAGTGGTCCGAATCCCCCCAGATCATAGCGCACACCCAGACCGGCACCGGCGTGATTTTCGGCATCGCTGCCGATGAACGAAGATGTATCCACGGTACCGTAGTCGTAGAACCCGACCAGCGACAGGCTTTCGGTGATTTTACCGCGTACCTCGCCGGAAAAGCCCAGAAACGATTTGCCGCCTGCGATGCCGGTACCTACCGGAATACCGAGGCTTTCAAACGGTTGCCCGCGAACGGTTCCCGCACCGCCCGAGAAGAACAGGAAGTCCGGCGTTACCCCATCCGCTGACGGGCCGATGACTGACCCGATTTGAACGCGCCCGGCCAAGACCAGTTTTCCGCCAGTACCCAGACTGGTGTAGGCCCGTCCGTCTCCGAAGAGGCGAATGCCACTTTCGGTTCCGGAGAACCCGGCGAAGGGAGTGGCCTGCGCGTCCAGGTAAAACCCGCGTGTTGCACTGATCTTGCTATCGCGCTCGTCCCATTCTGACCGAAAGGGGATTATGAAGTATCGGAATTTTCGCCCATCTCCGTAGGCGTCATCGGCATCGGACCACTGAAAACCGACAGACGCTTCGGCATAGAGCCTGTCTGAAAACGTGCGCCGCGCACCATAGGCCAGTGAGGCTACGGTGACGTTGTAGTTTTCCGTGTTGCGTCGTTCCAGCAGAGCGTTCCAGAACGTGTTGTCGTCGGGTCCTAGTCGGTCAGGTTGGTCCAGCCTTAGACCGATCCGCCCGTCCAAATCCTCGGCCCCGCCGATATTGCGCAGGGCGGCCTCAAATCGTAGCCGCTCGGCCCGGCGGAAAACGTTACGGTGGGTCCATGTGGCCGTCACATCCAACCCATCGCGAGAGGCCAGTTCGACCCCGAAGGTCAGGCGGCGTTTAGGCAAGTCTTCGAAGGTGGCATCGAAATCCAGTGTGCCGTCGGGGTTGGGGGTTTCGCGCTCTGTGATCGAGACAACGCTGAAGGTACCGGTCCTGCGCAGGCGCGTCCCGACTTTCTGGATTTTGGCGGGAGAGTAGACCTCACCGCTTGGGAAGCCTGCGATATCTTCGATGGAACGGTGTTTGACGTCAGTGTCGCCCTTGATGAACATTCTGCCGAAAGTCAGGCGACGCCCCGGGTCCAGATCAATCTGTGCGTCCAGTTGGGCCTGCGCATGGCGGGCGATGATGGTTTGGTTCGCAAGTTCGGCCTTTGCGTGACCAGCGTCTCTCCACCCCTGCAACCCGGCCGAGGTTGCCTGTTGGATTGCCCCTGTAGTGGCCAGTTTGCCCGGCGCGAACTCTTCCGGCAGGACGGTGTCCGGGGCGACGGGCTGTACGATTGCCTTTCCGAACCGGAAGCTTGGGCCAGTTTCGACGGTTATCACGGCGCGATTGATTTGCGCGGGAACGCTCAGGGTGCTTAGGTCCGCGGCCTCTTTGCCGTCGAGTTTGATGCTGACCACGGGGCTGAAAAAGCCTTCGTCGTATAGAATCTGAACAATGGTGCGATAATCGGAGAGGGCGGCCGAGAGGATTTCCAGAGGTGTGTCCAGACCACGGGAGTCAGCGGTCGTGACGGACGAGGTTTCCTCGATGCGTTCTCTTAACTCTTTTGAGGCCCCTGGAGCGACGAGACTGGTTTCAAGGGCCATAAGGCCGGTTGGGGCCAAAGCTGTCATTGCGGCCAAAAGCCAACCCGTCAGACGGCGTTGCGGTCTGCTGCCCTGCATTAAATGGCTCCAACTGCCTCAACTCGAATACTATTCGACCGCGCTGTCGGATCGCGGTCGATTAAATTCATGTTAGAGCATTTGAGGCCGTTCAGGAAAAGGCTTTTGATGTGTGGCTAGTGAATAAGGTCCACAGTTGTGTTGCGTCGAGGTCGACGGCTTGGGGCGGCTCCCGCCCGGTTTGGTCGCATCGTAGATTCACCCAACCCGGTTGGGCCAGGCAGCGCGCGGGGCGCGCTGCGGTTGCGACGGGTCAGGCGGCGGTCATCAGGCGAGCGACGTCCAGCATACGCGCCGAGAAGCCCCATTCATTGTCGTACCAGCCAAAGACGCGGACCTGGTTCGCGCCGACCATGCGGGTCTCTGGTCCGGCGATGACCAGCGACTCGGGCCGGGCGCGCAGATCAGAGGAGACAAGTGGCATGTCGGTCCATCCTAGAACCGGCGACGCGCTGACCTGATCGCGCAGAGCCTTGTCGAAGGTCTCTGCGTCAAGGCTGCGGTCCAGCGTGACGATCAGGTCAATGGCCGAAACACTGGCCGTTGGCACCCGTACCGCCGCGCCTGAGATGCGCCCGGCAAGATGCGGCAGTACGACGTCGATCAGGTGGATCGCGCTTGAAGTCGTTGGGACCATCGACAGCGCACCTGCGCGCGAGCGGGCAAGGTCACCGCGCGGGGCATCCACCATCGGTTGGCTGTTTGTGTAGCAATGGATGGTCGTCATGTGACCTGTGGAGATCCCGCCGATGTCATCCAGAACCCGGACCAGAGGCGCCAGCCCGTTGGTTGTGCAGGACGCGTTCGAGACGACATGAGCGCCGCCCAGTTGATCCTCATTTGCGCCAAGGACCACGGTCACCTCGGCGGCTGGAGAGGGGCCGGAGATCAGCACTTTGCCCGCCCCGGCGGCCAATCCACGCCTTGCCACGTCGGATGTGCGGGCGATGCCGGTGCAGTCCAGCAGGACATCGACGCCGGACAGGTCGATATTCGCCAGATCAGAGCTGTGAGTCATGGGGATGGGCTGCCCATTCACGACCAGTTCGCTGTTTCCCTCAGAAACCTCTCCGGCATAGGGGCCGAAGGTGCTGTCGTATTTGAACAGGTAAGCACAGGTTGCCAGCGGTGCGATGTCGTTGATCAGCACCAGCTCAATATCTGACCCTTGCGGCAAGGCCAGAACCTGCCGCAGGATCGTGCGGCCAATACGGCCGAATCCATTGATTGCGAGTTTCATGCGCAAGCTATGGCAGGCGCGTCAGGCGACCTCAATGAAAGTATTGTACCAATTTCAGTTGCAGCTGACCTGCGAGAAAAATTGGCCCGAGATGTTCTGATACATGCTGGCCACGATGGGTCTGCAACCTGTGGCCTGCTGAATCGCGGCAATGGCCTGCAGGGTCCGCAGGCGCGGTGGCGGGCCGAACGGGTTGAGATTGTTGTTGTCCCGCGTGGCGCGGTAGATCACCGGCTCGTCTGCGACTTGGGTCACCGCCCATGTGCGGCTGAGAACCACGACGGACTTGGTCTCTTCCTTGGCGACGGCAGGGGCGCTTGGCGCGACGGTCAAAGTGGCAGCCGCGGCCAGGGCCAGAAGGGGCAGGCGCAGGGTCATAATGCAAACTCCTACATTCAAATGAGAATTTCCCTGATTTCACCAGATTTAGGCGCTGCTGTGAACCCTTTCGGGTCAAATTCGCAGAACCTTGGCGCGTTTCAGGCGCTCAATTTGGATTTTCTGAAGGTGCAACCGCTCGGGGCTTGGCCCGGCCCGCGCTGGGGTATATCCTTGAGGACAAATTGATTTCAGTCATGTGAGGCACGGATGAAAGCCCGGATTTTTTTGGTTTTGGCAGCTGTAGTTCTGACGGTTGGGGCGGTTCAGGCCAAGCCTCTGTCACGGATTATTGCGGAAATGGGCCTCAGCCCGCAGGATTTCGAAGTGCTGAGCGCGGCCTCGACCGCGTTGTTGACCAGCGGCGCTCCGTCCGTTGGGCAAGAGCGCGCATGGACCAATGATGCAACTGGTTCGAAAGGCACCGTGCGTATCGCTGCGGTACAGGGGAATTGTGTCTCGTTGCAGCATTCCGTTGAACCGGGCGGAGATGAGCAGAACCGACAGATTCGAACGCGCCGGTGTAAGGACGCCAGTGGGAACTGGTTGCTGACGCCCTGATTCGCTTCAATAGCCTCTGCCTCGATCGATTTCGTGCAGCAGGGGCTGGCCCGAGGATAGCCGCTCGAAATTCCTGGCCACGTCTGCAAGCGCGTCCCCCAGATGCCAGCCCGAGACATGCGGCGTGATTGTCACGCCGGGATGTTGCCAAAGGGGGCTGTCCTTCGGCAGAGGCTCCTGAGAGGTTACATCCAGAACGGCATGGCCGGGCGTGCCCACGTCCAACGCAACGATCAATGCGGTCTCATCAATCAGATCGCCGCGCCCTGCGTTCAGCAGATGGCCGCCGGGCTTCATCGCCGCCAAAATGTCGGCACCAAACAGTCCAACGGTTTGCGGGGTCGAGGGTAAGATGGCGCAGACGTAGTCACACTGACCAAGTAGCTCGGGCAGCGCATCTTGTCCGTGCAGGCAGGTCACGCCGTCAATTTGCTTGGGTGACCGGCTCCATCCTATGACCTGAAAGCCAAGCTCGTTTAGCATGAGGGCCGTGCGCGTGCCGATCGTGCCAAGACCCAGTACACCGACCTTTGTGTCTGACGTGATGCGTGGCGCTTTGGGGGACCATTCGGACCGGCGCTGAGCGGCTTCGTAGTCTCCCAAATGGCGCTGGGCACGGAGGATATGGGCCAGAAACCACTCTGCGATTTCTTGCGCTGGGGCGTCCGGTCTCAGGCGAGCGACGCGGATATGATCGGGCAATTTGGGGTTGCCGACGATGGTTTCCACGCCAGCGCCCAGTTTTTGCACCAGTTTGAGGTTGGGCAGGCGCTCAATATGCGCATCCTGCAGCGTGCTGACCGCCACCATGGTAATTTCAGTCGGATTCCCGATCGTGTCTGGGGTGCGGACATCAGCGTCGGGCGACTGGTGCAGGACCTCTTTGGCCAAATCCGCATCGCTGATCCAGTTGGACAGGCCGGTTTCGATCAAAAGTGCCATGGGTGCCTCATGTATTGGAAATAGATGGAGGTGACGTTCCGTCACGGAACTGGACAGGGTCCGGGCAGCTAAGCCATTCTTCAGGCGAAGGTAAAGCCCGAACCGATGGGCAACGGAGGAGCGTTCATGAACATGTCATTCGGTCTGCGCGAGGAAAACCGCGCCCTTTTGCAGCGCGTTGCAGATATGATCCGCGATGATATCATGCCGCTGGAAGAGGAATATCAGACCGAAATCGGCAAGGGAGACCGTTGGCAGTACACCGACCGTCAGGCGGAGATCCTTGAGGGGTTGAAAGCCAAGGCCAAAGCGGCCGGGCTGTGGAACTTTTGGCTGACCGACAGCGAAAAAGGTTTTGGTCTCACAACGGTCGAATACGCTTATTTCGCTGAAGAGATGGGCAAGACGCCCCTTGGGGCCGAGGTATTCAACTGCTCGGCCCCCGACACCGGAAACATGGAGGTGTTCGAGCGTTACGGCACAGAGAAGATGAAAGAGCAATGGCTGACGCCTCTGCTCGAAGGTCAGATTCGCTCAGCCTATTTGATGACTGAACCAGACGTGGCCTCATCTGACGCGACAAATGTGTCGATGTCCTGTGTGCGGGACGGGGATGACTATGTTCTCAATGGTGAGAAATGGTGGTCCTCGGGTGCGGGTGATCCGCGCTGCAAGGTCTACATTGTGATGGTCAAAACAGGGGGCGAGGATCAGGCGAAGCATCAGCGCCAGTCCATGGTTGTGGTGCCAGCTCATGCACCGGGGATCGAGATCCTGCGGCCGATGGAAGTCTATGGCCACGACGACGCCCCGCACGGGCATATGCACATCCGGTTCAACAACGTCCGCGTCCCCGCGGAAAACATCCTGCTTGGTGAAGGTCGTGGGTTCGAAATCGCGCAAGGCCGGTTGGGACCGGGCCGCATTCACCACTGCATGCGCGCCATCGGGCAGGCCGAAAGCGCGCTTGAGCAGATGTGCAAGCGGTCGCTGCAGCGTGAGGCGTTCGGCAAGAAGCTGGCGCAGCTTGGGGCCAATTACGACATCATCGCCGAATGCCGGATGGAGATCGAAATGGCCCGTCTGCTATGCCTGAAAGCAGCGTGGTACATGGATCAGGGCGATGCGCGGGCGGCGGCGCCATGGATTAGCCAGATCAAGGTGATTGCGCCTCAGGTCGCGTTGAAAGTCATTGATGAGGCGGTGCAGATGTTCGGGGCGCAGGGGATCAGTCAGGATACCCCGCTGGCCAATGCCTGGACCCATGTCCGCACATTGCGCCTCGCTGATGGACCGGACGCGGTACATCGCCGTCAGGTCGCGCGTGCGGAGCTCAGGAAATACACTCAGGAAAAGGTCTGACGCCCCAGATGGCTACCTATGATTTCGAAGATCTCTCCTATTTTCATCAGCGAGAGGACGGGGCTTTTATTGGCAATGACCCGGCGCGCGGTCCGTGGTCGGCGGAGCATTGTCACGCAGGGCCGGTGAGCGGCCTGATCGTGCGCGCGGCTGAAACCGAGATCGGGCCCGAGAAGATGCTGACTCGCCTGACCGTTGATCTGCTGCGCCCTTTGCCCTTGGCCGGGCTGCGCGTGGCGGCCGAAACCACGCGCCATACCAGAACGCTCGGGACCACACGAGTGACGGTGCATGATCTGGACGACACCCTATGCGCAACCGCAACCACGATGCATGTGGTGCGTCGGTATTTGGGCGATGTGCCCAATGTCGAAACGCCGCCATTGCGGTTCGAAGATGCGGTGGAAGGCCCTTTCCCGATCGGAGAGCTGCGTCATGACCTGCCTGGTTTCGCGCACTATAGCGACATCAGATACGGGGCGGGGGACAGGCACGACGTAGGACCGAAAACCGTTTGGATGCGGACCCCGAACTTGTTGGAGGGCGAGGTGCAATCCCCCATCCAATCACTCTGCGCCTTGGGGGATTGCGGCAATGGAATCTCTTGGAATGCCCCGACGGCTGAAATGGGGTTCATGAACACCGATCTGACCATCAACATCCACCGGGAGCCCACCTCGGACTGGTTGGCCTCGCAATCAATTTCACATTGGCAGCCCTCAGGGATCGGGATGTCTCAGTCGGTGCTGCATGACAGGCAGGGGCCTGTCGGAACGGCCCTACAAACGATTGTTCTGTTCCCGCCCAAGTGATCGGTCGGCCAGTTTCTGCATCGAGACCGGAAATCGCATTGCCGATGCGTACTTCGACGCCTATCTTGCCCTTATGCGATGGTTGTTCCCATTCCTGACCTGCTGCCTGCCGATCCCGGCCTTGGCCCACCCGCATGTCTTCATTGACACGGGGTTGGAGTTCATCGTGGACGAGGCCGGACAACTAACCCATGTCCGCGTGACCTGGGCCTATGACGAGCTGTTCTCGCTGCTGCAACTGGAGGACATGAGGTTGGATCAGGATGGCGACGGCGCGCTGACCGATAGTGAGCAGCAGTTCCTGACCGGTTTTGATGCGCAATGGATGGAAGGCTATAACGGTGATCTGGTTGTGACCGCCGCCGGTGCCCCGGTTGTCTTGTCTGGCCCGTTGGAGCCGTATGCCACGACCGAGGATGGCCGCATCGTCACCACTCATCTGCGCGCCGTCGAAGGCGGATCTGTTCCGGCCGAGGCGATTTCGGCAAAAGCCTTCGATGAAACCTATTACACCGCCTACGACGTCACCCGTCCGGTCACCGTGTCCGGCCCGGCGACTTGTCTGCTCGAACGGATTGATCCGGATATCGACGGCCAATTGGCGCAGATGCAGGCCTTTCTCCTGACCCTGGATGCGGAATACGACCTTGAGGAAAACGATATCCCGCTTGTCGGCGAAAGCTTTGCGACCGAGATTTTGATTTCATGTCCAAATACCTGATTGTTCCCGTCGCTATCGCCTGTGGCCTGCTTTTGTGGTTCTGGGGCAGCGGCGGGTTTGACAGCCTAGCTGCTTGGGCGGCTGGCGAACAACGCGAATTCCAGAACCAGATCGCGCGTGCCCTTCGGGCGGCCCGCGCCGAACAACCTCAGGCGGTGGCAACACTGCTAACCGTTTGTTTCGCCTACGGGTTCTTTCATGCCATCGGCCCAGGGCACGGTAAGGTCCTGATCGGAGGCTACGGTCTGGGCCGTCAGGTCGCCTTCTGGCGCTTGTCGGCGATCAGCGTGCTGTCGAGCCTCGGGCAGGCCGTAACAGCAGTTGTTCTGGTCTATGCCGGGGTTCTGATATTCCAGTTGTCACGTAAGACACTGGTGGGCACGACCGAGCAGGTTATGGCGCCAATCAGCTATGCGGCTATCGCGGCCATTGGTTCGTGGCTGGTTTTTCGCGGGATGCGCAGTTTCGCGCGACGGTCCCGCAGCGATGCCGCGCATGGGCATTCTCACGACCATGAGCATCACCACGACCACCACCATGAGGAACACGAGCACCACCATCATCATCACCATGATGAGGTCTGCTCGGATTGCGGCCATCGCCATGGCCCCAGCGCGGAAGAGGTCGCCAATGTCGGGTCACTGCGTGAGGCGCTCGTGCTGATCGCGGGCATCGCTGCGCGCCCCTGTACCGGGGCATTGTTCGTGCTGATCCTGACCTGGCAGATGGGAATCGCCATGGTCGGAATTGCCGGAGCTTTCGCGATGGCGCTGGGCACCGCGACTGTCACAACGCTGGTCGGCTGGACGTCCTTTGGCCTGCGGGGCGGTTTGCTTGCTTCGGCCTCGGCCACGCGATTTGCGTCGATACTGGCCCCGACCATCGAACTGGTGGCAGGGCTAGTGATTGTCGTGATCGCCAGCGGTCTCTTGTTGCGCGCGATTTAAAGCGATCTAGAAAACCGGATCAGGGTAACCGACCCGCGCCAGATAGAGCCCTTGCGGCGGGCAAACCGGCCCGCAGGCGGCGCGATCTTCAGCCTCCAGCGCGTCGCGCACATCCTCGGGCGACCACGACCCCGCGCCAACACGTTCAAGCGTTCCTACAAAGCTGCGCACCTGATTGTGCAGGAATGACCGCGCCCGAACGTGAAAATGCACCTCGGGGCCGGAGAAACCCTGCACCTGCTCCACCCGCAACTCATCCAGAGATTTCACCGGACTGGCCGCCTGACAGATCGAGGATCGGAAAGTGGTGAAATCATGCCGCCCGATCAACATATCCGCACCCGCCTGCATAGCCTCGACATCCAGCTGATGGTTGATCTGCCAAACCTGCCCTTTGTCGTGGGTCGCAGGCGCGCGGCGCATGAGAATGCGGAACAGGTATTGACGTTCAACCGCCGTAAAGCGCGCGTGCCAGTCATCATCGACCCGCGCAGTCTGAACAATCGCCACCGGCTGCGGCTTAAGGTGATAGTTCAACGCCTCGGACAGGCGGAACGGATCCCACTCCTTGACCAGATCGCAATGCGCCACTTGCCCCAGCGCATGCACACCCGCGTCGGTGCGCCCGGCGGCAGCAATGGTGTGATCGCCCGGCTGGATGCGGGACAGGGCCCTTTCGATGGCCCCCTGAACTGAAGGCAGCTCTTTCTGCCGCTGCCACCCGGCAAACGGCTCCCCTTGGTATTCGACTTTCAAAGCATATCTGGGCATGGGCCGCTGGTAGCGCGCGGCGCGCGAACGGGCAAGGGGGCGAAAGCGCTGGCATGTCCGGCAGCGGCTACCTATCTTGGGCGAAACGATTATTGCGGGGCGACAATTTGGTCATCTCATCCCTGGCAGACAGTCTTGTGCGCGGCGTCGAATCCATCGGCGACAGCGTGTCCGAGACGTTTTTCGAGCCGGTCATCCGTCTGGGCGTCACCGGTCTGGCGCGCTCCGGCAAGACGGTTTTCATCACGTCGCTGGTGGCAAACCTGCTGGACCGGGGCCGCATGAGCGGCCTGGTTGCGCAGCAAGAGGGGCGCATCAACGCGGCTTACCTGCAACCGCAACCTGACGACACGGTCCCGCGGTTCGACTACGAATCCCACCTCTCCGACCTGACTGGCCCACAGCCGCACTGGCCCGAAAGCACCCGCGCCGTGTCCGAGCTGCGCCTGTCGTTCAAGGCGCGACCGGCCGGGTTGCTGGCAGGGCTTCAGGGACCGCGCACCGTACATCTGGACATCGTGGACTATCCTGGCGAGTGGCTTCTGGACCTTGCGTTGCTGGACAAATCCTACGCCGACTGGTCGCAGGAGACGTTGTCGCGCATCGAAAACCGCCCCGAAGCGGCCGAGTTTCTGGCGCAAGCCCGTGGCACCGATCTGACAGCGGAGCATGACGAGCCGACCGCGCAGGCTCTGGCCGCAGCGTTCACGACCTATTTGAATACCGCGCGGGATGCTGGTTTCTACGACTGCACGCCGGGTCGTTTTTTGTTGCCGGGCGATCTGGCAGGCTCTCCGGTTCTGACCTTTGCGCCTTTGCCAGTCTCCGACCCCTCGCGCCGTCGCACCCAGCAACGCGAGATGGAGCGGCGCTACGAGGCTTATAAATCTCAGGTGGTGAAGCCGTTTTTTCACGATCATTTCTCTCGGATCGACCGTCAGGTTGTGCTGGTCGATGCGTTGGGCGCAATCCACAAAGGCCCGCAAGCGGTCGAGGATATGCGTCGCGCCATGGGCGATATCCTCTCGGCCTTCCGTCCGGGGCGCAACGCGTGGCTCAGTCAGTTGCTGCTGGGCAAACGGGTCGAACGCATTCTGTTTGCAGCCACCAAGGCCGACCACCTGCACCACACGCAACACCCCCGCCTGACCGCGATCATGGAGGCCCTGACCCGTGAGGCGCGAGATCGGGCGAGCTTCGCTGGCGCTGAAACGGCAGCCCTGTCACTGGCCTCGCTGCGTGCCACGACCGAAGAAATGCGCAGCCACAACGGAACCGAGCTGCCCTGCGTCCGAGGCACCTTGCTGGACAGTGGTAAACAAGCCGCGTTCTACCCCGGAGAGCTTCCGGATGATCCATCCCATCTGCTCGGCCCAGCGCGGAACGGGGCCGAGGCGTGGCTTGGCGACGACTATGGTTTCATGTCCTTCGCTCCGGCCCAGTTGACGCTGCGCCCGGGCGACGGCCCGCCGCATATCCGGTTAGACCGGGCCGCGCAGTTTTTGATCGGAGACCGGCTTTGACCGCTACCCTCCGCTCCGCCCGCAGCACCGATGCCGGTGCGACCGGGGAAATCCTGCACGGGTTTTCGCGCGAGAACGACTGGATGCCTGATCTTTACAGTTGCGCTGAAACCATCGCCTTTTGTGGCCATATGATTGATCAAAGCTGGGTTACAGTCGCTGAGGTCTCGGACAAAGTGGTTGGATTTCTGGCCCTGAACGGATCGGATGTGCATTCACTGTATCTTAAGCCCACTGCGCGCGGGCAAGGGATCGGCAAACGATTGCTCGATCATGCGAAGGCGCAGAACTCTTGCCTGACTTTGTTTGCCTTTCAGGCCAACACCGGCGCGTGCAGGTTCTATGAAAGCAACGGCTTTGCCGAGGTCGCCCGAAGCGACGGGGCGGACAACGATGAAAACCTGCCTGACATCAAATATGTCTGGCGTAGTGAAGGGGCAGAGAATGGCTAAAGGCCCGGTCCTGATCGACCTCGAAACAGATGAGCCCGCTGCCGATGTAGCCAAGGCCCCTTCGGTACCCGATCTGGTGCCGCCGCAAGGGCAGGCCATGCAAGGCGCGGCGCGATTTGCCGCCAGCAAGCCCTCGGCCTTGGCGCGTTGGTTCTGGGGGTTGGCGCTGGCGGTAGTCGGGGCTGCGATTTCGGTCGCCGCATGGGATTTCGCGACCTCGCTGATCGCACGCGCGCCCATTCTGGGCTGGGTTGTCACCGGTTTGATCGCAGCTTTGGTCCTTGTTGCGCTGATCATCGCCGTCCGGGAACTGGCCGCAATTGGCCGCCTCTCCCGCGTCGACGGATTGCGCCGTGCGGCGGATGAGGCCTTGGCGGATGCCGATCTGACCAAGGCGCGCGCGGTCACGACTCGCCTGATTGCTTTCTACAAGGGCCGGGATGAGACCAAGTGGGGCCGTGATCGGCTGTCCGAGCGAATGTCAGAACAATTCGACGCCGCTGGTCTTTTGGCTTTGGCCGAGGATGAACTGCTGGCCCCGTTGGACGCCGCCGCCAGTCGCGAGGTTGAGGCGGCAGCCCGTCAGGTGGCCACGGTCACGGCTTTGGTGCCTCTGGCCCTTGCGGATGTGGTCACGGCCCTTGCGGCGTCACTTCGAATGATCCGGCGGGTGGCCGAGATCTATGGTGGGCGGGCCGGATTTCTGGGCAGCTGGCGCCTGACGCGCGCCGTTTTCGTGCATCTCGTGGCGACCGGTGCGGTGGCCGTCGGCGACGATCTGCTGGAGCCTGTTCTGGGTGGATCGGTCCTCAGCAAACTGTCGCGACGCTTTGGCGAAGGGTTGGTAAACGGTGCCCTCAGCGCCCGCGTCGGAGTGGCTGCGATGGAGGTGTGCCGACCCTTGCCCTTCTCAGATCGTCACAAGCCGTCGGTCCGCACAATTATCAAAAGGGCGTTGCAGGGGCTATTCAGTAAGACTTGATCTGACGCAAAGCGGAATGGCACGCCATTCGTCACAGTGAATGTGACAGAAAGCGAGCCATGACAGATCACGGTCACAGCCAGCAGGAAATCGAACAGAGAATTAGCGACCCGCCCGGGCGGGGTGTTTTGCGCGACATTGTTTATGGCGGCATCGACGGGTCGGTCACCACATTCGCGATCGTTGCTGGCGTTGCAGGTGCCGGTTTGTCGTCGTTCGTAATTGTCGCTCTGGGCTTGGCCAATGTGCTGGCCGACGGGTTTTCGATGGCCGTTGGTAACTATTCGGGCACCAAGGCCGAATTGGACAATATCCAACGAATTCGAGCCATCGAAAAGCGTCACATCGCGCTCTACCCAGATGGCGAACGCGATGAGGTGCGCGAGATTCTTGCGCAGAAGGGTTTGTCCGGGCAGGTGCTGGAGGACGCGACGGAGGCTATCACCGCGGACCGCGAAAACTGGATCAACCTGATGATCGAGGGCGAATACGGGCTTGGCAGCGTCGATCCGCATCCCGTGAAGGCCGCGATGGCCACGTTTCTGGCCTTTCTGGTGGCCGGGATGGTTCCCTTGCTACCGTTTCTGCTGGCTCTGGACAACGCTTTCATTCTCTCTGTCTGCATGACAATGGGGGTGTTTTTCGCAATTGGAGCGCTGAAAAGCCGATGGTCACTGACCCCGTGGTGGCGCTCGGGTCTGGAGACGTTCGCAATCGGTGGTGCGGCGGCTATGATTGCCTATTTTGTGGGGTCGTTGTTTCACCCTTAGCCCGATGATGTAGCGCCATTCGTCGCATCGGGCGGAGCCTCTGGACCATCGGGCATGGGCGGCTTATAAGCGCCCCCATGTATGACCAGATGGCCATCATTATTCGAATTATATCCCCGGCGCTCTGACCCTCTGAGACGCCGGGCAAAGGTGTTTGAGACTTCGCACCGACCGCTTCGATCCTAGTACGACCAGATCATCCAAAGGACGCCCCAAATGTGCGCCGACACGATCCAGACACCTGACTACAAAGACACGCTGAACCTGCCCAAGACCGAATTCCCCATGCGCGCCGGATTGCCCAAGCGCGAACCCGCATGGCTGGAGCGTTGGGAAAAGATCGGCGTCTATGACCGCCTGCGCGAGAAAGAGGGCCGTACGCCCTTTACCCTGCACGATGGCCCACCTTACGCAAACGGCCACCTGCATATCGGCCACGCGCTGAACAAGACGATCAAGGACATGATCGTGCGGTCCCATCAGATGATGGGTTTCGACGCGCGCTATGTGCCCGGCTGGGACTGTCACGGCCTGCCCATCGAGTGGAAGATCGAGGAACAGTACCGCAAGAAGGGCAAGAACAAGGACGAGGTGAACATTGTCGATTTCCGTCAGGAGTGCCGCAAGTTCGCCGAAGGCTGGATCGACATCCAGCGCGAAGAGTTCAAGCGCCTGGGTATCACTGGCAACTGGCCCGATCCCTACATCACCATGGACTACCATGCCGAGGCGGTGATCGCGGACGAGTTCATGAAGTTCCTGATGAACGGCACACTTTACCAAGGCTCAAAGCCGGTTATGTGGTCGCCCATCGAGAAGACCGCTCTGGCCGAGGCCGAGGTCGAGTATCACGACAAGGAAAGCTTCACCATCTGGGTGAAGTTCAAGGTCGTGAATGCCGGCGATTTGGATGACGCTTTTGTTGTGATCTGGACGACGACCCCATGGACCATGCCGTCGAACAAGGCGGTCGTGTATGGCAAGGACATCTCTTACGGCCTCTACGAAGTCATCGGCGCGCCCGAGGAATGCTGGGCCGCCGTTGGTGACAAGTTCCTGCTGGCTGACAATCTGGCCGCGGATGTGCTGGGCCGCGCGCGTCTGAACGACGACCAGTGGACCCGCGTCCGTGACGTGACCAGCGATGAGCTGGCAGGCGTGCAACTGACCCACCCGCTGGCCGGGGCCGAGGGCGGCAACGGCGAATGGGACGACATCCGCGACTTCCGCGCAGCTGAGTTCGTGACCGATACCGAAGGCACCGGCTTTGTCCACTGTGCGCCGTCGCACGGGATGGAGGAATTCGAACTCTATCGGGATCTGGGCATGCTTGAGCAGGTCATTACTTACAATGTGATGGACGACGGCTCGTTCCGCGCTGATCTGCCGTTCTTTGGCGGCAAATACATCCTGTCCCGCAAGGGTGGTGAAGGTGACGCGAACAAAGCGGTCATCGACAAGCTGGTCGAGGTTGGCGGGTTGCTGGCGCGTGGTAAGATCAAGCACAGCTATCCGCATTCGTGGCGCTCGAAAGCTCCGATCATCTATCGCAACACGCCGCAGTGGTTTGCATCCGTAGACCGCAAGCTGGACGACGGCATGGGCGAGATGGGCGACACCATCCGCGAACGCGCCCTGCGGTCCATCGACGAGCTGGTGAAATGGACGCCGCAGACAGGCCGTAACCGTCTGTATTCGATGATCGAGGCGCGCCCGGACTGGGTTCTGTCGCGTCAGCGCGCCTGGGGTGTGCCGCTGACCTGCTTCACCAAGAAAGGTGCTTTGCCAACCGACGCGGATTACCTGCTGCGCAATGCCGATCTGAACGCGCGCATCAAGGCGGCGTTCGAGAAAGACGGCGCGGATATCTGGTACACCGACGGGTTCAAAGAGAAGATCCTCGACGGCATCGCCAATCCGGATGACTACGATCAGGTCTTCGACGTGTTGGACGTGTGGTTCGACTCTGGGTCCACCCATGCCTTCGTTCTGCGCGACCGTGAGGACGGCACCGAAGACGGCATTGCGGACGTCTACATGGAAGGCACCGACCAGCACCGCGGTTGGTTCCATTCGTCGATGCTGCAGGCCTGCGGCACCAAAGGCCGTGCGCCCTACCGCAACGTGGTGACCCATGGTTTCACGCTGGATGCCAAGGGCAACAAGATGTCCAAATCTCTGGGCAACACCATCGTGCCGGAGGAGGTCGTCAAGCAATATGGCGCCGATATCCTGCGTCTGTGGGTGGCTCAGACCGACTATACCGCCGACCAGCGGATCGGGCCGGAAATCCTGAAGGGCACCGCCGACAGCTATCGCCGTCTGCGCAACACCATGCGGTTCATGCTGGGATCATTGGCCGATTTCACCGAGGCCGACCGCGTCGCGCCCGAGGATATGCCGCGTCTGGAACGCTGGGTCCTCAGCCGTCTGGCCGATCTGGATGAGCAGGTCCGCAAAGGCTATGCAGAGTTCGATTTCCAGGGCGTGTTCAGCGCGGTCTTCACCTTTGCTACGGTTGATTTGTCATCCTTCTACTTCGACGTCCGCAAGGACGCGCTGTATTGCGACGGTGACAGCCTGCGCCGCCGTGCGGCCCGTACCGTGCTGGATATCCTGTTCCACCGCCTGACCACATGGCTGGCGCCGGTTCTGGTCTTCACCATGGAAGAGGTTTGGTTGGAGCGGTTCCCCGGCGACGACAGCTCTGTCCATCTGGTGGACTTCCCAGAGACACCGGGCGATTGGCGTGATGCCGCGTTGGAAGAGGCCGTTGCCAAGGTCCGCCGTGTTCGCCGCGCCGTGACCGCCGCGCTGGAGGTTCAGCGTCAGGACAAGGTGATCGGATCGAGCCTCGAGGCGGCTCCGATCGTGCATGTCGAAGATCAGGACACTGTTGCGCTGTTGGCGACGTTTGATGTGGACGATCTGTGCATCACTTCGGGTTTGACGGTCTCCGAGGATCCGGCCCCGGCCGAAGCCTTCCGCGTGCCCGAGATTGAGGGCGTTGGTGTGGTTTTTGAGAAGGCAGAAGGCGACAAATGTCAGCGCTGCTGGAAGATTCTGCCCGACGTGGGACGGCATAGTCATGCGGGCGTCTGTGGGCGCTGTGATGAAGCGCTGAGCTGAAGTACCCCTTGAGTGCGGTGGGCGGAGTCCTTTGCGAGGCTCTGCCTCGCGCTCCGAGGTATTTTTGAACAGAAGAAGAGGCGGGCGCGGCGCGTTATGGGTTGCGCTTTGCCTGCAAAGGCTGGCAGCCTTCCGTCATGCCGATGATTGCAGTACAGACCCAGTTTGGGTGTCTTGGGGTTGAGGAACAGGACGGGGCGATTACGCGTCTTGTCTGGTACGGCGTGAGCGACGGGCCCGAGACGCCGTTGTTGCGTGAAGCGGCGGCGCAACTGACGGCCTATGATGACGGGCGGCTTGAGCGGTTCGATCTGCCCTATCATGTCTCGGGGTCCGAGTTTCAGCGGCAGGTCTGTGATTTAATGTATGCGATTCCGCTTGGCGAAACCCGCACCTATGGTGACATCGCCAAGGAACTGGGGCAGCCGCCTCAGCCGGTGGGGCAGGCCTGTGGGGCGAACCCAATCCCTGTCATCATTCCGTGCCATCGTGTTCTTGCAGCCAATGGTTTGGGTGGGTTCTCGGGCGATGGCGGGATTGAGACCAAAGTGGCTCTGTTGCTGCACGAAAAGGCGGCGGGTCTGTTGATCTGATCGGTGAAAACCTGTTGCATTCCAACGTCTCGAGCCTCACCTTGTTTCAAAAGGAGAGTTCAAAGGATACCATTGAATGACCGACCAAGCAGAACGCGCCGCAGAAAAGAAAGCCATTATTGACCGCCTGATGTCTCTGGAGGCGCAGGAACTGGCCACTGCCCAGGCGCATTACGACGCCTTTCTGAAAGATGCCCAACTGGATGATCGAGAGGGGCATGACAAGGATGATATCGCCGCCTCGCGCGAGAATGCAGACCTTGCTGCAGCGTTCGACGCGCCGGTACACGCGCATCATGCTAAGATCGACGTGATCGAGAACACTAATTTCGGTATCACCGATACGGTTCAGCCCGGCGCGGTCATCAAGTTCAACAATCGCCGTTTTGTTGTCTGCGTCTCGACCACGCGGTTCGATGTGGACGGTAAGACCTATATGGGTATCTCAACCCAGAGCCCGATTTATCTGGCCATGATTGGCCTGCAGGCGGGCGATGTCTTCACCCATAACGGGACCGAGTTTGAGGTTCAGGACGTTTTGTAATCCGCTCTTTTGCGTTGCGGAATGATCTGCTGCGCAATGCCTGCGAAGACCAGATACAAGCTGGTCACAACCAGCCCCCAATGCGCCCAGCTTTCGGGGTGGAAATCTACCCAGGCTGCCCAACCAGCAAAGAAGGTCCAGGCCAGAGCCATGGGCAGAGTCACGTTGCGCCAACGCTCAGTGCGGACGGGGTGGACGAATTTCAGAGGTAGGAACATTGCGACGGCCAAAAGGGTTACCAGAACGAGGCTGACCCAGAAGTTTGGCTCGAGCGCGAAGATCACGATGACAAACATGTTCCAGCATCCGGGAAAGCCGGAGAACGAGTTGTCTTTGGTCTTCATCCGCGTGTCGGCAAAGTACATGGCGCTGGCAAAGGTGATGACAATGATCGCAAACCAGCCGGTCCAGCCATCCATCAAGCCGGATTTGAACAGCGCATAAGCCGGTATGAACACATAGGTCAGGTAGTCGATGATCAGGTCCAACAGGACACCATCAAACTCGGGCGCGTTCTTCTTGACGTGATAGTGGCGGGCCAAGGGGCCGTCGATGCCGTCGACGATGAAGGACACCACAAGCCACAGGTACATCAGGCTCCATTTTTCATCCACCGCCGCCAGCATGGCGAGCATTGCGAAAACGGCTCCGGTTGCGGTGAAAAGATGAACGGCAAGCGCTTTGAATCTAAGTGTCATGCCCGTGTCATGAAGGATGTGGGGGGCAGATGCAAAGCAAAAAGACAGTTTGGTTGCAAGGACATTGAGGATGCTGTGCTTTTGAACCTCAGGCCTTTGGGTGGGCGCGGTTGTACACCTCCATCAGGTGGGCAGTATCGACGGCCGTGTAGGTCTGGGTGGTGGATAACGAGGCGTGGCCCAGGAGCTCTTGAATAGCGCGCAGGTCCCCACCGGCTGAGAGCAGATGCGTGGCAAAACTATGCCGCATGGCATGTGGCGTCGCGGTCGAGGGTAGGCCGAGCTGCATGCGGGCCTTCGACATAACCTCTTGTATCACGCGGGGATTTAGCGCTCCGCCCCGGACACCGCGAAACAGGGCAAGGTTGTCTGATTTCGGGTGCGGGCAGAGTTGGAGATAGTGGTCCACCGCTTCGCGGGCGGCAGGAAGGACAGGGACGATCCTCTCTTTGTCGCCTTTGCCTGTAATGCGCAGGGTTGCCGGCAGGGGGGCATCTGCACCGGTCAGAGACAGCGCCTCGGAGATGCGCAATCCGCAGCCGTAGAGCAGCGTGACAACAGCCACATCACGGGCTGAGACCCAGTCATTGCTGGATTGCAACTCAACCGTTTCAATCATGGCGCGAGCTGCGTCCTCGGCCAAAGGGCGGGGGAGCTTTTTGGTGAATTTCGGCGCGCGGGTCGAAAGGACGGCTGTTGGCTCGAACCCTTCACGCTCGGCAAGCCAGCGGTAGAAGCTCTTGACGGCTGACAGCTTTCGGGCCAGCGATCGCGCGCCCACGCCGCTTTGGCGTTGATCGGCCATCCAGGCGCGCATGTCCGAGACGGTGATGCGTTCGAGCGCGGCGATGCCTTGACGGTCTCCGTGGTGGAGGGTCATGAACGACAGGAAGTCAGTGACATCCCCGCGATATGCGTTTTGGGTGTTCTGAGACCGCCCCGCCAGCGCACCCAAGCTCTCCAACCAGTGTTGGAGGGCGTCACGGCAGGCTGGCGAGATCAGGCTCACGACAGCCAGTGGCGCATCGAGCGTTCAAACACACCAGCAAAGAACGACAGCAGATCGGTACCAAGTTGCGGCGTGAAATGCCTCGGGTCCGAAGCCCCCATGACAATCAGACCGGGCAGGCGACCGGGGCCGAGATCCAGCTTGAGGCAGGCCTCTGACCTGAGTTGAGCGGCAAGAGTGCCGAATACCCGTTGGTTGGGTCTATCGATTTCGCGCAAGATGACATCGCGCGCGGGGCCGCCGCGATCATAGGTGAGGTATTGGTCGACAAAGCCCGGTTCGACAACGGTCAGCGTGCCGTCCAGCTTGTCGATCGCGGGGTCGTCCATAAGGGCGGTGGTTTCCAGCACCAGAGTGATGCGCTGGACCCGCAGGATTTCGGCGATATCATGGCCAAGCACGCGCAGGAAGTCTTCGAAATCGAACGGTTCCAGAAGACGCAGAATGGCGCGGTGGACCTGATTGGTCCCTGCCAGGTTTTCATAGGCTGCGGCGATGACGGACCGGTGCGTGTCTTCCAAGCGGTCCAGTCTGGCTTCGAGCCGTTGCATAGCAATGCCGCGCAGGTCGATGACGTTGTCGCCTCGGGCCTGTTCATTGGCGTCTACCAGTGCCTGCATCAGATCTTTATCATCCAGCAAAGCATCAGGCTTGGCCAGAATCGCGGCTCTGAGGTTGTCCTCGAGTTTTGGGTTGCTGCTCATGTCCCGTCCGGTCGTTTTTTGTTTTGGCGGCTTATAGCACGGCCAACCGGAATTACCTTGGGAAAAATGCACGTCAGGGTGGATTTCGTTTTGCGCTGTGTCCCGAGCGCTCCCGCCTGTTTGGCGCTGCTCTGAGATCAGCCCCGCACAGTTGGGCCGGGCGCGGCGCCTATCGGCACCGCGCGGTCGTGCAAAGGATCAGAGGATTTTCTGACCGGTTTTGGCCCAGTCTGCCAGGAAGGTCTCAAGGCCTTTGTCCGTCAGCGGGTGGTCGGCCAGTTTCTTGATGACGGCGGGCGGTGCGGTGATCACGTCGGCACCAATGCGCGCGCTGTCGGTCACGTGGTTCACGGTGCGGATCGACGCGGCGAGGATTTCTGTCTCGAACCCGTAGTTGTCATAGACCTGACGGATATCGGCGATCAGGTCCATGCCGTCGAGGTTGATGTCATCGAGACGGCCAATGAAGGGCGAGATGAAGGTCGCGCCCGCCTTGGCTGCCAAAAGCGCCTGGTTGGTCGAGAAGCACAGGGTCACGTTGACCATCTGGCCTTCGTCGCTGAGGGTTTTGCAGGTTTTCAGACCGGCCCATGTCAGCGGTACTTTCACGGCGATGTTTGGCGCGATCTTGGCCAGTTTGCGGCCTTCGGCGATCATGTCGTCGGCCTCGGTGGCGACAACTTCGGCGGACACGGGGCCGTCGACCAGATCACAGATCTCTTTGGTAACTTCCAGAATATCGCGGCCTGATTTCAGGATCAGCGAAGGGTTGGTGGTGACGCCGTCCACCATGCCCAAGTCGTTCAGTTCGGCAATGGCGTCGATCTCGGCAGTGTCTACGAAGAATTTCATGCGGGCAGTCCTTTGATGGGTTGGCCTTGGTCGCGGATGGCTTTACCTCAAAGAGACCCCTGCTGGAACCCCCTGCATAGGATATGCTGTGAGCGCTAACGGATTTTTCGACGAAGGAGAGCTGGTTGCGGTGTTGACCACGCAGCCTCTGGACCGGACGTTGGACTACAAAGCGCCCGAGGGCGGGTGCTTTCTGGGTGCGTTTGTAGAGGTGCCATTGGGGCCGCGCAAGGTGCTGGGCGTGGTGTGGGGGCCGGGGCAGGGCGGGTTCGATCTGGCCAAGGCGCGGTCCGTGATCCGGGTGTTAGAAGTAGCGCCCATGCGCGAAGAGATGCGGGTGTTTCTAGGGAAAGTGGCGGACTACACGCTGACACCGATGCCTGCGATGCTGCGCCTTGCGACTCGCGCGCCGGGCCTGGGTGATCCGCCGTCTATGCGCAAAGTCTACCGGTTGGGTACTTCTGAACCGGATCGGATGACCGATGCCCGCACCCGGGTGCTTGAGGTGTTGAAAGAGTATGGTGGGCTGGCCTTCACTTTGAAGGAGCTGGCCGAGCAGGCCGGGGTAACCACCTCTGTCGTCAAAGGGTTGGTCAAACTGGGCGCGGTTCGGGAAGAGGACAGTCCACGCGATTTGCCGTACCCCCATCTCGATCCCGATTTGCCCGGCAAAGACTTGACCGAAGATCAGGCGGCGGCCGTGGCACGGCTGCAGGCGGGCCAGCGGACGGGCAACTATGGCACAACGCTGCTAAAAGGTGTGACGGGTTCGGGCAAGACCGAGGTCTATCTTGAAGCCGTCGCTGAAGTATTGCGCATGGGGCGGCAGGCGTTGGTTCTGTTGCCCGAGATTGCACTGACCGCTGAATTCCTGACCCGAGTCGAGGCCCGGTTTGGTGCCCGCCCGGCCGAGTGGCACTCAGGGGCCACGATGACCGAACGTCGCCGGGTCTGGCGGATGGTCGGGCAGGGTGATGCGCAACTGGTGGTGGGCGCGCGCTCGGCCCTGTTCCTGCCATTCCGTGATTTGGGCTTGGTTGTGGTCGATGAGGAACACGACACCTCATATAAACAGGAAGACGGCGTGCACTATAGCGCGCGAGACATGGCGGTTCTGCGCTCGGCCATTTGCGGCGGGCGAGTGATTCTGGCTAGCGCGACGCCCTCGTTGGAAAGCTGGGCCAATGCCGAGGCGGGCAAGTATGAGCGGCTGGATCTGACCTCACGCTTCGGGGCAGCGGTGCTGCCCGAGATGAAACCGATCGATATGCGGGCCGAGCAAATGCAAACGGGGACGTGGATTTCCCCGTCCTTGCGGCAGGCAGTGCGGCAACGGATCGAAAAGGGTGAACAATCACTGCTGTTCATCAACCGCCGGGGCTATGCGCCAGTGACCTTGTGCCGGGCTTGTGGGGAACAGATTGCCTGCGATCACTGCGACGCGCGGATGGTAGAGCACCGGTTCCTCAAGCGCCTGATGTGCCATCAATGCGGCGAGACCAAACCGATGCCAGATACTTGCCCGTCTTGCGGGGTCGAAGGGAAACTGGCCCCGGTCGGCCCGGGGATCGAACGGCTGGCGGAAGAGGCCGAGGCGACTTTCCCCGAGGCCAAGATCGCAATGCTCAGTTCCGACCTGTTCGGCTCGGCCCGCGCGTTGAAAGCCAAGATTGAAGAGATCGCCGAGGGCGACGCCGATATCGTCATCGGCACGCAGCTGGTGGCCAAGGGGCATAACTTTCCCAAGCTGACGCTGGTGGGGGTCATTGATGCCGATCTCAGCCTGCATGGAGCGGATTTGCGCGCGGCAGAGCGGACGTTTCAATTGATGCGGCAGGTGGCCGGACGTGCTGGGCGCGCAGACAAGCCGGGGCAGGCGCTGTTGCAAACGTTTCAGCCCGAGCATCCGGTCATCCGCGCCATTCTGTCGGGTGATGAGGAAGGCTTCTGGAAAGCCGAGGCCGCCGGTCGCCAAGCCGCTGGTGTGCCGCCTTATGGGCGTATGGCGGGGATCGTGCTGTCTGGTCCCGAGGTCGCTCCGGTCTTTGACATCGGTAACGCGATGGCGCGTAATGATGCGCCGTTGCGTGAGATTGGAGGTCAGGTCTTTGGTCCGGCCCCTGCGCCGATTGCCCGCATCCGGGGCAGGCATCGCGTACGCCTTTTGGTCAAGGCCCCCAAGGGCGCGCCCATTCAGGACGCCATCGCCCGCTGGATCGCGCCGCTGCGCCTGAAAGGGGATATCCGCCTGACCGTCGATATCGACCCGCAGAACTTTTACTGACCTCTGCATAGGCGCAGAGCGGATGTGCGCCGGGATCTCGCCTCTCGCCAAAGCGCAAAAATCGGCGTAGAGGGAGTCGCATGTTGAAACCAATGCCACTTTCCGAGGCGCAAAGCCTGCCGTTTTGGCGTCGCCCGATCACGCTGCTGTTCATGATGGCGCTGACTATGCCCATTGCGTTCAATGGGTGGAGCGCGCTGTTGAACAACTTCGTCATCGAAGTGGCGAATTTCGATGGCGCGGATATCGGCTTGCTGCACACGGTGCGGGAAATACCGGGTTTTCTAGCCGTAGGTGTGATCGCTGTGATCATCTTTGTGCGGGAACAGGTTCTGGCCATGATCTCGCTGATGATGCTGGGTGTGGCGACGGCGGTGACTGCATGGTTCCCAAGCCTTGGTGGGCTACTATTCGTAACGCTTTTTAGCTCGATCGGATTTCACTACTACGAGACGGTCAATCAGTCGCTGCAGTTGCAATGGCTGCCGAAGGACCGCGCGCCGCAGATTCTGGGATGGCTTGTGGCAATGGGCTCGGCGGCCACGGCGGTGGTCTATGGGCTGATCGTCCTGACATGGGACCGGTTCGACCTGTCCTATAACTTCGTCTTCATGATGGCGGGCGGTGCGACGGCGCTGTTGGCTCTGTTCTGCCTGTTGGCCTATCCGCAATTCGACGCGCCGACGCCTCAGACCAAGAAGCTGATCCTGCGCAAACGCTATTGGCTGTATTACGCGCTGCAATTCATGGCAGGCGCGCGCCGTCAGATCTTTGTGGTGTTCGCGGGCTTCATGATGGTTGAGAAATTTGGATTCGAGGTGCACGAACTGACCAGCCTGTATCTGATCAACCTCGTGATCAATATGGCCGCGGCTCCGATGCTGGGCAAAGCGGTGTCCAAATTTGGCGAGCGTCGGACATTGATCTTCGAATATGCCGGACTAGCCATTGTTTTCGCAGCATATGGCGGCATCTATTGGTTTGGGTGGGGCGTGGTTCTGGCGGCGACCCTCTATGTGATCGACCATGTGCTGTTCGCGCTGGCTTTGGCCTTGAAAACCTACTTCCAGAAAATCGCCGATCCCGCCGATATCGCACCGACGGCCGCTGTGGCGTTTACCATCAACCATATCGCGGCGGTGTTCCTTCCCGCGCTGCTTGGGTTGCTTTGGGTGGCCTCACCCGGCGCAGTGTTTGCGCTGGCGGCGGCAATGGCGATGATCTCGCTTGCTCTGTCTCTGTTGATCCCGCGCCATCCTGAGCCGGGCAATGAGACCATCCTGACCAAATACGCGCCGGCACCCGCCGAATAGGCGCAAGAGCTTGACCTTGGCGGGCCCACGCCCTAGGCGCTGTCCTGACCCAGACAGGAGGCCCCTATGCCCACATTCACCGCTCTTACTACGCTGACTGGTAAGAAACCCGCCGAAGGTCTTGGCGAAGCGATGGAGCGTCTGGATCCCGAACCCACTGGCGTTGGCGTTTTCGAGGTCGAAGATGGCTCGGGCCTGTGGGAGGTTGGTGGGTATTTCACCGAAGCCCCCGATGAGACGGCGCTGGCCGTACTGGCCGCGGCCTTTGAGGCCAAGCCCTTTGTGGTATCCGAGCTGCCCGAAACCGATTGGGTTGCCCATGTGCGCCGTGAACTGGCCCCGGTCGAGGCGGGCCGTTTCTTTGTCTATGGCAGCCACGACGCCGACAAGCTGCCCGAAGGTCGGATCCCCCTGTTGATCGAGGCCGCGATGGCCTTTGGTACCGGCCACCACGGAACGACTCTGGGCTGTCTAAAGGCGCTTGATCAGTTGCTGGACGAAGGGTTCTCGGCCAGCAAGGTCGCCGATATCGGGTGTGGGACTGCCGTGCTGGCCATGGCAGCTGCGCGTGTTTGGGAAGGGGACATCATCGCCAGTGACATTGATCAGGTTGCCGTCGATGTGGCCGAAGCGAACCTGAAGGCCAATGGCATGTCCGGTCAGGTTCACTGTGTCGAGGCCGCTGGCTTCGATCACCCGGACCTGAACGCGCACGCGCCCTATGATTTGATTTTCGCCAACATCCTGAAGGGTCCGCTGGTCGCTCTGTCGCCGGAAATCTCGGCGAATCTGCGGGCGGAGGGCTATGCAATCCTGTCGGGAATCCTGAACGAACAGGCCGATGATGTGGTGAATGTTTATTCCCAGAATGGCTTCAATCTGCATCATAGAGGTGAGATTGGTGAATGGACGACGCTAATCTTAAGTAAACAGGGCTAAATCAGGGCTATTTACAGGAGTTTTCTAGAGTCGCGCCACGTTTTTGTCGCAATCTATGCTTACCCTTTTTTAATCATTTTGATGGGGGGCGGTTTTGTGGAGGCTGCCATGGCGGGAAAACAACTGGAATTTGATCAGCGCGTTCAGCGTCTGAACAAGAAGCACTCGAAGCTCAGCAAAGGCTATCGCGCGACGATGCGCAAAGATGGTCTGGTGGTGATGAAGCCGCAAAGGGTCCGCTCGGCGGTTCCGGCCAAGGTGCTGCTGTTTACCCTGCTGGCGGTTTTTGCGTTCAAAGCGTTTCTTTTGTCCAGCCTCGGCCCTTCAGGGTATCAATACCGCATCGACAGCCTGAAAGAAGGCACCCAGGTCGAACAGGCAGGCGCTTGGATCATGCAGATCGACCCGGTTTCACAGTTTCTCTCGGTTCAGCTCAACAAAATTCTCTACTAAGCACCAGCTGAAACAGAAAACACCGCGGCCTTTCGGCTCGCGGTGTTTCTTTGCGCCCCACAGGGAGGAGAAAGGGGCGTATAGCGAGTGGGTCGTCTTACCGGCGGCCTTCGGCGATAACGTCGATGTCGCCGCGGCACAGGCCGATATCATCCAGTTCGCGGTCGCTCAGACCGGTCAGCACGTTGCGTGTTACGCGGGCGTCATTCCAATCGACGGCGGCATGTGCAACCGATGTGAAAAATGCGCCGATACGGCCAACGAGGCCGAATGAGCCAGTGGTGGCGATGCGGGTCGAGTCCAGTGCAGCCATATCCTGTTTCCTTCTGGTTTGTGTGAACATTTGATCTTGCGATCTGAGCGGCATCTAGTGTCGAAGATTTGCCCGCGCAATAGCATTTTTTGCATGTGTCCTATGCAGTTTTTGCAACGCTTGCCGAACCTGTAAGCACTTTAAAAACATGGTTAAAACGGGTTAATGAAAGTGTCGATTTCAGACTTTTTGAAGTCGCAAACCGTCCTTCGTGTCGCGCGTAGGATGGCGGTGTCGTTTTCAGACTTAGGGTCAATTCGCTTGGAAAATGTTCACGCTTCGTGCTATCCGTTGAAAAAAGATCACAAAACCCGAGCGGGCTGAGGCGAAGCATGCGAATTCTGGGCATTGATCCGGGGCTTAGGACCCTGGGATGGGGCGTCATCGAATCAAACGGCAGCCGGTTGAGCCACGTTTCGAACGGTTTGTGCAAATCTGACGGGGATGATCTGGGCGAGCGGCTGCTGTCTCTTCACAATCAGATTGTCGAGGTCATCGCCGAATACAGGCCCGACCAAGCTGCGATTGAACAGACTTTCGTGAACAAGGACGGTGCCGGGACGCTCAAACTCGGTCAGGCGCGTGGCGTGGCCTTGCTGACGCTGGCGCAGGCCGGGCTGCCTGTGGGGGAATACGCTCCGAACCGGGTCAAGAAAACCGTCGTTGGCGTTGGGCATGCAGAGAAAGAGCAGGTCCTGCACATGGTCAAGCTGCAGCTGCCGGGTTGTTTGCCCAAGGGCGCGGATGCGGCGGATGCATTGGCGATCGCGATCTGTCATGCGTATTACGGCAAGACACAACAGCAGCGTGTGAAAGAGTTGAGGGCATGATCGGTAAACTGACAGGGCGACTGGACTATCGCGCCGCAGATCACATCCTGATCGACGTGCGGGGCGTGGGCTACATCGTCTACTGCTCTGACCGGACCATGGCTGCCTTGCCGGGCGTAGGTGAGGCGGTTTCGATATACACCGACATGGTCGTGCGTGAAGACTTGATGCAGCTTTACGGGTTTCTCTCCTTGATCGAGAAGGAATGGCATCGGCTGTTGTGTTCGGTTCAGGGCGTTGGGGCCAAGGTCTCGCTGGCTATTCTCAGCGCGTTGGGGCCGGATGGGGTAAGCCGCGCGATTGCTCTGGGCGATTGGGGCGCGGTGAAGGCTGCCAAGGGTGTGGGCCCGAAGACCGCTCAGCGCATTGTGTTAGACCTTAAGGACAAGGCCCCGGGGGTTATGGCGATGGGCGGCACTGTGACCGAGGCGACGGATGGTCCAGCGTTGGAGGTTGTTGAGACCATCGAGCCGCAGCCAGCACCGAAACGGACCGCAAAACCGGCTTCGGGTTCGGCGGCGGCCTCTGCGGGGGCGTTGTCGGCCTTGTCAAATTTGGGATATGGCCCGTCCGAGGCGGCCTCGGCGGTGGCGGAGGCGGCGGCCAATCTGCCTGACGCGGGTGAGGCTGAGTTGATCCGCGCGGCGCTCAAGCTGCTGGCTCCGAAAGGGTGATTGAATGGTAGACGCCGATCCCACGCTGCGGCCAGACCCTCTGCCAGAGGATAACGACCGCGCCTTACGCCCGCAGGGGCTGGATGAGTTCATCGGTCAGGCCGAGGCGCGTGCAAACCTGCGTATCTTCATCCAATCCGCCAAGCAGCGCGGTGAGGCGATGGATCATACGCTGTTCCATGGTCCTCCGGGTTTGGGGAAAACCACGCTGGCACAAATCATGGCGCGCGAGTTGGGCGTGAATTTCCGTATGACCTCTGGTCCGGTTCTGGCGAAGGCGGGCGACCTGGCGGCGATCTTGACCAATCTGGAAGCGCGGGATGTGTTATTTATCGATGAAATCCATCGCTTGAACCCGGCGGTCGAGGAAGTTCTCTATCCCGCGATGGAGGATTTTGAACTCGATCTGGTGATTGGCGAAGGTCCAGCGGCGCGAACCGTTCGGATCGAGTTGCAGCCGTTTACGCTGGTTGGAGCCACCACGCGGATGGGTCTGCTGACCACGCCGCTGCGCGACCGTTTTGGTATTCCGACGCGGTTGCAGTTCTACACGGTTGATGAGTTGCACGAGATCGTCACCCGCAACGCGCGCAAATTAGGCGCGCCAGCAGACGACGACGGCGCGCGTGAGATTGCGCGCCGGTCGCGTGGGACGCCTCGGATCGCAGGCCGTTTGCTGAGGCGCGTGGTGGATTTTGCCATCGTCGAGGGCGACGGGCGGATTACGCGCGAATTGGCCGATGGGGCGCTGACCCGTTTGGGCGTGGACCATCTCGGGTTGGACGGTGCAGACCGCCGTTATCTGAAACTGGTCGCTGAGAATTATGGCGGTGGTCCGGTTGGGATTGAGACGATGTCGGCGGCCTTGTCAGAAAGTCGCGACTCGCTTGAGGAAGTGATCGAGCCCTATTTGTTGCAGCAAGGGCTGATCCAGCGCACGCCGCGTGGGCGGATGCTGGCGCAGAAGGCGTGGACGCATTTGGGCATGGCTGCACCAAAAGGTCAGAGCGATCTGTTTGGTTGAAGGCAGCACCCAGAGATTTTAAGCCTTCAGTGAGAGCATTTTTAAAAAGATGAAAGGCTGGGCGTGACACCGGAAGAGATCGAGGCGCTGTTTACGCGCGAAAGCGGAGAGTTCCTGTTCGCGCGGTGGGGTCGCCCCATCGTACCGATCGTTTTCGGTGTCGAGGATGAGACGCTGGCAACCGTCAAAGGCGCGTTCGAGGCGGTGGTGACGCTGGCCGGTCACAAGATGGCCGAAACGGACCCTGAATTCGGCGCCAATTGCATGGTCTTTTTCTTCCGCGACTGGCAGGAGCTGCTGGAGGTTCCGGATCTGGATCGTCTTGTCCCCGATCTTGCGCCTTTGGTTGAGCGTCTGGTTGCGGCGGGCGCCAATCAGTACCGCATCTTCCGGTTCGAAGAAGACGGCGCGATCCGCGCAGCCTTTGTGTTCCTGCGTATGGACAATGAGCTGTCTAAAGTCCCGGCCGAGACTCTGGCACTCAGTCAAGTGGTACAGACCATTCTGCTCTGGTCGGATAAGGCGTTCCGAAAACAATCGCCTCTGGCTGTGGCGGGTGAGGCGACGATCCTGCGCCCTGATATTGCAGGCCTGGTCCGGGCCGCTTACGATCCGATCTTGCCGGGGGCGGCGCAGGACGCCTCGCACGCGCTGCGCCTGTTTGCCCGGTTGGAGCCGCCGCAATGAAGCACATCTTTCCGGTTCGCGTTTACTATGAGGATACCGACATGGGCGGTGTCGTCTATCACGCGAACTACCTGCGTTATATCGAACGGGCGCGCTCGGACTGGGTGCGCCGTTTGGGCAATGACCAGAACGCCATGCGGGATGAGGGGATCGTTTGGGTCGTACGGCGGGTCGAGGCGGACTACCTTTCTCCCGCCAAGTTTGATGACGAATTGATCGTCGAAACAGAAGTGACCGAGATTTCCGGCGTGCGCCTGACCATGGCGCAACTGGTGAAACGGGGTGAGACCGATATTTTCCGCGCTTCGGTCACGGCGGTTTGCATCAACAAAGACGGAAAGCCGATCCGCCTCCCGGCAGAGATTCGCGCATTGATGTAACATTTTCGCAGCCGGGGGTGGTTCTGTTGGCTTTTCAAACCCAACTGCGTTAGCGTTTGGCAAAACAAGGCCAAACAAACGGCCATCAGGCAAAAAAGAGCAGGTTCATGGAAGCTGAAACGCTGGCGCTGGCGCAGGAGATCGATTTCTCCATGTGGGGGCTGTATGCCCGCGCGACCTTTATCGTAAAACTGGTGATGCTGATGCTGATCGCGGCGTCGATCTGGTCTTGGGGCATCATCATCCAGAAACTCATCAACTATCGCGCCGCCCGGCGTGAAGCGCAGAAGTTTGATGAGAGCTTCTGGTCTGGCAACCCGCTGGATGAGTTGTTCGAGCAGATCGGCTCGCAGCCCGATGGCAGTTCCGAGAAGATATTTGCGGCCGGCATGATCGAATGGCGCAGGTCGCATCGCACGGATGGCGGCTTGATCGCCGGGGCAACGGCCCGGATCGACCGGTCGATGGATGTGGCCATCGCGAAAGAGGCGGAGATACTGCAGAAGGGTCTGCCGATCCTTGCGACTGTCGGCTCAACCGCTCCGTTCATTGGTCTGTTCGGTACGGTCTGGGGCATCATGAACGCCTTTATCGAGATTGCTGAGCAGCAGAATACGAACCTCGCCGTTGTGGCCCCCGGCATTGCCGAGGCACTGTTGGCCACTGGTCTTGGCCTGCTGGCCGCGATCCCAGCGGTGATTTTCTACAACAAGCTGAGCGCGGATAGTGACCGGATCGTTGGAGGCTATGAGGCCTTTGCCGATGAATTCGCCACCATCCTCTCACGCCAGTTGGACAGCTAACCATGGGGGCAGCGGTTCAGCAAAGCTCGGGCGGGAACGGACGCAGGCGCGGACGGCGGCGCGGTCGCGCCCAGCCGATGGCTGAGATCAACGTAACGCCTTTTGTCGACGTCATGCTGGTGCTGTTGATCATCTTCATGGTCGCTGCACCTTTGCTGACCGTTGGCGTGCCGGTTGATCTGCCCAAGACTGCCGCAAGCGCTTTGCCTGGCGATAGTGAGGAACCGCTGACCGTCACGCTGACCGCCGATGGCCGAATTCAGATCCAGACGACGGACATCGCGCGCGAAGAGCTGATTGGACGGCTGCGCGCCATCGCGGCAGAACGCAGCAGTGACCGTGTCTTCCTGCGGGCGGATGGGGCAATCCCCTACGCGCAGGTGATGCAGGTGATGGGCGCGTTGAATGCGGGCGGGTTTTCGAATGTGGGTCTGGTGACGGATACCGGCGGGCCGACGCTGGACGATGAGTAAAGGTGGGGTTGCGCGGTGGATACCGGCACCAAGATTTCAGCGATTGCGCATGTCAGCCTGATCGGCTGGGCGTTGTTCGGCGGCACCTTCCGATCCGAGCCACTGCCGACGCAAGTGCAGGATGTGTCCGTGATTTCGGCTGAGCAATTCGCAGCGCTCACGGCGCAGCGCGATGCGCCTGAGCTACCGGAGTCTCCGGGTACTTTGGAACAACCCGACGCGCCTGAGCCTGAGGTCGGCATTCCTGAGGTGGCACCGGAAGAACAGCCTCGTCCTGAACCCGTGACACCCGAAGAGCCGGAGCCTGAGACTGTCCCCGAAACGGTCGAGGTTCCGCCTGAACCTGAGCTACCCGAAGAACCTCCGACATTGACGGAACCGGAAACGGCCGCCTTGCCAGTGCCACCGGGACCTGAAGCGCAACCCAGCCCGGCTGAGCGTGTCGCCCCCGAGGCTATCGCGCCGCCTCCGCCCGAAGCTGAGCCGGATGAGGTGGAAACACCTCCGGTTTCACTGGACGAAGGCGCTGAGACGCAGCAAGAGCAACAAGATCAGACGGCCCCTGAAGAAGCCGCGCCCGAGATTGTGACTGAGGCCGAAGAGACAGACGAACCAGCGCCTCTGACCTCTCCGCGTCCGCGTGTGCGGCCCAACCGTCCTGAACCCACGCCTGAGGTTGCGGAAACCCCCGAACCGGCCCCGGAAACCCCCACGCCCACGCCCGCACCGGACAATAGCGACGCCATCAATGATGCTTTGTCCGAAGCCTTGGCGGGCGGAACGGAACCCTCCGGCCCACCGCTCACCAGCGGTGAAAAGGACGCGATGCGCGTTGCGGTCTCGCGGTGCTGGAATGTTGGATCGCTGTCGACCGATGCGCTGAACGTGGTGGTGACGGTTGCGTTCTCACTCAATCGAGATGGCACGATTATCGGCGAAAGCATACGCTTGCTGAATAGCTCTGGCGGTGCTTCGGGTGCCGAAAATCAAGCCTATCAGGCGGCCCGACGCGCAATTTTGCGCTGTGGCGCGCGTGGATATGATCTGCCTGCTGACAAATACGATCACTGGCAGGATATTGAGATTACATTCAATCCCGAGAGGATGCGGATCAAATGATGAAACTTCTGACCAGCCTCTTTCTTGGGCTGACCCTGGTGTCGGCTCCGGTTTACGCTCAGAACAGCCCCCTGCGGTTGGAAATCGACGAAGGCATCATCGAGCCGATGCCCTTTGCGGTTCCCAACTTCGTGCCCGACGGCCCGGCAGCGACGCAGTTCGCCAACGATATCTCGCGTGTCGTTGCGGCGGATCTGACCGGAACGGGGTTGTTCCGCGAAATCTCCTCGGACGCGTTTATCAGCCGGGTCAGCAGTTTCGACGCTCCAGTCCAGTTTGCCGATTGGAAAGCGATCAACGCGCAGGCTTTGGTGACAGGGGCGGTGAATGTCTCGGGCAAGCGACTGACGGTTCGGTTCCGGGTCTGGGATGTGTTCTCAGGGCAAGAGCTTGGAAACGGCCTGCAGCTGGCGGGCACCACGGATGGCTGGCGGCGTATGGCGCATAAGGTTGCTGATCAGGTTTACAGCCGTATCACCGGTGAAGGCGCCTATTTTGATAGTCGCGTTGCGTTCGTGTCAGAAAGCGGCCCGAAGAACCAGCGCCTCAAACGATTGGCGATCATGGATTATGACGGGGCCAATGTTCAGTACATGACGGATAGCGCGGCCATTGTTCTGGCCCCGCGCTTTTCCCCGACTGGTGAGCAACTGCTCTATACCAGCTATGAAAGCGGTAGCCCGCGGATCTACATTCTGGATGTCGGTCGTGTGCAACGGCGCGAGCTGCAAACGCAGGACGGCACCATGAGCTTTTCTCCGCGCTTTTCGCCGGATGGGCGATCGATTGTGTATTCACTGATTCAGGGTGGCAACACCGATCTGTGGCGGATGGATCTGGCTTCGGGTCAGAGTACCCGCCTGACCAACACGCCTGCGATCGAAACCGCGCCCAGCTATTCGCCGGATGGCAGCCAGATCGTGTTTGAAAGCGACCGTTCAGGCACGCCGCAGCTTTACGTGATGGCGGCAAACGGTGGTGAAGCGACGCGGATCAGCTTTGGCCAGGGGCGGTATGGTACGCCGGTCTGGTCGCCGCGTGGTGATCTGATTGCCTTCACCAAGCAGAACAAAGGACGGTTCCATATCGGTGTGATGCGCACCGACGGCAGCGAGGAACGCCTGCTGACATCGTCCTTCCTGGACGAAGGCCCCACCTGGTCGCCAAACGGCCGCGTCATCATGTTCACCCGCGAAACACAGGGCGCAAGCGGACGTGCGACGCTCTATTCCGTGGATATCTCGGGTCGGAACCTGCGCCCCGTGCGCACGCCGGATGGCGGCAGCGATCCGTCTTGGGGACCATTGCAGAATTGATCGCCGCCACTGCGCGGCAAAGTTCACAAGAAACAGTCGCTGTGATAGACAGGCGGCAACAAACAAAACAACGAGGCACTTGAGATGAACGTATTGGGCAAAATCCTGGCCTTGGGCGCGCTGAGCGTGGTCGCGGCCTGTACCAACAATGATCCTTCGGCTTTGGGTGGCAGCGGCGCTGGTGGTAGCGGCTCGATTGTCGCTGGCTCTCCTAGTGATCCGCGCTCGCCCGCCTATTTCCAGCAGACGGTCGGGGATCGTGTCCTGTTCGCGGTCGATCAGTCCACCCTGTCGCCGCAGGCGCAGACCGTCCTGCAAGGGCAGGCGGAATGGCTGCTGGCCAACCCGGACTATGTGGCAACCATCGAAGGCCACGCGGATGAGCAGGGCACGCGGGAATACAACCTTGCGCTGGGCGCACGCCGGGCCAATGCCGCGCGCGAATACCTGATTTCGCGTGGCGTGGCGGGCAATCGTCTGACGACCGTGAGCTTCGGAAAAGAACGCCCGATCGAGATTTGCAGCACCGAAGACTGCTATTCCAAAAACCGCCGCGCGGTGACGGTGCTGACTGGTTCAACCTTGGGGTAAGACGATGAGAGTTGCAGGATGGGTTCTGGCCGCAGTTGTGGCAACAGCAGGCGTCGCGCAAGCGCAGGATCAGCAGACCCTGGCGGATATCCGGCAGGAGTTGACAGTGCTGCATGTCGAGATACAGCGCTTGAAACGTGAGTTTTCGACCACTGGCTCTCCTGCGCCCAACCTGTCTGGCAGCTCGATCCTTGAACGTGTGGATGCGATTGAGGCCGAGTTGCAGCGCCTTACCCGTCAGACTGAGCAGCTGAACCAGCGCGTCCAAAACATCGTGACCGATGGCACCAACCGGATAGGAGATCTTGAATTCCGACTGGTAGAGCTGGAAGGCGGCGATTTGTCGACACTGGGTGAGACCTCCACTTTGGGCGGCGAAGGGGAATCCACCGCTGCGGTAACACCCGCGCCGACGGAGCCGAACAACTCGGACCAGGGCGAGCTGGCTGTTGGCGAGCGAGCGGATTTCGACGATGCGTCGCAGGCATTGGCCGATGGTGACTTTCAGACAGCTGCCACGATGTTCGCACAATTCGACACTTCCTATCCCGGCAGCCCGCTTGCGCCCGAGGCGCATTTGAACCGCGGCAAGGCGCTCGAAGGGCTCGGGGACACGCGCGAGGCCGCACGTGCATTCCTCGCCAGCTTCACCGGAGATTCCGAAGGCGCTGTGGCCCCCGAGGCGCTGTTTGAACTTGGCGCAGCTTTGGGTCGTTTGGGACAGACCGATCAAGCCTGCATAACCTTGTCCGAGGTTGGCGTGCGCTTCCCGTCCTCGGGTCAAGCCTCAAGTGCGGTGCAGGAAATGGCCTCCTTGGGGTGTTCTTGACCCCGCCACTCGAAAAACTGACATCCGATCTGCGCGCCCGGTTGCCTGAACGTTTGCCGGAGCGTCTGGGCATCGCGGTCTCGGGCGGAGGGGACTCGGTTGCCCTGATGCACCTTTTGCACCGCATTGCGTCGGATGAGGGGGTGGAACTGTTCGCCGCCACGGTCGACCACGGTTTGCGCGCTGAGTCCGCGGATGAGGCCCGAACGGTTGCAAAACAGGCCGCCGCGTTGGGTATCCCCCACGACACTTTGCGTTGGCAGGGCTGGGATGGTGCAGGCAACCTGCAGGATCAGGCCCGGCAGGCGCGGTATGCCTTGCTGACCGAGTGGGTAAAGCGCAACGACATCAGCGCGATTGCGTTGGGCCATACGGCGGATGATCAGGCCGAAACGCTTCTGATGCGACTGGCCCGTTCGGCCGGGGTGACGGGACTGTCGGGTATGCCAAGCAGTCGAACCCACGATGGGATCGACCTGTTGCGCCCTATGCTAAGGATCACTCGAGACAGGCTGCGGGCCTATTTGACCGAGATCGGCGCGCAGTGGGTCGAGGACCCCTCGAATCAGGACACCCGCTTTGATCGGATCAAGGCGCGGCAAGCCGTGTCTGATCTAAAGCCGCTTGGTATTTCCGCCGAAACCCTGACGCGGGTCGCCGATAACCTCACACAAGCGCGTGAGGCGCTGGAACGCTATGCGCAGGACTCCGCCCAACGGGTTGCAACCGTCGATGCTGGGGCCGTTGTACTGGATCGTGAGAGCTTCGCCGCGCTGCCGTTAGAAATCCGCCGCAGGGTTCTGGTTGGCTCGGTTTCATGGATCGCGGGCCCTGGCTACCCGCCGCGCCAATCGACCGTGGATCATGCGTTGCAGGCCATTCTGAACGGAGATTCTGGTGCAATTGGGGGCTGTTTGCTGTTTTCTCAGGCAGAAAAACAGTGGATCTGCAGAGAATTCAACGCGGTTGACGGCCGGACCGCGAAAATCTCGGATACATGGGACGCGCGATGGGTGCTGTCCGGCCCCGATATTCCGGGCGCTGAGATTCGGGCACTTGGTGAAAACGGCTTGCAGATGTTGCCCGACTGGCGCGCCACCGGGCGTCCACGGCTTGCTTTGCAAGCGTCCCCAGCGGTTTGGAGGGGCGACATTCTTGAGGCCGCACCCCTGGCCGGATTCGCCAATGGCTGGCGCGCTGATCTGGCCCCTGATTGGCCGGAGTTTCACGCATCTTTTTTATCGCATTGAACCTCAGCCAATCCTCTCTATTTTAAGAAGCAACCCGGCAGGTCCTTGTCTGCCGAAATCTTTTAGGAGAATTTCCTTGGGCAACGCTCGTAATATCGCCTTCTGGGTCGTTCTGTTCCTGCTGATCCTTGCACTGTTCAACCTGTTCAGCGGACCGGGCGGGACACTTCAGGGCAATGAACGCACCTATTCCGACTTTGTCAGCGCCGTTCAAAGCGGTGAGGTCAAGAACGTCACGCTGGATGGTGAGCAAATTCGCTACACCACACAAAGCGGCGCGAATTACACCACGATCAAACCCGGTGATGCCGAGGTGACGAAACTGCTGATCGATGAACAAATCCCTGTCGAAGCGGTCAAGCAGCAGCAATCAGGCTTCCAATCGTTCCTGATCACTCTGTTGCCCTTCCTGCTGCTGATCGGCGTTTGGGTCTATTTCATGAACCGCATGCAGGGTGGCGGCAAAGGCGGCGCGATGGGCTTTGGCAAGTCCAAGGCCAAGATGCTGACCGAGAAGCACGGCCGCGTGACCTTTGACGACGTTGCTGGTATCGACGAAGCCAAGGAAGAACTGGAAGAGATCGTTGAATTCCTGCGCAACCCTCAGAAGTTCAGCCGTCTGGGTGGCAAGATCCCCAAGGGCGCGCTGTTGGTTGGCCCTCCGGGTACCGGTAAAACGCTTCTGGCCCGTGCGATTGCGGGTGAGGCGGGTGTGCCGTTCTTCACCATCTCGGGTTCTGACTTCGTTGAAATGTTCGTGGGTGTCGGTGCGAGCCGTGTCCGTGACATGTTCGAGCAGGCCAAGAAGAACGCGCCTTGTATTGTCTTCATCGACGAAATCGACGCCGTGGGTCGCCATCGTGGTGCCGGCTATGGCGGTGGTAACGATGAGCGCGAACAGACGCTCAACCAATTGCTGGTCGAGATGGACGGCTTTGAGGCCAACGAAGGTGTGATCATTCTGGCCGCGACCAACCGTAAAGACGTTCTGGACCCGGCTCTGCTGCGTCCCGGCCGTTTCGACCGGAACGTGACTGTTGGGAACCCCGACATCAAAGGCCGCGAGAAGATCTTGGGCGTGCATGCGCGCAAGACGCCTCTGGGCCCTGATGTTGACCTGCGTATCATCGCGCGCGGTACTCCGGGCTTCTCGGGTGCGGATCTGGCGAACCTCGTGAACGAAGCCGCGCTGATGGCTGCGCGTGTAGGCCGTCGCTTTGTCACCATGGAGGACTTTGAGAACGCCAAGGACAAAGTGATGATGGGGGCTGAGCGCCGCTCGATGGTGCTGACCCAGGATCAAAAAGAAAAGACCGCGTATCATGAGGCTGGTCACGCTGTTGTAGGTCTGGAGCTGCCGATGTGCGACCCGGTTTACAAGGCAACGATCATTCCGCGCGGTGGCGCGCTGGGTATGGTTGTCTCGCTGCCCGAAATGGATCGTCTCAACTATCACCGTGATGAATGTGAGCAGAAGCTGGCCATGACTATGGCGGGTAAGGCGGCCGAGGTCATCAAATACGGTGAAGACCATGTCTCGAACGGCCCGGCGGGCGACATCATGCAGGCCAGCCAACTGGCCCGCGCGATGGTGATGCGCTGGGGTATGTCGGACAAGGTCGGCAATATCGACTACGCCGAAGCCCATGAAGGCTACTCGGGCAACACCGCTGGTTTCTCGGTCTCTGCCCATACCAAAGAGCTGATCGAGGAAGAGGTGAAGCGCCTGATCCAACAGGGCTATGAGCGCGCCCACCAGATCCTGACCGACAAGAGTGAGGAATGGGAGCGTCTGGCGCAGGGCCTGCTGGAATACGAAACCCTGACCGGCGACGAGATCAAGCGGGTCATGAATGGCGATGCGCCGACCGAAGGCGATGACGAGGGCGACAGCCCGGATCAGGGTAGTGCGCCCAGCGTAACGGCCATTCCAAAGACCAAGCCCAAGAAGTCTCCGCCCGAAGGTGGGATGGAACCGGAGCCAACCGCATAGACACGAAAACCCGAGGTCCAAACCTCGGGTTTTTTCTTTTCATCCGCCAACTGCTCGTCATTATGCGGGCAAATGGATGAAGAAGGAAAACCCCATGCCGTTCCTGCGTGAAACCGAATACTCTGCCGAGGTCGTCTGGTTAGGGCGCGTCCCGGCCTGTCAGTCGCTGCGCGCTCAGCCCGTTGAGACGTTAGAGTTTGGCTTTGACGGGGTGCAGGGCGAACGGCACGAGGGGCTCAACCGTGCTTCATGCGTGCGTGTCAGCAATGTCTATCCGAAAGGAACCGAGATTCGGAATGTCCGACAGGTGTCGATTCTGTCAGCCGAGGAGCTTTCGGAGATTGCCGCCGCGATGGAGCTGGACCATCTTGATCCGTCTTACCTGGGAGCTTCGATCGTGTTGAAGGGCATCCCTGATTTTTCCCATATCCCGCCGTCTTCGCGCCTTCGGTCCGAGGCGGATTTGACGATCACGGTCGATATGGAAAACGCACCTTGTGTCCTACCCGGACGTGAGATCGAGGCGGATCACAGCGGCTACGGTGCCGCCTTCAAACCGTCCGCGCAGGGGCGGCGGGGGATCACGGGATGGGTCGAACGGCCCGGAGCTCTGCATATCGGCGATCGTTTGAAGCTGTTTGTTCCCGATCAGCCGCTCTGGCAGCCATAGCACTCATTCGTTTCCGATTGGAAACACTTGAAATCGGGCGACGCCGTTTCGCGGCACGAATATGTCGGAATCCTTAGCCACTGCTTGGGTATGCAACTGTATGGGTTTGTCAGCACCGACGCGCCGCGTCGGTTTTGCACGGCATTCAATCAGGGACCCTGCCCAATGAGCTACAAATCTGACATCGAAATCGCGCGCGAAGCGAACAAGAAGCCGATTCAGGAAATCGGCGCAAAGATCGGTATCGAATCCGCCGATCTGCTGCCTTACGGCCACGACAAAGCGAAGGTCAGCCAGGACTTCATCAACTCGGTCCAGGACCGCGAAGATGGCAAGCTGATCCTGGTCACCGCGATCAACCCGACCCCTGCGGGTGAAGGCAAGACCACCACCACCGTGGGTCTAGGCGATGGCCTGAACCGCATCGGCAAAAACGCGATGATCTGTATCCGTGAAGCGTCGCTTGGCCCGAACTTCGGCATGAAGGGCGGCGCTGCAGGTGGCGGTTATGCTCAGGTTGTTCCGATGGAAGAGATGAACCTGCACTTCACGGGTGATTTCCACGCGATCACTTCGGCGCATTCGCTGCTGTCCGCGATGATCGACAACCACATCTACTGGGGCAACGAAGCTGAAATCGACGTCCGTCGCGTAGCATGGCGTCGTGTGGTCGACATGAACGACCGTGCTCTGCGTCAGATCACTGCCTCGCTGGGTGGCGTGTCGAACGGTTTCCCGCGTGAAGCAGGCTTTGACATCACCGTTGCGTCCGAAGTTATGGCGATCCTCTGCCTGGCAAACGACCTGAAAGACCTAGAAAAGCGTCTGGGCGACATCATCGTTGCGTACCGCCGCGACAAGACCCCGGTTTACTGCCGCGACATCAAGGCAGAAGGCGCAATGACCGTTCTGCTGAAGGACGCAATGCAGCCGAACCTGGTGCAGACGCTGGAGAACAACCCGGCCTTCGTCCACGGCGGCCCGTTCGCGAATATCGCACACGGCTGTAACTCGGTCATCGCGACCAAGACCGCGCTGAAAGTGGCTGACTATGTCGTGACAGAAGCCGGTTTCGGTGCCGACCTGGGTGCCGAGAAATTCATGAACATCAAGTGCCGCAAAGCCGGCATCGCACCGTCGGCCGTCGTTTTGGTTGCCACCGTGCGGGCGATGAAGATGAACGGCGGCGTTGCCAAGGCCGATCTGGGCGCCGAGAACGTCGACGCGGTTCAGTCTGGCTGTGCCAACCTGGGCCGTCACATCGAGAACGTGAAGTCCTTTGGTGTTCCTGTTGTTGTCGCTATTAACCACTTCGTCACCGACACCGACGCCGAAGTGGAAGCAGTCAAGAGCTACTGCGCCGATCACGGTGTTGAGGCGGTTCTGTCGCGTCACTGGGAGCTGGGCTCCGAAGGCTCGGCGCCTCTGGCCGAGAAAGTTGTCGAAATCGTTGAAGGTGGCACCGCGAACTTCTCGCCGATCTACCCTGACGATATGCCTCTGTTCGAAAAAGTCGAAACCATCGCCAAGCGCATCTACCGTGCGGACGAGGTTCTGGCAGACAACAAGATCCGCAACCAGCTGAAGGAATGGGAAGCCGCAGGATATGGCAACCTGCCGGTTTGCATGGCGAAAACCCAGTACTCCTTCTCGACCGACCCGACCTTGCGTGGCGCACCCACCGGCCACTCGGTTCCGGTACGTGAGGTTCGCCTGTCCGCAGGCGCCGGTTTCATCGTGGTTGTCTGCGGTGAGATCATGACCATGCCGGGTCTGCCGCGCAAACCTGCCGCTGAGACAATCCGTCTCAACGAAGAAGGTCAGATTGAGGGCTTGTTCTAAGCCGATTTTTGAACCATCTCGTGGTCCGGGGATTACACCCCGGGCCATGAGGAGATCACGATGCCCACTCTGACACCGCCGCAAGACTGTGAGACGATGCAGGACTTGCGCGTTCAGATCGACAAGCTGGACCGCCAACTGATCGAGATGTTGGTGATGCGCGCGGAATATATCGATCGCGCCTCACAGTTGAAGCCAGGCGAAGGCCTTCCGGCCCGAATACCGGACCGTGTCGAAGAGGTGGTGCAACGTGTGCGCGCAAGCTCGGATCAGTTGGGCATGGACCCGGATCTGGCCGAAAAGCTTTGGCGCATTTTGATTGACTGGTCGATTGCCCGCGAAGAGCGCGTGATTGGCCCTGACTGAACACCCGGGCGCTCTGCGCCCGATCCGTTTTTGGAAAGAAGGGATCACAGGATGGTAGCCCAGGTTATCGACGGCAAAGCCTTTGCGGCGAAAGTGCGCGCGCAAGTGGCCGATCAGGTTGCAAAGCTGAAAGAAGAAAACGGCATCACACCCGGTCTGGCCGTGGTGTTGGTGGGCGAAGACCCGGCAAGCCAGGTCTATGTGCGCTCAAAGGGTAAGCAGACCGTTGAGGTCGGCATGAACTCGTATGAGCACAAGCTGGACGCCGACACCTCGGAAGAGGACCTGCTGGCGCTGATCGACAAGCTGAACAACGATCCTGCGGTTCACGGTATTCTGGTGCAGCTGCCTTTGCCCAAGCACCTGAACGAAGACCTGGTGATCAACTCGATCGATCCGGCCAAGGACGTTGATGGCTTCCACATCTCGAATGTTGGCTTGTTGGGCACCGGTCAGAAGTCGATGGTTCCCTGCACCCCTCTGGGCTGCCTGATGATGCTGCGCGACTACCACGGCTCACTGTCGGGTATGGATGCAGTTGTGATTGGCCGCTCGAACATCGTGGGCAAGCCGATGGCGCAACTGCTGCTAGGTGACAGCTGCACCGTATCCATCGCGCATTCGCGCACCAAGGACCTGCCGGACGTCGTGCGCCGCGCCGACATCGTTGTTGCCGCTGTAGGCCGCCCTGAGATGGTTCCGGGCGATTGGATCAAAGAAGGCGCGACCGTGATTGACGTGGGCATCAACCGCATCGAGCGTGACGGCAAGAACAAGCTGGTTGGAGACGTCGACTACGCCAGCGCGGCGGAGCGCGCGGGCGCGATCACTCCGGTTCCGGGTGGTGTGGGTCCGATGACCATCGCCTGCCTTCTGGCCAACACTCTGACCGCGTGCTGCCGCGCCAACGGCCTGCCAGAGCCCGAAGGCCTGACAGCCTGATCCACGACTTCGTCGGACCGCGCTGTGCGGTCCGATTCTAACGTGACGCGGGCCGGGTCAGCGGCCTGCGCCCAAACCTATGCATGAATTGTGTTTTACAGGACCTCAATTCATGATATCCGTTATTTCCCAGTCAGTTGCCGAGTAAACAACGTGACCGTCCAAGATGTCCTGACTGGGTCTTGGGCCGCTGTTCTGTAAGTATGACGTTAAACCTCGCGCTATTGCGTTCTCATTGTACCCCACAGCGGGTGGTCGCTGGCGTCGTTTTCTTGCCTTTGCTGGCCTACGTATTTCCCCCTTTTTTGGCTGCGGACTTGCCTTTTCCCCTGCGTTTGCTGTTTTGGGTCGGCGTTATGGTTTTGGCATTGGCCGCCATTTGGGCGGCGCGGAATGTGATTGAACGACATCAGGTTTTGGAGCAGCTGCCCGCACGAGATCTGGCATATGCGGTCGTGATTCTTGCGATGTTCACTCCGACCCTCTGGCTTTTGGCATGGTTGCTGTTCACCTGGGGTGGTCATATGGCGCCTGAGATGGCGACTGTTGCCAGTTACGGGATATTGTTTGCGACGGGCCTGTTGCTGGTGCGTCGGGCCGAATGGCACGATGTCAAGGTCGAAGCCGAGCCTGAGCTAAAGCCTATGCCACGGCTTGCACGCCGCCTGCCCGAGAATTTTCAGGGTGAGTTCTACCGCCTGACCGTGCGCGACCACAATGTGGACGTCGTAACGTCTGAGGGGACCTTTACGATCCGCTCTCGCTTTACCGATGCCATTGCCGAGATGGAGCCTGTTGCGGGCCATTGCTCTCACCGGTCGCATTGGGTGTGCGATGAGGCCGTGGCGGGTGTTGAGCGGCCCGAGGGCAAAATCTTCCTGCGTCTGGTCAATGGCGATCTTGTTCCGGTCAGCCGTAAGTACCGGCCGATGCTGGAAGAGGGCGGCCTGATCTGAGGTGTTGCACGGCGCCCTACCGTCTCAGCGAGGCATTGGGATCATCTGCGGTTTAGGTCCCGTTAGGATTGCCAATGCCTTCGGTCCCATCAGACCAGTCAAAACCTGATCCGAGCTGCGCAACCCGCCTGTGTAGGTGCCAAAGGCGGGCAGGATCAGACGATTTGAATCGAACAGAAAAGCCGGGCGTGTAATACTGCGGCCACGCGCGCGCAGCGTGGCCTTTGGGTGATAGTGACCTGAAATCTCGCCTTGCGCCCCGAACTGCGCAATATGGCGAAAGGTGAGCATGTCGCAGGTCCACTCAGCCAGATGCGTACCGCCGAGTTCGACCGGGCCGGGGTCGTGATTGCCTTCGATCCAGATCCAGCGACGCCCTGCTTGTAGGGTGGCAATGCGCAGCCTCTCGGGGCCGGGCAGGGACAGGGAGGCGTCAAGATCATCAAAACTGTCCCCCAGGCAGATCACGGTCGCGGCGCCCGTACGCTCCAAATCGTTGGCCAGCCTGTCCAATGTTTCCTGACTGTCATAGGGCGGCAGGATCGCACCACTGCGCCGGGCCATGCGTTCGGACTTGCCGAGATGGAGGTCGGAGACGCACAGCAATTGCTGCGCGGGCCACCATAGTGCGCCCGAGGGTAGGGCGTTCAGGTGCTGCCCAGCAAAGGAAAATTCAACCTTGTTCATGGAACGTTCTTCGCGCGTTTTGCGCGCCCGCGCAAGGTGGATCAGAGCGTATCTAGTCTGGCCGCCCGCAGCAATCGTGCACTTTCCTCCGCCAACAAACGTTCTTCGCCGGCCCCTTTGACCGGGACTTTTCCAACTTCAAGGAACAAGGGTGCGGCGAGGGGTGACACGCGGTCCAGCCGAACCAGATCAATACGGTCGCCAATCCGTTCCACCATAGCTTCGATCCGGCCGAAATCGACAAGGCCGCGCATGGCCTCTTCGCGGGTGATTTGCATCAAAAGGTGGTTGGGGTCGTATTTCAGCAGTGTATCGTAGAGGATATCTGACGAAAACGTGGCCTGCCGCCCGCTTTTGCGTTGCCCGCCTGTGTTGCGCTCGATCAGGCCCGCGATGGTGGCCGAGGCGCGAAAGGTGCGTTTCATGACGGCATTCCCAGCCAGCCATGTGTCCAACCCGTCGCGCAGCGCATCGATCCGAAACAGAGGCGTTGGATCGGTCACTGCGTCCAGTCCCCAGATCAGGGTCGCGTAGTCGGTTGCAACAAAGCCAAGAGGGGCAAGGCCAGTCTCCTCCATCCGTTTGGTGAGGAGCAGGCCTAGGGTTTGTTGCGCGTTGCGTCCGGCAAAGCCATAGACACAAATATGCTCGCGCCCGTCGCTGGGAAAGCTCTCGACCAGCAGGCGGTTGCGTTGGGGCAGGCGAGAGACATGCCGCTGCAATTTCAACCAGTCGGCCGTGTGTTGCGGCAGCTGAGGCCAGTTGGTCTGCGCGAACATGCGCAGGATACGGTCGCTCAGCTGCGTTGAGGTGGCGAACTTGGTCCCCGTAAATGTGGCGATTTTGGGCTTCTTGTCGGCACGGCGGCTGACTTCGACCACAAGCTCGCGCAGGCCTTCGTAGCGCACGATCTGACCGCTGATCAGGAAGGTGTCGCCGGGGGTCAAAGTGGCTGCAAAACCCTCTTCAACCTCGCCCAGTGGCTTACCGCCCCGGTTGCGCTTCAGGCGGACTTTTAGGGTATCAGTGTCCTGAATGGTGCCAAGGTTCATCCGAATCCGGGCTGCGGCGCGGGGGTCTCGTAGCTGCCACAAACCATCGGCGCGTTGCTGCAATCGTTGCCATCGGTCATAGGCCCGCAGGGCATAGCCGCCGGTCGCGCAGAAATCGAGGCAGTCGTCAAACTCGGGCCGTGTCAATTGCGCGAACGGCCCGGCCGAGGTCATCTCGGTAAACAGTGCATCTGCATTGAATGGCCCCGCAGAGGCTGCGATCAGGATATGTTGGCACAGCACGTCTCGGGGGCCTGCGCCGCGCGGCTCTCCGTCCAGATCATGGGCTTTTGCGGCCTCAAGGGCGGCCACGCATTCGACCACTTCAAACCTGTTGGCAGGTACCAGCAAGGCTTTGGACGGCGCGTTGTAGCGGTGATTTGCCCGTCCGATACGCTGCACCAGCCGCTTGACGTTCTTGGGCGCGCCGATCTGGATCACCAGATCAACATCACCCCAGTCGATGCCTAGATCGAGGGAGCCGGTGCAGACAATGGCGCGCAGGTCACCTCGGACCATGGCGGCCTCGACCTTCTCGCGTTGCTGGCGATCCAGACTGCCGTGATGGATTCCGATGGGCAGACTGTCCTCGTTGGCAAGCCACAGATTGTGAAAGAAAATCTCAGCCTGCGCGCGGGTGTTGTGGAAGATCAGTGTCGTCTTGTGTTGGCGGATTTGGTCCAGCACCGCTGGGATCGCATAGGCCGCGCCTCCGCCCGACCATGGCGGCATCTCGGCAGTTTCCAGCATCGCGATGTTGGGATCGGGGCCAGGATCGGCTTGAATGATCTGACACGGGTCGGGGTGACGGGCCAGAAAGCGGGCAATGGCCTGAGGGTCCTCAACAGTGGCCGACAAGCCCACACGTCGGATGTTTGGACATAGAGTCTGGAGCCGCGCCAGCGCCAGCATCAGTTGATCCCCGCGCTTACTTTCGGCCAAAGCGTGGATTTCATCGACGATCACACGTTGCACTCCATCAAACATGCGTGGAGCGTCCTCATATGAGGTCAGCAGAGCCAGACTCTCGGGCGTGGTCAGCAGGATATGCGGCGGGTCGGCGCGCTGGCGTTTTTTCTGCGTGGCTGAGGTATCGCCTGTGCGGTCCTCGACGCGGATGGGCAACCCGATCTCGTCCACGGGCGTGTGCAGGTTCCGTTTGATGTCCGCTGCAAGGGCCTTAAGGGGCGACACGTAGATCGTGTGCAACCCGCTATGCGCGCCATCCGAAAGCTCGGCCAATGAGGGCAGAAACCCCGCCATCGTTTTGCCGCCGCCAGTGGGTGCAATAAGCAAAGTGGCCGGGTCTTGCGCCCGGTCGAACATGTCCTGCTGATGAGGGTGGATGGTCCAGCCCTTGGTGCTGAACCAAGTGCCGATCCGGGCGGGAATCTGCGTCATGTGCGCAGACTACCCCTGTCATCCCGATAATGGCATGGCGTTATTTCACGATTTTCTCGTCTTTGACGAACATGTTGGCCCAAGCACGATCGATCAGGTCGGGGCTCATCTGATAGGGGATGCCCTCGAACTCACAGATCGAGATCATCTGGTCGATCAGGAAGATTGGCTGGTAGTTCGCATAGATGTTGTCGATGGTTGGGTATTTCACCTTCAACAGATGCACCAACGCGGCCTCATCCAGCGGCATACCGCGTTTGCGGGCGACCATTGCAAAGATCTTCAGGAAGTTCTCTTGGTTCGGACCATCAATCTTGATCTTGAAGAAGATCCGGCGCAGGGCCGCTTGGTCGAAGATCTCATTCGGGTGGAAGTTGGTCGAGAAGATCACCAGCGTGTCGAAGGGAACCTCGAACTTTTCACCCGATTGCAGGCCGAGGATATCCTTGTTCTCTTCCAGCGGAACAATCCAGCGGTTGACGAGGGCCTGAGGGGGTTCGGCCTGTCGTCCCAGGTCGTCCACGATAAAGATACCGCCGGTCGATTTCAGCTGCAGCGGGGCCTGATAAGTCCGCGCGGTGGGGTTGTAGACCAAGTCCAACATGCTGAGCGACAGTTCACCACCGGTCACAACGGTTGGGCGTTCGCATTGAACATAGCGCGAATCGAACCTCTTGCGGCGACGCAGGCTGTTGGGGTCGTCAGGCTCCTGTTCAATCGCAGTATGTACGATTGGATCATAAACGGTGATTACCTGACCGGCATACTCGATGGCGTAGGGGACATAGACATTGTCACCCAACGCGTCGCGAATACCGTTCGAGATCGAGGACTTACCATTCCCCGGAGGGCCATACATCAGGATCGAGCGGCCTGCACTGACCGCGGGGCCGAGGTGATCCAGTAGGCTGTCGGGCAAAACCAGATGGCCCATCGCGTTGGTCAACTGGTCCCTTGTGACCTGAATATTGCGGATCGACTGGCGTTTGACCTGCTCGCGATACACATCCAGCGGCACGGGCATCGCACCGAAATACTCGGACTGGCTGAGCGCGTCCAACGCACGGGCCTTGCCGGCGTCAGTCAGCTGATATCCCATCTCATTGCCGCTATTGGCATTCAGGGTGCCTGTGGCCTCAAGTAATTTTTGGTCACGCGCGATGTCGATCAGTTCCTGCGTGACCGAGCCGGGCAGGCAGATAGCCTCGGCCACTTCGGTCACGGTGCTGGCATTCTTTCGAAAGATCGTCTTCAGCAAAATATCCCGCATCATCACCAGCGGGAGCTGCATTTCACCCAGACCCTTCGGGGCAGGGGGCGCCATAACTGCGGAGGTCTGCATATTCATAAGCGGGACTCGTCTGTTCTGATGTCACACCAAAAGCCCCAAAGCGGGCCAGTTGTGTGAAATCTGGCGCAGCTTTGTGGCGGGACCAAGGCAGCGACAAGGCGCGCAGAAGATAGTTTACGATCCGAGAACAGTCCCAAGAATCAGATACATGGCAAGCGAACCAGACAGGGCCAGCCCCATCGGGAACTTTTTGCCCTTGTCCCAGCTCTCCCAATGTGGGGCAATTGTGCGCAGCCTTGTGTGCTTGGCCAAACGGTGGGTCGCTACTGCCCCCAAAGTACAGGCCATCAGAATAGCCATGAGCAGAATCAAATCCGCGAACCAGATGAACGGTGCGGCTGCGGCCAGAAACTTGGCATCGCCCGCGCCCATCGCTCCGGCGGCGTTCAGGATGATACCGGCAAGCAGAACCACGAAGATATGCAGGAATTGCCAGACATAGATAGGCAATGCGATATCAAGAGGGCCGATCTGCCCCCCAATCAGCCCCGTCGACCACGGAGGCAGCACAAACAGTCCAATGACGATATAGACCAGAACCAACGCCGTTACGGCGTGGTTCTTGATCTTCATTTCGCGCATATCCGTGAACGCGACGTAAAAGCAGATCGGCAACACAAAGGGCAGAAACCACGCCGCCACATAGGCCGGTATCGCCATGTGTCAGCTTTCCTCGAGCGCGCGAAGCGAGCGGACGGCTTCATCGAAATGCTGCGGATGGGTCGCAATCGCCTCGCGGAGTAGGTTCTTACCGGTTGTCGTATCCCCTTGTTTCACCGCTGAAATCGCCATCGTGTTCAACAGTCGGGCGCGTTCAATCTGTGTCATGGGCACCACCGGAAGGCTATAATTCCCCTGCGCCGACCGAGCCAGAACCAAATTGTTCTTGGCTGTAAACAGGCTCTTGTCCTGCCGAACAGCTTCGGTGAACAGGCGTTCGGCCTCGGCATATTGTCCGCGGGTCAGCTTGGAATAGCCCCAGTTGTTCATCACCCCACCTGGGCGGGTCGTTAGGCCCACGGCCGTTTCATAGAAGTGATCGGCGCGCTTCCATTCCTTGCGGGAATCCGCGACGACGGCTTCAAGCCGGTAGCGCTTGAACGACTCATGAGTCGGCGGGACCGAGTTCAAAACGGTGTGGGCTGTGTTCCAATCCCCATTGCGCACCAGCGCATCCGCGTATTCGACCCGGTCGGCCGCATTGGCGCCGTTCATGGTCGTCACGCGTTTCCACGCGGCGGCCGCTTCGGTCGATCGTTTGGCGCGACCCAGCGAGATCGCAAGCCCGCGCTGCAGGTCGATCCGGTCGGGGTTCTTAGCGGCGGCATTGTGGAAATAGGTGACCGCCTCGTTGGGGTCGGCCGCGGTCAGAAGCACGTCGTTCAGGTTGGTTTCGTCAATGACGTTCACTTCCTGAAATGTACGTTCAACCTTTTCCTCTTCGGTTTCTTTTGCACAGGCGGACAGGATCAACCCAGTTACCACGAGTGACGGAATCAAGAATTGTTGGCGCATTTTTGCGTCCTTTTACTGCTCTTGCCTCGGTTACTGGATTTTGCGTAGCGAAAATTGCCCGTCGCCTAGCTGCTCCAGCGTATATTCTTGTTCTTGGCCAGTATTATTAACAGGATTTTCCATTTTTGCGATAGCTAACCGAAGATTGTCGCGGATTGCGTCACTTTCGCCATTGTCCAACGCAAAGGCCCGTCGAAACACCTGTTCAGCTTCGGGGTATTGTCGGGTTTCCATCAGCAGAACACCCAAATTGTTCCAAGCGATGGGCCAGTCAGTGTCATCCTCGACCGCGCGGCGTAGAAGGGTCTCGGCCTGCCCCAACCGACGCAGCCCCAGATTTGCCGTCCCCAATGAGGTCAGAACCTGCGGCGTCATCCCTTGCTCCAGCGCGGCACGGGTAAAGCTGTCTAGGGCCAGCTCATATTCTCCGGCAGCCATTAGGCGGTTTCCAACTGTGATGTTGTCTTCGGCTTGTCCCTTCGGATCTATACCCGGCGCGTCGAAGTCATCCGACAGGCTCCCTTCCGTGCAAGAGGCCACCATGGCGAAAACCATGATGGCCTGAAGATTTCGGCGAAGCCTAAGCAAGGCACAGCCTTTTCCTGGAAGCATCGAAGCTAAATCATCCTCCGAAGTCAGCAATCACACCTGCAGACGGCCCGACCAGAATGACAAGCAACGGTGGTACCGTCAGCCCCATTGTGACCAGAGTCATCTTGGTAGGCAACTTGTTTGCGGCTTCTTCCGCGCGCATCACACGTTTGTCACGCATTTCACCAGCATAGACCCGCAGAGCTTCGGCAATGGAAGTACCGAATGTGGCGGACTGGATCATCACGGTCACAAAGGCCCGAACATCTTGAACCCCGCAGCGGGTTCCGAAATCACGCAGGACTGTGTCTTTGTCTTTACCAGCCTTCATCTCGTAGGCTACAACCTCGAATTCTTGCGAAATCTCGGGGTAGGAGCTTTTCATCTCGGCCGCCACTCGAACGATAGCCTGATCTAGGGATTGGCCAGCTTCGACGCAGACTAGCATCAAGTCCAACGTGTCCGGAAAGGCCGCTGTGATGGCCTGTTTCCGCTCCTCAACGCGGCGTGTGATCCAATATTTGGGGATGTAGTAGCCAATCGCGCCGGGGATCAGAACGCGGATCAACAATTGTGTTCCGGTGAATTCCTGACCGCCCGAGAACACCGTTACCCACAACACTCCGAACAAAATGCCTAATATGCCAAGCGCGAACTGCGCAAAGTGATAGAAACGAACGGCATCTTTCGACTGGTAGCCAGCCTGCCGCATCGTTAATTGAACAGCGGAGAGTTCCTCTTCACTTTTGGGCTCTAGAAAGGTGGCGAATTTCTCGAGCTGTTCATTCCGCCCGCCGTTTCGCAGTTGGTCTTTTTTGGGTTTTTTCTCTTTCCGGGGAGCCGTCGTGCTGCGTTGCAGCTTCTTTAGTGGATCTTCTGGCTGGTTCAGCATCAGCAGAACGGCCACGGCAATCAACACGAAACCAAGTACGCCGACCACGATCAGAGGGCCGAACTCACCAAGGTGTTGCGTTAGGACATTGTTGATGGAGTTTAGGAATTCCATTGAACTGACCTCAAACCTTGATGTTGGTAATGATCTTCATGACGATCAGGTTCAGTGTCAGCATGATGCCGACAAAGAAACACAGCGGAATGAACCACGGGTGATCCAGTACTTCGTCATAATAGCCGGGGTCTTTGACCAGAATGAAGATGAGGCACGCTACTGGGAACCCCGACAGGAACTTTCCGGACCATTGCGCCTCGGCGGTGATTGCCTTGACCCTGCGGAACAAGCGGAAACGGGCGCGGATCACCTGAGCCAAGCCGGCCAAAATTTCAGCCAGGTTACCACCTGACTGTTGCTGAATACCGACTGCGACCGCGAGGAAACGCAAATCCTGCATGTCCAAGCGCTCGGCCATGTCTTTTAGCGCTTCGCCCACATCTCGACCATAGGCGCATTCATCTGCGATGATGCCCAGTTCGGTCCCAAGGGGATCCTGAACCTCGTTGGCCGCGATCTGAACCGAAGACACAAAAGGGTTGCCGACTCGAAGCGAGCGGACCATCAGCTCAACCGCGTCGGGAAGCTGCTCTTCGATCATGCTCATGCGCTTATTGGCTTTTCTGCTGACCCACATGAAAACAGCGCCGACGCCGATGGCAATAGAAATAGCTGTGCGCAAGACCGTATCTGTTGCCGTACCAATACTCAGAGCTACAAAAGCCGCAGCCGAAACAAGACCCATGATCATGATCAGTTGTCTTGGCGTAAACGCGATGGCGGCCTTTTGGGCTTTGTCTGCAAGCAGCGAATACAGAGGGATGCTCTGCGTTTTCATATGCTGCTGCATTTCCTTGCGCAGCTGTTCCAGAACTTGCTCGCGCCCCGCGCCCTTGTCGAGCATGTCGAGTCGTCGGTTGACCCGGCTGTTCAGGCTGATGGATTTGCCGAACGCCACAAGATAGATGCCTTCCACCAGGGCGAGGACACCCACGAAGATGGCGACATAGATGAGAGCCTCCATAGGCAATTGCATGTCGTGATCTCCTACATTGTGGTTGGGTCGTAGATGGACGAGGGCAGGTCAAAGCCCCACAGGCGGAAGCGCTCGGAATAGTGGCTGCGCACGCCAGTGGCTGTGAAGTGACCGATGATTTTGTTGTCGGGGGTCAGGCCAACGCGTTGGAAACGAAAGATTTCTTGCATCGAAATCACATCGCCTTCCATCCCGGTAATTTCGGTAATCGAGGTCATGCGACGCGAACCATCCTGCAAACGACTGGCCTGCACGATCAGGTTCACAGCACTTGAGATCTGGCTGCGAACCGCCTTGATCGGCATTTCGATCCCCGCCATCGCGATCATGTTCTCGAGACGCGAGATACCATCCCTTGCCGAGTTTGCGTGGATTGTGGTCATCGAGCCGTCGTGGCCGGTGTTCATGGCCTGCAGCATGTCGATCACCTCGGCGCCACGAGTCTCACCCACGATGATGCGGTCGGGACGCATCCGCAGAGCGTTTTTCAGACAATCGCGGGGGCTGACCTCACCTTTTCCTTCAACGTTTGGCGGGCGGCTTTCCATCCGGCCAACGTGAGTCTGCTGTAGTTGAAGTTCCGCCGTATCCTCGATGGTCAAAATACGTTCAGCGTCGTCAATAAAGCTCGAAAGCGCGTTCAGAGTGGTCGTTTTACCGGAACCCGTACCGCCCGAGACGATGATATTCAGGCGTGTCGAAACGGCGGCTTGAAGATAGGCGGCCATTTCTTCGGTGAACGCACCGAAATTGACCAGATCATCGATACCCAGCTTGTCTTTTTTGAACTTACGAATCGAGACCAGCGAGCCATCAACAGCGATCGGAGGGACCATCGCGTTGAAACGCGAGCCATCGGCCAGACGGGCGTCAACATAAGGGTTGGATTCATCAACACGACGACCCACGGCAGACACGATCTTGTCGATGATCCGCATCAGGTGTTTTTCGTCTTTGAACGTAATGTCGCTGAGTTCCAGCTTACCCGCACGTTCGACAAAAATCTGTTGCGGGCCGTTCACCAGAATATCGTTGACCGATTCATCGCGCAGCAAGGTTTCAAGCGGGCCGAGGCCTGTGACCTCGTCATAAAGCTCTTTGTTCAGCTGAGCGCGGTCGTCGCGGTTCAACACGATGCTTTTGGCTTCCAGAACCTCGCTGGCAATTGCGCTGATTTCCGTACGAAGCTCGGCCTCACCTGCGTTTTCAAGAGCGGCGAGGTTCAGGTTTTCCAGCAGCTCCCGGTGCAGCTCAATCTTGATCTCACTCAGGCGCTCTTTCCTTTTGCGGTCGCGGTCAGCGCTCGTGACCTCGCCAGCTTTCTTCTGAACGGGCTTGCGTGCAACTGCTGTTGCCGTTGGCGCTGCAGGGGCCGCTTCGGGCGCTTTGGCCGGAGTCTCGACCGGCTGCGCATCAGACGCTTTCTTATATCTGGAAAACATGGCGGCTCTTCCCTTGGGGTTGTGTTATGCGGCCTCGGCGTCGTTGCTGCCGAGGCTGTGGAGCGACTTTGCAAGCTTGGCAATTTCGCGGCGCAGCGGGTTTTTGGCGGCTGAACTGGCCAATGGCAGGCCATGATCGCCACTTTGCATCACCGGCTTGCCCCCATCGGGCAATTGCAGGTCGATCGAGATTCCGAGGCTTTCGCCCATACGTTTGATGCGCCCCTTGCCGTTCAGATCGGTGAATTTAGGGGCCCGGTTCAGGGCGAAACGCAATTTGTTGAACGGCAGCTCTTCGGCCTGCAAGGCGCGTTTCAGACGCAATGCGTTCTGAGCCGAGCGCATGTCCAGTTCGATCATGGCAAAGTAAACATGAGCAGCCTGAAGAACGGTTTCTGACCACAAAACCAATGTCTTGGGCATGTCCACGATCACATAGTCGAAATGCTTGCGCGCCGTATCTATCACGCGCTGGATGTCTTCGGGTGTGATCAGATCCAACGGCACCATATCGGATGGGGCTGTCAAAACCTGCATTTTTTCTTCATAGCTTTGAAGGGCTTGTGAGAAGACCTCATCATCCATTGACGCTGTATCGGACAGCATCTCGAAAACGGTTTCACGGCGTGGCAGGTCCAGATAGGTCGAGACCGTGCCGTATTGCAGATCCAGGTCGATCAGACAGACAGAAGGCGCGTCCTTGTCTGAGATTGTTGCAAGTTCCCAAGCCAGATTCACAGCCAGTGTCGTGGAACCAACGCCGCCTGCCAGACCTTGCACAACGAACAGAGCGCCTTCTTTTGATTCGCCACTGGTCAGATTGGCAGCGGCCGCTTGTGCTGCAACCACAGGATCGGGCTTGTTCATTCGCTCGATCGCTTCGTTCAGTTCGCCTTCGGGAAGAGGGTAGGGGACAAATTCATCTGCTCCTTTGCGCAAAAGCTGATGCAGCGAGGCGGGGGTCACGTCCTCGGCAATAAGCACCACTTTGATTTTCTTGTCTTTTGCCTGGGTGATGATTTCGCCCATCAGCGAGAGGTTGTCTTCATCTTCACCATCAATGGCCAGGGCAACGAATTCCAGTGTTTCCGCTTCGGGTTGGCTGAAAAACGCGAGAGCTTCGGCAAAGCCAAGATCGCCCCAACGCTCACCCAGAATGGTTTCCATGTCTTCGATCAATAGATCAAAGTTCTGGACATCCCGGCTGATGGTGCAGGCCAGAATTCCCGGGTCGTTGTCTTGCGGCGTCGCGCTACTCATATACACAATCCTCGTAGAGAGGGCTTGGCATTTCTTGCGAACGTGTACGCTCGGGTAGATTTGCTGTCGCCCCAATGCGGTCAATTTTGCCCGCAGGTCACCCTATTGTTCACAATGTCGCTTGGAAGTTGGGCGAGAATTTGGCGCAAAAGAACCAATTGTAGGGAAACGGGCGACGATGTCGCCCGTTTAGATGGGATTATCCACCACCGCCGCCAGTCGCATCGACCTGCTCGACACTCGATCCAGCCGCCGCGCTTTCGACGTATTCGCGGTAAATGATCTCGGCGTACTTGCCGTCCAGAGTCTGCGGCGCGCGGTCTACAAAACCCGAAACCTCAGTCACTGTCCGGCGATTCCGGCGGTCGCGATTTGTTGTCGCAACCAGTGGACGCGTTTTGCCGAAAGAAACCACCGCCTCTAGGCGGGACCGCGAGATTCCTTGTTGGGCAAAGAAGGACACAACTGCTTGTGCCCGGCGCAAACCAAGGCTCTTGTTGTAGCTGGCAGAGCCGACTGCGTCAGTATGGCCATAAACACGGAACCGTGCTTCGGGGAATTGTTTGATCCAATCCGCCTGCTGCAACAAAATACGCTGCGCAGATGCATCGAGCTGTGAACTGTTGAAGGCAAAGTTCACCTGGCTGGGTACTTCGGCTGCGAACCGGCGGCTCAGAATCTGAGCGTATGTCAGTTCACCGTTCATGACCTGCGAGTTGTTCAGCGTCGCATTGCCAAAGGTGCCCGCATCAATTTCATATCCGGCTTCGCGCGTACATGCGGTCACTGCGACCGAAAGACCTAAGGTGAGTATCAACGTTTTCATTGGTCCTAACCTCCTCATCAATCCAGAATGTAGCCGTAGGAGCTGCCAAAGTCTTGCTTGGCCACTTCCGATGCACCACCAGCGCCTGCGCGCTCGGTCCGAGCAACGCGTCCGTTGATAAACAGATCAAACTCGCTGGGGGGTTTTACCCGATCTGTCGGCAAAGCAAGCGTTTCCCCACGGGTCGGTGAGACCAGATGCGCTGTGATGATGATAACCAACTCACTCTGTTCGCGCTGATATTGCGCGCTCCGGAACAGGGTGCCCAGAACGGGCACGTCGCCCAACCATGGAACCTGGTTGCTCAGATCCGTGAAGTCATCTTGAATCAGGCCTGCGATCGCAAAGCTTTCACCGTCGCGCAATTCGATCGTGGTTGAGGTCTGGCGGGTAATGAAGCTTGGGACCGAATCGCCGTTGATCGTAAAGTCCGACGACGTATCGATGCTCGATACCGCTGTGCCAAGTTCCAGGTTGATGAGATCACCGTCGACTACGCGCGGAATGAAGTCGATCTCAACACCGAACGCGCGGTATTCGATTGCGACAACTCCGTCATCTGCTGGTACAGGAATCGGGACCTCACCACCGGCGAGGAACGTTGCCTGCTGACCGGACAGTGCGGATAGGTTCGGTTCGGCGAGCGTACGCGCCAGACCTTTGGTTTCGAGTGCTTCAAGCAGTAGTCTTACTTGCGTTGATCCAGCCCCAAAACCGAAAAGAATGGCGCCGGTATTTTGTTGTGCAATCGGAATGTTGTTGGCCAACGCATTACTCAACGCACCCTGAGTGTTGAGGGTGTTGAAACCTGCTGTGACGTCACTGCCGCCAAAGCCAAGCGATGTTGACAGGTTTTTCGCAACCGAGCGGTTCATTTCCGCGAAACGCACCTTCAGCATGACTTGCTGAACGCCGCCAACCGACATTAGGTTTGACACCCGATCCGGGGCATAGCGTTCCGCCAGTTCCAGAGCACGCGCAAGCTTGGCTGAACCCGAGACTGTTCCGGACAAAACGATTCCGTCATTGGCTGTGCGCACTTCGATTTGTTCATTTGGCAGAATCTGCCGTAGGCGTTCCTTGAACTCTGTAATGTCTGGGGCGACGCGCACCCTGACATTGGCCAGAAGCATGCCTGCGCCATCAAACAGAGTCAGCGTCGTTAGACCGGGCGCCTTACCCAAAACATAAATCGTGCGATCTGAAAGCGACGAGATGTCGGCAATGCCAGCATTCGCGATACTCAGTTCGGCAAACGGCTCTTCACTTTCAACAACGATCGCGCGGTTTACGGGGACTTCCAGCGTTTCCACTGTGCCTTTCTTCACCACGCGAAGAGTTTCGGCCCAAGCGGCATCGCCGACTGGGCTAACAACGAGCGACAACCCCAGCAGGGTTGCGCTGATCCAGGAACGTATTTTCATGTGACCTGCCTCTCCGATCACGCCTCGTTTTTGTGGGTCTTATGCCCTATAGGCGAAACTCTGCGCGAAAACGGAATTTATTGCAATAATCAAGGGTTTCTGGAAGTTTCCTTATGTGGGCTATTGGCAACATAAGAATGAAAAGAGCCGCGCAAATCGCGCGGCTCTGCAGGTGTAAGGTCCTGAATAGGCGTCAGTTTGTGCAGGCGAACACGCTGTCGGCAACCTCGCTGCTGCCGCGGCGAATACGGGTCTTGCAAACTTGTTTTTCCACACGCTCTGGGATCGGGGCAGCTTCTTCTTCGACAACACCGAGCAAAGCGCGCTGGTCAATCTCGATGACTTCCGATGACACGGTTTCATCTTCGACCCCAACAAGGGCCAATGTCAGCCTGCCAGTGTTTTGCGCCTGAGTAAGAACGGCAACCTGTTCACGCGTGACAGCAACCGTGATCGTGCGCGCAATTGTCGTTCCGGTTACGTCCGTTCCAGCGATCTGGTCAACTGCGATCAATTCGACCCGAGGCTGGATCAGGCGGGTAATCTCGCCATCCGCTTCGGCGGTTGTCCCGCGGCGCGACCCGGTCCAGTAGACGTCAACATAGTCTCCGGGGCGCAAGAAACCGGAAACGCCCGACGCCACATCAACCCGAATCGCAAAAGCGCGCATGCCTTTGTCCAACTGAGACGTCAGGCCCGCCCCTTCACCAGGCTGGGTGATTTTGACTTCCATCAATGCTTCGTCTTTTTCCATCGTGCGAAGAACGAAACGGTCTTTGCCGCCGGAGGCTGGGAACAAAACTGCAAGGTCTGTAAAGCTGCCTTCCGGTATTGCGTTTTCTGGCCAGTCAACGACGCGTACGTCCTCTTCTGCCAAGCGTTCTCCGTATTTCAGGGTTCGATTGGAAACAATAACACTGACTGTCGGGATCACTTCGACCTCGGCTTTTTCGGCTGCGGCAGCCTCGAGCGCGGCCGCTGTCGCCTGCCGCTCGCGGGCGAGTTCGTTCTGATACGCTGAGATATAGTTCCGCGCCATGTAGACAGCGCCGCCAGCCAGAGCTAGCCCGACAATCAGGACAAGTCCGAATACCGCTCGCATACATCCACCTCATATTTCTGTCTGGCTTTGCTTCCAAAGGCCAGGGGGTCAAATTTGTTCATCGTATTCGTAAGATGGAATTGTGTCGAAATGTGGGACAAATCAAACTTTTCGTGCAGATTTTTTAACCCATGTCGCGACAGTATCTGGCCGCGAACGACCGCAGTAACGATAGGTACAAAAGCCAAAATCGCCATCCTTCGATGGCGACTTGTTTGATTGGTTGCGTTGCTGAGTTGGGTGCGATCAGTTGCCGCCAGCGGTGCCTTCTGTGGCTATACCGCCGCCGCCACCGGTTGATGTTCCTGTGCTAATGGTCGCACTGCTGAGAGCCTGACTCGTGTTCCCGCTTAGGCCAATCGTTGCCGTCTGGATGGCGAAGTAGAGAAGCGTAGCCAAACCAATAATGAGTGCTGTCAAAACGACCCAATCGACAGTGACGGCGCCCTCTTCAGAAGCTCTAAATGTCTTAAACATCTTTTTCATCTCATACCTATCAACGCCGTCAAGTTTCGGCTTTGCCTTCCGAGCGAACATCCAAGGTCGTCTTTTGCTAGCATTTCCTTTAAAGTTTGCAGTGCATGAATGGCGCGAATTTGGCGAAAAAGTGATTTGTCCGCCGCATTCTGTACTGAATTTGCATCGCAACACTAAGGAGAAGAAAGGTGTAGATGTATCCTTTGGGCGGTTGCCTATTGCATTCTAGGAGAACCAAAAAAACGTCGCGCCGATTTTCGGCGCGACGTCAAAATTTCAAGACCGTATAGTCTTGTATTAGTTGGTGTTCTCACCAGCGGTTACGATACCACCTGCGGTGCCGTCGTTTTCACCTGTGCTGATGGTCGCGCCGGACAGGGCAGCGTTAACGTCAGTGGCCATGCCAACTGCACCGTTCGAAATCTGAGTGTAAGCAACGGTACCCAGGCCGATGACTGCTGCGGTCAGAACAACCCAGTCAACTGTTACTGCGCCGTCTTCGTCTTTGCGAAAGTTCTTGATGAACTTGATCATGTTACGTCCCTCCTAAAGGATCTAAAATAGTCTTCTAAACCTCGGCGTCTTCCAGAGCTTTCTCTCTCAGTCCGCTCCCGATCGTCTCGGTATGCATCTATGTTTGCCTGTTGTGCGTGGCAGGAATTGGGCCAAACAGGGAAAATTTTGCCCGAGGCTTAACTTTTTAGTCATCAAATGGGTAAGTCATTGAAAATATGTGTTTAAAAATGCCCTTGGTTTTTTTCGGAAACCCCAGAGCGATGCAAATTTGCGGCAAATGAGGCGAAACTGCCCCAATTTGCTTGGTTTTTCTGGCTTTACGCGAAGATTCGGGGTTCAAATCAATCAAAACGAAAACATGAGGCAGGCAAATGAATCTCCGGGACGCAGTAAAATGCGCCGGCGTAATGGCGTTTCTGGTATGCACGCCAGACACCGTACGCGCCGATGAGGTCGAACCGCGTGGTGTCTATAAAAGGATCAAGGCGCCCCAGCCGGGTCAGCGGCCAAAGATCAACATCCAGATTTCTGCTGAAGAACATGCCTCCAGACCCTCGGCTCCCAGCACGGGATCCGAGCTTGTGGTCCCCGATATCATCAAACGTGCCAAAATGCCGCCGTCGACCACGCCAAAAGTTGCGTCCAAGGCGCCGCCGAAAGGCGCGTATAAAGCGTTTTGGGAGAAAATCTCGCCCGAACTGGCACAAGCCGGACCAGGTAGGCTAGATTCGGCGATCAACGCCCTGGCCGCTACAAGCGTCTCGACACCCCGTTTGCAGACCCTGCAGGGTATCGTGAACAACCAAGGGCGCGACATCCTACGCTCGACCATTGGCACCAATGTTTCACCTGCGCTCGTGCTGGCGGTCATCTCGGTGGAATCAGCTGGACGGGCCGACGCGGTCAGCTCAGCCGGGGCGCAGGGGCTGATGCAGCTGATGCCAGCGACGGCCGAGCGGTTTGGCGTGCAGGACAGCTTCCAGCCCTCTCAGAATATCTCGGGTGGGGTTAAATACCTGGATTGGTTGATGGGTGAGTTTGACAATGACCCGATATTGGCGCTGGCAGGGTATAATGCCGGTGAGGGGGCCGTTCGCAAACACAGCGGTGTGCCGCCCTATGCAGAGACGCGGGACTATGTGCCCAAGGTACTCGCGGCTTTTCAGGTCGCGCGAGCGCTCTGCGCGACGCCGCCTGTCTACGCCTCGGATGGGTGCGTTTTCCAGACGCTGAACTAGGGCCTGCTTGTCGCAGCAGGCCCGGTTCTTGGTCTAGTCGACGATATTCGCCTCGGTTGCCGCGCGGATCTCGTCTTCGGTGACGCCTTCTGCGATCTCGACGATCTTCAGACCGCCTTCAACCACATCCAGAACCCCGAGGTTGGTGATGATGCGATTCACCACCTTTTTCCCTGTCAGCGGGAGGGTGCATTTTTTCAGCAGCTTGGATTTGCCGTGTTTGTTGGTGTGGTCCATCACCACGATTACACGGCCGACACCGGCTACAAGATCCATTGCGCCGCCCATGCCTTTGACCAGAACGCCGGGAATCATCCAGTTGGCAAGGTCACCTTCTTCATCCACTTCCATCGCGCCCAGAACGGCCGCGGCAATCTTGCCACCCCGGATCATCGCGAACGAGGTCGCGCTGTCGAAATATGCGGTGCGCGACAGTTCGGTGATGGTTTGCTTGCCCGCGTTGATCAGGTCGGGGTCTTCTTCACCTTCGAACGGGAAGGGGCCCATGCCCAGCATGCCGTTCTCGGATTGCAGGGTGATGTCCTTGTCGCCCACATAGTTTGCCACCAGCGTCGGAATACCGATGCCAAGGTTCACATACATGCCATCTTCAAGCTCTTGCGCCGCACGGGCGGCCATCTGGTTCCGATCCCAAGGCATTATGCTTCCTCCTTCTTACGGGTGGTGCGCTGTTCAATGCGCTTTTCGTGACCGCCCTGAATGATCCGATGCACATAGATGCCCGGCAGGTGGATCGCATCCGGGTCCATTGAGCCGCGGGGGACAATCTCTTCGACTTCGGCGATGCAGATCTTGCCGCAGGTCGCGGCAGGCACGTTGAAGTTTCGGGCGGTCTTGCGGAAGATCAGGTTGCCGGTGTCATCGGCCTTCCAGGCTTTGACAATGGCCAGATCGGCAAAGATGCCTTCTTCCAGAATGTAGGTCTCGCCGTTGAAGTCTTTGTGTTCTTTGCCCTCGGCGATCACAGTGCCCACGCCGGTTTTGGTGTAGAAACCAGGGATGCCTGCGCCACCTGCGCGCATCCGTTCGGCCAGAGTGCCCTGCGGATTGAATTCCAGCTCAAGCTCTCCGGCCAGGTACTGACGCATGAATTCAGCGTTTTCGCCGACGTACGAGCTGATCATTTTCTTGACCTGCTTGGTCTGCAGCAGGATGCCGATGCCGAAATCGTCGACGCCTGCGTTGTTCGACGCAAAGGTCAGGTCCTGAGCGCCCGAGTCCTTGATCGCCTCGAGCAGCAGTTCCGGGATGCCGCACAGGCCGAAACCGCCCGCCGCGATCATCATGCCATCCGACAGCACTCCGTCGAGCGCGTCAGAGGCATTGGCATAGATTTTCTTCATGGAAAACTCCCCCAATGACATGGTGATGGGCAGGTTGTGCCGCCGCGTCAGGGGGAAGTCAACGAATCCAAGGGGCTGGTGGTATTTCTACCTATCCAACCCTAGCTTGCCGTTTTCTTCGTTGTTTTCTTGGCAGCGGCCTTCTTCTTGGGGGCAGCCTTTTTCTTCGTGCCTTTCTTGGCGGCGCGTTCATTGACCAGTTCGATGGCCATTTCCTGCGTCACATCTTCGGGCTTAATGTCCTTGGGAATGGTGGCGTTGACCTTTTCCCACTTCACATACGGCCCATAGCGCCCATCAAGAACCTGCATGGCACCACCATCAGGGTGTTCGCCCAGCTCTTTGAGAGGGGCTGCCGCCGCGCGCCGACCACGTCCCGGATTGGCGCGTTTTTCTGCCAGCATCTCGACCGCGCGGTTCATGCCGATCTCAAACACGTCATTTGGGTCTTTGACATTGACGTAGACCGGTTTCGCCTCTTCCGGCAGCTGGTGCATGATATACGGCCCGAACCGCCCGAAGTTAGAACTGATCATACCGCCTTCGGGATGTTCACCAATCTGGCGGGGCAGGGACAGCAGGGTCAGGGCCTTCTCCAGATCCATGTCATCCTTGCTCCACCCACGGGGTAGAGAGGCGCGCGGGGGTTTCTTGTTCTCGGGCGTCGGCTCTCCGCGCTGAACGTAGGGACCGAACCGGCCGGATTTCAGCCAGATCTCATCGCCTGCATCCTCACCGAGAAGACGTTCATCTCCTTCGGCCCCTTCGCCCGCGATGGGTCGGGTATAGGTGCATTCGGGATAGTTGCCGCAGCCAACGAACCCGCCGGTCCGAGACGTTTTTAGATGCAGTTGACCCGTCCCACATTTCGGGCAAATGCGCGGGTCCGACCCGTCCTCACGTGGCGGATACAATTGCGGGGCCAGCGCCTCGTCAAGCTTGTCCAGCACTTCCGAGATTCGCAGCTCAGACGTCTCGCCAATCGCGGCCGAGAAATCGCGCCAGAACTTGCCCAGCAGATCTTTGTAGTCACGATCGCCGGCACTGACGTCGTCCAGCTCTTCTTCCAGATTCGCCGTAAACTCATAGCCCACGTACTGGCGGAAGAAGTTCAGCAGAAAGATCGTAACGATCCGGCCCTTTTCCTCGGGGATCAGGCGGTTTTTGTCTTTGCGCACATATTCCCGATCCTGAATCGTGGTGACGATCGAGGCATAGGTTGAAGGACGGCCGATCCCCAATTCCTCCATCCGCTTGACCAAAGTGGCCTCAGTATAGCGTGGAGGCGGCTGGGTGTGGTGCTGCAGCGCCATAACGGATTCGTTTTCGGACAGAATTGCTTCTTTCGCGGTTTTTGCGCCTTCTGTGACCTGAGCCTCACCTGTCGCTTTCTCGAATTGGCCAACAAGAGAGTCCTTGGCAAACCGCGCCGGATCGCCCTGCATGATCTGAGGCAGGCGCTTTTCATCGTCATCAGCCACATCGTCGCGGCCTTCTTCGTAGACCCGCATGAAGCCGTCAAACAGCACCACCTGACCGGTTGCGCGCAGGCCGACCTGAGCATCGTCGCTGCCGATTTCAACGGTTGTGCGCTCCAGGCGCGCAGCAGCCATCTGGCAAGCAATGGTGCGCTTCCAGATCAGATCGTAGAGCTTGCGCTGATCCTCATCGGTCACCTTCAGCTCTTTTGCATCGCGCGTCATGTCCGTCGGGCGGATACATTCGTGCGCTTCCTGCGCGTTCTTGGCCTTGTTCTTGTAGATGCGCGGGCTGTCCGGCACATATTGGGCGCCAAAACGGTCCGAAATCGCGTCGCGCGTGGCGGCAACCGCTTCCGGGGCCATGTCGATGCCGTCAGTCCGCATATAAGTGATGTAGCCTGCCTCATAGAGGCGTTGCGCCACCTGCATCGCGTGCCGCGCACCCATACCGAATTTGCGGCTGGCCTCCTGTTGCAGGGTTGATGTCATGAAGGGCGCGCTGGGGTTGCGTGCTGCTGGTTTCGCCTCAACCGAGGTAACACTCAGCGCGCGGCTGGTGATGGCCTGAACAGCCAGCTCTGCCTGCGTCGCGTCCTTCAGATCGTGCTTGTCCAGCTTTTTTCCGGCATAGGTGACCAAGCGCGCCTCGTAGGTCTGACCGCGTGGTGTTTCAAACAGGGCCTTGACCGACCAGTATTCAACCGGCTTGAAAGCTTCGATCTCCATCTCGCGTTCGACGATCAGCCGCAGGCAGACAGATTGCACCCGGCCAGCCGATTTCGCGCCGGGTAATTTGCGCCACAGAACCGGCGAAAGGTTGAAGCCCACCAAATAGTCCAGCGCGCGACGGGCCAGGTAGGCCTCAACCAGCGGCATGTCGACCTCGCGCGGGTTTTGCATCGCTTCAGTGACGGCCTCTTTGGTGATCGCGTTGAAGGTCACGCGGCTGACCGGCGTATCTTTCTTGATCGAACGCCGCTTGGTCAGCGCTTCCTGCAAGTGCCAACTGATCGCTTCCCCCTCGCGATCGGGGTCGGTTGCGAGGATCAGCGAATTGTCTTCTTTCAGCGCATCGGCAATCGCTTTGACGTGCTTCTTGCTGTCATTACCGACCTCCCACTTCATCTCGAATTCGTGGTCGGTATCGACCGATCCGTCTTTGGGCGGCAAGTCCCGAACATGGCCGTAGGAGGCCAGAACCGTGTAGTCGGGGCCGAGATATTTGTTGATTGTTTTTGCTTTGGCCGGAGATTCTACAACAACTACGGGCATTTAAGGGGAAACCTCGCTCGACGAATAGGGCGCCTGTTATGGTCGTGCAAAATGTGTGGGGCAAGGCCGGAATGTCAATGCGTTCCTTTAGCAGTGTGAAAAAACCCAAGATTTCAGTGCCCTATGCACTTTCAGTGCAGGCTAAGCCTCACAGCGGGCCGCTTGGCGGCACGCCCTTTTTCAGCTTGCTAGCGACAAAAGCCCACCGGGTTGGCGCTGGATTCGGCCCTCAAGTTCCAGATCTACCAAAGCGGGCCCAAGATCACCCGCCGAAGCTGCGATATCACGCAGCAGTTGGTCTTCGGCGATAGGCGATGGGCCGAGGCGTTCCAAAATTTGATCGTGCAGCGCAACAGCGGGTTCAGGTGTTGCCGGAGCAATGGGCTCACTGCGCGTTTGGAAGAGGTCTTCTCCCTTGGGCAGGGCTTCGATCACATCTTCCGCAGACCGGATCAAGGTCGCGCCGTCCCGAATCAACAAATTGCAACCTGAGGCCCTCGCATCGAACGGATGACCGGGAACGGCGAGAACCTCGCGCCCCTGGTCCAGCGCGTCCCTTGCAGTGATCAGGCTGCCCGATTTGGCTGCAGCCTCAACGACCACAACCGCCTGTGCCAGCCCAGATATAATCCGGTTGCGGCGCGGAAAGTGGCGGGCTTGTGGTGTCAGCCCCATAGGTTGCTCTGACAGGCGTAGACCTGTCTCGCCGATCTTATACGCCAGTTCGCTGTTCTCGGCCGGGTAGATGACATCAACCCCTCCGGCCATCACAGCGATGGTGCCAGTGTCCAGCGCGGCCATGTGGGCCGAAGTGTCGATCCCTCGGGCAAGACCAGAGACAATGACGTGGCCGAGATCGCCCAGTTCTTTCGCCAGACCACGGGCCATACGCGCGCCGAGCGAGGAACAATTGCGCGCGCCCACCATTGCGATTGCGGGTTTCTGCAGCATCGTAAGATCGCCAACAGCCCATAGAAGCGGCGGCGCGTCAGATACATCCTGCAAAGTTATTGGAAAATCGGCGGACCCAAGGCACACAAGCCGCGCTTTGGCGGCTTGTGCGGCCTTGAGTTCCGCCTCAATCACGCTGGAAGGGCAGATTTCATACCCGTTTATTCCGGCAGCGCGTGCCATTTCAGGCAGCGCGGCCAGCGCGTTCTGCGCTGAGCCATGTTCGCTTAGCAGCCGACGAAACGTCGCCGGACCAACCTTGCGAGAGCGCAACAGGCGGAGCCACGAAAACCGATCCTCTTCCGTGGTGGGTGGGAGTGGGGGGTGATTGGAAGAATGCTGCTCTTCGGTCATCCGATGCTCCGCCTGATTGCAGAACTGGTTTACGGGTGTCGGGGTTAACAGCCTGTAAATCGTTGAAAATTAGATGCAATTTTCTAGGCGTGTTCTCCGGAGAATGCTGTTAAGCAATTGAAATATAATAATAAAAATTCCACCAAGGTGAATGAGCCGAAATTCCAATTGACCTCTGCCACTCTGGCAAAAAAGCGCAGGGTTAACCCTGCGCCTTTCTATCGTCATGTGATTCCGACTCAGGCAGCAGAGCCTCCGACGGTCAGTCCGTCCATCAGAACTGTCGGTTGGCCAACACCCACGGGCACCCATTGACCATCCTTGCCGCAGGTTCCCATTCCCGGATCCAGCGCCATGTCGTTGCCCAACCCACGGATGCGGTTCAGCGCAGAGGGTCCATCCCCGATCAGCGTCGCGCCTTTGACCGGAGCGCCGATCTTGCCGTTTTCGACCCGATAGGCCTCGGTACAGGAAAAGACGAACTTGCCGTTGGTGATGTCGACCTGACCACCACCGAAACCCACGGCCCAGATCCCGTCCTTGATATCAGCAACCAGAGCAGCCGGGTCGGCATCGCCGCCCAACATCACCGTGTTGGTCATGCGGGGCATCGGTTTGTGCGCGTAGCTTTGCCGCCGTCCATTGCCGGTCGGGGCGACGCCCATCAGGCGTGCGTTCTGGCGGTCTTGCATGTACCCAGTCAGGATTCCGTCCTCAATCAGGACAGTCCGAGAGCTTGGCGTTCCCTCGTCATCCACAGTGATCGAGCCGCGCCGGTCAGCAATCGTGCCATCATCCACTACGGTCACGCCCTTGGAGGCAATTTGCTGCCCCATCAGACCTGCAAAGGCCGAGCTGCCTTTGCGATTGAAATCCCCTTCCAGCCCGTGCCCGATGGCTTCGTGCAACAGAATACCGGGCCAGCCGGGGCCTAAGGCGACCTCCATAACTCCGGCAGGGGCAGGGACGGCTTCGAGGTTGACCAGCGCAATCCGCAGGGCCTCACGCGCCTTGTTCTGCCAGTCGGCGGGGTCGATCAGTCCGCTCAGGCCGACGCGACCTCCTCCACCCACCGAGCCACTTTCACGGCGGCCATTCTGCTCGACAATGACCGAGACATTAACCCGAGTCATCGGGCGCACGTCGCGCACCAGCACGCCGTCGGGGCGCAGGATCTCGACCTCTTGCACTGCGGCGGCGATGGTCGCGCTGACTTGCACGACGCGGGGGTCCAGATCACGAGCGAATGCGTCGATCTCGCGTAGGGTCTCGACTTTGACCGGAAAGCTGGCGGTTTCGATGGGATCTTCATCGGTATAGAGGCGTTTGTTTGTTGCCATAGGGGCCTCGGCCAAGGTGCCCCCTCCGTCGCCAACGGCCAGCCGAGCGGTCTCGGACGCGCGTTTCAACGCGGGAATAGAAACGTCTGTCGAATGTGCATAGCCTGCTACTTCGCCCTGAACGGCCCGCAGCCCGAATCCCTCGGACGCATCGTAGGATGCGGTCTTCAACCGACCATCGTCAAAGACCAGAGACTCAGATTTCCGCCGTTCGACAAACAATTCTCCGTCCTCGGCCCCGGCGGTCGCCGATTGCAAAATGGAGAGCGCTTGATCATGCGGAAGAGCGCTTTCAAAAGGGCGAAACGGGGCCTGAGTCATGGGTTGTGACCTTTCCGGTTTGATCCAGATCAAAAATAGCGTCTGTTTGACGCAAGCATTTTGCTTTATCTACCCGCAGGAATATGGTTTTTAACGCGGCCAAAGACAACGGGTGTGGTTTCACCGATTCATACCTTTTCGCCAGAGACGCAAAGATCAAACGATCAGGACAAGACATGAAGAATGCTTTGATGCTTTCCGGGCTTGCTACGGCCCTCTCCAGCCTTCCCGCCATGGCTCAGGAGCTTGAGATAATTGGCAAGCCGGTTGACGGTGGAATGGGCTTTCAACCCGCAGCGACCAGCCTTGCAGACGGGATTCACAGGCTGGACGCGATGATTCTGGTGATCATCACCGTGATCTGCCTGTTTGTTGCTGCGCTGCTGGTTTACTGCATCGTGCGCTACAATCAGCGCGCCAACCCGACACCGGCGCGGTTCTCGCACTATACCCCGGTTGAGATCGCCTGGACTTTGGGCCCGATCCTGATTCTGGTGTTCATCGGCGCCTTCTCTCTACCAGTTCTGTTCAAACAGCAGGAAATTCCCGAAGGTGACGTGGTCATCAAAGTGGTCGGCAACCAGTGGTACTGGACCTACGAGTATGTTGATCACGATTTCGCATTCGACAGTTACCTGCTTGGCCACCCCGCCACGCTGGATGAGGGTGCACGCCCCGCAGATGCGGATGTGACCCCTTTCGTTCTGGATGACGCTATGCGCGCCAAACTGGCTGATGCGGGCTACAGCGACGATGAATGGCTGCTGGCCACTGATACCGCTGTTGTGGTTCCGGTCGGCAAGGTTATCGTGATGCAGGTTACCGCCTCTGACGTGATCCACTCGTGGACGATCCCGTCCTTCGGCGTGAAGCAGGACGGCGTTCCCGGTCGTCTGGCCGAGCTGTGGTTCGAAGCTGACAAAGAGGGCGTTTATTTCGGCCAGTGCTCCGAGCTTTGCGGCAAGGACCACGCGTACATGCCGATCACCGTCAAAGTGGTCAGCGAAGAGGCCTATGAACAGTGGCTGAATGGCGCGATCGAAGAATATGCGGGCACGCCGCAGAACTTTCAGGTGGCCTCGAACTGAGCATAGACTGGGCGTTCGCGCCTTAGAATACTCGTTGGCTGCGCGCTAGAGCGCGCAGCTTTCGCCCCAAAAGGACCCAAGATGACCGACGCAAGCATCAATGCCAGCACATCGACCGCCAAGGCATACGCGGATGAGGCCAGCTTTGGCGATTATTTCGCCCTGCTGAAGCCGCGTGTGATGTCTCTGGTCGTGTTTACGGCTCTGGTCGGCTTGCTGGCGGCTCCGGCGTCGGTGCATCCTTTCGTGGGTTTCTGCGCCATCCTGTTTATCGCCATCGGTGGCGGCGCGTCTGGTGCACTGAACATGTGGTGGGATGCGGATATCGACCGGGTTATGAAGCGGACCAAAGGCCGTCCGATTCCCGCCGGTAAAGTACAGGAAGGCGAGGCGCTTTCCCTGGGCCTCGCTCTGTCGGGCCTGTCGGTGATCATGCTGGGCCTTGCGACCAACTGGTTTGCAGGGGCGTTTCTTGGCTTCACCATTTTCTTCTACGTTGTGGTCTACACGATGTGGCTGAAGCGCTCGACGCCGCAGAACATCGTGATTGGCGGCGCGGCAGGTGCATTCCCTCCGGTGATCGGCTGGGTTGCCGCAACCGGGTCGATGACGCTTGAGCCGTGGTTGATGTTCGCCCTGACCTTCATGTGGACGCCTCCGCATTTTTGGGCGCTGGCGCTGTTCATGCGCTCGGACTATGACGATGCTGGCGTGCCCATGCTGACCGTGACCCATGGCCGCCGCGCGACCCGTACGCACATTCTAGTGTACACTGGCCTTCTGGCTGTTCTGGCCGTCGGCACCGCGTTCTCAGACATCGGTGGACCAGTCTATCTGGCCGTTGCCCTGGTGCTGAACGCCCTGTTCCTGCGCGGCGCATGGCAGATCTCGCGCCGTACCGAAGACGACGCGGAAGCAGACAATTTCAAGGTCGAGCGGAGTTTCTTCAAACTGTCTCTGCTGTACCTGTTCCTGCATTTTGGCGCGATTCTGGTTGAGGCACTGCTGAAACCCTACGGCTTGGGAGGGTGGTGATGAGCCTGCGCAAAAGCCACGAAATTCACGAACGTCGTTTCAGCCGAAATCTGGGTGTTGGCCTGACACTTGCGGCCTTCATCGTGATCATCTTCGGCCTCACAATCGTCAAGGTCTCGGGCACCAGCTTGGGACAACCGGTGCTGGAGGTGCAAAACTGATGGCTCTGTCCGGTCCTCAGAAAACTGTTATGCAAACCGTGGGTGTGGTTGTCCTGATGGGCAGCCTCGCCTGGGCGGCTGTGCCGTTTTACGACTGGTTCTGTCGTGTCACCGGGTTCGGGGGCACCACCGGCGTCGCCGAAGCCGCGCCTGATGATATCCTCGACCGCAAAGTGACGGTCCGCTTCGACGCCTCCAAAGCCAAGGATATGGCGTGGGAGTTCAAGCCCGTCGAACGTGAGATGGAGGTTCGCATCGGTGAAACCGGGCTGGCCTTTTACGAGGCCTACAACCCGACCGATCGCCCGATTGCCGGACAGGCGTCTTACAACGTTGCGCCCTATTCGGCGGGTGGATATTTCCAGAAAATCGCCTGTTTCTGCTTTGAAGAGCAGGTTCTGCAACCCGGTGAGCGGGTAGAGATGCCGGTCAGCTTCTTTGTTGATCCGGAAATGGTCGAAGACCTCGAAGCGAAATATGTGCATACGATTACTCTGTCGTATACATTCTACGAAATTGACCTGCCCGAGGGCTATGCCGCCCTTGAAACGCAGGAAGACACAAACACGAACTAACGCCTTTAGGTGAGGGACGCTGATGGCACACGCAAAAAACCATGATTATCACATTCTGGCCCCGTCGATCTGGCCGCTGATCGGCGCTGTCGGTGGCTTTGTGATGCTGTTCGGAGCCGTCCTTTGGATGCACGGTGTGACGCCGTGGCTGTTCTGGGCCGGTCTCGTCGCCGTGCTGTACACCATGTTCGCCTGGTGGTCCGAAGTTGTGGTGGAAAGCCGTCAGGGCGACCACACGCCAGTTGTGCGCATCGGCCTGCGCTATGGCTTCATCCTGTTCGTGATGTCCGAGGTGATGTTCTTCTTCGCCTGGTTCTGGTCGTTCTTCAAACATCGCATGTACCCGATGTACGACTATGCGGGCACCGAATATATCCAGCCGGATATTCACGCGGTTGATCCGTTCCACCTGCCGCTGATCAACACTCTGGTCCTGCTGCTGTCGGGCTGTGCGATCACCTGGGCGCACCACGCTCTGGTTCACGACAACGATCGCAAGGCGCTGATCAACGGTCTGGCCATCGGTATCGTACTGGGTATCCTGTTCACGGCGCTTCAGGCGTTTGAATACTATGAACTGCTGGCCCATGAGGATTGGCAGTTTGGCGGTGACCAGTTCTACTCGAACTTCTTCATGGCAACCGGCTTCCACGGCTTCCACGTCGTCATCGGTACGATCTTCCTGACTGTGTGTTTGATCCGCGCGATGAAAGGGGACTTCACCCCCGAGAAGCACGTCGGTTTTGAGGCCGCAGCCTGGTACTGGCACTTCGTTGACGTGGTCTGGCTGTTCCTGTTCTTCGCAGTCTACATCTGGGGACAGGCGCCGCTGTTCTAAGCGGCTCTGGTATTGAACTGCAAAAGCCGCTCTTCGGGGCGGCTTTTCCGCATTTTCGAGGGCAAGATTGCGCCCCATACAATTGCGTGGTTGCATTCTCGTGCCTGCCCCCCTTAACAAGACGCCGGTTCCTGCAACGAGCGATAGTCCTTCCATGCGCCGCACTCTGTTTCTGCTGATCTTCAGTCTCGCCGGTTTGGGCGTCTTGCTGTGGCTTGGTACCTGGCAGGTCCAGCGTCTGGCTTGGAAACAAGAGATCCTGTCCGAGATTGACAGCCGCATCGCCGCCGAACCAGTTCCGCTGCCGCAACAGGTGTCAGAGGATGAAGACAAATATCTGCCTGTGACGATCTCCGGTGATATGGAGCCTGGCGAGATCCACGTTCTGGTCTCAGTCAAGCAGGTCGGTGCCGGGTATCGCATCATCCAGTCATTCAGCACCCAGGATCGCACCATTCTGGTTGACCGCGGTTTTGTGCCCACCACGGCCAAGCAGACTGATCGTTTGACCGGCCCGATGGAGGTGACAGGCAACCTGCATTGGCCCGATGAGATCGACAGCTACACGCCCGAGGCCGATATCGACAGCAACATCTGGTTCGCCCGCGACGTGCCCAATCTGGCCGCCGCTCTGGGGGCCGAGCCGATCCTGCTGATCGCCCGGACTCAGACCGATCCGGGCGTGACCCCACTACCTGTCGACACGGCCGGGATTCCCAATGATCACCTGCAATATGCAATCACATGGTTTGGATTGGCCCTCGTCTGGGCCGCGATGACCGGATACTTCCTGTGGCGCAATCGCGCCCCTTCTGAGAGTGACCCGCAATGAAATACATCTCGACCCGTGGCCAAGCGCCTGAACTGAGCTTTGAAGAGGCGATGCTGACCGGGCTGGCCCGTGACGGTGGCCTGTACCTGCCGGCCGAAATCCCTACGCTCAGCCATGACGAGATCGCCGCCATGGCTGGTCAGTCCTACGAGGAGATCGCGTTTCGCGTGATGTGGCCCTATGTCAGCGGTTCCTTCGCAGAGGATGAGTTCAAACAGATCATCGCCCGCGCCTATGAAGGCTTCGGTCACGACGCCCGCGCGCCGCTAAAGCAGTTGAACGAAAACCACTTCCTGTTGGAACTGTTCCACGGGCCAACGTTGGCCTTCAAGGATTTTGCCATGCAGCTGATCGGTCAGCTGTTCCAGGTGGCCCTGAATCGCCGCAACGACCGTGTCACCATCGTTGGCGCGACCAGCGGCGATACCGGCTCGGCAGCGATTGAGGCATTCCGGGGCCTGGATGCGGTGGATGTGTTCATCCTCTATCCGCATGGACGGGTGTCCGAGGTGCAGCGCCGCCAGATGACGACGCCAGCGGACAGCAATGTCCATGCGCTCGCCGTGGATGGTGACTTTGACGATTGTCAGGCCGCACTGAAGGATATGTTCAACGATTTCGACTTCCGGGATGAGGTCAAATTGGCGGGCGTAAACTCGATCAACTTTGCCCGCGTTCTGGCGCAGATCGTGTACTACTTCTCGGCGGCTGTCAGCCTTGGCGCGCCGCATCGCAAAGTCAGCTTCACCGTGCCCACCGGCAATTTCGGGGACATCTTCGCAGGCTATCTGGCCAAACGTATGGGGCTGCCCATCGACCGACTGGTTGTGGCGACCAACCAGAACGACATTCTGCACCGCTGCCTGTCGGGTGAGGGATATTTCAAAGGCGAGACCATCCCCTCGATCAGCCCGTCGATGGATATTCAGGTCAGCTCAAACTTTGAACGCGCCCTGTACTATGCCTATGACGAGGATGGCAGTGCGGTCGCTCAGTTGATGGATGAGCTGAAATCCGGCGGCTTCAACGTCAGTCAAGGCGCGATGGAGGCTCTGCGCGAGAGCTTTGATTCGGGCCGCGTGTCCGAGGATGAGACGCTTGAGACGATCAAACACACTCTGGCCCACAGTGCTGAGCTGGTCTGCCCGCATTCGGCCATCGGCATCAAAGTGGCCGAGGATCACCGCGCAGCGGATGTGCCGATGATCACTCTGGCCACCGCGCACCCCGCGAAATTCCCGGCAGCGGTCGAGAAGGCGAGCGGGGAACATCCGCCTCTTCCATCCCGCATGTCTGATCTGTATGAACGTCCGGAACGGGTGACCCGCATCGCCAATGATCTGGGTGCCCTCGAGGATCATATCAGAAGGCATATCGCTGAGTGACTGTCAGACAGGACCAACTGAAGAACGGCTTTCGTATCGTCAGTGAACATATGCCGGGGCTGCAATCGGCGGCCATCGGCATCTGGGTAACCGCCGGCGGGCGGCATGAGCGGATCGAACAGAACGGGATCGCCCATTTCCTTGAACATATGGCCTTCAAGGGAACCGAGCGGCGTTCCGCGCTGCAAATCGCCGAGGCGATTGAGGATGTGGGTGGATACATCAACGCCTACACCTCGCGCGAGGTAACGGCCTATTACGCGCGTGTCCTGAAGGATGACGTGGCGCTGGCGATGGACGTTATCGGTGATATCGTTCTGAACCCGGTTTTCGACCCGCGTGAGATCGAGGTCGAACGCGGCGTGATCCTTCAAGAGATCGGTCAGGCCTATGACACACCGGACGACGTGATCTTTGACTGGCTGCAAGAGCAGAGCTACCACGATCAGCCATTGGGGCGGACCATTCTGGGACCGACCGAGCGGGTTAGCGCGTTCTCGCGTGAGGATCTGTCAGGCTTTGTGGCAGAACACTATGGCCCCGAGCAGATGATCCTGTCTGCTGCTGGGGCGGTGGATCACGATGCGCTGATGAAAATGGCCGAAGAGATGTTTGGTCACCTGCAACCACGCAAAGGGCTGGTCGCCGAACCGGGCCGGTTCACCGGCGGTGAGGCGCGGCAGGAGAAAGAGCTGGAACAGGCGCATTTCGCGCTGGCGCTGGAAAGCCCGGGCTATCGCGACGACGGGATCTATACCGCTCAGATCTATTCGACGGCGTTGGGCGGTGGCATGTCCTCGCGCCTGTTCCAGGAGGTGCGCGAGTCGCGCGGGCTCTGCTACACGATCTTTGCGCAGACCGGGGCCTATGCGGATACCGGCACGACCACGATCTACGCGGGGACATCTGCCGATCAGGTCGCAAAGCTGGCAACCATCACGATTGACGAGATGAAGCGCGCTGCCGATGACATGAGCGAAGAAGAGGTCGCGCGTGCCCGTGCGCAGATGAAAGCCGGGATGCTGATGGGGCTGGAAAGCCCCTCGAACCGGGCTGAGCGTCTGGCGCGTCTGGTGCAAATCTGGGGACGGGTGCCTTCGTTGGAAGATACCGTCGCCAAGATTGATGCTGTCAGTACCGCAGATGTCCGGGCCTTCGCCGAACGCATGGCCGTTCAGGCCCCGGCGGCCTTGGCGCTCTATGGTCCGGTCTCGGGCGCGCCATCCTTGGCAGAACTGCAGGAGAGGCGTGCGGCGTGATGCTGTTAGGCAGGCGCAAGCTGAAACTTGAAACCGCGCGGCTAAGGCTGCGCCCGCCTGTGCACTCCGACTTCAACGAATGGGCCGCTCTGCGCCGCGCGTCAGAGGAGTACCTGACCCCCTGGGAGCCGATCTGGGCGCAGGACCATTTAAGCCGCAAGTCTTTCACCAACCGGGTCTATTGGGCGCAGCGCTCGGTCGCCAGCGGAACCGCGATACCGTTGTTTCTGTTCCGTCGTTCGGATGACGTGCTGGTTGGGGCGATCACGCTGGACAACATCCGCCGCGGCCCTGCGCAGGCTGGAACGCTGGGCTATTGGACCGGGCAGAGTTTTGCGCGCAACGGCTATATGCGCGAGGCCATCGGCGCAGTCGTTCATCACGCCTTCACACGTCTGGACCTGAGCCGGATTGAGGCGGCGTGCTTGCCCGAAAACAAACCCTCTCGCGGGCTGCTGGAAAGCTCGGGTTTCAAATACGAGGGTGTTGCGCAGTCCTATCTGCAGATCAACGGGCGGTGGCGGACGCATGTTCTCTACGCCAGTTTGAGGTCGGACCGGCGGGGCCGGACGGACGCAGGGTAGGGGGCTCTGCCCCCGTCGCGGCAAACCGCGCCTCCCGCCCGGGATATTTTTGTCCAGATGAACAAGGGGCATGACTTGGCGGAGGGATGCGCTACACTCCTTCTATGCGCTGGGTTTTGGCTGTTTTGATGTTTCTCTCGGGTGCGGCTGCGGCGCAGGAGCGGCGGCCGAGCCATTGTATCGCCATCGCCGACGCAGCGCCTGGGATTGAATATCTGCAAAGGGCCGCGTGGCAGGACCCGGTGCCGGAGTTTTCGGTGCGGATCAGCTATGTCGCGCATGCCTCCTTTCTGATCCAGACTGCGGGTGGTTTGAACGCAGTCACGGATTTCACCGGGTTTATCGGCAGTGCCGATCTGATCCCCGATGTCGTGACGATGAACCATGCGCACAGCACCCATTGGACGGCGCATCCCGACCCGGCCATTCCACACGTGCTGCCGGGGTGGGGTGAGTTCGGGCAGGGGATCGATCATCATCTCGATCTGGGCGAGATGCTGGTGCGCAATGTCTCGACCGATATCCGGTCGTCCTATGGTGGGGTCGAGGAGAAGGGGAACTCGATTTTCGTGTTCGAGGTCGAAGGGTTGTGCATCGGTCATTTGGGGCATTTGCATCACGTGCCCTCGGACGAACAGTTTGCCGCGCTGGGGCGTTTGGATGTGGTGATGGCAGCCGTCGATGGCGGGACGACCATGCCTCTGCCCGAGATGATCTCGGTCCTCAAGCGGCTGAAAAGCTCAGTGATTATTCCTATGCATTGGTTTTCCGGTTTCTCGCTGGATCGCTTTCTCGTCGATATTCGCAATGACTTCCCGGTCGTGCGCGAAGGTGTGTCAGAGTTGACCGTCTCGCTGCGCAGTTTGCCGGACCGGCCCACAGTTGTCGTGCTGGAACCGCAATATCTGATCGATCTGGAATAGGGCTTGCCGGTCGCGCGCATGTTGGGCAAGGAAGGCGTATGGATTTGAACCCCGCAGATGCCAAGCTTGCTGACGCTATTCGCGCTGAATTGGGCGATGATGCGTTGCGTCCGGTTTCTGAACGTTACCTGGAAGAGCCGCGCAACCGGTTTGCCGGCGAAATTGGGCTGCTGGCCCTGCCGCGTAGCGTGCAGGACGTGGCGGCGCTGGTACGGCTTGCCTCGGATGCGCGCGTGCCGATTGTGCCCTATGGCGGCGGCACGGGCTTGGTGGGCGGTCAGGTCATGACCTCCGGTCCGGCACCTTTGCTGGTCTCGCTGGAGCGTATGACCGCCATTCGCGAGGTTTATCCAACTGAAAACGTTCTGATTGCCGAGGCTGGGGCCGTTCTCGAGGATGTACAGGCCGCAGCAGAGGCGGCGGACAGGCTGTTTCCCCTATCTCTGGCCGCGCAGGGGTCGTGCCGGATCGGCGGCAACCTTGCGACCAATGCCGGGGGCGTCAATGTGCTGCGGTATGGCAATGCGCGTGATCTGTGCCTTGGGCTAGAGGCGGTGTTGCCCAGCGGTGAAATCTGGCATGGGCTGAGCCGGTTGAGAAAAGACAACACGGGCTATGATCTGCGCAATCTGTTGATTGGGTCCGAGGGGACGCTGGGGATCATAACCGCCGCCTCCCTTAAGCTGTTTCCACGTCCGGCTGAGGTAGGGACAGCGATGTTTCAAGTGGCCTCGCCCGAGGCCGCGATCGACCTGCTGGCCCTTGCGCGCGATTTGGTGGGCGAGACGGTCAGTTCGTTTGAACTGATCCACCGGCAAGGGTTGGATTTCCTGACCGAGGTGCTGCCCGATGTTCGCCAGCCATTCGATACTCCGCCCGAATGGAGCGTGCTTATCGAGCTTGGATTGGCGGCCGGACAGACCGCGTCTGAGCGTTTGGAGGCGATTTTCGCTGCTGCGGAGCCTCGGGGCCTTGTCCAAGATGGCGTGATTGCCCAGAGCGAGGCGCAGCGCCGCGCGCTGTGGGCTGTTCGTGAGCGTATCCCTGAGGCCAATCGCCTGATCGGGTCCGTCTCAAGCCACGATATCTCGGTCCCGATTTCGACCATTCCCGACTTCATTCGGCAAGGGGCCGAGGTGATCGGTGCGTTAGGTCCGTTCCGTATCAACTGTTTCGGGCATTTGGGCGATGGCAACCTTCATTACAACGTCTTCCCGCCCAAGGGGCAGAGCCGCGATGCCTTTGATGATCACCGCAAAGCGGTGAAGAGTGCGGTTCACGATCTGGTTCACGCGTTTGACGGCTCGGTCAGCGCGGAACACGGGGTAGGGCGGTTGAAGGTCGAGGACCTAGAGCGCTATGGCGATCCCGTCAAACTTCAGGCGATGCGAGGGATCAAGGCTGCGTTGGACCCAAAAGGGATCATGAATCCCGGAGCGATCCTGAAGGCGTAGACACGGCCCGGACGATGGACGACCCGGACCGTGTCTGCTTGCTTTACGACTTGCTTTACGATGCGGGCAGAATGACCTTGTCGATCACGTGGATCACGCCGTTTGATGTCTCGATATCGGCCTGAACGACGTTGGCGTCATTCACCATCACGCCCGAATCCAGATCAATCGTGATATCGCCGCCCTGTACCGTGGCTGCGGTCATGTCGTCAGACAGATCGCCCGACATTACTTTGCCCGGCACCACATGGTAGGTCAGCACGGCGACCAACTGGTCTTTGTTTTCGGGCTTCAGCAGGTCGGCCACTGTGCCTTCAGGCAGAGCTGCGAACGCTTCATCCGTAGGGGCGAACACGGTGAAGGGACCTTCGCCTTTCAGAGTGTCTACAAGTTCGGCGGCCTGAACGGCGGCGACGAGGGTTTCGAAGCTACCGGCTGAGACGGCGGTATCGACGATGTCTTTGCCATGACCGTCTGCCATTGCGGATGTGCCCAACAGGATCGTTGCGACGCTAGCGACTGCGAGTTTGCGGAACATTTTATGGTCTCCCAAATTAGAAATGCTTCAAGCAGCATCAATCGGGATACGGCGATCTGCGCATACGGATCACGCGTTTTGCGCAAAGAATTGCCTTGAACAGTCGCGAAACAGCGCTAAGCCAACGCTGTTTCAAATTTCAATACAATAATATGTGAGTTTTTTCGGCTCACAGACCTTCGAATTCACATAGGACATGAACATCCATGCCCATATCCTCAAGCACTTTGCGCCCGCCCAGTTCCGGGAGGTCCACAATAAACGCGCAAGAGATGATCTCGCCCCCCAACCGTTCGATCAGTTTGATGCCAGCGCCAGCGGTGCCGCCAGTTGCCAGCAGGTCATCGACGACTAAGACCTTTTCGCCGGCTTGGATGGCGTCATCGTGGATCTCGACGATCGCCTCGCCATATTCCAACTTGTAGTCTTGGCTGATCGTGGTGCCGGGCAGCTTGCCCTTTTTGCGGATGGGAACAAAACCGACGCTCAACTGGTGTGCAATAGCGCCGCCCAGAATAAAACCGCGCGCTTCAAGCCCGACGACCTTATCGATCCGCTCGCCCGCATAGGGGTGCAGCATCTGGTCGATGGCCATGCGAAATCCGCGCGGATCGGCAAACAGGGTGGTGACGTCACGAAACATGATCCCTTCATGAGGGAAATCGACGATGGTTCGGATGTAATCCTTGACCGAGTTGTTTCTGGACATGAGGCACCCCTTTGGCATCAGAACACGCGGGGTGTTTGGCCCATTGGCGTCAACCTTGCAAGGATAGAATGCCGCCTGCGCCTATCTGCGCCGGTTCGGAACGGCCTTTGCTAACCCGTAGTACCGGTACAGCTTGGCGGGCAGCCACGACAGGTGAGGTTTGCGCCAATTGCGCTGGTCTCTCAAAAGAAATGCTTGAGCCGCATGAAGGTTCATTGCCAAAATCCTTTTTTTGTTGTTAGGTGCCCGATATCTACATCCTATATGCTATGTATATACATTGCATCGCGGAAAGAATCAAGTAGTTTGCGGGATTAAGGCGCGTGGCGAAGAAAGACGGTAAGGGTTCTACCAAGAAAAACAGTCAGTTGGTGTTGCGTCTGGACAAGGACGAACGTGATGCCTTTGTCGAATTGTGCAAAGAGCTGGACACGTCAGCTGCACGCGAAATCCGCCGCTTTATCCGCGGGTTCATGAAAGAAAACGCAGAAGACTAGGCGGGCCGCCGCAGAACAGCCGTCGCAACGCCCATTCCGATCAGAGCCAGACCTCCGAACCGTGTCATCGCGTTGATCACGCCCGCGCGCCCGATCATGAGTCGCAGTCGATCGGCCAGAAGCGCGTAAGCCAGCGCGTTCAGCCAGGCGAGGCCGACGAAGGTCGCAATCAGGATCGCGAATTGAGGGCCCAAGGGTTCGGCTGGGCGCAGGAACTGCGGGACGAAGGCAATGAAAAATGCGATTGATTTCGGGTTTAGGGCGGTAACTGCTGCCGCATGTCCGAAAACCCCGCGCGCGGTAACATCACGCCCTGTTTCAACCGGGTTCAACCCACCCGATGGCGCGCTGCGCAACAGTTTGATGCCCAACCAGACCAGATAGGCGGCCCCGATCCACTTCAACACAGAAAACAACGTGGCAGAGGCCAGAACTAAAGCGCCCAAACCCAGCAGAGACGCTGTCATTGCGACAAGATCACCAACAGCAACTCCGGTGGCCGAGGCAACCGCCACGCTGCGCCCTTTTGATAGCGCATAGCTGAGAACCAGCAGCACGGTCGGTCCGGGGATCAACAACAACGCGGTCGATGCGGCCACAAAGGCCAGCCAGAGTTCTAAAGACATGGGTCATCCTGTTCCTTTTCGCCTCGCAGCAAGCCCTCACACGGAGCAGTCGTCAAGCAGTTTCAGCCTCGCACAGAAATTCTAAAGGTCGGATTAAGCCTGATACATCTCTCTTGAATCCCGCGCATCGATGCCCAGACTGATAAGACGGTTGAATGGAGGTCCCGATGGAGCAGACTCAGAAAATGACGCAGGACCACACAGCGCGGCTGAGAAAAGGCGCGTTTGTCCTGATTGCGGTGATCGCGGCGCTCTACGTGTTGGCCGTGGCTTATATGTATGTGAATCAGCGCGCTCTGCTTTTCAAACCATCCGGCGTGTTGCCTGAACCTAGCGCGGTCGGTTTGGCGGACGTCGAGGTCCTATCGCTGCCCATGTCGGATGGCATTGATCTGACGGTCTGGTCCGCACCTGCAGTGGTTGAGGGTTCTCCGACCGTTCTGTTTTTCCATGGGCAAAGCGGCAATCTTGGGGATCGCGCCGACCGGCTGCGCGAAATCCTGAACAGTGGCTTCGGTCTGCTCGCGCCAAGTTATCGCGGGTTCCCCGGCAGCGATGGCACCCCATCCGAGGCCGCTTTCGTCGCTGACGGTCTGGCCCTCTACGACCAGTTAAGCGCGCAGGGCCAATCCGCTGTGCTCCACGGTCAGAGCCTTGGAACCGGCGTCGCAGCGGCTGTTGCCGCGCAGCGCCCCGACGCGGAGCTGCTGGTCTTGGAGGCACCATTTACCGCAACCGTTGATGTCGCGGCCGAGCGCTACCCTTGGCTACCTGTCTCACTTCTCATGCACGACAAGTTCGCCACCCGCGACATTATCGGCCAGATCGAGGTGCCGACGCTGATCTTTCATGGCACCGAGGACATCGTCGTCCCTCCACGTCACGGAACAGCGCTTGCCGAAGGTGGCGAAGCGCAATTGTTCATGATCGAGGGCGGTACCCACAATGATCTCTGGTCGCATGGCTTGTGGCAGACCGTGCAGGACAATCTGCCCCCGCAGTAAGATTACAGAATCCGGCCCGCCACCGCGTCCAGCTTAGCCAGCACGGTCAGGTCGCGATCTTCCGGGGCCGTCAGGATTGCATGGTCCAGGGCTCGGTCACACCCATGCGGGCAAGGCGTGCGGATCGGGCCCAGCAACGCCGGTAGTCCTTTTACCAAGGCCCGGCCCTTTTCTGCATTCCCGGTGAGGGTTGCGATGATCGAGGTCACGTCGACCTCGCCATGATCTGGGTGCCAGCTGTCATAGTCGGTGACCATCGCGACGGAGGCATAGCAAAGTTCGGCCTCGCGGGCGAGTTTTGCCTCGGGCATATTGGTCATGCCGATCACATCGCAACCCCATTGTTCGCGGTACATCTTGGACTCTGCCAGGGTCGAAAACTGCGGCCCCTCCATCGCCAGATAGGTGCCGCCGTGATGCACGGTGATACCAGCGGCTATTCCGGCCTCTTCGCAGGCATTCGACAAGCGCGGGCAGGTCGGATGCGCAACGCTGACATGGGCGACGCAGCCGGTTCCGAAAAAGCTCTTCTCGCGTGCAAAGGTCCGGTCGATGAACTGATCCACAATCACGAAATCACCCGGCGCCATATGCTCGCGGAATGATCCGCAGGCCGAGACCGAGATCACATCTGTCACACCCAGCCTCTTTAACGCGTCGATATTGGCGCGATAAGGCACTTCGGTCGGTGAATGGATGTGTCCGCGCCCATGTCGCGGCAGGAACACCATGTCGACCCCGTCCAATGAGCCAGTCAGAACCTCATCGGAAGGCGCCCCCCATGGCGTATCGACCCGGACCCACTCCGCATTTTCCAGCCCGTCGATGTCGTAAATGCCTGATCCGCCGATAACGCCGATTTTTGTTTGGGTCACGTTGGGTCTCCGCTGCTCGATTCATGCGGGCAAACTCTGCGGGTCACAGGCGAAATTGGCAAGTGGTCTCAGCCATTTGCACCGTTTCGTCGCGAGTTGTGCTGTAAAGCTATGCGATTGACGCATATCAGGGTCCCGCTGGGCGCGGTATCTCTTGGGGGTTTTGACAGGTAAAAGGCCCCCTTTCGCGCGAACATAAAGACCCACAGGACCATCCCATGCCCCGAGCCATGCTGGCAAGCTTTGCCAACCGTATAGCCAAGCCCGATCTCCGTTGGGTGCCAGATGAAGGCCTGACCGTGTCGCGCCTGCGGATTGAGCTGCTGTCGGGTCTGACCGTTGCTCTGGCTCTGGTGCCCGAGGCCGTGGCCTTTGCCTTTGTCGCGGGCGTGCATCCTCTGGTTGGTCTTTACGCGGCCTTCATGGTCGGCCTGATCACCGCGCTGATCGGAGGCCGCCCGGGTATGATTTCTGGCGCGACTGGTGCGCTGGCGGTCGTGATGGTGGCGTTGGTCGCGCAGCACGGGGTCGAGTACTTGTTCGCAACCGTGGTTTTGATGGGCATTCTGCAGGTGATTGCCGGCGCGATGCATTGGGGGCGTTTCATTCGCCTTGTGCCGCATCCGGTGATGTTGGGGTTTGTGAACGGTTTGGCGATTGTAATCTTTCTGGCGCAGATGGGCCAGTTTAAGGTCCCCGGAACCATGGAAAACACCGGCCACGGGATGAGCGGGGGCGAATGGCTCTCGGGCATGCAGCTTTATACCATGTTGGGCCTCGTCGCGCTGACCATGGCAGTCATCTGGGTCATGCCGCGGATCACGCGTATCATTCCGGCCCCTCTGGCGGGTATTCTGGTCGTTGCAGCGCTGGTGATCGGCTTTGGTCTGGATGTGCCGCGCGTCGGTGATCTGGCCTCGATCGAGGGCGGTTTGCCTGCCTTCCACGTCCCGATGGTGCCGTTGAATTTTGAAACGCTTGAGATCATCTTGCCCTACGCGGTCATTCTGGCCGCCATCGGCCTGATTGAATCCCTGCTGACTCTGAACCTTGTGGGTGAGATCACGAACAAGCGTGGCGGAGCCTCGCAGGAATGCATCGCGCAGGGTGTCGCAAACGTCGCCACCGGCTTCTTCGGAGGCATGGGTGGCTGCGCCATGATCGGTCAGTCGATGATCAACGTGAAATCTGGAGGCCGCACCCGGATCGCGGGTATCGCGGCTGCTCTGTTCCTTCTGATCTTCATTTTGTTCGCCTCGCCGCTGATTGAGCAAATCCCGCTGGCTGCGCTGGTTGGCGTGATGTTCATGGTGGTGATTGGGACCTTCGCCTGGAACTCATTCAAGATCATGCGCAAGGTGCCTTTGATGGACGCCTTCGTGATTGTTCTGGTGACTGTCGTTACGGTGATGGAAGACCTTGCGGTTGCGGTTGTCGTTGGCGTGATTGTTTCGGCCCTGGCCTATGCATGGAATAACGCCAAGCGTATTCATGCTGTCACCCGCGATTCTGAGACGGAAAAGGGCGCGAAAGTCTATGAAATTCAGGGGCCCTTGTTCTTTGGCTCGTCGGACGGATTTGTCGAGCTGTTCGACGTTCCGAACGATCCTGACGTAGTCATTGTAGATTTCGCCGAAAGCCGCGTGGTCGATCAATCCGCCCTTCAGGCCATCGAAAACGTTGCTGCAAAATACGAGACTGCGGGCAAGCGCGTGATGCTGCGCCATCTTAGCCACGACTGCCATAAGCTGCTGAACAAAGCGGGCCACTTGATGGTCGATAGCGACGATGACCCGGATTACGGCTTGGCCGTGGACTACTCGGTCCGTACCGGCATCCTGGGCGGCCACTGAGTCATTTGCGAGGCTCTGCCTCGCGCTCCGGGATATTTATTGGCCAGATGAATGAAGGATCCCCTGCTTCATCTGGCTGGAAATATCCGGGGGGAGTCGCCCGCAGAGCGGCGGGGGCAGCGCCCCCTAAGGGCAGGCATCAATCATCAGGCCTGTTTAATGAAAACAACTCGGTGACAACTGCATAGTCTCGGTAGCCAAGCCGCGCCAAAGGCTGGAAGGTTGTCACGTCGAATTTGCCATCTTTCAGGCAGTCATCGCGCAGATGGACCCCCGTCACTTCGCCAAAGACAACGCGGTTCGCCTCACCGGGTAGGGTTGTGATTTCGGTCAGCTTGCATTCCAGCGCAGCGGGCGCATCTGCAACGCGTGAGCAAGCGATGGTTTCGCACTCGACCGCCGTCAGGCCGGCATGGGAAAATTCGTCGGTTTCCTTTGGCAGTCCGGCTGAACTAGCGTTCATCGCATCCCGGTGGGCAAAGGCTACGATGTTCACGCAGAATACGCCCGTTGCCTCGATATTTGCGATGCTGTCCTTGCCGCCGTCCTGGTCGTGCTTGGTTCCGGTTGTGGCAAACATCACCTGTGGCGGAGTGTAGGCAACCCCGTTGAAGAATGAGTAGGGGGCTAGGTTGTTGATCCCATTTGCGTCGCGCGACGAAATCCATCCGATGGGGCGCGGGGTGATGATGGCGTTGAACGGGTTGTGCGGCAGGCCGTGGCCGTCTTCGGGGCGATAGAACATATGGTCTCCAAGCGTTTGCCCAAGGCGTAACGAAGTGCTAGGGCGATTGCCAGCTAGGAAAAGAGGGCAGGCGTGCAGCACTTCGCGATCAGGCCGGAAGAGCCGCAGGATTGGTGGGAGGTCGAAGCCCTCTATGATCTGTGCTTTGCGCCGGGGCGCGAGGCGCTTTCCTCTTACCGTTTGCGCGATGATTTGCCTCCGGTAACCGGTTTGTCATTGGTTGCGCGCGATGGGCAGGGAATTCTGGCCGGAGCGATCCGGTTCTGGCCTGTTCATATCGGTGATCATGACGCCTTGCTGTTGGGTCCTGTTGCAGTTCACCCCACGCATCAGGGAGAGGGGCTTGGCGGCTACCTCATCCATTCCGGCGTTGAAACGGGGCGGGAAAAGGGTTGGGACCGGGTCATGTTGGTCGGCGACGCGCCATATTATGCCCGTTTTGGCTTCACGCCATTGAAGGGGGTTGAGATGCCTCCGCCGACCAACCCAGAGCGTGTTTTGGGCATGGCTCTGAGCCCCGGAAAGTGGGACAATATTACCGGAGCCGTAACCCGCTGGACGCGCTGAGCTATTGAAACACCGCGCCGAAATACCGATCTTTCAAGGAACGGAGGGTTCGGATGCAGGATGTTATACTGATCGACAGTGTCGACGCGGACGCGGAATTGGATCGCTTGGCGAAACACTACCGCTCGGCAGGTGGGGCGGGTGTCAAACTGCTCAACGCTTTGGGCGGGTCGGCGGAATCCCTGCTGAACCAACTGCCCGAACCCCTGCGCGACGGCTTGACCGGAGCGACCGAACAAGCCCTTTGGATGGCGATGCAGGCAGCACAAGGATCACGGCAGGTCGTGCCGGACCAGGCCCCTTGGGTGAATACCGCGGTGACAACGGCAATGGGCGCCGCGGGCGGATTGGGTGGCCTGTCTACCGCCTTGGTCGAGTTGCCGGCGACCACGGCCATGCTGTTGCGCTCAATCCAGGGCGCGGCAGCGCGCGAAGGCTTTGACCCGGCTGAAGAAAACGTGAAATTCGACTGTGTTCGGGTGTTGGCGGCCGCGGGTCCCTTGTCACACGATGACGGAGCGGATCTGGGGTTCTTTTCCGTGCGCCTGACGCTGACAGGCCCCGCCATGCACAAACTGATTGCGGCTGTGGCGCCAAAGCTATCGGTTGTGTTGGGTCAGAAACTGGCGGCGCAATCCGTACCAGTTCTGGGGGCGCTTGCGGGGGGTGGGACGAACTACATCTACACTCGGTATTACCAGCAAATCGCGCATGTTCACTTTGGTTTGCGTCGGTTGGCGATGGACGCGGATATCTCACAAGATGTTCTGGTTCGCAGGCTCAGCGCGCGTATGTAGCGGTTAAATTTGGTCGCTGCCGCATCATGTGGTATACTAAGTTTAACAGGCCGCGATATAAAAGCTTAACAGAAGACGCGGTATACAGGCACTGATCTGATGCGAAAGTGAGTGCGGCGCGATGAAAGTTTCTCGGGCGTCCAGTCTAGACCTCGATGTGGGGCAGGTACCGGTCCTGCCTCAGGCAGCCGCGTTGTGCTATCGGCTGGCGCGGGGTCGTCCTGAGGTTCTGTTGATCACCTCCCGTAGGGCGCAGCGCTGGATCATCCCGAAAGGGTGGCTGATTGATGGGTTAAGCGCCTCGGAAACTGCCGCTCAGGAGGCCTGGGAAGAGGCGGGCGTGATTGGCACATGTGTGCCGGTCAAGCTGGGCCAGTTCTCTATGGCCAAAACCTGCGCTAAGCGTGGACCGGTTCTTTGCGTGGTGGATGTTTACCCGCTGCATGTGGATCAGGTTCAGAATCAGTTTCCCGAGACAGGGCAGCGGAAACGCAAATGGTGTACGCTTCAAAAGGCCGCATCGAAAGTCAACTCGCCCGATCTTGCCGATATTTTGCGCAAATTTGCGCCCCGAATACACTAAACTTAATATTGAGAGACTTGATATTGGAGTTTCGGTCGGTATCTATTCGCCAACCGACATTTTGGAAGGACCATGATTCAATACGCGTTGAAGTGCAGCAAGGGCCATAGTTTCGACAGCTGGTTCCAATCTGCCGAAGCCTACGACAAGCTGGCAGCCTCGGGCATGGTGACATGCGCGGTATGTGGATGTGCGCATGTTGAAAAAGCGATCATGACTCCGCGTGTCCGGCCTGCGCGGGATGCCCAGAAGACGGCGCAAATGCCAAAACCGTCGTCGGATGATATCAACGTGACCAGCACCCCTACTGAAGTTGAACGTGTCTTGGCCGAACTACGCCGCAAGGTCGAAGAAAACTCGGACTATGTGGGCCATGACTTCGCCTCGGAGGCGCGAAAGATGCATCTGGGCGAAGCACCCGAGCGCTCGATCTATGGCGAAGTGAAACCGGATGAGGCGAAATCCCTGATCGAAGACGGGGTGCCGGTTGCGCCACTGCCTTTTATTCCCAGCAGAAAGACAAACTAACCCATGCATATCGTGATTACCGGAGCCAATCGGGGAATTGGATCGGCTCTGGCAGAGCGGTATCGCGCGCAGGGTCATGAGGTCACGGGAACTGCGCGGGATGGCAGTGCCGAGGTTCAATTAGACGTAACCGATCCGGCGCATCAAGCAGCCATGGCTGACCAGCTAAAAGGGCAGCCGGTCGACCTGTTGATTTGCAATGCGGGCGTTTATTTGGACAAAGGTCACAACATTGATGACTACCCCGCCGAGATGTGGGCGCAGAGTTTTGCGGCCAATGTTACTGGTGTTTTCTTGACGGTACAGTCGTTGTTGCCCAATCTGCGGGCGGCAGAGGGGCGGATTGCGATCATGTCGTCTCAGATGGCCTCGCACACTCGCGCGCCGGGCGGCAGCTACATCTACCGCGCCTCCAAAGCGGCGGCCTTGAATCTGGGGCGCAATCTGGCGGTCGACTTGAAGGCGGATGGTATTGCGGTAGGCATCTATCACCCCGGCTGGGTGAAGACCGACATGGGTGGCTCAGCGGCTGACATCCATGTGGATCAGGCAGTCGCCGGCCTGATGGAGCGTTTCGATGCGCTGTCGCTGGACAACACAGGTTGTTTCGAAACCTACGACGGGAAGCCTCACGCTTACTGAGTGTTCAGCGCGGCCTTGGGCAGTTCATACACTTCGCCGGGTTCGATGAAAATCACCATGATGTCGCCCCGAACTTCATGGTTGATCGGTGAGGGCGAGCTGCTGGAATCCGGAATGCCATCGGTGAAGTAAATTCTGCGAACATCACCACCGGGCAACATCACAGCCAATGTTGCGGTGCCATCATCACGGCGGCGCAGTTCGGCGTTGCAGCTTTGCAGCGGATCACCGGCTCTGCCGGCGCAGGGAACCGTACCCAGCGCGTTCTGTCCATCGGTGCCAGCCACGCTGGCCTGCTGGGACAGGGCGGGGGATGCGATCACGGCAAGGACGGTTGCGAAACGAAGCATGAATAACCTCTTGGAATTGCTTTAACGCTAGGCTGACATTGCGTTTTCGGAAAGTAAAGCGGCCCCTTGACGCAATATCTGTTATGCAGCGCCCCTTGCTCTTGGTGTCCCCCTCGCATATGAGGCTCGGGACTTTAAATCAAAGGCGCGGAGACACTTGCCCCCATGCCCGTACTCGTGATGAAATTCGGTGGCACATCGGTTGCCAATCTTGACCGCATCCGCCGCGCGGCGAAACGTATCGGCGTTGAGGTGGCAAAGGGCTATGACGTCATCGTCATCGTCTCGGCTATGTCCGGCAAAACCAACGAATTGGTAGGATGGGTGAACGAGACCTCGCCACTGTTCGACGCCCGCGAATACGATGCTGTGGTGTCATCGGGCGAAAACGTCACTGCAGGTCTGATGGCGCTGACGTTGCAGGAGATGGAAATTCCGGCGCGCAGCTGGCAGGGCTGGCAAGTGCCGCTGCTGACCAATGGCGCGCATTCCTCCGCCCGGATCGAGGAAATTCCGACCGACAATCTGAACCAAAAGTTCGGCGAAGGAATGAGGGTGGCCGTTGTTGCCGGTTTCCAGGGTATCAGTCCCGAAGGCCGGATCACGACGCTGGGCCGTGGCGGCTCGGACACGACCGCTGTGGCTTTTGCTGCCGCGTTTGAGGCCGAGCGCTGCGACATCTACACGGATGTCGATGGCGTCTACACGACCGACCCGCGTATCTGTGAAAAGGCGCGCAAGCTGGACCGGATTTCGTTCGAGGAAATGCTCGAACTGGCGTCGCTGGGTGCGAAAGTGCTGCAAACCCGCTCGGTCGAGCTGGCGATGCGCTATAAGGTGAAACTGCGCGTTCTTTCAAGTTTCGAAGAACAATCCGACGAGGCCGGTACACTGGTCTGCGACGAGGAGGATATCATGGAATCCAATGTTGTGGCCGGTGTGGCCTATTCCCGCGACGAAGCCAAAATGACCGTCGTTTCCGTGGCCGACCGCCCCGGCATCGCCTCGATCATCTTCACCGCGCTCAGCGATGAGGGCGTGAATGTGGACATGATCGTCCAGAACATCTCGGACGAAGGGCGCACGGACATGACCTTCTCCTGCCCAACCGATCAGGTTGCGCGCGCCGAAAAAGCGCTGCTGGCGATCAAGGATGCGGGTGAGCTGAATTATGCCGAGCTGGTCGCGGATACCGACGTTTGCAAGGTTTCGGTTGTAGGCATCGGCATGCGTTCGCAATCGGGTGTTGCGGCCAAGATGTTCAAGGTTCTCTCGGATGAGGGGATCAACATCAAGGTCATTACAACCTCCGAGATCAAAATTTCCGTCCTTGTCGACAGGAAATACATGGAACTTGCTGTTCAGGCACTGCATGATGCCTTTGAACTGGACAAGGCGGCCTAAGCTGATCGGCCAAAGGTTTCGCCTGACGCACTAATTGGGTTGGGCCATGGCGGACGGTACGGAAACAGAATCCCGCAAGCTGTTGGTTCGGCTGCGCGAGGAAATGGCGAGCGAGGCGGCCGGTCAGGAGCGTCTCGACCGCATCACGCAGCTGATTGCGGACAGCATTCGCTGCGAGGTCTGCTCGATCTATCTATTCCGTGACGAAGAAACCCTTGAGCTTTGCGCGACTGAAGGTCTTTCGCCCGAGGCCGTCCACCAGACACGGATGCGTCTGGGCGAAGGTCTCGTGGGCCGGGTGGCCAAATCCGGCAAGGTTGTGAACACGGCGGATGCGCCCGCGGCCAAAGGCTTCCGGTTCATGCCGGAAACGGGCGAGGAACGTTTTTCCTCATTCCTCGGGGTGCCGGTACAGCGGCTCGGTCAGAAACTGGGCGTTCTGGTGGTGCAGTCCCGTGACGCGCGTGAATTCTCCGCCGATGAGATCTATGCGCTGGAAGTGGTGGCGATGGTTCTGGCTGAGATGGCCGAACTGGGTGCCTTTGTCGGTGAAGGCGCGGCCCTGTCTCCCTTGCACCAGCAATCTGTGCAATTGACCGGCGGTCCGGCGCAGGAAGGGTCTGCCGAAGGGCATGTCTGGCTGCACGAGCCGCGCGTTGTCGTGACCAACCCGATTGCCGAAGACCCGCACCGCGAAAGCGAGCGTTTGAATGAGGCGGTCGAGGAGCTGCGTGTCGGCGTCGACAAGATGCTCGAAATCTCGCAGAACGGCGACAAAGAGCAACTGAAAGTTCTGGAAGCCTACCGTATGTTCGCCAATTCCAAGGGCTGGATGCGGCGGATGGAGGAAGACATCGCCCTCGGTCTCAGCGCCGAGGCCGCAGTCGAGAAAGAGCAATCACAGGCCCGTGCCCGTATGGGACAGGTGACCGATCCCTATCTGCGGGAACGGCTGGCGGATCTGGATGACCTCAGCAATCGCTTGCTGCGCATCCTGACGGGGCAGGGTAAGACTGACAGCGCCGATCTGCCGCCCGATCCGATCCTCATCGCCCGCAATATCGGCCCCGGAGACCTGCTGGAATACGGACGGTCTCTGAAGGGGATCGTGCTCGAGGAGGGCTCGGTCGGCAGCCACGCCACGATTGTTGCCCGCGCATTGGCGATCCCCTTGGTCGTGCATGTCGGGCGGATCACGACCGAAGCTCTGAACGGCGACCACATTCTGGTCGATGGGGACAATGGCGTTGTCCATCTGCGTCCCGAAGACTCGGTGGTCAGCGCGTTTCGCGACAAGATTGCGATGCAGGCTAAAGCGCAGGAGCGCTATGCCTCGATCCGTGAAACGCCGACCGTTACGCAGGATGGCGCGCGGATCAACATGGCGATGAATGCGGGCCTGATGGCCGATCTGCCCTCGCTCGGGAACTCGGGCGCGGAAGGGGTTGGCTTGTTCCGAACCGAGCTGCAATTCCTGATCCGCAATCAGATGCCGAAACGGTCTGAGCTGGTGACCCAATACCAGCGGGTTCTGGACGCGGCCGGAGAAAAGCGCGTTGTGTTCCGGACCCTCGATATCGGCTCCGACAAGGTTCTGCCCTACATGAAGCACGTGGCCGAACCGAACCCGGCGCTGGGCTGGCGTGCGATCCGCGTGGGCCTGGACAAACGCGGCGTGATGCGGATGCAACTTCAGGCACTGATCCGGGCTGCCAATGGCCGCCCGCTGACGATCATGTTCCCCTTCGTTGCGCAGGCCGAGGAGTTCCGTGAGGCCCGATGGGAGGTCAACAAAACCATCGAGCGTGAAAAGCGTCTTGGCCATATCCTGCCGGAAACGCTCGAAGTGGGGGCGATGCTGGAAACGCCGTCGCTGGCGTTCTCACCGCAAAAGTTCTTTGACGAGGTGGATTTCATCTCGATCGGGGGCAATGATCTGAAACAGTTCTTCTTTGCCGCCGACCGTGAAAACGAGCTGGTGCGCCGTCGATATGACACGTTGAATGTCAGTTTCCTCAGCTTCATCGAACGCATCGTGGAACGCTGCAACATCTCGGATACGCCGCTGAGTTTCTGTGGCGAGGATGCCGGTCGCCCGGTTGAGGCGCTGTGTCTGGCCGCGATGGGTATTCGCACCTTGTCCATGCGCCCGGCTTCGATCGGACCGGTCAAAAGCCTTTTGCTGAGATCAAACCTGCAGGACGTCCGCAAGATTATCGCGGATGCACGTCATCGCGGTGAGCAATCCGTGCGCCCGGCTGTCATGGAGTGGTTGCGGTCGCAATCGTGACGCATCAGACGGCCTATTGGGGATTCCGGGCTTGATTTTTAATTCAAGGTTCCGTATCCAACCGTGGAAATGTTAGCGATAACATTTGGGGCCGCACCAGCAAACCCCATCGCGACTGAGGTTCTGCTTCTTGGGGCAGGAAGCATAAAAGGAAGCTGATCATGGTTTCACGCGTCATCCCGGTAGACCCGTTCGACCTCGTGCTGTTTGGCGCGACGGGCGATCTGGCGCAGCGCAAGATCTTGCCGGGGCTGTATCACCGGTTTGAAATGGGCCAGATGCCGGAGGATGCGCGGATCATCGGAACCGCCCGGTCCGACATGGACAGTGACGGGTTTCGTGACCAGTTGCGCGCGTCGATGGACAAGTTCGCGCCGAGCTACGACAAGGACACTCTGGATCGCTTCCTGACCCACGTTGACTATGTGCCGGTGGATGCGCTGGGCGATGCGGGCTGGTCCGATCTGGCCAAAGCTTTGCGGCCGGACGTAGTGCGGGCTTTTTATCTGTCTGTGGGTCCTAGCTTGTTCTCAGGCATTGCGCAGCGTTTGAATGATCACGGGCTTGCCACGCCTGATAGCCGGATCGTGGTGGAAAAGCCCTTCGGTCATGATCTGGCCTCGGCCAAGGCGCTAAACGAGGGGCTACGCGCCTGTTTCGAAGAGCATCAAATCTACCGGATCGACCACTATCTGGGCAAGGAAACTGTGCAGAACCTGATGGCGCTGCGCTTTGCAAATTCCCTGTTCGAGCCGTTGTGGAACGCGACCCATGTCGATCACGTGCAAATCACAGTAGCCGAGACTGTAGGTGTCGAGGGGCGCGGTGCTTACTACGACCAATCCGGCGCGATGCGCGATATGATCCAGAACCATTTGGTGCAGCTTCTCTGCTTGACCGCGATGGAGCCACCCTCAAAATTCGCGCCAAACGCGGTACGAGATGAAAAGGTTAAGGTGATCGAAGCGCTAGAGCCAGTCGAGCCGAAGGATATCGCGCGTGGTCAGTATCGCACAGACAAGGGCGGCGATGGTTACCTCGATCATGTCGGAGATCCCGCCAGCCGCACCGAAAGTTTCATAGCTTTGAAGGCTCATATCGGTAACTGGCGCTGGGCGGGCGTGCCGTTCTACCTGCGCACCGGCAAACGCCTGAGGGCGCGCGAATCCGAAATTGCAGTGTTTTTCCGCGACCCACCGCATACGATTTTCCCCAACGTCGGGCCTCTGCACGGCAATGTTCTGGTGATCCGTCTGCAGCCGGACGAGGGCATCACTCTGCGCACCACGATCAAGGAACCGGGGCAGGGCGGGTTCCGTCTGTCCGACGTGGCGCTCGACATGAGCTTTGCCGATGCGCTGGGCGATGGCGCGCAATCGCCCGACGCCTATGAACGCCTCATAATGGATGTGATCCGCGGCGACCAAACACTGTTCATGCGCGGCGATGAGGCCGAGGCCGCCTGGGCCTGGGTTGATCCCATCATTCGCGGCTGGGAAGAGCGTGGCGACAAGCCTGCAAAATACGACCAGGGCAGTTCAGGGCCCGAAGAAGCATTGATGCTGATGCATCGCGATGGACGCCGCTGGCGTCAGATCGGAGGGTAATCATGGTCAATACAGTTATTTCGGACGTCACCAAACGCATCATCGACCGCAGCGCCGACCTGCGCGGCCCTCATCTTGAGCGGATGGAACAGGCCAAATCCAAAGGCCCCGCCCGTGCGCATCTTTCCTGCAGCGGTCAGGCGCATGCCTATGCCGGTGCGGGTGAGGACCAAAACTCGATGGCAACCGGAACGGCTGGGAACCTTGGTATCGTCACCGCCTACAACGACATGCTGTCCGCCCACCAACCGTTCGAGCGGTATCCCGAGCTGATCCGCCAAGCGATTCGCGCGGCAGGTGGCACGGCACAGGTCGCAGGCGGGGTTCCCGCCATGTGCGACGGCGTGACCCAAGGTGAGGCGGGGATGGAATTGTCTCTGTTCTCGCGCGACGTCATCGCGCTGGCGACTGGAGTTTCCCTCAGCCACAACACCTATGACGCGGCGGTGTTTCTGGGCGTTTGCGACAAGATCGTGCCCGGACTGATCATCGGCGCACAGGCCTTTGGCCATCTGCCGGCCGTCTTCCTGCCCGCTGGTCCGATGACCAGCGGTCTACCGAATGACGAAAAAGCCAAGGTGCGTCAGCAATTCGCTGCCGGAGAGGTTGGTCGCGATGCTCTGATGAAGGCTGAAATGGCAGCTTACCATGGCCCCGGCACCTGCACCTTCTACGGTACCGCCAACACCAACCAGATGCTGATGGAGTTCATGGGCTTGCACCTGCCGGGCTCTAGCTTCGTCAACCCCAACACGCCTCTGCGCGATGCGCTGACCGTGGAAGGCGCACGCCGCGCCCTGTCTCTCAGCGCGTTGGGCAATCACTACACACCGGTCTGCCAGATCCTCGATGAACGCGCCTTCGTCAATGGTATCGTTGGCCTGATGGCCACAGGCGGCTCGACCAACCTGCTGATCCACCTGATCGCCATGGCGCGCGCGGGTGGTATCGTTCTGGACTGGGAGGATTTCTCGGATATCTCCGCAGTGGTCCCTCTGGTCGCGCGGGTTTATCCCAACGGTCTGGCCGATGTGAACCACTTCCACGCCGCCGGAGGCTTGGGCTTTACCATCAGCACACTGTTGGATGATGGGCTGTTACACCCCGACACGCTGACTGTCGCGGGGCAGGGCCTTCACAACTACACCAAGGAACCCAAGCTGAAAGACGGCGAGTTGGTCTGGGAAGACGGTGCGGGTCACAGTCTGAATGAAAAGATCGTGCGCCCAGCCAAGGATCCGTTCCAGCCCACTGGTGGCCTGTCGCGCCTGACCGGAAATCTGGGCACGGGCGTCATGAAGGTCTCGGCCGTGGCCCCCGAACATCAGGTGGTCGAAGCGCCCGTCCGTGTGTTCCAAGACCAGAACGACGTCAAAACCGCCTTCAAGGCCGGAGAGTTCACCGATGATGTTATCGTCGTTGTTCGGTTCCAGGGCCCGAAGGCCAACGGCATGCCCGAGCTGCATTCGCTGACACCGATACTGTCGATCCTTCAGGGCAGAGGCCAAAAGGTCGCTCTGGTCACCGATGGCCGCATGTCTGGTGCGTCGGGCAAGGTTCCCGCCGCCATCCATGTTTGCCCCGAAGCGCTGGACGGTGGTGCCATCGGCTATCTGCAAGACGGTGATCTGCTGCGCGTCGATGCCGTAAAGGGTGAGCTTGAAATCCTCACACCCGGCGTCCTCGACCGCAGCCCAGCGACCGCTGATTTGTCTGCCAACCAGCACGGCGTCGGCCGCGACCTCTTCGGCGCGTTCCGCCAGAATGTCGGGTCCGCCGACACAGGTGCCAGCATTTTCGGAGTTTAACCCATGACCAAAACCCAACGCACCCGCGAGATCTGCGCGCTGGCCCCCATCGTTCCGGTGCTCGTCGTGGATGACGTCGCCCACGCCCGTCCCTTGGCCGAGGCGCTGGTCGCAGGTGGTCTTCCTGCGCTCGAAGTCACCCTGCGCACGCCTGCCGCGCTGGACGTGATCCGCGCCATGGCCGCTGTGCCCGGAGGCGTCGTGGGCGCAGGCACGCTGGTCACCCCCGAAGACGTCCGCGCCGCCAAGGAAGCTGGCGCGCAGTTTGGCGTCTCACCCGGCGCAACCGATACCCTGATCGCCGCCTGTGAAGCTGAAGGCCTGCCCCTTCTACCTGGCGCGGCTACCGCGAGTGAGGCCATGGCCCTGCTAGAAAAGGGCTATGACATGCTGAAATTTTTCCCTGCCGAGGCCTCGGGCGGTGCGCCGGCCCTCAAAGCGATAGGGGCACCTCTGCCGCAGATCACCTTCTGCCCCACAGGCGGCGTATCGCCCTCAAATGCCCGCGACTACCTTTCGCTGTCCAACGTGGTCTGCGCCGGTGGAAGCTGGGTCGCGCCAAAGCAGATGGTTCAAGAGGGCGACTGGTCCGGGATCGAAGCGCTTGCGCGTGAGGCGACCCACCTGACGGATTGACGCCGCAAGGCGAAACGCTAGGGTAGGCCACAAGTTAAGCAGGTTACCCTCATGACAAACCAAACCTCCCTCGTGCATGGGCGCGAGTATCTGGCCATTCCGGGCCCTTCGGTTATGCCCGACGCGGTGTTGCAGGCCATGCATCGCCCTTCGCCCAATATCTACGATGGCGCGTTGATCGAGATGATGCCCGCGCTGACGCAGGACCTGAAGCGCGTGGCCGGAACCCAGCACAACGTCGCCATCTATATCGCCAACGGCCACGGCACGTGGGAGGCCGCGCTTTCGAATGTGATCGCCCCCGGAGAATCCGTTCTGGCCCCAGCCTCAGGTCGTTTCACCCATGGCTGGGCCGAGATGGCCGAGGGGGTCGGTGCCAAGGTCGACCTGATAGATTTCGGCCTGTCTTCGCCCTGGGATCTCGACCGCATCGCCGAGGCGCTGAACGCCGACAAGGAGCACAAAATCAAAGCTGTGCTTGCCGTCCATGTGGATACGTCCACCTCGATCCGGAATAATATCCCTGCCTTGCGCGCCCTGCTGGATGACTTGAACCACCCAGCGTTGCTAATGGCCGACTGTATCGCCTCGATGGGTTGCGACCGGTTTGAGATGGACGCTTGGGGAGTCGATGTCACCGTGACAGCCTGCCAGAAGGGCCTCATGACCCCGGCGGGCACCGGCTTTGTCTTCTTCAACGACAAAGCACAGGCGAAACGTGCTGCAATGCCCCGCGTTTCGCAATATTGGGATTGGCAACCGCGCGCCAACCCCGAGCTGTTCTATCAGTATTTCAATGGCACCGCGCCCACCCATCACCTCTACGGACTGCGCGCCGCGCTGGACCTGATCCACGGTGAGGGTCTCGACAACGTTTGGACCCGGCACGAACGCCTCGCCAAAGCCATCTGGGCTGCCTGCGATGTCTGGGCGCAAGGCGGAGCACTTCAGTTCAACGTCACCGACCCGACCCATCGCAGCCACGCCGTCACCGCCCTCCGCCTGACCGAGGGGCGCGGTACACCGCTACGCAACTACACCGAAAATCAGCTTGGTTTGACGCTGGGCATCGGCTTGGGGATGGAGGACTGGGACGGTTGCTTCCGCCTGGGCCATATGGGGCACGTCAACGCGCAGATGATCATGGCGATGCTGGGTGGCATGGAAACCGCCATGGCGGCACTTGATATCCCCCGCGGCCAAGGCGCGCTGGAAGCCGCCGCCGCGACATTGGCCACATAGCGCCGATCCGCCTCTTCATCTGGCTCAAAATATCCTCGGGGGGGAATCGCGCCTTGACGCGATGGGGGGCAGACAGCCCCCCTATATCGCCCTAGCTTGCGCCAAGGCCAATGGCAGGGCCGCTTCAAAAACCGCCATCTCTGCCTCTCCACCACAACTCACCCGGATACAGCGGTTCTGCGGGGCCGCAAATGGCATCCGCACAAACACACCCTGTTCGACCAGCGAGTCCAGAACAGCCTTCGCAAACATCCCGTCACATCCGCAATCAATCGCAACGAAATTCGTGGCCGAAGGCAACGGGATCAAACCGTTGGCCTGCGCAATGCGTCCGATACGATCCCGAGCCTCAGTGATCCGGGCCTGCACTTCTGACAGCCAAGCGCGATCCTCAAGTGCCGCCAGCGCCCCGGCTTGTGCAGCCCGGTTCATGCCGAAATGGTTGCGCACCTTGTTGAACGCCGCAATCAATTCGGGGGCACCGATAGCATAGCCCACCCGCGCGCCTGCCATCCCGTACACCTTTGAAAACGTCCGCATCCGGATCACGCGCGGATCATCGGCGGCAACAGGCGCAGCAGTGCCGTCCGGCGCGCATTCGACATAGGCCTCGTCCAGAACCAGCAGGCACCCAGCGGGCAGAGCCTCCATCGCGGCCACGATATCGGCGCCCGAATGCCAGCTTCCCATCGGGTTGTCGGGATTTGCCAGATAGACCAGCTTGGCATCCACCTCTGCGGCCTTGGCAAATAAAGCGGCTGGGTCTTCGTGATCGTCGCGATAGGGGACCTTGTGCAAAACCCCTCCAAAGCCCGCCACATGGTAGTTGAACGTGGGATAGGCCCCGTCAGAGGTCACAACCGCGTCGCCCGGTCCGATCAACAGCCGCACCAAGTAGCCCAACAACCCGTCAATGCCTTCGCCCACCACGATATTCTCGGGGGCAACTCCGTGATGTGCGGCCAACGCATTGCGCAGATCGTGATTCTCGGGGTCGCCATACATCCAGATCTCACTGGCGGCCCGTTGCATCGCTTCAATTGAACGAGGCGAGGGGCCAAACACGCTTTCATTCGCACCCAGCCGCGCCTTGAAGGGGGCACCGCGTTGGCGCTCCTGCGTTTCCGGCCCCACAAACGGGACGGTTGCGGGCAGCGATCGGGCGAGCGATGTGTAGCGAGGTTTGGTCATAGGCGCAGATAAGCCTACCGTGTGGGTTGCTGCAAGTCCGTGCTTTAACGTGCCTCAACGTCGCGGTGGAACTGCACGCACATTCGGGGCAGTCTTATCAAGACTGCAAAACAAGGAGGTCCGGAATGGCGCGCGTATCTGTCGAGTACAAGGATCACATCGCTCATGTCACGCTGACGCGCGGCGACAAGATGAATGCTTTGGACGAGGCGATGATCAAGGCGCTGCTGGCCGCCGGGCAAGAGGTTGCGGCCTCGGACGCACGCGCCGTGGTCCTCTCGGGTGAGGGCAAAAGCTTCTGCGCCGGTCTCGACATGGCGAGTTTCGCGAAAATGGCCCATATGGACCCGACCGAATGGCTGATGACCCGTAGTCATGAAGACGCCAATGAGATGCAAGAACTGGCCCTGATCTGGCGACGCATCCCCGTTCCTGTCATCTGCGCCATCCAAGGCGCGGCCTACGGGGGCGGTCTGCAGATCGCTTTGGGCGCGGATATCCGCATCGCCCACCCCGAGGCGAAGTTGGCAGTGATGGAGATGAAATGGGGCATCATCCCGGACATGGGCGGCATGGTTCTGCTTCCGAAGCTGGTCCGTTCGGACGTTTTGCGGCTGCTGACTTATACCGCGCGTCCCATTGGGGCTGCACAGGCGGCCGACTGGGGCTTGGTCACCAAGCTGTCCGATGATCCACAGACCGAAGCACTGGCCTTGGCTGAAAACATCGCCTCACAAAGCCCCTCTGCCATCCGCGCCGCCAAGCGCCTCATAGATTTCGCCGAAACCAATCCGCGCGCCGATGTGTTGCTGGCCGAGTCCTCGGAACAGGTGGATCTGATTGGAAAGCCTGACCAGATGGAGGTTGTGATGGCACAGATGCAGGGCCGAAAGCCCGAGTTCAAGTGATCACCGCATGAAGGCACGCCGCGCGTCTCGGGCCATGTTGTAGCGCATTTCGAGATCGGCGATCTTTGACATCGTGGCTTTGCGGGCCTCGGGATCGGTCAGTCCGGCATATTCCTTTCGGGCCTCGTCCAACTGTTTTTTGATGTCGAACTCCTCGGGCAGTACGCCGGCCTGCGCCATGATCCGATGACCGGCCGCGATGGCGGGATCGCTTTGCGCTTCGCCCGAGCGATCGGGCAGAGGCGCACCTTCGCCCTCAAGACCCTGTAATTGACCCTCGGCCTGAGCCTTCTTGATCTGGCGTTCCACCAGTTTTCCAAGCGATCCGAACATGAGTGCAGGATAGCTTTTTCAGGCGTGGGGAGAAAGGGATCATCGCAGCTTGGTGGTCAAGAGGTAGGCGACGCCCCCAGCCATCAAGCCCCAGACCGCAGCGCCCAGACCGAACACCGTGATCCCTGAGGCGGTGATGGCGAAGGTCAGGATCGCCGCTTCCCGCTCGGCGGGTATTTCGAGTGCTGCGAAGGTGGCGTTGGCCATAACGCCAATCAGGGCCACGCCGGTCAGCGTACCCATCAGAAGCGGGTCGGCATGGGCGGCAAAGCCTGTGATTGCCACGGCGAAGATACCGAAGACGCAGTAGAACACGCCTGCCATGATTGCCGACCAATAGCGCAAAGTACGGTCCGGATGGCTGTCTTCGTTCGAACACATCGCGGCGGTGATGGCCGCCAGACAGGTGGCGGGGGCTCCAAATGGGGCCGACAACATGCTTGCCCCGCCGACGGAGGAGAACAGCTTGCCAGGTGCGGGCGTGTAGCCAAAGCTGCGCATCACGGCGATGCCGGGGATGTTTTGGGTTGCCATTGTGACGACGAACAGCGGCAGGCCGATGCCGATGGCTGACGCAAGCGAGAATGAGGGCATCGTCCAAACCGGCGCGGCCAAATAGGCCTCGGGCCGGACGGATGCGCCATCGGCGCTGTACACAACCACTAGCGCTGCGGCGACGACGGCTGCGGGAACGGCGAACAGCCGGTTAAGACGTCCGGCGATGAACCATGTCAGGATCACGGGCAGGGCCTGCCAGGGTAGCTCAACAGCTGCTTTGAACGGGACAATGCACAGGGGCAAGAGCACTCCGCCGAGCATTGCTTGGGCCAGAGTAGTCGGGATTGCAGCGGCCAGACGCCCTAGGGGTTTCCAAAGTCCGGCCAGAATCGTCAAAGCTCCGGCGCAGAGGAAGGCGCCGATTGCGCCTGAGAAGCCTGCGACCGGGGTGGCTGAGACCGCCAGCAGCGCCGCTCCGGGGGTGGACCAGGCCACGCTGATTGGTTGCCGGTAACGCAGGCTAAGAACAATCGCCGCCAGCCCCATTGCAATTGCAGCACTCATCAGGCCCGAGGCTGCTTGGCTTGGTGATGCGCCCATCGCACTCAGCCCTTGCAGCACGATGGGAAATGAGCTGAAGAACCCGACAATGGCGACTACCAGTCCGGTTGAGACGGTCTGCATCGGAGGGAAAGGTCGTGCCATAGGGGCCTCGGAGGGTTGTTATTCCGAAGTGCTAACAAGCGCGGGCTGGCGCGAACAAGGGGAAAGCTCTGAAGGTAAAGAAAAACCTCACCACCGGTTCGGGTGATGAGGTCGGGATTTCCGTATTTGGAACGAGAAGAAGATCAGGCGAGTTCGGCCAGACGAGCGAGGGCTTCGTTCAGCTTGGCCTCTTCTTCTTCGCGCGTAGCGAGGTTGGCTTTGGCTTCCTCAACCACCTCTTCCGGGGCCGAGGCCACGAATTTGGGGTTGTTCAGACGTCCCCGCAGACCGCCGAGTTCCTTGGCCAGTTTGCCTTTGGCTTTCTCCAACCGTTCCTTTTCGGCACCGATGTCGATGATATCAGCCAGCGGCAGGCCGAAAGAAGCGCCGGGGGCGGCAATCGAGATGGTGCCTTTTGGCAGCTCGTCAGCCTTGGTCAGACTATCGATCCGCGCCAGACGTTTGATCAGTGCTTCGTTACGGTCCCATGCGGCTTGGCCGTGATTGTCGATCTCGGTTACCAACATCGGCACGTAGAGGCCCGCCGGAACCCGCATCTGCGCACGGGCCGAGCGAGTATTTTCGATCACCGAGATCACCCAGTTCATCTCACGATCCGCGTCGGCGTCGATCAGGTCGGCGGCGGCGTAAGTCGGCCAGTCGGCGTGGACGACCATCTTGGCGCGGGTGCCGGTCAGAGCCCAAAGCTCTTCGGTGATGAAGGGCATGATCGGGTGCAGCAGGACCATGCACTGATCCAGAACCCAGCGCATGGTGGCGCGGGTCTCGGCCTGTGCCTCGGTATCGTCGCCTTGCAGTAGCGGTTTCGACAGCTCCACATACCAATCGCAGACTTTGCCCCAGACAAAGGCATAAAGCCCATTCGCAGCATCGTTGAAACGATAGCTTTCCAGTGCCGCATCGACCTCTTCCCGCACGCGGGCAGTTTCGCCGATGATCCAGCGGTTCACGGCCGCCTTGGGTTTCAGGTCGGCCACGTCCAGTTGTGGGACGGCGTCGGTGAAGACCTCGTTCATCTCGGCAAAGCGGACGGCGTTCCACAGTTTTGTGCCGAAGTTCCGGTAACCGGTGATGCGCTCGCGGGACAGTTTCAGCACACCGCCAATCGCCGCCATCGATGCGTTGGTAAAGCGCAGCGCATCCGCACCGAATTCGTCCACGATCTCCAGTGGGTCGATCACGTTGCCGGTGGTCTTGGACATCTTCTTGCCCTTCTCGTCACGGACGAGCTGGTGCAGGTAGACGGTGTGGAACGGGATTTGATCGACCACAGCCATTTGCATCATCATCATCCGGGCGACCCAGAAGAACAGGATGTCGAAACCGGTGACCAGAACGTCCGTCGGGAAATAGCGTTCCAGTTCCTCGGTCTGTTCGGGCCAGCCTAGCGTACCGATGGGCCAGAGGCCGGAGGAGAACCATGTGTCGAGCACGTCCGGGTCGCGCCAAACCGGGTAGACCAGCTTGGTCGGGTCTTGTTCGACCGCGTATTGAGCAAGGCTTTCAGCGAACTGATGTATCGCTTCCTGCTTATCAGCGACTTCGACAACCGTCGCGTGGCTCAGAGGGCTGGGAATGTTTGCGTTGTCGTCGAGGAATTTCTCGGTGACAGCTTCAAGGCTAGCAGCGCATTCCATGACATTGCCACGATGCAACATGCCGCCTTCGTTCAGCAAACGGCCCAATTCGACCAGATCAAGGTCGCCGTCGTTTTCATCGTCCTTGAAGTTCTCAGCCGAGAGATCGAGGCCATACCAAACCGGAATCTGATGCCCCCACCACAGCTGACGCGAGATGCACCAGGGCTCGATGTTTTCCAGCCAGTGGTAATAGGTTTTCTCGCCCGACTCGGGGATGATCTTGACTGTACCGTCCTTGACCGCATCCAGCGCAGGGCCGACGACTTTGGCCGCGTCGACAAACCACTGGTCAGTGAACATCGGCTCGATGACGACTTTAGAGCGGTCGCCAAACGGCTGCATGATCGGTTTGCTCTCGACCAGCGGGACCAGTTTGTCCGCGCCCTCATGATCGGGCTTCAGAGCGGTTGAACCCAGACGCGGATCATCCGCGCGGGTCATAACGGCCAGACCGTCCGCAGTGATCTCTTCAACCACCTTCGCGCGCGCTTCGAACCGGTCGAGGCCGCGCAGGTGATCGGGGATCAGGTTGATCGCGTCGATCTCGTTCTCGGTGAACTCCTTGCCGTGTGCGTATTCCTGCGCCTTGTCCGCTTCTTCCGCGTAAGGCGCACCATCGGCCCGCATCGCGCCTTTGGTGTCCATCAGGCGGTACATCGGAATGCCGCCGCGCTTGGCGACCATGTTGTCGTTGAAGTCATGCGCGCCGGTGATCTTCACCGCGCCCGAGCCAAAATCGGGATCAGGGTAGTCATCGGTGATGATCGGAATCTGACGGCGATGCTCTTTCGGACCAACCGGGATTTCGCAAAGCTTGCCGACGATGGGCGCATAGCGCTCATCCGAGGGATGAACCGCAACCGCGCCGTCGCCCAGCATGGTTTCAGGGCGCGTCGTGGCGATCGAGATATAGTCGCGCTCTTCCTCGAGCACGATATTCCCGTCCTCGTCTTTCTCGACATAGGTGTAGGTCTCGCCCCCGGCCAGCGGGTATTTGAAGTGCCACATGTGGCCCGCGACTTCGATATTCTCGACTTCAAGGTCCGAGATCGCGGTTTCGAAATGCGGGTCCCAGTTGACCAGACGCTTGCCGCGATAGATCAGGCCCTTTTCGTACATATCGACGAAGACCTTGATCACGGCGTCATGGAAATTGGCCGAATTTTCATGGCCTGTGCGCGGATCGCCCGCCGCACCCGCCATGGTAAACGCGTTGCGCGACCAGTCGCAGGAGGAGCCGAGACGTTTCAGCTGCTCGATGATCGTGCCACCGTATTCGCCTTTCCATTCCCAGACTTTCTCAAGGAATTTCTCACGGCCCAGCTCGCGCCGACCCGGCTGTTGTGTGGCGGCCAGCATCTTTTCAACCTGCATCTGTGTGGCGATGCCTGCGTGGTCCTGGCCGGGCTGCCAGAGCGTGTCGAAGCCGCGCATCCGGTGCCAACGGATCAGGATGTCCTGAAGCGTGTTGTTGAACGCATGGCCCACGTGCAAAGCACCTGTCACGTTGGGCGGCGGGATCATAATGGTAAAGCTCTCGTCACGCGATTTGTTCGCGCCTGCCTTGAAGGCTCCGGCCTGTTCCCAGGCCTCGTAGATGCGGGCCTCAGCCTCGGCCGCGTTGAATGTCTTTTCCATCGCCATGGGGTGCGTCCTGCGTCATCAATCTTGGGTTAGTGCGTGCAATAGCGAAAGGATGACAAAAGGGGAAGGCTTTGCACTCAAATCCACAAGGCATTCAGTCCGCCGGTACCGTGAACCAGGCCACAGACGGGCACTGGGTCGTTCAGCTACACTTGTAACGTGCAGTCACGAGATGGCGCGACCCGATAAGATGCGGCTTCACTGCTCGTTTCGTGATCTGTCGTCAGACGGTTTCGGGAATTTTGCAATGCGTTTGAGCTTTTGTAATATATTCAGACATATGGTGGCTGTAACGATGAGGTCACGCATGCCGCACGCCTTAGTCATGATGATGCCCAAATGCCCACTTAGGCTTGCAGCTATGCTTCAACGTCTCACGGTTTCGTTGGATCTCTTGTCCGGCATGCGGATGATACCCATCCTTGAGTATACCTCGCCTTTACCAGCGCGCGGGCAAGTGATGGGCCGACGGTCGAACGGAGGCGGGATATGGGCGCATGGGCCTCAGTTGCCGATGCACCGTGAAGGCCAGGGCGGCGCAATGCTGAGACGCGCGCGCACCCTCGAAGAGTACAGGAGTGGCTGAGATATGATTCTGTCACGGTTAAGCAGAAAGGTACTTGGATGGCTCGGGCGGCCCTTACGCTCTGAGCATTCCGCCGAAGCGCTGCACCGTGAGCCGATCAGCCATGTTGTCATTCTGGATGGAACCATGTCGACGCTGGAGCCTGGCTTCGAAACCCATGCTGGGCAGACGTTTCGCCTGTGTCAGGAAATGGGGCCTCAGGTTTCCGTGTTTTACGAAGCTGGCGTCCAGTGGGAAAGCTGGAAGTCTTCGCTCGATGTGATGATGGGGCGGGGGATCAATCGGCAGATCCGTCGGGCCTATGGCTATCTGGCCTCGCGCTACAAACCCGGAGACCGGATTTACTTTATAGGGTATTCCCGTGGGGCCTACGGTGTTCGCAGCCTTGCGGGTGTGATCGACATGATCGGCTTGTTGAAGGCGGAACACGCGACCGAGCGGAACATCAAGCAGGCCTACCGCCACTATGAATGCAACCCGAGTGGCACGGCGGCCCGCGATTTCCGCCGCAAATTCTGCCATGAGGATGTGGCAATTGAGATGGTCGGGGTGTGGGACACGGTCAAAGCGCTAGGTCTGCGGCTGCCGCTGCTATGGCGTTGGGCCGAGGAAAAGCACGCCTTCCACAATCATCAGCTGGGCCGCGCAATCCGCCACGGATATCACGCGATGGCCCTGAATGAGACCCGCGAGGTCTATGAGCCTGTCCTTTGGAAATGCACGCCCGAGTTCAAAGGCCATGTCGAACAGGTTTGGTTTCGGGGCACCCATGGCGATGTGGGTGGTCAGTTGAACGGCTACGAAGAGGCGCGCGCCCTCAGCAACATCTCTCTCATCTGGATGCTGGACAAGGCCGAGCGGCACGGGCTGCCGCTGCCGGAGGGATGGCGCGTTCGTTTTCCGACCAATGCTCAGGGGGCTTCGGTTGGGACGTGGCGCGGGTGGGGCAAGATTTTTCTTCTGCGCAAAAGACGGATAGTGGGCAAGGACCAGTCCGAACACCTGCACGCCTCGGTCGCGCCCGAAGATGTGCCGGGCTGGCAACCTGAACCGGATCTACCATCCCATCCGGCGCAGTAAGACGCCGATCATGTGCCCTCGGCTCCAAGATCACTGACACCTCAATGTCAGGTTCGAGCCCTTTCTAACCAATGCCACATTGAACGAAGGTTCGGTTTGCGACTCGGAAAGTAGACATGATGAGACCAACCTAGGTTTGCCCAAGGTTTGTACCACAAGGCTTTCCGACCGTTTTGGAGTTTGCGATTGAGGCGACGTGCCAAATTTCGTCAGCAGAACGCGGCAGCGACCGTCTTGACGATAAACATCACTTCGTCGTCTAGTTTGGACGCGGACGGCAGGGAGTAGAGAAGCTATCGTTACCCTACGCTACAAATATGGTAGGAAGGTAGACAGACAAGAGTTATGGAGCAAGCAAGGTGTTTGCAGTATCGATCTTGGGTTTCGTCTTTTCGATCTGCGCATTTTGTAAAATCGGGTACGGCCATCTTGTGGCGGAAGTTTAAAGAACACAGTCAACGTCGTTTCCAGATGACGTCATAATTTCTCAATTCTCTACTTCGAACGGCTACAAGCCCCAGGTGCCCAATTTATCCGGGAAATGGTATGCGACCCTTCGATGTAGTTTTGGGTCTGGTCGTTATATCTACTATTTTGAGCAAACTCGAAACGGCAGGCTTTCCGGTAAATCACGGGGTGTGAGCTTCGGCGTTAAAGACATAACGGGTTTTTTGGTAACCGGAAGCTTTTCCGCCACAAGTTTCGAGTTTTTTGAGCAAGTCAGCGAAGGTTATTTCATTGAGGTGTCAGGTTCGACCCGGTTGGCGGGAGGGTACATTTTCGCCACCTACAAGAACACGAGGACTGACAATGAATGTAGTTTGCGAATGAAGAAGATGAGAGATCAAAGACTCATTGAACACTGATGCATGCCTACAATAGCTGTGTAATTCTGGCTGCGATTAGACGGCTTCTGCACGCTGGGCCTGTTAAATCAACGCAACCATTTGCAACGCCGCAACGAACAGCAACTTCGTCCGCGCATCCGACGCCCCGATCTAAAACACCCTTGCAGAAAGCTGCGAGGGTGTTTTTCTCGTAAGTCCCCGTTACGCCTAGCGTTTTTTAACTTCGCAACACTTCCGATAAGAGGCTCAGAGAAACCCCGTACCCTTCCCACATTCCAGAATAGAAATACGGTTCTGGCGTTCCAAATCACCGACGGCGGTCGCGGCGCGAGCTCATGGGTTGGAAGGCCACGCCCACATGCGCCTCGCAATAGGGCTTGCCTGCTTCAACCGGCAGGCCGCAGAACCAGAAATCCTCGGTTGCGGGGTCGCCGACAGGCCATTTGCAGGTTTTTTCGGTCAACTCCATCAGCGTCAGCTTCTTGGCTTTCTTCTCAACCTCGTTGACCTTGGCCAGTGCCTCGGGGCTGATCTCATTCGCCGAAGGCTGCGGCGGCAGAGGTTGACCCGCCGGGATAATCTGACGACGGGCGGGAACCGCGGGCTTCGTCTCCGCTGCCGGGGCAGGGGCCGGACGCGCGGGTTCGGTCTTGGGGGCGGGCTTTGGTTTCGCCTCGGCCTTAGGCGCGGGTGCCGGTTTTTCTTTTGGCTCAGCCTTGGCGGGCGTTGCTCCGGTTGCGCGGTTGGACAGGCCCAGACGGTGGACCTTGCCGATCACCGCGTTGCGGGTCACGCCGCCCAGTTCCTTGGCGATCTGGCTGGCCGACTGGCCCTCGCCCCACATTTTCTTCAGCAGTTCTACGCGCTCGTCAGTCCAGGACATCGGTTGCCTTTCAAAAGCGGAAAGCGGCCCCGGATTCGGGCCGCCTTGGGAATTCATCTCAGCGCCCTATTCTAATCACTGCGGGCCGAGTTACAAGCGGTCTTCGAATCAGTTAAGAGGCTCTCATGCAGAATCTTATGGATCAGGACGCGCGCCGGTTTGGCGCGGTCAATTGGATGGGCCTCTACACGCTGGCCAAACGCGAAACCCTGCGCTTTATGGCGGTGTGGACCCAGACCCTGCTGGCCCCGCTGGTGACGGCTGGATTGTTCCTGTTGATCTTCACCATAGCCATCGGCCCAAGCCGGCCTGACGTGATGGGTGTTCCGTTCCTGATCTTTCTGGCGCCTGGTATCATGATGATGACGGTGATCCAGAATGCTTTCGCCAATACCTCGTCTTCGATGGTGATCTCGAAAGTGCAGGGGAACATCGTGGATACCCTGATGCCGCCGCTGTCCCCTCTGGAGATCTTACTGGGCTATCTTGCAGGCGGCATCGCGCGCGGCGTTCTGATCGCCTGTGTCGTGGCCCTCGCGTTTCTGGTGTTTCTATCGATTGCGCCGCAGAACCTGTTCATCACCCTGATATTCGTCATCTTGGGCGGTGCCTTCATGGGCGCCTTGGGCCTGTTTGCGGGGATTTTTGCCAATAAATTCGACCAGATGGCGGCGATCACCAACTTCATCGTCACGCCATTGGCCTTCCTGTCGGGTACCTTCTACTCGGTCGAGGCGCTGCCGCCTGTGCTCAACAAACTCAGCCACTTGAACCCAGTTTTCTATCTGATTGACGGGCTGCGCTATGGGATGATCGGAGTGTCCGACAGCTCTCCGTGGCTGGGAATGGCAGTTTGCACCGGGGCGACGCTGTTCGTCGGTGCCGTGACCTGGCAGATGTTGCGCACAGGCTACCGGCTCAAGGCCTGACGGTGAATGGTTTCGCGCCAGACCAGAATCAACGCGCCTGTCAGGATGATGGATGAGCCGATGATGCTGATCCGATCCGGGATCACGCTAAAGATCGCAAAGTCGTAGAACGCCGCGAAGATCAATGTGGCATAGCTGATGGGCGCAACGAAAGAGGCATCGGCGCGGGCCATTCCGTTGACGAAACAGGCCTGCGCGCAGGCCATCAACCCCCCGATTCCGGCCAAAGCTGCCCATTGTGCAGGGGTCGGCGCCTGCCATACTGCAATCACCGCGACCGACGCGATGGATAGACCCAATCCGTTGTTCACCAACAGAATCTGGATCGGAATCTCGCGGCCTGAGAGTTTTTTGATGAAAATCAGCTCCATCCCGATCACTGCGGCCGCCGTCAGGGCCAATAGGGCGGCTGGTTGGAAACTGGCAGGCGTCGGGCGCAAGAGAATCAGTGCCCCGGTCAAAGCCACCGCTGCGGCCAGCCAACGCCAAGGGCCGACACCTTCTTTCAGCAGCGGGATTGCCAGAACCATCGCGAAAACCGGGTTCAGGAAGGAAATCGCCGTGGCGTCCGCGATCGGGATATAAGCAACGGATGCAAACATCAGCGTGATCCCCAGCCATCCGAAACTGGTGCGGCCGATGTGCAACCCCCAATGAGGGCGCCTCAGCGCCGGGCGTAGAACAGCCGTGGCGGTCACGATCACCACAAAAGCAAACAGAAACCGCCCGTGGCTGATCTGCATCGGATGCAGCGCGGGGCCAAGCGTGTCTGTCCCCAACGCTTTGGCCAGCAATGTTGTCCCTGCCAGCAGGGCGCTGGCGGCAAAGATCAACAGGGCCGCAAGGGGCGGGTTCTGAGGCATAGGTGTCATGGCCAAGCGGTGCGCCACAGGAATTGAAATAGCAAGTGTGAAATGGCGGCTTCTCATCTCACTATGAAAATTCAGGGCTTTCCAACTATGGGTCTTCCCAGACTGATCGAACCTCGCTATACGGGCCGCCATGATCAAAACCGCACATATCTTGCGCCTCCGACGCCGACGCCTGACCGCGTAACCGGCCCGTTTGATCTATTTGCGCTGTCCAAATCCGCGCATTCTCCACCAAATCAGTTGACGAACCCGGCCCCCGTGTATCACTCACAGGGCTTAAGCTATCTAAAAGGATGATCCGATGATCCCGTCCGTTCTGCCGACATATAACCGTGCGCCCCTGACTTTCGTGAAGGGCGAAGGCGCCTGGCTGACCGAGGCGGACGGCCGACGTTTTCTGGATCTCGGAGCGGGCATCGCGGTGAACGCGCTGGGCCACGCGCATCCGGCGCTTGTGAACGCGCTAACCGAGCAGGCGCACGCGCTTTGGCATGTCTCGAACCTTTACCACATTCCGCAGCAGCAGGCGCTGGCCGACAAACTGGTCGAGCATACCTTCGCCGACACGGTGTTTTTCACCAACTCGGGCACAGAGTCCTGCGAATTGGCCGTGAAAATGGCCCGCAAGTATTTCTATGACAAAGGCCAGCCCGAGAAGGTCGAGATAATCACCTTCGATGGCTCCTTCCACGGCCGCTCCTCGGCTGGTATCGCTGCCGCCGGGTCGGAGAAGATGACCAAAGGCTTCGGCCCCTTGCTGCCCGGTTTCGTGCATCTCACGTTTGGAGATCTCGATGGCGTCACCAACGCGATTACCGAAAAAACAGCAGCAATCATGATCGAGCCGGTGCAGGGCGAAGGCGGCATCCGCCCCGTTCCCGACGCCGAACTCAAAGCCCTGCGCCAGATCTGTGATGAAAACGACCTCCTGCTGATCCTCGATGAGGTCCAGTGTGGCGTGGGCCGGACCGGTAAGCTTTTTGCCCACGAATGGGCGGGTATCACACCGGATATCATGATGGTCGCCAAAGGTATCGGCGGAGGCTTCCCTTTAGGCGCGGTGCTGGCCACCGAAGAGGCCGCCAGCGGCATGACCGCAGGCACTCATGGTTCGACCTATGGGGGGAACCCGCTGGGCTGCGCCGTTGGTTGCGCCGTGATCGACCAGGTCGCCACGCCTGCCTTCCTCGAAGGTGTCAACCGCAAGGCTGGCTTGCTTCGCCAGAAACTCGAAGGCTTGGTGGCCGACCACCCTGAGGTTTTCGAAGAGGTGCGCGGCACCGGCCTGATGCTGGGCCTGAAATGCAAAGCGACAAATATCGACGTCGTCAACGCGGGCTATGACAACGAGGTCATCACAGTTCCCGCCGCCGACAACGTCATTCGCCTGCTGCCGCCGCTGACCCTGACCGAAGACGATATCGCCCAGGCGATGATCCGCCTCGACAAGGCCGCAACGCAAATCGAAGCCAAACTCGCCACTGCCTGATCCTTCTTCTGTTCACAAATACCTCGGGGGCAGCGCCCCCCGACCGTTGATAGCCAAAAGCGAAACGATATGAACCATTTCCTTGATATCCACAAAACCGGCGCAGCCGACCTGCGCAACATGATTGATCAAGCGGGCGCGATGAAACAGGCCCGCCTTGGACGGCCGAAAGCCGCGCTGGATTATGAACAGCCGCTCAAAGACCATATGGTTGCGCTGATCTTCGAAAAACCCTCGACCCGGACGCGCGTGTCCTTTGATGTCGGTGTACGTCAGATGGGCGGTCAGACCATGGTCCTGTCCGGCAAGGACATGCAACTTGGCCATGGCGAAACCATCGCCGACACGGCCCGTGTTCTGTCACGCTATGTGGATATGATCATGATCCGTACCTTTGACGAGACCGTCCTGACCGAGATGGCCGAATACTCGGACGTACCTGTGATCAACGGCCTGACAGATCGCACCCATCCCTGTCAGATCATGGCCGATATCCTGACCTACGAGGAACACCGCGGCCCGATTGCGGGCAAAAAAGTGGTCTGGACCGGCGACGGCAACAATGTATGCGCCTCGTTCCTACACGCGGCAGGGCAGTTCGGCTTTGACCTGACGTTCACCGGCCCGGCACAGTTCGACCCCGAGGAAGAATTCATGGGTTTTGCCCGTCAGAAGGGCTCGCAAATCGTTGTCGAGCGTGATCCCTACAAGGCCGTTGAGGGCGCAGATCTGGTGGTTGCCGACACCTGGGTCTCGATGCATGACAGCCAATCCGCGAAAGAGCGTCGCCACAACATGCTGCGCCCCTATCAGGTCAATACCGAGCTGATGTCCCATGCTAAGCCGGATGCGCTGTTCATGCACTGCCTGCCCGCCCACCGCGAGGAAGAGGCGACCTCCGAGGTGATGGACGGCCCGAACTCAGTTATCTTTGATGAGGCCGAGAACCGCCTTCATGCGCAAAAGGCAGTAATGCGGTGGTGTCTGGGCGTTTAAGCCCGTCTCCTCACGTCCCAAACACGCAGTTTGGCGAGCGCCCGCCCGCTCGCCAATAGAACCAACGCGCAAAGGGCTGTCTTGGTCATGATCTCCATCGTGCCCTCGATCAGCATAGCGTGCACGACGCTTCCAATGATCGTCACAGAAGCCAGCGTCGTATGCGTTAGCCGCCAGACGCGAAACCGCAAGGCCAAGCGCTGTCGGTAGATACCCAGAAACGCCGCGAAAAAAGCCGCCCACATGGCGATCACTCCCCAAGGGGAAAACGGGGTCGCTGAGACGAAGAGCAACGCATCCACCACATCCGGAGGGCTGGTAATCCAAAGGCCGCCAACATGGATAAAGATCGCCACGATCAACGCAATACCAACCCATCTATGCGCGTGACGGCTGGTCATTGGGGCAAGTCCCGGCAAGATTCTGGCCGCCAATAGAGGTTGCAGCAATAGCAACCCAAGGCTCAAAACCCCGGCAAACCCCGCTAGAATGTAGATGGTGTCACGCCAAGCCAAATAAGGGCTGGTTGCAGCCGCAACCAACGGAACAAGCAACGCCGCCCCAATCCCCAGCCAAATCAGAGCGCTGCGGATCACGTGGCTCAGGCAGGTTGCAGCACGAAATGTGCGGCTAGCGTCTTGTCTTTCGCACTGGACATCACAGGCCGCAGGAACACCGTCTGGAACTCACCGCTGTCATAGGCCAGGTGCCCATGCGGTTGCCCGAAGGCAGGCACGATCTGCGGCATCTCTAGCCGAAACTCGCCATTGGCGTCGGTCAAGGTCGCTCCGTGACTGTGAGGATCGCGCTCGTGCCCTTCGGTCGTGTGCGCCCAGATCTGGATGCGTTGACCGGGCAGGGGCGCTCCGTCTCCGGCGCGTCGCACGGTGCCCGTCATCCAGAACCCTCCGCCACCGATCCGGTCGACGATCGGCGCGCCGGGGCGATAATTGTTGGACCCACCGCGCATAGATGGGGTCGCAGCAAGCCCGCTGGCATGCGATCCCCTGGATAAACCCGTCGCGAGGGTGCCAATGCCGGCAACAATTAAAGACCGGCGGGTTATCTGAAGGCGCGTCATGGAAACTCTCCTGTCATGTGGCCCACATTCTGCCCCGACCTGACAGGCCGGGTTCGCCTTTTCCAAAACATAGCACGCTTGTTTGGAAAACCGAGCGCGCGAGGTCCAAGCGTGGACGATTTAATGTTCACGGCTATGTGAGGGTGCATGGCCCACCGAGCTTCATCGAACCAGACGCCGCACCAAGTATGTGCATAGTTGCGCGATACATGTCGTGAACTCTGCGCTACAGTGCATTCGGGAACGTTAGAAAGTTAGCCCGTCCGACCAAAGGAGATCAGGCATGAGCTGGAACCCGACTCACACCCCCGACTGCGTCACGGAAAACCCGGCGCTTGAGACGTTGATCATCCCGCGTGCCCGCGATCTGGGCGGGTTCGAAGTGCGCCGGGCTTTGCCATCGGTCGAACGCCAACTGGTCGGGCCGTTCATCTTCTTCGATCAGATGGGTCCAGCCGAGTTCATCACCGAAGGCGGCATAGATGTCCGCCCGCATCCTCACATTGGGCTGGGGACCGTGACCTATCTGTATCAGGGCGAGTTCGAACATCGAGACAGTCTGGGTACGCACCAAATGATCTACCCCGGTGAGGTCAACTGGATGGTCGCCGGTCGCGGCGTGACCCATTCTGAACGCACAAGTGCCGAGACGCGCGCCCGCGAAAACAAGCTATTCGGTATCCAGACCTGGATCGCCTTGCCCGAAGCGCATGAGGATATGGCCCCGGATTTCGAACATCATAAACAGGGCGCGCTGCCCCATATTCAGGACAAAGGCGTCAGCGCCCGCCTGATCCTCGGCTCGGCTTATGGAGAGACAAGCCCGGTTACCATGCTGTCCGAGACCTTCTATCTGGACGTCCAACTGGACCCCGGTGCCTCGTTCCCGCTGCCGGATGACCATGAGGATCGGGGCGTCTATGTCACCGAAGGCTCGGTCGAGATTGCGGGCGACAAATTCGAGGCAGGGCGCATGATGGTCTTCCGTCCGGGCGACAAGCTTTCGGTCACGGCCGGGCCAATGGGGGCGCGGCTTATGTTGCTCGGCGGCGCGACCCTCAACGAAGAGAGATATATCTGGTGGAATTTCGTGTCCTCGTCGAAGGAAAAGATCGAACACGCAACGCGGGAATGGAAAAACGCCGACTGGGCGAACGGAGCCTTCCACCTGCCGCCCGGCGATGATCAGGAGTTCATTCCAATCTCGCCGGAACTGGAGCGCACCAAACCCAGACTGGCCCGCTGAACGCAACGTAACCCCGCTCTGGGCTTGCCCCGACACGCCAACCCGGTGATCCTTCCGGCAACGGAGGGATCGGCATGAGGATCGTCGTTGCAGGTGCGGGTAGTATCGGTTGCTTTTGCGGTGCATTGCTGGCTGATGCCGGGCATACGGTCACTCTGCTCGGCCGCGCCCGCGTCTTGGACCCGATCCGAGAGCTGGGGTTGACGGTCACCGATTTCTCGGGTCTCACTCTTACGATACCGGCCGCATCGCTGACGCTCAGCACAGATCCCGACTGTCTGGCCGAAGCCGATCTGATCATCGTCACTGTGAAATCTGGCGCGACCGAAGACATGGCGGCGCTGATCGCTTCGCACGCTTCGCAGTCGGCTCCGGTCCTTTCGTGGCAAAACGGGATGGAGAACGCCCGAACCCTGCGCGCCGCATTGCCTAACCACGATGTTCGCGCAGGGATGGTTCCCTTTAACGTAGTTCCAACCCGCCGAGCCACCTATCACCGCGCCACGTCCGGGGATATTGTCATCCAAGAGGGCCCCGGGTCCTTGGCCGAACAGCTGATCAGTGCCCAGCTTCCAATCACCGAGAACGACCAGATCGAGGCCGTTCAGTGGGGCAAGCTCGTCATCAACCTCAACAACGCGCTGAACGCGTTATCGGGCCTCACGCTAGTTGATCAACTGACGGACCGCAATTGGCGTCGCTTGATGGCCGATCAGATGGCCGAGGCGCTTTCAGTTCTGAAAGCCGCCGGTCACCCTGTCGCCTCGACCACACCGCTACCCGCATGGATGACGCCGCATATCCTGCGCCTACCGACGCCTCTATTCAAGCTCATTGCTTCTAAAATGCTAACCATCGACCCCAGTGCGCGAACCTCGATGGCCTATGACCTCAGCGCCGGCCGCCCCACGGAAATCGACAGTCTGCAAGGCGAGATCATCCGCCTAGGGGAGTCCCTGAACAGACCAACCCCAATCAACAGCGGGGTCGCCGAATTGATCCGTGCAACCCCCACAGAACCCATGCGGCCTGCCCAGATCAGACCCTGATCCGCTCTTCATCTGGCTAAAAATATCCCGGAGCGCGAGGCAGAGCCTCGCAAATCCCCAGCTTACCCAAATGCGGTCAGCATCCAGAATATCACGGCGGACAACACAGCCGCTGCCGGAACGGTCACGACCCAAGCGGCCACGATCGTCATGAAATGCGACCGGCGAACCAGCTTGCGCCGCTGATGCTCTTCCCGCGCCAGTCGCTGCTCGGGTGGGCGTTGGCGGTTGGAGTGTGCCCAGCGTCGGTCGGTATGCCATTCGCGGTAGAAGCCCACACCAAAAACGGCACCCACAGTGATATGGGTCGAGCTCACCGGCAGGCCCAACCAACTGGCCAGGATCACGGTGATGGCGGCAGACAGCGCGACGCAGAAGGCGCGCATCGGGTTCAGCTTGGTGATCTGACTGCCCACCATTCGGATCAGTTTCGGCCCGAACAGGAATAGACCGAATGAAATCCCAAAGGCTCCGATCACCATGACCCATGTGGGAATGGTGACTTTGGCGGCAAAATCTCCGAACTCGGCTGCGTGCACGATAGCGGCGAGCGGTCCGACCGCATTCGCCACGTCATTGGCCCCATGCGCAAAGCTGAGGAAGGTCGCAGAAATCACCAGAGGCAGCCCGAAAAGGGTTTTCAGCGACCTCGTGCGGTTCTCTAGCCCTTGCGAGCGGCGGCGCACCCATGGCACCGTCACGGCCCATGCCAGCAGACCAGCGCCGAGACCGATCAGAACAGCTATGTTCAGATCAATCGCAACGATTTTCTTCAGCCCCTTCACCGCCAGATAGGTGGCGAACGCACCGGCCATCAGCCCAACGAGGATCGGCACCCAGCGCTGTGCGGCTGCAATCTTGTCGTCTTGATACTGGATTTTGGCTTTGATCAGCGCCAGAAACACTGCCGCAATCACGCCGCCCAGAACCGGAGAGATCACCCAGCTGGCCGCGATGGCCCCCATGGTGCCCCAACTGACCGCGCTCAGCCCTGCCGCAGCGACGCCAGCACCCATGACTCCGCCTACGACGGAATGGGTGGTCGAAACAGGCGCGCCCAGCCAAGTCGCAAGATTGACCCACATGGCCGAGGAGATCAGCGCCGCCATCATCGCCCAGATGAACACATTGCTGTTCTGGACCGAGGCCGGATCAATGATCCCCTTCGAGATGGTCGAGACCACATCTCCGCCTGCCAGCAACGCGCCTGCGCTTTCGGCAATGGCTGCAATGGCAATCGCGCCGCCCATGGTCAGGGCATTTGCACCCACGGCTGGGCCCATGTTGTTGGCCACGTCATTGGCGCCGATATTGATTGCCATGTAGGCCCCGAACGCCGCCGCTGCGACGACGATCACGCCACCATCCGCCTGCCCGAACAGAACCGCCGCCGTCAGCCCGGCCAGCGCCATGAAGGCCAGAGCGATGCCTGGCGCCAGCAAGGGGCGGGCGACATGCGCATTTGCTGTCTCGACCCGCGAGATGCGATGCAGGTCGCTATCCAGCGCTTTCCAGCGCGGTTTGGAGTTCGTGTTCGACATGGGCTTGATAAGGTCCAAAAAGAGTGACGCCGGTCCCTACAGGTTTCAAGACCTGAGGGCAACCATGACGCCACTTGACCATTAAAGATGCCTGAGCAGGGCTTTGAGTTCAGGCTCATCGACACGTTCAGCGGCAATCTTCGGCGTCACCCAGCTCCGCTGACGCTGATCTACTTCGGGGAAGTCATCTAGCAGTTTCGTCACGCGCAGATGGTAGACGCTGGTCAACACCGCCTCGACCGAGCCGTCTTTGAGGACCTTGTCATAAGTGAAGTGACCCACTGGCTCATTTTTGGCTTTGGCCTCGCGCACGCCGGCCTCTTCCCAGGCCTCTTGCAGGGCAGTTCCGGCGCCGTCCAGTCCGTCGATCGGCCAGCCTTTGGGAATGATCCAGCGCCCGGTATCGCGGCTGGTCACCAAAAGAACCTCGTGGCCTGATTTGGTCTGACGCGTACAGAGGGCGGCCACCTGCACGCGCTTGGGTCGCTGTATCATAGGTCGTCCGACCTCATCCCAGATTCTCTGCAACTGCGCTTTCATTCTTCTGCCGCTCGGAAAACATCTTACCTCAATGCATGTTCAGATAGTCTTCGGAATTGATGAATGCAACGTAACCTCGGAAAAACGGCTTTTCTTAGGGGTTTGGCGGCAATTTTGTCGCAATTTGGGGGGAATTCGGCAAAATTCGGTGCTTGGTGATGCCTCAGCCGGGCCTTCGTTTGGCCCGCAACGTCGGATCGGCCTGCGTTGGATCTTCGGGCCAAGGGTGTTTGGGGTATTGCGCGCGCATGTCCTTGCGGACATCCGCGTAAGAGCCAGCCCAGAACCCCGGCAGGTCGCGGGTGATCTGGATCGGGCGTTGTGCGGGAGACAGTAGGGTGATCTTCAGCGGTGTGCCTCCGACCACCGGATGGCGCGTGACACCGAACAGTTCTTGCAGACGCACCGAGATTTCGGGCGCATCGCCGCCGTAGTCGATGGGAACCTTGCGGCCCAGTGGGGTGACGAAGGATCCCGGCGCGCGGCGGTCCAGCTCTTGCGTCTGCGTCCAGTCCAGACGGGCCCGCAGCGCGGGCAGCAGGTCAAAGCGCTTCCAGTTCTCTGCGCTACGCACGCCCGATAGCATGGGCAGCAGCCAATCTTCCACCGTGTCGATCAGCCCTTGGTCCGAGAAGTCGGGCAGGTCGACCCCATCGGCACGCGCCAGTTCGACCCGCGCGGCCAGCCGGGCGGCTGCGCCCTCCAACCGCAGCCCCAGATCGCGAACCCCGTCCAACATGGCACGGGCTATCGCGTCCTCGGGGACGTCTTTCCAGATACGGTCCTCTAACGTGATTGCGCCGAGGCGTTCTTGCCGCCGTGCAATGACCCGTCGGTCGCGTTTTGACCAGACGCAGCTGGTCTCCCATCCGATCCGATCTGCAAACAGGGCGCGAATTTCACTTTCGCTGATTTGTACAGCCATGCGCGCTTTCGCCTCGCGCGGGTTGCCGTCGGTATCTATGGCCACCAAATAGGGCGCGCCTGCCAGCGTATCGCCGCTGTCCAGCACAACGCCCTTGCCACCGGACAGCACATAGCGCGGTGCATCGCCCTTGCGCCTTTGACCAATGCGGTCTGGATAGGCCAGCGCGGCCATTGACGCAGGGCTTAGGTCTTCAGCCTCAGATCCGGCCTTCGCCCGCAACCGTTTGGCCTCGGCCTTCACCCGGTCCAACACTCCCATATTGACCTGCCAGACCCGGTTGCGCTGAAACGCACGGGCGTCGCGCAGAGCTTCAAGCCGCAAGGACAGGTCAACCGGAGCGCCCTTCAGCGGATCACGTTCCGCCATCAGTGCGGCCAGAGGGGCTGCCTGCGCCCCCGCCGTAACCAGCATATGACCCAAGCGGGGATGCAAGGGCAGGGCAGCCAATGCACGCCCATGATCCGTGATCCTGCCCTTGCCATCTAGAGCGCCCAGTAGGGTCAGCAGCGCCTGCGCCTCGGCCAGAGCGCCCTCGGGCGGTGCCGTCAGAAATGCCAGATCGCTGGCCTCAGCGCCCCATAGCGCCAGCTCCAGCGCAAGCCCGGTCAGATCGGCGGCCTCGATCTCGGCAGGCGGGTAGGCGGCCAATGCGCCTTCTTCGCCCTTCGACCACAGCCGATAGCATAGCCCGTCTGAAACGCGGCCCGCCCGGCCTGCGCGCTGGGTTGCTTCGGCGCGCGTGACCCGTTCCGTCACCAGCCGCGACATGCCCGAGCCGGGATCGAACCGCGCCCGCCGTGCCTGTCCCATATCGACCACTACGCGGATATCGGGGATCGTCAGCGAGGTTTCGGCAATCGAGGTTGCCAGCACCACCTTCCGCCCGCTCTCAACCGGCGCAATCGCCGCGCGCTGGGCGGCAAAGGGCATGGCCCCAAAGAGAGGGCGCACAACGCAATCCTGTGGTAATCGCCCGGACAGGGCGCTTTCTGCGCGGCGGATCTCACCCTCGCCCGGAAGAAACACGAGGATACCGCCGCCGATGGCGCGGCTGTCCCGCTCGGCCTTCTCGACTAGATCAATTAGCGCGTCCAACCGCCGGCCCTGCGCACCCAGTGGTTTCTCCAGCCATCGCGTTTCAACCGGATAGTTGCGACCTTCCGAGGTCACCAGCGGGGCCTCCATCAACCTCCCCACGGGGTCTGCATCCAGCGTCGCCGACATGGCCAATAGGATCAGGTCATCGCGCAGGGCTCCGGTTACCTCAAGACACAGGGCCAGCCCCAGATCGGCGTTCAGAGAGCGTTCGTGGAACTCATCGAAAATCACCGCGCCGATGCCGGGCAAGTCGGGCTCAGATTGCAACATGCGGGTCAGGATGCCTTCGGTGACCACCTCGATCCGGGTGGATTTCGACACTTTCGCATCGCCCCGGACTCGGTATCCGACCGTTTGCCCCGCGCGTTCGCCTAGCGTTTCGGCCATCCGCTCGGCCGCGGCGCGGGCGGCCAACCGCCGGGGTTCGAGCATCACGATCCGACCGGCGCACAATCCGGCCTCTAGCATCGCCAGAGGCACCCGAGTCGTCTTGCCCGCCCCCGGCGGGGCCTGCAGCACGGCACGGCCATGGGCTCTCAGGGTCTCCAGGAGTTCCGGAAGGGCGTCATCTATCGGCAAACGGCTCATGCGGCCTTATCGCCAAAGCGAGACCCGACGTCCAGAAGCCGCGCAGTTAATCCCGCAGGGCCTCTGGACAAACCACGCGTCGCACATTCATCTAGGGCGGATTCTAAAGGGACCGGACGGATGGACATAGCTGACTTGGGCGACAGGATATTGCAAGGCGAGCGTCGGGCCTTGGCGCGTGCAATCACCTTGGTCGAAAGCCAGCGGGAAGATCACCGGGCGCAAGCGACCGAGTTGCTGTCCCATCTGGCGCAGTCCGGGCGGCAATCCCTGCGGATTGGCCTGTCGGGCACGCCGGGTGTCGGCAAGTCCACCTTCATCGAAAGCTTTGGCATGATGCTGATCGGGCAGGGGCTACGCGTTGCGGTTCTGGCTGTCGATCCAAGCTCGGCCCGTTCGGGCGGCTCGATCCTAGGTGACAAAACCCGGATGGAGCGCCTGAGCCGCGAGAAAAACGCCTTTATCCGCCCCTCTCCCAGCCAAAGCCACCTTGGCGGCGTCGCCCGCCGCACCCGCGAGGCCATCGCCCTGTGCGAGGCAGCAGGCTACGATGTCGTCCTGATCGAAACCGTGGGCGTCGGCCAGTCCGAAACCGTGGTCTCGGAGCTGTCGGACCTGTTCCTGCTGCTGCTGGCCCCGGCAGGCGGGGATGAGTTGCAAGGCGTGAAGCGCGGTATCATGGAGATGGCGGACATCATCCTGATCAACAAGGCCGACGGAGACCTGAAGGCAACCGCAACCCGCACTTGCGCCGACTACGCCGGTGCCCTGCGCCTGTTGCGCAAGCGGCCTCAGGACCCCGAAGGTTTCCCGAAGGCGATGGCTGTTTCTGCGGTTGAGGAACATGGGCTGGACAAGGCATGGTCAGAAATCCAGAGCCTGACCGAGTGGCGGCGCGAAGCAGGGCACTGGCAGTCCAACCGCGCCGCGCAAGCCCGCTATTGGTTCGATCAGGAGGTGCGGCATTCGCTGCTTGCACGCCTCGAAACGGCGCAGGCCAAGGCGCAGATGGCGCAGCTTGATGCCGAGGTATCCCAAGGCCGCCTCAGCCCCGCCGCCGCGGCCGAGAAAATGCTGGCGAGCCTGGTCTGATGACACTTGCATCTTTTCAAAAATACTCACGCCGTAGGCACGGCCCGGCGGGCCGTTCGGTTGCAAGAGGTTTCGGAAAAGAATCCGTCCGCTGCGTCTTGACCCTTCCAGCGATTCCCACTACACGCATCCAACCAGTTTTCGGGCGCGACTTCGGGTTGTGCCCCTTGTGATTTGGCCGCAGGCGTTTTGCCGGGCCTCCAGAAACAAAGGAAGAAACCATGTCGCGCCGTTGCGAACTGACCGGAAAAGGCCCGATGACTGGCAACAATGTCAGCCACGCCAAAAACAGAACTCGTCGTCGTTTTCTGCCGAACCTGAACGACGTTACCCTGCAGTCCGAGACCCTGGGTCGCGGTGTTAAGCTGCGCATCTCGGCAGCTGCCCTGCGCTCGGTCGACCACCGTGGTGGTCTGGACGCGTTCCTGGCGAAAGCCAAGGACGAAGAGCTGTCGGCAAATGCTCTGAAAGTGAAAAAGGAAATCGCTAAGGCACAAGCCGCAGCCTAAGTCCTTGCACTTATTAGAATTTCAAAGCCTCGAACCTAAGTGGTTCGGGGCTTTTTTGTTTGGAAACGATTAGTGGGAACTGTGAAGATTTGGGAAACAAAATCCTCTTGAGTGATCTTGTTCACAGACCGGGGCGCCCTATTTTTGACACTATTGGCTTATCAACAACGAGTGTTGTCCAATGTCATTTAAGAGTTTTTATTTCTTTCTTTTGCTGAGTAAGCTGGCAAGTAAGACAATTTCCGCATGTTCCCGGATGCAGCGCCGGGTGAACCGGTCTCATACCAGCCTCACAAAGGGAACCGTAAAGCGGCGCGGCCTGGAATACTGAAGCGATTTCGGGCGCGACGGTTTGGCGCTTGAAGCCCGTTAGCTCAGCGGCCTATATCGAGGCCGAATGAAACGTTTCGTGCCTCGAATACTGCCTGTTGTGATGTGCCTGTTGGTTGTTCTGACAGGGCAGGGATTGGCCGTTTCGCGCGGAGTTGACCGCGCCATCGGCCAGATGGTGCTGTGTACGGGCACAGGACCCGTTGTCTTCTATATGGATGCGGACGGGCAGCCGACAGCGCCTCCGCACTATTGTCCTGACTATGCTTTAGTTCTGCTGGGGGCGGTTAATCCGCATCCTCTGGTCATGCCCGATGTGCCTCTGTTGGGTGGTGTTCAGCCGCTCAGCCGCGATGAAAACCTGATCGCGCTGCCGTTGCCGCGGAAACCGGCGCGAGCCCCTCCGGCAACGGTCTGATTTCCTTTCGATACAAGTCAGACCAAAAGAAATAGGAGAGGCGAGATGTCCCTCAAATCCACTCTGTTCGCAACACTGGCCGGGTGCTTATTGGCCGTTCCAGCCCTTGCCGCCGATATCATCGTTGTAGACGACGCATATGCGAGGTCGTCTGGTAAGGCGGCCAAGGCGGGCGCGGCCTTTATGGTGATACAGAACACCAGTGACACCGACGATCGCCTGATCCGTGCGGCTTCGGACGTATCGGCTCGGGTCGAGCTTCACACCCATATGATCGACGATGCGGGCGTGGCCAAGATGGTGCATGTCGAGGAAGGCTTTGTGATTCCAGCGGGTGAGAGCTTTACGCTCAAGCGCGGGGGCGCCCATGTGATGTTCATGGGGCTGAAGAACCCGTTTGAGCAAGGCAAGATGCTGCCGGTTACGCTGGTTTTTGAAAATGCAGGTGAGGTCGTGGTTGAGATTCCGGTTGATCTGGAACGCCAGGACAAGCACGGCCATGACAACCACGGGTCGCATTCGAACTAGGTGAACGCCTGTCTTCGGGCCGCGCTGCGGCCTTCATCCATGCGTAAGGCCGGGCAAGGAGCCCGGCCTTTTGCGTCTCTGGGCTGGTGTTGGCACTTTAGCGATTGATGGTTTTCATGCCGACCCGGTCGCTGGCGTTGTGTAGACGAGTGGCCAGCCAGAACATCACGGCTGCAATCGCGAGGGCTGAAAAGGCGATGGCCCACCCCAGCGCAATCAATGCAACGGCTGGCCATATCATCAGCACCAGTCCAATGATCAGGGCTGCGATCCCTGATACACGCATCGAGCCGCGTTGAGGGTCGCGTTCATTCATTTGTTGTGAAGCGGCCAGTGAGCCGATGCCGATGATCAATGCCCAGGCCCCCAGCAGGAAGAAGGCCAGCTTGACGGTGCCTTCCGGCCAGATCAGTAGGATCAGGCCGATCAGAACAGCGCCGATGGCCGCCCCGCCCAACAGTCCGCGGCGACCAACCCCCAGCAGGGTCAACCCGCCGTCGATGATCAACAGTGCCCCAACCAGCCGCAGCAACAGCGCGATGCTGCCGGACGGCCAAAACAGCGCAGCGATACCAACCGCACCCGCCAGAACCCCACGTATCAGGAACGTCCACCATAGGCTTGAGAGTTGCGCGCTCAGCCTGTCTCGCTCGGTCATGCTGCCATCGTCCAGAATCTCGCCGGTTTGTGGGTTTTGGTCGGTCATTTTACGGCCTCTTGAAAAACCTTGTTGAAATAGAGTGGGGTCGTCCCGCCTTGTCGTTCGCACTAGGTTTGGATTTGTAGTAAGCGATCAACCCATTTTGGCACAGTTTCGGACGCTTTGCCCAGAAGATGGTCGTCGAAGCCTCCGCCCGTCGGCTCAAGATTGATCTCGATAGTTCGCGCCCCAACTGCTCCAGCTTCGTGGACAAAAGCCGCCGCCGGATAGACTTGGCCTGATGTGCCGATCGCAGTGAAGATCGTGGCGGAGGCATGGTGATCGAAAATCTCCTCCATATGATAGGGCATTTCCCCAAACCAGACCACGTCAGGGCGCGCGGTGGGGGCATTGCAGGCCGGGCAGGGCTCGCCCACCTCCATCTCAGGCGGTGCTGTCCAGCGGTGGCCACAGGATGCGCAGAGCGCGCCGGATAGTTTCCCGTGCATGTGGATCACATCCTGCGCGCCGCCGGCCTCGTGCAGCCCGTCGACATTCTGTGTGACGATCACAACCTCGCCCGGAAAGTCCCGTTGCAGCCGGGCAAGCGCCTTATGCGCTGCGTTGGGTTCCACCTTGGCGGCCTGCACGCGGCGGGCGTTGTAAAACCCCTGAACCAAGGCAGGATCGCGGGCGAAACCTTCGGGCGTTGCCACATCCTCGATCCGGTGTTGCGCCCATAGGCCGCCCTCATCGCGAAAGGTGCTGAGGCCGCTTTCGGCGGAAATCCCGGCTCCGGTCAGAATGACGATCTTTTCCATATGCCCCTCACGCGTTACAGATTGGCCCATGACACATCGTATCCTCTTTGTTTGCCTGGGCAATATCTGTCGGTCTCCTGCGGCCGAGGGCACTTTTCGCGCTCGCGCGCCCCACCATGAAATCGACAGCGCCGGGACGGCAGCCTGGCATATCGGCAAGCCGCCTTATGGCCCGATGCAATCCGCGGCAAAAGCGCGGGATATCAAGCTGGACGATCTGCGGGCCCGGCAATTCGTGGTTGAGGATTTCGAGCGGTTCGACCTGATTGTTGGAATGGACGCCGAGAACATCGCGAATATTGAGGCCCTGCGCCCGGTCGGCAATCAGACCCAAGTGCGTCTATTGACTGATTTTGCGCCTCATGCCGGCGCGGATCACGTACCTGACCCGTACTACACGCGGGATTTCGACGGCGCGCTGGATCTGATCGAAACCGCAGTTGAAGGGCTTGCCACGCATCTTGAGGGCTAGCTGTCCATCACCTTCAATTGCCCGCTGAGCCAGGGCAGCTTGGCAATGGCTGGATCGATCATCTGGCTTTGCATCAGCCGTCGCATCATGCCCGAAACCTCTTGCGGAACCTGATCGGACCAGTCAGTGCGGGTGAACAGCGATATCGTGCGCGAAAACGCGCCAAGCGGGCAGGGATGGGCCTGCAGGTCCTCGTGGAACCGGGCCGCTCGCATATATCCCAGCGGTGTGGTGATCGCCCAGCCCAAGCCCCGCGCCACCATCGCCATCAGGGCCAGGTGTGAGCCGATCTCGAACCGCTCCTCGAACTCGATTTGCTGTCGGGCGATATGGCTTTCAATCTGACGGCTGATCAGCTGCTCTCGCGCATATCGCAGGAAAGGCAGCTTCTCGACGGCCTCGGTTCCATTGCCGACGCTGCTCGGCGCGACCAGAATGAAGGGGTCCTGCACCAAAGGGTACTCGACCACACCCTCCAGTACCTCGCCGCTATGGGCCGAGACGGCCATATGCAGGCGCTGTGCCTCAAGTTCGGAAAACAGGTCAAGGCTGGGCAGGGTGATCAGCTTGAATTTCGAGCGCGTCAGGCTGTCGGCCAGAAGGGTCGCAAGCCGCGGTGTCAGGTCGTTGTCGAAATCGTCGATTAAGCCGATGGACAGCGTAGTGAGATGGCCAAGATCCATCACAGTCAGCTCGCTCTGGGCCATCTGCAGCTCGGACAGAACCGCCTGCGCGCGGGTGAGAAAGCTGCGCCCGGCCTGCGTCAGCCGCATCGGCCTGCGCCCGTGGTCCACCAGATCGGTGCCGATGGCCTTTTCCAGATTGCGCAATTGCTGAGAAACCGAGGGCTGGCTGAGCCCCGTGATCTCGGCCGCTTGCGCCACCGATCCTGTCCGGGCCAGCGCCTCGAACACCTCAAGGCCCCGCAGGGTCAGCCCTTTCATCACCATAAGATACACCTTTCGCTGCGCCTTTTCTGGGGCGCAGCGGGCATCAGGTCAAGGTTTCAGAAGGGCCTAGCTGCAGATCGCCTGCGCCATCTGGCCAAAGTTCTGATACCGGTCCCACAGCGCGTCATCGTGTGCAGTCTGAGACATCTTCAATTGTTGCGCCTGATGGGGGTCTGTGAACCATTTCGAGACGGTCTTCTGATCACTGCGCGTCAACGCTTGATCTGCCACGCGCTGGATGCAACTACACCGGTCCCGCGTCGCCGCCTGACGATCCGACGCCAAACACGCCCGCTTAATCTGCGATGCCTCTGCAATCGGAGCCATAGCCGTCAGCGATGCCGCACAAAATGCGATTAGGAGGAACTGTTTCATGCTCATGCCTCGTTTTTGCCTGCTTGGAGGGATCTTGTGCCCCTCTCAATCTGCGAGGGAGTATGAATCAAACATGGCTTAGGATCAATACGTAGGACTTCACAAAGCAAGACCGTGGCTTCACGACGTCTTAGTGGCATTCGTGCGATCTGCATCGGCCCGGCCGCTAAGGGGCCGATATTCCCAAAAAACAAAGCGTCTGGCTCTGCGTCCCGAGGCGTTTTCGCAACAAACATGCTTTCTGACTCAATCCCGTTGGCCTTTATGATACTATGCCGATCAAGCAAGATGTGATGATAGCAAACGGCGCGTGCATCGGAGAAGCAGGCAAGACCAACATCAACAAGGCTGATTGCAGGAACAAATACGTCCGGTGCCCCAAACATTAGCTCAGCCGCAGGGTGCGTGATCAGTAGCCGATGTTGCTGTGAAACGCTGAGTGCAATTGGATTTTGCAATGGGCCGGGGGGAATTTCTATAGCTCGAAAATTTCCGTTCGCGATGACATCTCGGGACCCGACCCAAGCGATCGGCAGGTGCCCGTCATCTTTCGTCCAGACCCAGTCGCCCACCTGGAGCTTCTCAATAGGGATATCACCCTTTAGGGTCTCTATGAGTGTTCCGCGGCAAAAGCAGATGGGGCTCGCAAAGTCTGAGGATTCAAAGCTCGGACCCTCTTGTGTACTGACGACGGTTAGTGGGGTATCTGATGGAGGAAACCCGCCCGGACCGCCGATGAAAGCTATCCCTTCAACTGTACCAAAGGCGGGGGAGGAGTTATTCACATTGAAGGCAACCGCCTGATAGGTATTGGTCCCATCCGTCAGGGTTATTCCATATTCGGCCTCAACCCGAGTGCCACTGGAAAACAACGTCCCATCGATTGTTTGGTCACCATCCAAGCGCTGATTGCCATCATTGTCTGCAAAGCGCGTGTCTGAACCTGCGTCCGTTATGAAGACTTCTGTAGCAGCTCGCGAGTCGATCGTGATTGTTTCGCCAATCAGATGGATGCCGGTGCCCTGGGTGAGGCCGTCCAGCCCTTGCGCGACCGAAATTGTTAGCTGGCTTTCGCCCAAAACGAAGATAGAATAGTCGGCCACCTGACAGCTGCTTTCTGGTTCTTATTCGGATCAGTCGCTCTAAGCATTCTACCCATTGGGTAGAATCCGGTAAATGCCACTGCTCAGAAAGCTGAGAGAATGGCCTTTTTAGCAACGCTTCAGCGCTTGACGAGACCACAAACTCCGGACATATCCCAATCCATGACAGACCTCGCTCATATCCGCAATTTCTCCATCGTCGCGCATATCGACCATGGCAAATCCACCCTTGCTGACCGGCTCATCCAAGAGACCGGAACTGTCAAGGATCGCGACATGAAGGAGCAGCTGCTCGACAGCATGGATATCGAGCGCGAGCGTGGCATCACCATCAAAGCCAACACGGTTCGTATCGACTATACCGCCGACAATGGCGAGCAATATGTGCTGAACCTGATCGACACCCCCGGCCACGTGGACTTTGCCTATGAGGTCAGCCGCTCCATGCGCGCGGTTGAGGGCTCTCTGCTGGTTGTGGACTCGACCCAAGGGGTCGAGGCGCAGACGCTGGCCAACGTGTACCAAGCCATCGACGCCGACCATGAGATCGTGCCGGTGTTGAACAAGATCGACTTGCCTGCTTCCGACTGTGATCGCGTGGCCGAACAGATCGAGGATGTAATCGGCATCGACGCGACCGACGCCATTCAGGTCAGCGCCAAGACAGGGCAGGGCATCCACGAAACGCTGGAAGCCATCGTGCAGCAACTGCCTGCGCCGCAGGGCAATCTGGACGCGCCGCTCAAGGCGATGCTGGTGGATTCATGGTACGACGCCTATCTCGGCGTCATCGTTCTGGTCCGCATCATGGACGGCACGCTGAAAAAGGGTATGCGGGTCAAGTTCATGTCGAACAACACCCTGCACCATGTCGACCGCGTCGGGGTCTTCCGGCCTGAAATGGAGATGGTCGACAGCCTCGGCCCCGGTGAGATCGGCTTTCTGACCGCATCGATCAAACAGGTCCGCGACACTCGCGTGGGTGATACGATCACCAATGACCGCAACGGGACCGAAGACGCTCTGGACGGCTTCAAACCCGCGCAGCCGGTGGTGTTCTGCGGCCTCTTTCCCGTCGACAGTTCTGAGTTCGAAGACCTGCGCGATGCGATCGACAAACTGGCCCTGAACGACGCTAGCTTCAGCTTTGAAATGGAAACCTCGGCCGCGCTGGGCTTTGGCTTCCGCTGCGGCTTCCTCGGGCTGTTGCACCTTGAGGTCATCCGCGACCGCATCGAACGCGAATATGATATCGAGCTCATCACAACCGCGCCGTCGGTGATCTATCACGTCTACATGAAAGACGGCGAGATGATCGAGCTGCACAACCCCGCCGACATGCCCGACCCCTCCAAGGTCGACCATATCGAGGAACCGCGCATCAAGGCGACCATTCTGGTTCCCGACGAATACCTCGGCGATGTGCTGAAACTCTGCCAGGATCGCCGCGGCATCCAGCTGGACCTGACCTATGCGGGCACCCGCGCCATGGTCGTCTATGACCTGCCGCTGAACGAGGTCGTCTTTGACTTCTACGACCGCCTGAAATCGGTGACCAAGGGCTATGCCTCGTTCGACTACCAGATGACCGGCTATACCGAGGATAATCTGGTCAAGATGTCGGTGCTGGTGAATGACGAACCCGTCGATGCGCTTTCAACCATGGTCCACCGCGACCGGGCCGAGATGCGGGGCCGGGCGATGTGCGAAAAGCTCAAAGACCTAATCCCGCGCCACATGTTTAAAATCCCGATCCAGGCCGCCATCGGAGGCAAGGTCATCGCCCGCGAGACCCTCTCGGCGCTGCGCAAGGACGTGACCGCCAAATGCTACGGAGGCGACGCCACGCGGAAACGCAAACTGCTGGACAAGCAGAAAGCGGGGAAAAAGAAGATGCGCCAGTTCGGGAAAGTGGATATCCCGCAGGAGGCGTTTATTTCAGCACTTAAAATGGACAGTTAAGGCTGTCCATTTTAATTGGCGGTGGGCGAAAGCGGTTGGCGTAGCCAACCTGCGTGCCCACACGGTGGAATAGTTGAATACGCAATCCACACCTGCGAAACACTGCTCTCAGATTGATTTCTGTTCGAGGGATTCACTTTTGAGTGGATGTGGCTAGAGTGCACGCATGGTTAGAAGAATACATATTTTAGACGAAGAACCGAATGCCGACGCAGATCTTATTCTGAAGATCAATTACGATCCAAACATTGGTTCGGCGGCCCGCGCATTTGAAATTGCAGCAGACTTGATCCATTCGCTAGAGGATATGGACCGAGTTTTTACTCAGACGATCGACGCGGAACTTGAGACCGCGTTGATTGTGGAAGACCTCCAAAAGTCGAGCCTAAAGATATTTCTGCGGAATGTGCTCAAAAGCCTCCCTGATGAGGCTTTGAAGGATGCGGACATAAAAAAGTTGATAGGCCACTATTTGGTTAAAGCTAAGTATGCCGCGATTGAGTGGCTGGATGAACCGGCAAACGAGAACAGAAAGCTCACAGATTTGACGGAGGAAATTGCCGAATTAGCAAGAGCGACTGAAGTTCGCCAACTGCCGGACTATCCTCCTCCCAATCCAACAAGATTGTCTCAACCTCTCGATAGGTTTCAGGAAACAAAGCGCAAGTTTTCATCTGGAGAAAGTTTAACGATTACCCTTGGAAAAGAGGACTATGAGGTCAACCTCGAAAGCGATTGGTTGCCGTCCGAGACGAGTGAAGACACCGGTAATGAAAAGGAGTTGGTTAATGAGCAGGATTTGTTCCTTGTCATTGGAAAACCTGATTTCATCGGAAACGCCAAGTGGACTTTCAAACACGGCAAGAAGACTCTGTCATTAAATATTTTTGATGAAGAATGGCTTTCAAATTTCAAGAAAGGTAGTTTCCCGATTAAGCCAGGGGACGCTCTTAAGGTGCGGCTGAGAGTCGAGCATCACTATGATGCAAAAGGGAATCTGACTAGTTCGTCAGAGGAAATAGTAAAAGTCTTTGAAGTGATCGAGGACGCTGGAAGCCCCAGCGACTTGTTTGACGATCCTTAGCTTTTTGTCCCGATCAACCCTCCCGACCGGCGGAACCGCCGGGCCGCGCCGACCCGCCCCCATGGGGCGGCGCGTTTGCGCGACCCCTCGGGTCGGCGCTGCCCTCCGTTCTAGTGATCAACCGTTGCGAATGCTCTAGCGCTCCGGGGCTCCGCGTTTGCGGCTGAGTTCGTCCACTGGACGACTTCCGGGACGCCGCTCATCCGCTTGGAATGGTCGCGGTTCTTCCCACCTTCATTCAGCCGCTCCGCTTGTTTCCTCGAACGGATACCCTCAGGTCGTTGCGAGCGATCTGTTACTCCCCAAACCTCTGACCCAGATCAAGGACCGAATTTGATCAACGCGCTAGTGTTTCCGCACAGTTGAATACCTGAATGAGGTCGCAATGCTCCCCCTGATGTTGATCGTTCATATCTTCCTCGGCTCTACCCTCGCAGGCACAGCGGTTATTGCTGTTCTGGTGATGGGCTACACCGCAGTCCTGCCAATCGTGCTGGCGGCTGTGGTGGGGTTTGTGGCGGCCTTTCCGGCCTCGTATCTGGTGGCGCGCAAGCTGGAGGGGTGACGCTCGGCCATCACCTGTGAGCTACAGGTTCCGTCACGCATATTTCGAAAACAAAAAACCTGCCAAGATCGGGTCCTGGCAGGTTTGAATGGTTTCTGCAGTGGGGGAGAAGTTTACTCTCGGTTCCCCAGCAGTTGCAGCAGGAACATGAACATGTTGATGAAGTCCAGGTACAGGCTCAGCGCGCCCATGATGGCGGCTTTGCCCAGCCACTCCTGATCACCGGCATGTGCCATCTGCAGGTAGGTGTTCTTGATCTGCTGCGTGTCATAGGCGGTCAGGCCGGCGAAGATCAGAACGCCGATTACCGAGATCGCGAAGGCCATGGCCGACGAGGCCAGGAAGATGTTGACCACCATCGCGACGATCAGGCCGATAACTCCCATGATCAGGAAGGTGCCCATGCCCGACAGGTCTTTCTTGGTCGTGTAGCCGTAGAGCGACAGGCCGGCGAAGGCGATCGAGGTGATCAGGAAGACCTGAATGATCGACTGACCGGTGAAGGCGATGAAGATCCAGCTGATCGACAGGCCCATCACGGCGGCGAACGAGTAAAACACCAGCTGTGCAGCCGCAGCCGACATGCGGTTGATCATGGCGCTGAAGCCGAACACAAAGGCCAGCGGTGCAAACATGATCACCCATTTCAGCGGCGAGACATAGATTGAATGACCCAGCGCGGTCAGGTAGGTGTTCGCGTTCAGCTGCGCTACGGCCGCCGACGGATCGGTGGTGATCGACAGACCCGAGATCGCCCAGGCTGCGAGGAAGGTGATGAACATGCCAACGGACATCGTGCCGTAGACTTTGTTCATATGGGCGCGAAGGCCCTCATCAATCTCGGCGGCGCGTGCGCCTGCGGCCGTCCGAATCGTATCGAATTGTGCCATTTACAAAGGTCTCCCTAAACGTATCTGCGTGCGGCCCGTATGTATTGGCCACTTTCCTGCTGAATATCGGCAACTGCAGGCTGTGTTTCAAGAGTTTCTGCGGTATTTCCGCTTAAAATACGCAACAAAAACGGCGACCTGCTGCCGCAGATCGCCTATCGCTGAAAAAACATGAGTATTAAAGACAGCTTTTCCAGAACTGCGGGGCATCCCAGATGGGGCGGCGGGCCTCAGCGTCGGCCTCGGCACGGGTGATGCCGATGTCGTTCAGGGCGCGGGCATCCAGCAGAGCCAATTGTTGGCGTTGACGTCGTACGGACAGGACGGACCGTATACGCGCAAACAGGGATTGTTTGTGCTGGGGGCAGGGGCGGTTCAGGGCGATCGAGTTCATGGTCTGTCCTTTCGTTTTTCAGATGGTTTAAATTGGTCTCATCAACTTCCTTGATTTATATGGCGAGTTAGGGCACATTTTAAAAACGAATATTTTTGATTGGATGCATAAGGATTCGTGAACATGAGAAATCTGGACATCACCACATTGCGATCCTTTGTGGCTGTGGCCGATCAGGGCGGCGTCACACGCGCGGCAGGGTTTCTGCATCTGACGCAATCAGCCGTCTCCATGCAGTTGAAACGCCTGGAAGAGCTTTTGGATCTGGAGCTTCTGGATCGCAGCGGGCGGACTATCGCGCTGACCGCCTCGGGCGAGCAGTTGCTGGCCTATGCCCGTCGGATGATTGCTTTGAATGATGAGGTGATCTCGAAACTCACGGATCAGGCCTTTGAGGGCGAGGTGGTTCTGGGTGTCCCTCATGACATTGTCTATCCGGCGATCCCGCGCGTACTTCAGCGGTTCAATGCCGATTTCCCGCGTGTGCGGGTGCAGTTGATCTCATCCTATTCGCTGCAGCTAAAGGATATGTTTAAGCGCGGAGAATGTGATCTGATCCTGACGACCGAGCCTTCGTCATCCGACGGCTCTGAGACCATTGCTGAGCTGCCTCTACGCTGGATCGGGGCTCCCGGTGGCTCGGCCTGGCGCAAGAATCCGTTGCCGATTGCGCTGGGGCGGCGCTGCATGTTCCGCCCGCAGGTTATCGCGGCGCTGGATGCCGCAGGTATACCGTGGGAGCTTTCCGTCGAAACCGAGAATGACCGCACCATCGAAGCCACCGTCAGCGCTGATCTGGCGATTCACGCGATGCTGGACGGCACCGAGGCCGCACACCTTGAACAGATCGACTCGGGTGGTGTTTTGCCCGAGCTGCCAGCGCATATGATCAATCTCTACGGAGGAGAGCCGGGGCGTGATGCAATCATCGAAGCGTTGGCGCAACTGGTGCGACAGAATTTCCGCATGCTAGGCGGCACGCCCCTTCGGGCGGTGGCGGGCTAGGGCGTAATCACGATTTTGCCGGTGGATTTGCGCTCTTTTAACAGGCGCAGGCCTTGTTCGACTTCGTTCAACGGAAGGGTATGGCTGATATGAGGGGTGATCTTCCCTTCGGCATGCCATTGGAACAACGCCTGAAAGCTGTTGCGCACGATATCGGGGCGGAACCTCAGATAACCGCCGATATAGAAGCCTATCACCGTCAGGTTCTTGACCAACAGTTGGTTGGCCGGGATTTGAGGGACATCGCCTCCGGCAAAGCCGATGGGCAGTAGACGACCTTCGGGGTTGGTGGCGCGGAAGGCGGCTTTGAATATGTCGCCGCCAATCGCGTCATAGACCACATCAGCGCCTCCCAACTCTTTGACGCGGGCGCGCAGGTCTTCCGAGGCGTCGATCAGGTGATCCGCCCCGGCGGCCTGCGCAACGGCCAGCTTATTCGCACCGCGCGCTTGGGCGATCACGGTCGCGCCCATCAGTTTGCCGATTTCCACCGCGGTCAGTCCGACGCCACCGGCAGCTCCGGTCACGAGCAGGGTTTCACCCGGCTGCAACCGGGCGCGATGGTCCAGTGCCAGATGGCTGGTCCCGTAGGCGATCTGAATGGCGGCAGCCTCTTCAAAACTGGTCTCATCCGGGATGGGGATGGCCCGATCCGCGTCGAACACGCCGTACTCGGCCAACCCGTCCTTGCCCGAGTACACGGCGACACGGTCACCAACCTTCAAGCCAGAGACTTCTGGCCCCAATTCTTCGACAACGCCGGCGATTTCCATGCCTAAAGTGAACGGAGGGTTTGGCGTATCCTGATATGTGCCCTTCTGCATCAGCAAATCGGCGAAGTTCAGGCCGCATGCTTTGATGGCGATTCTGACCTGTCCCTCGGCAGGTGTCGGCGTGGGTATTTCGACAATTCGCGCGTCGGAGCCTTTGGATTCAATGCGATGTGCAAGCATGATGGTTCATCTCGGTTTTCAGGGAATAGGTCGCAGTATGAGCGAAATTGTCAATGCGTTCAGCTGATTGAGCGCGCTAACGAAAACAGTTTGGTCCGGCCGCGCCGCCAAAATCCCAGAGATGCACAACCATAAACCAATGTACAGAGATTCCAATTCAACCAACTTGAAAAAAAAGTCAAAAGCGGCAATATTGGACGGCAGTGCTGTATCGGGGGATCGCACATGTCTGGTTGGGGGATGCTTATGGGGACTTCTCTAACTTCTGTTTATGTGAACGGCGCGAAGTCCCGCAACAGATGTGTGTGTAGTAGAGGAGAATACCAATGACTCATCACGTCGATGTCCATGTGGGCAAGCGTGTCCGACATCGCCGCTGGCTGATTGGCATGACCCAACAGCAGTTGGCGCAGCAAGTTGGTATCAAGTTTCAGCAAATTCAGAAATATGAAACCGGGGCGAACCGAATCAGTGCCTCCCGTCTGTGGGACATTGCCGATGCGCTGGACGTACCGGTCAGCTTTTTCTTTGAAGGTCTTGAAGAAGGCCAAAAAGAGAAATCCGACAAGAGCGCGCTTCCTGCTGACCTGATGGGTGACAAGGAAGCTCTGGATCTGGTGCGCTCTTACTACGCGATTCCGGAAAACCAGCGTCGCCGCTTGTTCGAACTGGCACGCGTTCTTAGCGACGTTGCCTGATCACCACGGCTTGACACCGGCCTGTGTTCGCAGCACCTGTGCTGCATGAGCCAGACCGACCTAACCGACCTTGAAGTTGCCGAAGAAATGGCTGACGCCGCGCGCGCAGCCATCCTTCCGTATTTCAGACAGACTAATCTCGAAACTGACAACAAGCTGGCTGGCGGGTATGACCCCGTCACTGTGGCTGACCGCGCGGCGGAACAAGCCATGCGGGCGGTTCTGGCACAGCGTCGGCCAGAAGATGGCATTCTTGGTGAAGAATTCGGGCAGGTTGAGGGGACTTCGGGCCGGATCTGGGTACTTGATCCGATCGACGGCACCCGAGGGTTCGTCAGCGGTACACCGACCTGGGGCGTGCTGATCGCTCTGTCCACTCAAGATGGTCCGATCATAGGCGTGGTGGATCAGCCCTATATCGGTGAGCGTTTTGTGGGCGGATCAGACATAGCTCAACTGACTGGGCCTTTGGGCACAACTGCGTTGAAAACGCGTGGGACAAAGGTGTTAGAGCAGGCAACCCTGTTCACGACCTTCCCTGAGGTTGGCACGTCAGAGGATCGTGCAGGTTTTCACGCCGTCGCTGAGTTGGTTCAACTGACCCGCTATGGCATGGACTGCTACGCCTACGCCCTGCTTGCCGCCGGTCAGGCAGATCTGGTGATCGAGGCCGGGTTGAACGCCTATGATATTCAGGCACCGATTGCGGTGATCGAAGCCGCAGGCGGTATCGTCACCGATTGGCAAGGTGGCCCGGCCCACAATGGCGGAAGGGCGTTGGCCGCCGCCAACGCTGAAATTCACGCCGCGGCGTTGGAAATCCTGCGTAACTATTGAATGTCGTTGCCGTCTTGGCCGCGCGTAGGTAAGCTGGCCCAAGCCGGTTCTTGCGCCCGTTTTCCGCTGGCTGATGCACTCCTTGCTTGAGACGGGCAAAAGCAGGAGCGTGAAATGCCCGAAATACTGATCAAAAACGCCGATACCATCCTAACAATGGATGATGATCGCCAGGAACTGCACGGCGCGGATATCCTGATCCGAGGCGGCCAGATCGCCGAAATCGGCCAAGACCTGACCACGACCGGAGAGATTCACGATGCCTCGGGCTGCGTCATCACACCCGGGTTGGTGAATACGCATCACCACCTTTACCAAACTCTGACACGGGCGGTTCCGGGCGGGCAGGACGCTTTGCTGTTTGGCTGGCTGCAGACGCTCTACCCGATCTGGGCGCGTTTCGGATCGGATGAGATGTTCACTTCGGCACAGATTGGGCTGGCCGAACTTGCCTTGTCGGGCTGCACGCTCAGTTCCGATCACCTGTACCTCTACCCGAACGGAGCGCGGCTTGAGGACACGATTGCCGCCGCCTCGGAATTGGGGATTCGCTTTCATCCCACGCGCGGGGCGATGAGTATCGGTGAAAGTGACGGAGGCCTGCCGCCCGATAGTCTTGTCGAGCGTGAGAAAGACATTCTCAACGATATGATCCGCGTGGTGGATGCGTTTCACGATCCTTCCGAGGGGTCGATGTGCCGGGTGGGCCTTGCACCGTGTTCGCCCTTTTCCGTCAGCCGCGACCTGATGCGAGACGCAGCACTACTGGCGCGCGACAAGGGGGTGATGCTGCATACGCATCTGGCCGAGAATGACGAAGATATCGCCTATTCCGAAGCTCAATTCGGCTGTCGTCCCGGTCAATATGCCGAGGAGCTGGGCTGGACCGGAGCAGATGTCTGGCATGCCCATTGCGTGAAACTGGATGGGGTCGAGATCGATCTGTTCGCAAGGACGGGAACCGGAGTGGCCCATTGCCCCTGCTCGAACTGTCGCCTCGGGTCTGGCATAGCGCCAGTAAGAACCATGAGGGATAAAGGCGTGAAGGTGGGGCTGGGCGCGGACGGGTCGGCCAGCAATGACAACGGCAACCTGATGCTCGAGGCGCGGCAAGCTATGTTGCTGCAACGCGTGGTGAATGGCGCAGACGCCATGTCCGCCCGCGAAGCGCTTGAGATCGCGACACGGGGTGGCGCCGACGTGCTTGGACGGCCCGATTGCGGCCGACTGATGCCGGGTAAACGGGCCGATATTGCCGTCTGGGATACCCGCACAAGCCTCGAAAGCGCGGGCAGTTGGGACCCGGCAGCCTTGCTTCTGGCGGGTCCAATGCAGGTCAAAAATCTGTTCGTTGAAGGCCGCCAGATCGTGCGCGACGGTCAGATCACGACGATTGACCTGCCGCGCACCATCGAAACCCAAAAACGTCTGGCCCGCGCACTTGCCCAATAGCGGAATCCGCCCTTCATCTGGCTAAAAATATCCACGCCGGAGGCATGTGCCGAAGGCGCATTCAACGGGCGACCTGTGCCCCTCCGATCCAGACATCAGCGATAGCGCGGTCGTCGCCCATCATGATGGTGGGGAACACGGCCTCCCACAGATCATCGGCATGGGCCTCGCGCTGGGCGATGGCTGGGGTCGAGGCTAGGTCGATCACCACCAGATCGGCCTCCATCCCCGGGGCGACATTCCCGATGCAGTCATCCATTCGCAGCGTTCGAGCCGACCCGACTGTACCCAGCCAAAGCAATTGCGCCGGGTGCAAAGGGCGACCGCGCAGCTGGCCGATCTCATAAGCAGCGGCCATGGTGCGCAGCATCGAAAAGCTGGACCCGCCACCGGTATCGGTGGCCAGGCCAACGCGGTGGCCATCTCGGATCAACCCGTTCATGTCGAATAGGCCCGACCCGATGAAGGTGTTCGAGGTCGGGCAATGCACCAAGCCGGCGTCCACCTCGCGCAGCCGATCCCGCTCACGATCTTCTAGATGGATAACGTGACCATAGAGGCCGTTTTGACCCAGCAGGCCGAATTTTTCGTAGGTATCAAGATAATCGCGCGCATCCGGGAACAGGGACCGGACCCATTCGATCTCATCGGTTTGCTCGCTCAGGTGGGTTTGCATCAAGCAATGTGGGTGTTCCGCCCAGAGCGCGCCCAAAGCCTCAAGCTGTTCGGGCGTCGAGGTGGGCGAGAACCGAGGCGTGATCGCGTAAGACAGACGATCCACGCAGTGCCATTTCTCCAACAGGGCCTGAGACTGGTCATAGGCCGTTTGCGCGGTATCCCGGAGCCCTTCGGGTGCGTTGCGGTCCATGCAGGTTTTGCCTGCAACAACCCGTTGGCCGCGCTGTTGGGCGACCGAGAAAAAGGCATCGACGCTTTCAGGGTGAATCGTGCAGAAACTGCACATGGTCGTCGTTCCATGTGCGGTGGTTAGGTCGAGGTAACGGTTGGCGATCTCGGTGGCGTAGTCGATATCGCCGAACTTCATCTCTTCGGGGAAGGTATAGGTGTTCAGCCAGTCGATCAGCCGCTTGCCCCAGCTAGCGATCATGGCGGTCTGAGGGAAATGCACATGCGGGTCGACAAACCCGGCCATGATCAGATGAGAGCCGTAGTCCGTAATCTCGGCATCCGGATGCGCGGCGCGTAGGCTATCCAGCGCGCCGACTGCCTGCACACGCCCATCCTCGATCACGACCGCTTCGTCGAGTTTGGTGCAATCCGTTGGCTCTCCATCAAAAGGGGAGCCGTCGAAACTCAGAACGCGCCCTTTCAAAAGCGTCTTTTGCGCCATTCGCCTTGTTCCTTAGCTGTTTGAGCCCGGTCATCAGCATATGCGTGCGAAACTTGAGGGTAAATCGGCGCATTGTCATTGTTTTCCGGTAGCTGCTTCTTCTAATTAGGGGCCAATAGCATGATCAAGAACGGGAGCAGCACATGACCACAGGCATTGATGATCCCGTAACCGACTCCGCTGACGAAGACGTTTACGCGCTGGACCGCCGTACCGTTGCAGCGATCCTGTTTGCCGTGGACGTGGATGATCGCGACAAGCTGGTCGAGTTGATGGAGCCGCTGCACGCAGCCGATATCGCGGACCTTCTGGAGCAGATCAATCCCTACGACCGTGCGCGCCTGATCCGTCTCTATGACAAAGAATTCGACGGCGACATCCTGTCGGAACTGGATGAGGCCGTCCGGGAAGAGGTAATTGGTGTCCTGAAACCCGACGTTCTGGCCGAAGCGGTTCGGGAAATGGACAGCGACGATGTCGTCGACCTGCTGGAGGATCTGGAAGAGCCGCAACAGGAGACGATTCTGGACGCGCTTGAGGATTCCGAGCGGGTCGCGGCAGAGCAGGCGCTCTCGTATCCCGAAAACTCGGCCGGTCGTTTGATGCAGCGCGAGGTGGTCATGGCGCCCGAGCATTGGACGGTGGGGCAGGCCATTGATTTCATGCGCGCCAATGATGACCTGCCGGAACAATTCTATCATGTTGTGCTGGTTGATCCCCGCCTGAAGCCTGTTACGCAGATCACCTTAGGCAAGCTGATGGCTGCACGGCGCGAGGTGCCGCTGAGGGACCTGGCGGAAGAAGAATTCCACATCATCCCTGTCGATCAGGACGAAGAGGATGTGGCCTATGCTTTCAACCAGTACCACCTGATCTCGGCCCCCGTGGTCGATGCCGATGGCCGTCTGGTCGGGGTCATCACCATCGACGACGCTATGGTGGTTCTGGACGAAGAACACGAGGAAGACATTCTGCGTCTGGCAGGGGTGAGCGACGAAAGCTCGATCTCGGACAGTGTCGCCGCGACCAGCCGTCGGCGTTTGCCGTGGCTTGCGGTGAACCTGTGTACGGCGATCTGTGCCTCGCTGGTGATTTCGCAATTCGAGGCTGCGATTGATCAGCTGGTGGCGCTGGCGATCCTGATGCCGATTGTCGCCTCTATGGGTGGCAATGCAGGGACACAATCGCTGACGGTAGCGGTTCGGGCGTTGGCCACGCGCGACCTGACCGCCTCGAATGTCATGCGTGTCATACGGCGAGAGCTGTTGGTCGGTATGCTGAACGGCCTGTGCTTTGCGATCGTTCTGGGCACGGTGGGGATGCTTTGGTTCGATTCACCGCTGCTTGGGGTCGTGATCGGGTCTGCTTTGGTCGTGAACATGATCATCGCAGGTTTTGCAGGTACGGTAGTACCGGTCTTGCTGGACCGAATGGGCATTGACCCGGCGCTGGCATCGGGGACGTTTGTGACAACCACAACGGATGTCATGGGCTTCTTCATCTTCTTGGGACTTGCCAGCGTGGTGCTTCTGTGACCGATCTGACTGAAATCAAAGCGATGGCGCGCAAGGCCGCGTTTGCCCGTCGCAAAGCGGCGTTTGATGCCTCTTTGCCGGGCGCTGCGGGCCGTTTGTCCGAGATACTGGGAGGCCACCGAGGCGTGCCCATGTCGGGCTACATGCCAATCCGGACAGAGATCGACCCGCTGCCTGCAATGGCTGAGGCCACAGCCTACGGTCCCGTTGGTGTGCCGGTGATTCAGGCCGCGGGGCAGCCGCTGAAATTCTCGCGTTGGACGCCCGAGGGCGCTTTGAAGGATGGGCCGTTCGGGGCGAAAGTGCCCGAGGCCGATGACTACTTCGACCCCGAAATTCTGATTGTTCCTCTGGTGGCTTTTGACGCCAAGGGCGGCCGTCTGGGCTATGGCGGCGGGTTCTACGACCGCACGTTGGAAGGGCTGCGCGCCAAACGCCCAACCCTGGCGATCGGCTTTGCCTTCGATGCGCAAGAGGCCGAAGGACTGCCGTTGGAGCCCACCGATCAGTCGTTGGATATGGTAATCACGGAAAGCCGGATTCTGACGTTCTAAGGCTGCCTCGTTAGATCGAGTGGTTCTCACGGAAGTATTCCCAAGCGTCTACCTCGCGGCCGCTGGCCAATATGCAAACGCCGGTTTGCCCGTCGGCGCCGTCGCGGATTTCATATTTGCCACCGCTTTCCACGCAGAATGTGGCCGCAGGGTTGGCAATCTGGGTATTGGAATCGCTCGTGGCTGCCTGATCGCAAGCGGCAAGCGCAGTGAGGCCAAGGGCAGACAATAGGATACGCGACATCAAGTTTCTCCGATCTAAAGGGCTTTGACGGTTTATTACGGCAGCATAACCACTTGTGCTTCGCGTTGACCAGACTTACGACCGTTGGGATGAGGATACTTTTTCTGGGTGACGTCATGGGCCGCGCGGGACGCACGGCCATCCAACAGCATCTGCCGCGTCTGCGCGACGAATGGCGGTTGGATTTTGTTGTGGTCAATGGCGAGAACGCCTCGAACGGGATGGGGCTGTCCGGGGATCATGCTAAACTGCTACTCGATGCGGGCGCGGATTGCGTGACGCTGGGCGATCATGCTTTCGACCAGAAAGACATGCTGCAACACATCGAAAAAGAGTCCCGCATCGTGCGCCCGGTGAACTTTGCCAAGGGCGCGCCGGGGCGGGGCCACCGCCTGTTCAACGCACCCGGAGGGCGCAAGGTTCTGGTGGTTCAGGTTCTGGGCCAGGTTTTCATGAAGCGGCCCTTTGATGACCCGTTCTCGGCGGTCGAGCCGATATTGAAGTCCCACCCGCGTGGCGGACAGGCCAATGCCATCATCGTGGATATGCATTGCGAGGCGACATCCGAGAAAATGGCGATGGGCCACTATTGCGACAAGCGCGCCAGCCTTGTGGTGGGCACGCACACGCACGTACCGACGGCGGATTCGCAGATTCTGCCCGGCGGCACCGCTTATCTGACAGATGCGGGGATGTGCGGTGACTATGACTCGGTCATCGGTATGGACAAGGTCGAGCCGATGCGACGATTCATCACTGGTATGCCCAAGGCGCGTTTTTCCCCGGCCAACGGCGAGGCAACCCTCAGCGGAGTATTCGTCGAGACCAATGATCAGGATGGCAGCGCAAAATCAGTGCGTATGGTGCGCGTGGGTGGTCGGCTGGAGCAGGCCGGGCCGTAAATGCTTGCCCTGATCATCGCAATGCGGGAAACTGGGTGTACGGCGCTTGGGCCTAGGGTTCGGACTGAAAACCACGAATGCAATTCCTCTCACTGACAGACATGGGCAGCGCAATACTGGCGCTTTTGGTGGTCGCGGGCATGTTCGTGATGTTCCTGCGCGAGGTCTACCCGACCGAGGTCGTGGCCATTGGTGGCGTCGCACTGATGCTGGTGACGGGCATTCTGCCGTATCAAAACGCGCTGGCCGTTCTGTCGAACCCCGCGCCTTGGACGATTGCCGCGATGTTCATCATCATGGGGGCCTTGGTGCGGACCGGAGCGCTGGATGCGTTCACCTCAACGGCCCAGAAGCGGGCGCAGGTGAACCCGCGCATAGCGATTGCGTTGCTGATGGGGTTTGTGGTGGTGGCCTCGGCCGTGGTGTCGAACACGCCGGTGGTCGTTGTGATGATCCCGGTCTTTGTTCAGATCGCCCGCACGCTGAACGTACCTGCCTCAAAACTGCTGATCCCGCTCAGCTATGCCGCCATTCTGGGAGGCACACTGACTCTGATCGGGACCTCGACCAACCTGCTGGTGGATGGTGTGGCGCGGGCGCAGGGCATGCAGGCGTTCACGATTTTCGAAGTCACGCCGCTGGGTATCGTGCTGGTGATCTATGGCATGGTTTACCTGCGCTTCATCGCGCCGCGCCTTTTGCCGGAACGGGACAGCATGGCCTCGATGCTAAGCGACCGGTCTAAGATGAAATTCTTTACCGAGGCCGTCATTCCTCCGGAAAGTAATCTGATCGGGCGCGAGGTCACCGGCGTACAGCTGTTCAAGCGCCCCGGCGTGCGTTTGATCGACGTGCTGCGCGGCGACGACTCGTTGCGGCGCAACCTCAAAGGGGTGACGCTGAATGTCGGCGACCGAGTGGTTCTGCGCACCGAAATGACTGAGCTGCTGAGCCTGCAGAGCAACAAGGAACTCAAGCGGGTTGATCAGCTTTCGGCTGTCGAGACCAAAACGGTCGAGGTTCTGATCACTCCAGGCTGTCGGATGGTAGGTCGGACGCTGGGCACCATGCGTCTGCGCCGTCGTTATGGTGTCTATGTGCTGGCAGTGCATCGGCGGAACCAGAATATCGGGTTGCAGCTCGATGAGCTTGTCGTGCGGGTGGGGGATACTCTGCTGCTCGAAGGGTCTCCGGCTGACATCCAGAAGCTGGCCGCCGACATGGACATGGTCGATGTCACCCAACCCTCGGCGCGGGCCTTCCGCCGAAGCCATGCGCCCATTGCGATTGGATCACTGGTCGGAATCGTCGTTCTTGCGGCTCTCGGCGTTGCACCGATCTTGCTGCTGTCCATCCTAGCCGTCGCTGCAGTCCTTCTGACGCGCTGCATCGACGCGGATGAGGCGTTCTCCTTTGTCGAGGGTCGCCTGCTGGCGCTGATCTTTGCCATGCTGGCCATCGGGGCCGCCTTGGACGCGTCAGGTGCGGTGTCCCTGATTGTCGAAGCGGTCGCGCCGTCGCTGAGTGTTTTGCCTCCGTTCCTGATCATCTGGGCGGTGTACCTGCTGACCTCGGTTCTGACCGAGCTGGTTTCAAACAACGCGGTCGCCGTAGTTGTCACGCCGATTGCAATTGGTCTGGCGCAAGCCGTTGGGATGGACCCGCGTCCACTTGTGGTTGCTGTCATGGTTGCGGCTTCGGCTTCTTTCGCGACGCCGATCGGGTATCAGACCAACATGATGGTCTATGGCCCCGGCGGCTATCGGTTCACGGATTTCATGAAGGTGGGTATTCCGCTGAACCTGACCGTTGGGCTGTTGGCATCGCTTCTCATTCCGCTGTTCTGGCCGCTGTAGGATCGGCACTGACCCGCCGTCATTTTGCGGTGCCTCTTGCAAATCTTGGCCTATACACAAAGCTTTATGAATGTGTTTATGACAAGAGGATTGGATCATGCCTGCAAGAGGAACCGCAATTGCCGCGATCGCCTGCGCGATGATGGCGACCACTGGCTTTGCCGGAACAGTCGAAGGCTCGGCCAGCTATCGCGAAAGGATCGCCGTTCCGCCCGATGCAACCCTGTTTGTTGAGCTTCAGGATGTCTCGCTTGCTGATGCGCCAGCCGTAACGCTTGCGGCGCAACGCTACGCTCTGTCTGCCGTTCCGGCCTCGTTTCAGCTGAGCTATGACGACGCCCTGATCAAGGATGGGCACCGCTATTCTGTGAGGGCGACGATTACTCAAGGGCAAAAGCTGCTGTTCACCACGGACACGGCCTATCCGGTAATTTCAGATGAGGCCGGGAACTCCGTCGAGTTGATGCTCGTGCAAGTTCAGGCGCAGGGGGCGACAATGCTGGAGAATTCGGACTGGATAGCCGCATCGCTAAACGGTGAGCCGATCGAAACGGAGAGACGGCCTGAGCTGATCTTTGGCCAAGGTGGCGCGTTCTCGGGCACCGGCGGATGCAATCGGTTCACCGGTCAGGCCGAAATCTCAGGCAACCGCATCGAGTTTCCGGACAATATGGCGGCCACACTCATGGCTTGCCCGCCACCCTTGGATGAGATCGAACGCGCCTTCCTGAAAACAATGCAGAGCGTCACTACCTTCGCCGTGCAGGGCGACGCGTTGGCCCTTTTGGATGAGGCGGGCGAACCCGTCATCAAACTGGTTCGCAAGCAGTGACGAATCAGGCCACAGCGCGGGATCGCCCGGCGTTGCGGCCTGAGAATATGCAGCCGCCAAGGAACGTGCCTTCAAGCGCGTTATAGCCATGATAGCCCCCGCCGCCGAAACCGGCGACCTCGCCAGCAGCAAACAGGCCGGGCACCACTTGCCCGTCCGCTCCGATCATCTGGCTGTCCAGATTGGTCTGCAGTCCGCCAAGCGTCTTGCGGGTCAGCACGTGCAGCTTGACCGCGATCAATGGGCCGTTTGAGGGATCGAGGAACCTGTGCGGCTTGGCCGTCCGGATCAGCTTGTCACCGCGATAGTTACGCGCCGCCAGAATCGCCATCATCTGGGCGTCTTTCGAGAACGGATTGTCGACCTGAGAATCCCGCGCCTCGATCTGCGCCCTCAGATGGGCTTCATCAATCAGACCTCCGCCCAACTGGTTCATGCCGCTGACCAGCTCGGTCAGAGTGTTGGCGACGATGAAATCCTCGCCCTTTTCCTTGAACGCCTCAACGGGGGCTGTGGCTTTGCTGCCAGACAGGATGCGCTGGCGGATGACCTCTTTCCAACTGCCCGAGGTGAAATCGGGGTTCTGTTCCGAACCGGACAGGGCGAATTCCTTTTTGATGATCTTCTGGGTCAGAACAAACCAGCTGTACTCGTGTCCTGTTTTCAGAATTTCGCGCAGCGTCCCTAGCGTGTCGAACCCAGGCAAGCAGGGCGGTTGCAAGCGGTTGCCCTTGGCATCGAACCACATCGAGCTTGGCCCGGGCAGGATACGAATCCCGTGTGAGGGCCAGATCGGATCCCAGTTTCGCACGCCTTCGGTGTAGTGCCACATACGGTCGCCATTGATCACATGGCCGCCCGCCTTTTCGCTGATCGCGATCATACGTCCGTCCACGTGGAACGGGACACCTGCGACCATGTCTTGCGGAGGTTCGCCCAGTCGGTCGCGGGGCCAGTTCTTGCGGACCATCTCAAAATTCCCGCCGATCCCGCCCGAGGTGACGATGACCGAAGGGGCATAATATTCGAACTCGCCCAGCTCTTCGCGGTTGGTTTTGGCGCCGCGCTGGGCTGTATCTTCGGCCAGAACTTCGCCCGAGACACCTTTGGCGCAGCCGTTTTGCATGATGATGTGGCTGACCTGATGGCGGAACTTCAGCTGGATCAGCCCGGTGCTGACATGCTCTTTAACACGACGGATGAAATGTTCCAGCACGCCGGGGCCGGTGCCCCAGGTGATGTGAAACCGCGGGACCGAGTTGCCATGCCCGTTCGCGTAGGAGCCTCCACGCTCGGCCCAACCGACCACCGGGAACCAGCGCAGACCCATGTCATGCAGCCATGGGCGCATTTCCCCTGCGGCGAATTCGACATATGCCTCGGCCCATTTGCGGGGCCACAGATCGTCGTCGCGATCAAACTGCGCGCTGCCCATCCAATCCCGCAGGGCCAGGTCGTGGCTGTCTTTGATGCCCATCCGGCGCTGCTCGGGCGTGTCGACCATGAACAGGCCGCCGAGGCTCCAGAACGCTTGTCCACCCAGAAAGCTCTCGGGTTCCTGATCCACAACGATCACCGTTTTGCCCCGGTCGCCCAGCTCGGCCGCAGCCGCCAGCCCGGCCAATCCGCCTCCGACAACGATCGCATCTGCCGTGTTATTGGCCATGTCAGGTCCTTTCAGCGTTTGCGAAACCAAAGGAGGAAGGGGAACACAACGACATACATAGTGACGCCATAAACCGCCGAGGGCAAAGCCAGAGTGCTGAACCCGGTCTCGGTTCCCGTGATCAATGCCGCCAAGGTCAGCCCTAGGGTCGAGTTCTGGATGCCGGTGTCAATCGAGATGCTTTTACACTCGGCCCAGGACAGGTTCGCGGCGCGCGAGGCACCCAGACCGATCAGAAGCAGCGCGATATTTAGAGACACCAACCCGGTGCCCATGATGCCAAGGTTCTCAATAAAGAGCTGCCAGTTCCCGGCCACGGCGGCGATGACGATCAGCAGGAACAGAGCGCCAGCCAGTTTGGACAACCCGCCCTCGATCCGGTTTGCAAATCCCGTTGCAAACCTGCGAACCGTGATGCCAATGGCGACGGGTAGGGTCGTGATCAGGAACATGGCAATCGCAAGCCCAGTGATCGACACTTCGGGCGCGTCTTCGCCCATGAAATGCGCGATGGTCCAGGCAGCCAGGATCGGCACAGTCAGAATCGACAGGATACTGATCACCGCCGTCAGGCTAACAGAAAGCGCCACATCGCCCTTGGCAAATTTCGTCAGGATGTTGCTGGTCACCCCACCCGGACAAAAGCTGAGCAGCATGAAACCGACGGCAATCTCTGGCGGTAGGCCAAGGAGTTTGACGGTTGCGAACGCGGCGATTGGCAGCAGCACGACCTGACACAGCGCACCAATTGCAAACGGGTATTTGCGGGTCAGGACACGCCGGAAATCGGCGATCTCAAGCCCGATGCCCAAAGACAGCATGATGATGGCCAGCGAAACAGGCAGGCCGACATTGATTAGAAAATCCAAGAACAACTCCTCCCAAAGTCGTTTCAATGCAGACTAAGCGAGGGGGAAACCGTCAGGCAACCGCGTCGTTAGGTCATCTATAGCGTTCGACGAACCGGCGCAGGATTTCGCCCGGCTGTGTGACGTCTGCCGCGTTGCAGATATCGATCAGGCGCTGGGCGTCCTCGGGAGGGAAATAGCCGTGGTGCTTGTAAATGTTGATGCGCTGCTCAAAGTCTTTGGCATCGGCCTCCGGATGGAACTGAGTCGCATAGACGTTCTGCCCCCAGCGGATCATCTGAAAAGGGCAGGGGTCTGAGGCAACTAGATGCACGCATCCGTCAGGCAGGGTCTGGACGGCTTCTTTGTGGCCGACGAAGGCGTCGAACTTGGGCGAAAGGCCCGCGGTCAAGGGATCAGTGGCGCCGTCCTCAGTCAGGCGGCAGGCCGAGGGGCCGACCGGCTCGCCGAAACGGGCTTTGCTGACGTCGCCACCCAAATGCGCGGCCAGAACGCCCAGCCCATAGCAGCAGCCCATAAAGGGGTGATCCTGCGCGGTGATCTGCGGCATCAACCCCATGACAGCGTTTTCGATCTTTGTGTCCAACTCGGATTTCGTCGCGGGATCGTCGCTAACGCAGCCCGGACCTCCGCCGACGATGACACCTGCATAGTCGGTGACTTTTAAACCCTCGGGCAGGTCCTCGCAATCCAGCCTGATGCGGTGGGTTTGCTCAGGCGTCAGGTCGCTTTTGTCGAGGATCGAGGCATATTCGGTGTCCGACGCATCAGCCTCGGGGCGCAATTGGAGGATCAGAAAGCGTTTCATAGTGGGGCTTTACCTGTCAAAGCGGCCAGAAGACAAGGATCGCGGGGATCGAAACTGCGATGATCAGGATCTCAAGCGGCAGACCCATGCGCCAATAGTCACCAAACCGATAGCCCCCGGGGCCCAGAACCAGCGTGTTGTTCTTGTGCCCGATCGGCGTGAGGAACGCGGCCGAGGCGGCAACGGCCACGGTCATCAGGAATGGATCGGGAGAGACCTCGAGCGTGCGGGCCATCTGGATGCCCACGGGGGCGGCAACAATGGCCGTGGCCGTGTTGTTCAGCACGTCCGACAGGGTCATCGTCACGACCATCAGCACGGTCAGGATGGCCCAGGCGGGCAGGCCATTGGTCAGCTGGATCAGGGCGTTGGCGATCAGTTCTGTGCCGCCTGAGGTCTCTAACGCGCTGCCCAGTGGGATCATGGACCCCAGCAGCACCACGACCGGCCATTCGATATGGTTGTAGATGTCACTGATCGGCATGATCTTGGTCAGGACATAGGCCACGACAACAAAACCCAACGCGATGGGCAGGTAGATCAACCCAATGCTGGCCGCCAAAACCGCAGTGGCGAACAGACCGATGGCGAACCAGGCTTTTTCGTTTGCCGTTACGTTCAGGCCCCGCTGCGCCAATGGCAGACAGCCCAGCCATTCTGTCACGTCGGCACCCCGGTCGCGGGGGCAGAGCAGCAGCAGGATGTCGCCTGCTTCCACCTCGGTCTTGCGGACCTGTTCGCTGATACGGCGGCCCTGGCGCGAGATTCCCATCAGAACCGTGCTTTGCCGCCACGCCAGACCCAACCCTTGCGCGGTACGGCCGGTGATGCGCGCGCTTTCCGTGGCGACCACTTCGATCACCTCAAGCCCGTCGCCTTCTGCCGTCAGCACCTCTTGCCGGCGGGTGTCTGAGAAATCCAGCTTGAGCGCTGCACGGAACTCATCCAGCGCTTCGGGCCGCGCCTCCAGCACCAGCGCGTCGCCCTCTTTAAGTGTGGCGTGGGCAGATCGGCCATAGCGCCGTTTGCCGTCGCGGATCAGACCAATGATTGCCACGTCAGACTTCTCGGCGTCCTCGTACAGTTCGCTGACGCGCTTGCCGCTATGAGGCGACTCAGGGGGCAGGGTGAGTTCGGCGATGTATTCCGCCAGCGCCTCGGAGGCTTCTTCCTGCGCGCCTCGGTTCGGGATTAGCCGCCAGCCGATTAACGAGACGAAGGCCAATCCGGCGATGGCCGCGATTCCGCCGACGGGGGCAAAGTCGAACATCTTGAACGGCTCGCCCAATGTCTCGGCCCGGATCGAGGCGATGATGATGTTTGGCGGTGTCCCGATCAGGGTCGCCATGCCACCCAGGATCGTCGCAAAACTGAGCGGCATGAGCGTCAGCCCCACAGCGCGCCCCGCTTTGCGCGCAGTCTGTATGTCAACCGGCATCAGAAGGGCCAGTGCGGCCACGTTGTTCATGAAGGCTGACAAAACCGCGCCGATCCCGCCCATCAGTGCGATATGGGCGCCAAGACCGCGCGAGGCATCCACGAGGGTGCGTGTGATCAGGAACACGGCACCTGACCGGACAAGCCCGGCCGAGACCACCAGCACTAGGGCAACGATGATCGTTGCGGGGTGCCCGAACCCGGCAAAGGCGTTGTCGACTGGCACAACACCCAGAGTGACCCCGATCATCAGGGCGGTGAAGGCCACAAGGTCATACCGGAAACGTCCCCAAAGGAGCATTCCAAAGACTGTAATGAAAAGCGCAAACAGAATGATTTGATCGGTCGTCATGCGGCCACCTTACCCTCAGATGGGCGTCTCGCAAGCCGCTCTCTTGATCCTTTGCCCCGCAAACGTCTATATGAGCGCCGAATACGCTAACATGATGACGAGGACGCACCATGGCAGGCCACTCCAAATGGGCCAATATCCAGCACCGCAAGGGACGTCAGGACGCCGCGCGGTCCAAACTGTTTTCCAAACTGTCGAAAGAGATCACCGTGGCCGCCAAGATGGGCGACCCCGATCCCGACAAGAACCCGCGCTTGCGTCTGGCGGTGAAAGAGGCCAAGTCGAACTCGGTCCCCAAGGACGTGATCGACCGCGCGATCAAGAAATCGGTTGCAGGCGAAGGCGACGAATACGAAGAAATCCGGTACGAGGGTTACGGCCCCAACGGTGTGGCAGTGATCGTCGAGACCATGACGGATAACCGCAACCGAACGGCCTCGACCGTGCGCTCGACCTTTTCCAAGAATGGTGGAAACCTGGGCGAAACCGGCTCGGTCGGGTTCATGTTCGACCGCAAGGGTGAGGTGGTTTATCAGGCGGATGCAGGTGACGCGGATACTATCTTTGAAGCCGCGATCGAGGCAGGTGCCGAGGATGTCGAAAGCTCGGAAGATGGTCACATCATTTGGTGCGCCGATACCGATCTGAACGACGTGTCGAATGCGCTGGAAGAGGCTTTGGGCGAATCCGAATCCACCAAGCTGGTCTGGAAACCAACCACGACCACTGAGCTGGGTCTGGAAGACATGCAGAAGCTGATGAAGCTGGTCGATGCGCTGGAAGATGACGATGACGTTCAGCGTGTGACAACCAATTTCGAAGCGACCGATGAGGTCATGGCGCAGCTCTGATCGCACCAGACATCTGGTACCTGAAAGCCCGGCCCGTTTGGTCGGGCTTTTGTTTTTCAGCCTCCGAAGTGTTGCTTGGCTGATCAGCCTCAAGCGATTACTCTTTGAAATGTGGGCGAGAAAACAAAAGGGCTGGCTTTGATGCCAGAGTGATACATGGCGCGTGACCCGTCAGATCTGGCAAAACGCAATGTCCCGGTCCTGGCCGGGCAGAGCATTCTGTCTCAGGTCGCGTGGACGCTAGGAAGCCCGTCGGTGGTTTTGCCGTTTCTGGCGGTCTCTTTCGAGTTGCCGATGTTCATCGCCGGGGCGTTGGTCTCGGTTCGCATGGTCGGCAGCATGATCGCGGATTTCTTTCTGGCCCGTTCGATTGCCGCGCGGCCCGAGAAGAAACGCGGGATTGCGATGACCGAAATCGCAATCGGAACCTGCCTTTTGGTCGCCATGGGGGTAGCCGCCACAGGCATCGTGCCGCTGATCGCTATTGCCTTCATTGCAGTCTTTTTCCTGATCGGGCTTATCGATGAGGTGCAGAACCTCATGTTAACCGATCTACTGGGCGATCATGTGCATTCGAAATCCCGAATGGTGATGCAGTATTTGCAATTGGGGGCCGGTGGGCTGGGCGCCATAGGGTTGGCGCTTTTGTTGCATGAGTTGACCAAGGACAATCCGCCGTTTTCACGCCACTCAGCCGTCATCGCTGTCTCCGCCACGTTCTTTTTACTGTCTGCCCTGTCGATCCTCGCGATGTTTGAGATCCGCAAAGCCAACAGTTCAGAAGCCAATGAAGCGAAACACTTGGGCCTGTCTTTGAAAGCCAATATCAAGTCCATCTTCAGTATGTTCGAACATGCTTGGTTTCGCCGATACCTGTTCATGCGCATGCCGCTTGTCGTGGTGTCCTTGTCGGTGCCGTTCTTTGCCCTGATCGCGGCCGAGGCGCATCACAGCTCGGCCAAGGGGCTGACCGCGATGATTGTGTCTTCGGCGTCTGGCTATCTAGTCTCGGCCCCGCTTTGGCAGCTGTTAAACATGAAATCCCACCGTACCGTCATGGTCGCAGGGACTTTGATGGTCGCAATTACAGGGATCGTCCTATTGGCGTTTCACTATTTGGGCATCGACCACGAAGTTCACTTGCACGCAATTGCCCTGTTCATCGCAACGGTTGCCGTCACGGGGATCAGCAGCGCGCGCAAGCTCTACTTTCTTGACGTCGCCCCGAAAGAGCAGCGGGTTCAGGCCTCTGCCGCGATCAAAAGCATCGCACGCCTGACCGCTGTTGCAATGTCAGCCGCTTTGGCAGCGGTCGCGCATATGCATGAGGTTTCGCTGGCGGTTGCGTTCATTGTTCTGTGCAGTCTGGTCGCAACCGCTGCCTGTTACATGGTCGTCTTGCCCAAGCCAGCGACACCTGATTTGCAGGGCGGCTGAAGTCACCAGAGGCCCAATCAGAAGAACGACGAAATCTCGTCTAGAGGTTTCTTCATCTTGGCAACGGAGGGGACAGTCGCGGCCTCTGATGGGTGGCCAACAGCGATGATCAATTTGGGCTTTTCCGATGCTGGGCGCCCCAGCGCGTCATTCAGGAATTTCATCGGGTTCGGCGTGTGCGTCAGTGAAGAAAGCCCGGCGTGATGCAGGGCAGCCAACAGAAAGCCCGTTGCGATGTTGACGCTTTCGGGGACGTAGTAGTTTTTGTACCGCGTTCCATCCTCGAACTCACCCCAGCGCTGGGCGAAAACCACGATCAGCCAAGGGGCAATGGTCAGGTGTTCTTTGACAGCGTTGGTGCCGATGGGCTCCAGCGCTTTGATCCACTCATCCCCTGCGCCGCCGGCATAGAAGCGACGCTCTTCTTCCTCGGCCTCTTCCCGGATGTGCTGTTTAAAAGCCGGGTCAGCGATGGCGGCAAAATGCCATGGCTGGTGGTTAGCCCCGGATGGCGCGGTGCCTGCGGTCCGCAAGCAGGTCTCAATCACTTCGCGATCAACGGGGCGGTCGATGAAATCTCGAACGGTATGGCGCTGGCGCATCTTGTCGTAGAATGCTTGAGCGGCCTGCTGCATCTCGGCATCGCTCATCTCGCACCGGTCGGGCAGAGGGATCGGATCATAGCTGAGCGCATCGCGTGAGAACATCTTCTTACTCCGGATTTTTGCCCTTTATCTGGCGGTCGGCATCCGGGATCAAGGCCTTTGCAGCGCCCCGTTTTACGGCTTTGGTCAAGGGGGTTAGGGCAGATGACAACACGCGACCAACCTGCCAATTGAGGGGCACGTCCAAAGGCGCATCGGGCGCGACTTCGCAAAGCCTTCCGTCCCGCAACGCTTCGCGTACCAAGGGCTCGGGGTTCATGCCCCAACCCAATCCAGCAATAGCGGCGTCGACAAACCCATGGGAGGAAGGGACGAAATGCGAAGGTGGCGACAGTCGCTGCCCGGTTTGATTGGATATCCAGACCCGCTGAAGGCTGTCCTTGCGGTTGAATACAAGGCAGGGCGCTTTTGCCAGCGACCGCGCGGACAATCCCTCACTGAACCAGTGCGTGGTGAACTCCGGGCTTGCCGTCGCGAGATACCGCATCGCGCCAAGGGCATGCGTATCACATCCAGTGACCGGTTGCCCTCCGACCGTGATTGCGGCGCTAACCTCGCCCCGGCGTAGCCAGTCTGCCGAATGCTCCTGATCGTCGATCACGAGATCGAACAGCAGGTCCGGCACCTGCGTCATCACATCGATGAACCACGCAGCCAGAACATCGGCCGGAAGGGCGATGCGCACCCGCGCCGGACCGGGGCCGCTCTCCAAGGTCAATTCGCGTGCAAGTTGGGACTCCAGCAGTCCGATATCCTCGGCATGTTTGGCAATCCGCAGCCCGGCAGGCGTGGCGGTGCAGGGGGAGCCGCGATTGATCAGGCTGGTACCGATGCGATCCTCCAACGCTTTGATCCGCTGGGATATTGCCGAGGGCGTGACGGACAGCTCAGAGGCGGCGGCGTCAAAGCTCCCATGCCGCAGAATCGCGGCCAGCGCGTTCAGGTGATGTGGATCGATCAGCATTAGTCAGACTTAATCCTGTTCAGTATCTTTAATTTGATAGGCCGCGGCGAAGCCGCTAGTCAAACCTTCAAACGACAGGAGGTTTCATGTCCGCCCCCCTCATTGCTGGTTTTGTTCTTAGCTTCAGCCTGATTCTGGCCATTGGTGCGCAGAATGCGTTCATCCTCAGGCAGGGTCTGCGGCGCGAGCATGTGTTTATCCTGTGCCTGACCTGTGCCGTATCGGACGCGATCCTGATTACCGCCGGGATTGCCGGGTTTGGCACGCTGGCACAGGCCGCGCCATGGTTCGAGACGGTGATGCGCTTTGGCGGCGCCGTGTTTCTGACATGGTACGGGCTGCGCAGCCTGTGGTCGGCCTGGCAGGGCGGCGCGGTGATGGAACTGGGCGAGAGCCAACGCACAAGCCTGCGGTCGGCGATGCTGACCGTGCTGGCCTTCACCTGGCTGAATCCGCATGTCTATCTGGATACCGTGGTGCTAATCGGCTCGATCTCGGCCCAGTATGACGACCGGTTCAGCTTTGCCATTGGGGCCGTGACCTCAAGCTTTGTTTTCTTCTTCACGCTGGGCTACGGGGCCAGGATTCTATCGCCGTTTTTCGCACGCCCACGCGCATGGCAGGTGCTGGACGCGCTGATTGGGATTGTGATGCTGGGAATTGCGTGGAAGTTACTTGTCATGTGAAGGGTTGTTCTGCCGGTGATTTCGGTGTTCAACCGGGACCATGACAACAGCTTCCGCCCCTTCGCGCCCCGTAGTGGGAATGTTCTGGATGTTTGCTGCGGGTCTGGCCTTTGTGGTGATGACAGCGCTGGTGAAATCACTCGGCTCGACTATGGACCCGATTCAGGCCGCGTTTTTGCGCTATGTCCTCGGGTTGGTGTTTCTGTTGCCTGCTCTGCGGTCGATCCTGGCAACGCGGTTGAGCAAGCGCGATCTTTCATTATTCGGGCTAAGAGGGGTCATCCACGGGGTGGCGGTCATGCTGTGGTTCTACGCGATGACACGCATTCCTTTGGCCGAGGTGACGGCCATGAACTACATGACCCCGGTTTATGTCACCCTTGGCGCGGCCCTGTTTCTGGGTGAGAAGCTGGCCTTTCGCCGGTTGGCTGCCATTCTGGTCGCCCTGATTGGCGTGCTGATCATTCTGCGCCCCGGCTTCCGCGAGGTGTCCAGCGGGCATCTGGCCATGCTGGGAACGGCGCTGACGCTGGGTGGCTCCTACCTGCTGGCCAAACTGCTGGTGCGGGATATCCCGCCCTCGGTCGTGGTGGCCCATCTTTCGATCTGGGTGACATTAGCATTGATCCCCTTTGCAATCGCTGTCTGGTCGCCGCCCACTCTGCGGGACATCGGGGTGCTGTTTCTGGTCGCAAGCTTTGCAACGGCAGGGCATTATTTCATGACATTGGCTCTGCAGGCCGCCCCGGTTGCGGTCACACAACCCGTCACCTTCCTGCAGCTAATCTGGGCGACGATTGTTGGTGCCTTGGTGTTCCACGAAAGCGTTGACATCTGGGTCGTGGCTGGCGGTACGTTGATCCTGACCGCCGTCAGCTTTATTTCCTGGCGCGAAGCGATGCTGAACAAACGCGATGTGACACCATCGGCTTTTGCACCCAAAGCATGAAAACATCCGTCCGAAAACGAGATTGATTGACGAGTCAATAAAAAGCGCCTAGCGTCGTCGGGAAATCCTGTTGCCCAGGGGGACGCGATGCCAAAAGTCGGAATGGAGCCTATACGCCGTGATGCGATCGTTCGTGCGACGATTGCCGAATTGGGCGTGCAGAAATCTCTGGATGTGACCGTTAGCCAGATCGCCAAACGCGCGGGCATGTCCAGCGCGCTGGCGCATCATTATTTTGGCGGTAAGGATCAGATCTTTCTGGCCGCCATGCGGCAAATCCTGACGGATTTCGGTACGGAAGCCCGGACCGAACTGGCCGCCGCAGCCCCTGACCAACGGGCTCAGGCCATCATCCGCGCCTGTTTTGCCCATTCGTGTTTTACCCCGGACGTGATTGCCGCGTGGATGACATTCTATGTCCTTGCGCAAACCAATGACGATGCGCTGCGGCTTTGGAAGGTTTATCAGGCGCGCATCCGCTCGAACCTGATCCATGCGCTGCGCCCGCAAATTGCCGAACCGGTCAACGCGGCCGAGACCATGATCGCCTTGATCGACGGGCTGTATATCCACTCGGCGCTGAGCGCCCCGGAAGAGCCTCAGCTGGCTGCAAATCACGCCTTGCGCGTCCTGAATACTCTGCTCGAGGGCGAAAAATGACAAAACCAAACATTCTGATCCTGATGGTGGATCAGCTGAACGGCACCTTGTTTCCCGATGGTCCGGCCGACTGGTTGCACGCGCCGAACCTGAAGAAACTGGCCGAACGCTCGACCCGTTTTGCCAATGCCTACACGGCCTCACCGCTTTGCGCGCCGGGGCGGGCAAGCTTTATGTCGGGTCAGTTGCCTGCACGCACGGGGGTATACGACAACGCCGCCGAGTTCCGCAGTGACATCCCGACCTATGCCCACCATCTGCGCCGCGCGGGGTACTACACCTGTCTGTCGGGCAAGATGCATTTTGTCGGGCCAGACCAGTTGCACGGGTTCGAAGACCGCCTGACTACCGATATCTACCCCGCTGATTTCGGTTGGACTCCGGATTACCGTAAACCGGGTGAGCGGATCGACTGGTGGTATCACAACATGGGTTCCGTCACCGGCGCGGGTGTGGCCGAAATCTCGAACCAGATGGAATATGACGACGAGGTCGCTTACCACGCCAAGGCCAAGCTCTATGATCTGGCGCGCGGCAAGGACGACCGTCCGTGGGCTATGACCGTCAGCTTCACGCATCCTCATGACCCCTATGTCGCGCGCCGTAAATACTGGGATCTTTATGAGGATTGCGAACATCTGCTGCCCGAGATCGCTGATCTTGGCTATGACAATCAGGACCCGCATTCCAAGCGTATTTTCGACGCCAACGACTGGCGCAGCTTCGACATCACCGAAGAAGATATCCGCAAGTCGCGCCGCGCGTATTTCGCCAATATCTCCTATCTGGATGACAAGATCGGCGAGATCCTCGAAGTGCTGGAGACGACACGCCAAGAGGCGATCATCATGTTTGTCTCGGACCATGGCGACATGCTGGGCGAACGCGGGTTGTGGTTCAAGATGACGTTCTTCGAGGGCTCGTCGCGCGTGCCACTGATGATCTCCGCCCCGGATTTACCTGCAGGCCTGATCGAAACACCTGTGTCGACCATCGACGTGACCCCGACTCTGGGCTCTTTGGCTGGTGTTGATATGGCCGAGATTGCCCCATGGACGGATGGCGAGGACCTCGTGCCTCTGGCCAAAGGGCAAGAGCGGACAGCCCCCGTGGCGATGGAATACGCGGCCGAGGCCTCCTATGCGCCGCTGGTCTCGTTGCGCTATGGCAAGTGGAAATACAATCGTTGCGCGCTGGACCCCGATCAGCTGTTTGATCTTGAGGCCGACCCGCATGAACAGAACAACCTCGCCGATGACCCCGCGCACTCTGGGACCTTGCAAACGCTGCGGGCGAAGTCCGAGGCGCGCTGGGACCTGGACCGGTTTGATGCGGATGTCCGCGCCAGTCAGGCGCGCCGCTGGGTTGTCTACGAGGCGTTGCGGCAAGGTGGTTATTACCCGTGGGACTACCAGCCGCTGCAAAAGGCATCCGAGCGCTACATGCGCAACCACATGGACTTGAATATCGTCGAGGAAAGCCAGCGGTTCCCGCGCGGCGAGTGACCTCTTCTTCTTTTTTAAAAATACGCCCGCCGGAGGCAGAGCAGGTTTCGAAACCTCTCACGGCGGATCTATGGAGACGTGAAATGGAAGCAGATTTTGTCATTGTGGGTGCTGGCTCTGCCGGCTGTGCGATGGCCTATCGCCTGAGCGAGGCCGGGGCCTCGGTCCTGGTGATCGAACACGGGGGCACGGATGCCGGGCCCTTTATTCAGATGCCCGCGGCGCTGAGCTATCCGATGAATATGTCGCTTTATGACTGGGGATTCAGCTCGGAACCCGAACCCAACATGAACAACCGCCGGATGGCCTGTCCGCGTGGCAAGGTGATCGGTGGCTCGTCGTCGATCAATGGTATGGTCTATGTGCGCGGCCACGCGCGGGATTTTGACACTTGGGCCGATATGGGGGCGGATGGCTGGTCTTATGCGGATGTGCTGCCTTACTACAAACGCATGGAAAACTGGCATGATGGCGGCCATGGCGGTGACCCGGAATGGCGCGGCAAGGATGGTCCGCTGCATGTGTCACGCGGTCCGCGCAAAAACCCTCTGTTCCAAGCCTTCGTCGATGCAGGTCAGCAAGCGGGCTATGAAGTCACGGGCGACTATAACGGCGAGAAGCAGGAAGGTTTTGGCCCGATGGAGCAGACCGTCTGGAAAGGACGGCGCTGGTCGGCGGCAAATGCTTATCTGCGACCTGCTCTGAAACGTCCCAACTGCGACCTCGTCAAGGGATTGGCGTCGCGCGTTGTGATGGAAGAGGGCCGCGCAGTTGGTGTCGAACTGGTGCGTGGCGGCAAGAAAGAGGTCATTCGGGCCCGGCGTGAGGTTGTTCTGGCGGCCTCGTCGATCAACTCGCCCAAACTGCTGATGCTCTCGGGTATCGGGTCGGCGTCGCATCTGGCGGAGCATGGTATCGACGTTGTTGCTGATCGTCCGGGCGTGGGCGCAAACCTGCAGGACCATCTGGAGCTGTATATCCAGCAAGCCTCGTTGCAGCCGATCACGCTGTACAAACACTGGAACCTGTTCAGCAAAGGTCTGATTGGGGCGCAATGGCTGTTCACCAAAACCGGTCTTGGGGCCTCGAACCAGTTCGAGAGCGCGGCGTTCATCCGGTCGAACCCAGGTGTTGAATACCCCGACATCCAGTACCACTTCCTGCCGATTGCAGTGCGCTATGACGGTCAGGCCGCGGCCGAGGGGCACGGGTTCCAGGCGCATGTGGGGCCGATGCGGTCTCCTTCGCGTGGGGCTGTGACTTTGCGGTCGAAAAACGCTGAAGACGCGCCGGTGATCCGGTTCAACTACATGAGCCACGAAAAAGATTGGGAAGACTTCCGCAAATGTATCCGCCTCACCCGTGAGATCTTTGGTCAGGACGCCTTCAAACCCTATGCGGGCAAGGAGATCCAGCCCGGCGCCTCGGTGCAGACGGATGAGGAACTGAATGCCTTCATCGCAGAGCATGCTGAAAGCGCCTATCACCCCTGTGGTACCTGCCGGATGGGGCGCGCGGATGACAAGAACGCTGTGGTCGACCCCGAAGGTCGCGTGATCGGCGTAGATGGTTTGCGCGTGGCTGACAGCTCGATCTTCCCGCAGATCACCAATGGCAACCTCAACGCGCCGTCGATCATGGTGGGTGAAAAGATGTCGGATCACCTGCTGGGTAAGGATGTGCTGCCGAAGGCCAATGATCGCCCGTGGATTCACCCGCAATGGGAGGTCGCACAGCGCTGATTTGATCCGCGTCAAAGTGGGGTGGGGCGACATCCGATAAACCTGAATCGCAACGACATTTATTCAGGAGCGAACAGGAATGTCCCACACCCCGCATGAACTGGCCGAAGAGTTTCCGGACAAGGTTGAGGTGATGAGCCAGCTCAAGCAGACGGACGCTCATTTTGCGCGTTTGGCTGATGAGTATCACGAAATCAACCGCCGCGTTCACCGCGCCGAAACCAATATAGAGCCGGTGGAAGAGCTCGCCGAGGGCGAGATGCGCAAGAAACGCGCCGCGCTCAAGGACGAGATCTGGGCGATCGTGTCCAAGGCTTGAGCCCGACAGCGGGGGCTCTGCCCCCGCACCCCCGGGATATTTTTGGCCAGATGAAGATCAAGTGACCTCGTAGGGCAGTGTGCCTCGGGTATGAGTGTCGATGGCCAGCCGTCGTTCCAGTGGCGGAACCGAGCGTTGGTGACAATTGGCGCGCTCGCAGATGCGGCAGGAAATGCCGATCGGTTCATAGGCGCTGGCGTTGTTGATATCCAGATTGTCTGCATAGACCAAGGCTTCGGCGTGGCGGGTTTCGCAGCCCAGTGCGATGGCATAGCGGCGCACCGGCGCACCGAATGAGCCGCCGGGTTTTGACACATCCCTTGCTAGTGAAATGTAGCGGACGCCGTCCGGTGTTTCCGCCAGTTGCCGCAGGAAATGCCCCGGTGTTTCGAAAGCGCGGTGGACGTTCCACAACGGGCAGGCACCGCCAAAACGGGCAAATTGAAGCCGCGTAGCCGAGTGGCGTTTGGTGATCGTTCCGGCCTGATCCACGCGGACGAAGAAGAACGGGATGCCTTTTGCGCCGGGGCGCTGCAACGTGGACAAGCGGTGCGCGACTTGTTCGATCGAGGCACCAAACCGGTTGCTGAGCATTTCCAGATCATGCCGGTCTTCTTGGGCGGCGGCAAGAAACGCGCTGTAGGGCATCAGGGACGCGCCGGCGAAGTAGTTGGCAAGGCCGATTTTGGCGATAGCGCGGGCCTCTTCACTCTGGAATTTGGCGAAGTCGAGCGTCGCTTCCAACAGCTTGTCCTGGCTGATCAGGGCAACCTGAAGCAACAATTGAAAGACCTGCGTTTGGGGTGCAGCGCGCGAGGACAGGCGAAGGGTTCTGCTTTCCTTGTCGTAGCTGCGCAACGGGTTGATGTCTGAGAAGATCACTTGAATGCCGCGTTCTTCCAGGCTTTGAAGCGCGGCCTGACGGATACCGCCAGGGCCGTCGGCTCGTTTGGCGAACAGTTCGGCTGCACGGTCAACCGCGTCGATATAGTTGTCGCAATAGTGGAAGAAGTCGCGAACTTCCTCCCATGGGCTGGCTTGGGTGCGGGAGTCTTCGCGGCCTAGTGCTTCGTCTAGTGAGGCGAGGCGTTCGTGGGTTTGGCGATAGCTTCGGTGCAACTCAATAAAGGCACGGGCAAGGGCAGGAGCGTTTGAGGCGGTCAGGCGCAGATCGGCCAGAGGGGGGATGTCGTCGGCAAAGACCGGATCGGCCAGCGCCTCGCGCATATCCGAGACCAGCCGCTCGCTGTCGCCCGTACTCAGTTCGGTCACGTCCATGCCGAATTCCTGCGCCAAAGCCAAAACGACCGTGGTTGAGATCGGCCGGTTGTTGTTCTCCATTTGGTTCAGGTAGGGCAAGGAAACACCCAGTTTTGTGGCAAACTCCTTTTGAGTCAGTGTTAGGCGCGTGCGCATTTCTCGCAGTTTGGCGCCGGCATAGAGTTTTTGAGTGGCCATGGGTGTGCCTTTGCAAATTTTCTATTTTGGTACGTTAACTTTGCAAACTCCCGGGGGCAAGGCGGCTTAGAGGCCCAATTGTCGTTCGCGCCAAATGACCGAAGCAATGGCGGCGATAGCAAGGATCGCCGTGACCAACATAAGCCAGAGCAGGGGCATTGCGCCTGTTTCAACGGTCAGCAAAGCTCCTGCCAGTGCGCTCAGGCCTGCTCCTCCGCCCAGCATGATGGCGCCGCTGAGGCCCGAGGCGGTGGCGGCCAGATGTGGCCGTACGGACAGGGCGCCAGATGTTGCGTTTGGGATCGTCATTCCATTGCCCAATCCGACGAACGTCATGAAGCCGAAAAAGCTGAGCGCTGTTCCGAAGCCGGTCAGGAACAACGCGGCAGACAGGGCGACGCCTGCGGCGTTCAGCCAGGTTCCCCAAAGCACCATGCGGTTGATGCCGAACCTGACCGAATACCGCCCGCTGAAAAAGTTACCCAAAAAATAGCCCAACGCGGGTGCGCCGAAATAGATACCGACTTCGGCCGCGCTCATGCCAAAGACTTCGGTTCCGATGAAGGGTGCGCCGCCCAGATAGGCAAAGAACGCGCCGGACGAGCACGCAGAGGAGAGGGAGTAGCCCCAGAACCGGGGAGACATGAGCAGTTCAGGGTATTCGCGAAATTGCTGCAGCAGGGTTTTACCGCTTTTGGCTGAGGTTTCCCCGAAATCGACATAGGTCAAGGCAAGGGTCAGGGCGCCCAAAGCGAAGGGCAGCCAGAAATTGGCTTTCCAGCCAAAGCTCTCTTCCAGTAACCCGCCTATGGCCGGGCCAATCATCGGGACAACAGCCATTCCCATGGTGACATAGCCGATCATCGAAGCCGCCTGATCCTGATCATACATGTCCCGAACCGCGGCCCGACTGAGGACCATCCCGACCACCACGACCGCCTGACACATGCGGAAAAGTAGGAACACCTCGGCTGTTGGTGCATAGATACAGCCAAGTGTCGCCAGTAGAAAGAGCGCGAGTCCCCAAAGCAAAACGGGGCGTCGTCCCGCCTTGTCTGCAATTGGCCCGATGATGATCTGCAGGACCGCGTTTACTAGCAGGTAAAGGGCGATCGACAGTTGCATGACCTTGTAATGCGTGTCGAAATGCAGGGCCATGTTCGGCAGGCTTGGCAGAAATAGATTCATGCTCAGCGCCGACAGTCCCGAGAGAAGAACTAAAGTGCCGATTGTGGGTGGTGTGCGATAAGCCGACGACGTTCTGAACTGCATGGTTCGCTTGTATAGCTGTTGAGTAGGCAAAGGCCAGATGCTTGATGCAACGGGCAATAATTCGCAAATTTACAGTTTGAGCAAATGAGATTTTCAAAACTTTGCAAATTTGCCGAAAAAAACTTTGGCTGAAGGGTTGCTCACTGTAGGGTCCGGTCAGATTTCACAGGGGACTATCGCCATGAAAGACATCCTTTCCGAGCTTGAAGAACGCCGCAACGCGGCCCGTCTGGGTGGTGGGCAAAAACGGATCGACGCGCAGCATGGGCGAGGCAAGTTGACCGCGCGCGAGCGGATCGAGCTGCTGCTGGACGAAGGCAGTTTTGAAGAATTTGACATGTTTGTCAGCCATCGTTGCACCGAATTCGGGATGGAAAAACAAAAGCCTGCCGGGGATGGTGTGGTCACCGGCTGGGGCACGATCAATGGCCGTATGGTCTATGTATTTAGCCAGGATTTCACTGTGTTTGGTGGCTCGCTGTCGGAAACGCATGCGCAGAAAATCTGCAAGATCATGGATATGGCCGTGCAGAACGGCGCGCCGATCATCGGGATCAACGACTCGGGTGGTGCGCGAATCCAGGAAGGCGTTGCCTCGCTTGCCGGATATGCCGAAGTGTTCCAACGCAACATTACTGCATCGGGCGTGGTTCCTCAGATCAGCGTGATCATGGGGCCCTGTGCGGGTGGCGCGGTGTACAGCCCGGCGATGACGGACTTTATCTTCATGGTGAAGGACACGTCCTACATGTTCGTCACCGGCCCGGACGTGGTGAAGACCGTCACGAATGAGGTAGTTACGGCTGAGGAGCTGGGTGGGGCTTCAACGCATACCAAGAAGTCCTCGGTCGCGGATGGAGCGTTTGAAAACGATGTCGAAGCTTTGGCCGAGGTGCGCCGGCTGGTCGACTTCCTACCGCTCAACAACCAGGAAAAACCTCCGGTTCGGCCTTTCTTTGACGATCCCAACCGTGTCGAAACCTCGTTGGATACTTTGGTTCCGGACAATCCGAACACACCGTACGACATGAAGGAACTGATCACGAAGATCGCGGATGAAGGCGATTTTTACGAGATTCAGGAAGACTTCGCCAAGAACATCGTCACCGGCTTCATCCGCCTTGAGGGTCAGACTGTCGGTGTTGTGGCGAACCAGCCCATGGTTCTGGCTGGATGTCTGGATATCGACAGCTCACGCAAGGCGGCGCGTTTCGTGCGCTTCTGTGACTGTTTCGAGATCCCGATTCTGACGCTGGTGGACGTGCCCGGCTTCTTGCCCGGAACGCAGCAGGAATATAGCGGCGTGATCAAGCATGGTGCCAAGCTGCTTTATGCGTATGGCGAAGCGACTGTGCCGAAAGTGACTGTTATCACCCGTAAGGCTTACGGTGGTGCTTATGTTGTGATGGCCTCGAAGCACCTGCGTGGTGATTTCAACTATGCGTGGCCCACGGCCGAGATCGCGGTAATGGGTGCGAAAGGCGCGACCGAGATCATCCATCGTGCTGACCTCGGCGACGCTGAGAAGACCGCGCAGCATGTTGCCGACTACGAAGACCGTTTCGCCAACCCGTTTGTGGCGGCTGAGCGCGGCTTTGTGGATGAGGTGATCATGCCGCAATCAACGCGCCGTCGTGTCTCACGGGCTTTTGCCAGCTTGCGCGGCAAGCAGTTGAAAAACCCGTGGAAAAAGCACGATAACATCCCTCTCTGAGCGTGCGGGTGGGGCGACCCACCCAAATCCGCCGAAAATTGCGGTACCCCTCCGCAATTTGCCCGAAATCAAGGCAGAATTGACAACGAGCGAAAAATCGTCGAATGATCCGATCCATCAGACATAGAACCGCGCGGGCACATAGCACTGCGCGCGCGATCCCGGAAGGAGGAGCCTGCCATCGGCGGGTCCGGGGTCGCGCCTTGGGTCTGATGTTTAGCATCCTATCTCTGCCAAGCATTTCAGTGGCCGAAACCTCTCTGCCCGTGCCCTCAGGCCAACCCGTGCATCTGAGCGACGTTCTGTTGGACAACAACCCGGGTGAGCTGTGGGTGCGGTTCCGGTTCATCGCCCCGAAAATCGGCGCGACGGTTGGGCGGATCGGCTATGACGTGGCCTCGAACGATATGGAGCATCTGTGCCAGACGCTGGCGGTTGCCTATGTCGCCCAGCATGATTTGGACCCGGCCTTGGTTGTGATTTCACTGTCCGACCGCCCGATCCAATTCGGCGATGCCGCCCCCGATGCTACTCAGTTTTTCGAAGCCTACCGGCTGGAGCAGTCCCGGTGTATCTGGGAGGGGCTCTGACCATGATCTGTCGTAATGAAAGCAGAGCATCTCAGACAACGGATGCGGCTTTGGAGGTGCGCGCTATGACTTTTTCCCCTTTCGGGTGCGAATTCTTATTCCCGATGACAGCAGTCAACGAGGTGTCAGGATGTTGAAGCATCGGGGTTTTCCGGGCCGTCTGCCAGGGACGGATTTTCAATTCACTATCCGCCGTGCCAACCCTAAGGGCGTGACGCCGATCACCCGGCGTGAGCGGTTCCGCGACCGCAAACCTGCGGACCGTCGCGCAGATGCCGCCTTTATGGAGGCTCTTTGGCAGAACTTCGGGGATCAGCCCTTTGAACGCGGCAATCTGGATGCAGGGCGGCTGAGCTGGCTGTTTGAGCGTGAGGTCGTGCCAGCCGAAGATCCCTTCGACCAGGCTAGCTATGATGCATTGTTGGTCATTGATCTGGACGCGGCAACTGCGTCTTTTCCCGAAGTTTTCGGGGTGGGCTGAGCGGTGATCCACCCTGTGCCTCATATCCTTGCCCGCATGGGTAAAACCCTGCCCGAAGACGGGCAGGGCGGGTATATGGCGTCAGAAGTTCAGCTGCGCGGCGACCTGAACCCGGCTGCCGTCGAAGGTGTCACCGGTTGTTGCGTCGTTGCGCTCCCCATAGATATACTCGGCGCTCAGCGTCAGACTGTCGGTCGCCTGATAGAAGGCGTTGACGTGGATTGTCTCCAACTCGGTGAAGTTGAGGGATCCGCTGCCATCCGAGAAGCTGTTGGTCGCCAGATCATAGTCTTCCCGACCATAGGCGATGCCGACATTCCATTTCGCACCCAGATCCTGACGGAGCTCGATCGTGTAGCCGTCGACGTCGTTGGCCCGGCCGTTGACGATGGCATTGCCAAGGCCGATCAGGTAGGGGCCGATCGCCTGACCAGTCACGTAGTTGACCTGGAACAGACCGCCCTCCCATGGGCGAACCGATCCCGACAGGGTCACGCCCCACTGGTCCACTTCGGTGGCACCATCGCTGGTTTCGGCTTTACCGTAGAGGCCGGAGATACGCGCGACGTAAGTACCGTCATTGTATTCAGCCGCCGCGGTCAAAACCGGGTCGTTCGAGTTCGAGCCGCTGACGTTTTCCTCGAGCGAAACGCTGAACTCAGTGTTCGTGCCGAAGCTGTTGGTATAGCGGATTTGCGGCTGACGGGCGAAGGCGATGCCAACCGGGCCGTTGAATTCAACCGACGTAGGGTAGGTGTCCAGCGGCTGGAAGTTTGTCCAGTACTGACCGATCAGCCAATTGTCACCAATGGTGATGTTGGCATGACGCAGACGCAGTTCGGCCGTGCCGTTGGAGGCAAACAGGTCCAGCTCCAACTGACCGCCGATGTCACCCAGGGCACTGGGCGTGCTGGTGCGCAGGCCGATGCGCGACTGGCGTACGGTGCTGCCGAAGGTTCCGCTGGTTGCGGTCGAAGGCTCGCCGATGACGTTCACGAACGCGGTGTCGCCCTGGTCGAAGTCGAAATCATAAAAGAAGTCGGCCTTGATGTAGCCGTAGAGGTCCAGGCTGGTGTTCCCAAGGCGGAAATCGCCATTGGCGGGGCCTGCGCTGGAGGCCTCGAGGGCTTCGACCCGAGCCCGCAGAGCATCAAGCTCGGCTTGGGTTTGAGCGTCCTGAGCAAAGGCAAGCGTGCTGGTCACACTAAACGCAGTGGCAGCAAGCAGGATTGCCTTTTTTCTCTTTGTAAACATGTGGGTGTTTCCTTGTTTGCGAGTGTGCGTGGCCAAAGTTCCACGCGCCCAGCGATCAGGGAAATCACGAAAGAGGGACTGAAAACGCGTTTTTGCTCAAGTATTTGTGCTGAAAATAAGGTCGTGATTCACGGCAAGGTGAACAGATCGGTTAACCCACGGCATGTGCGCAAAAATAATCTGCGAACAGGTGTGAATGCCCGTGATGCTGCAGGCGCAGAAATCAAGGTAGCGGCAGAGAAATGTAACGAAACTGTGACGGTTTGGGCGGCTTCAACCTGGCAAAACCATACAAGTCTTGTCGGCATGAATTTGCGCGGAGTTTCGCCTGTTGGGCAGATTCTGGCCGGAATCTTATCTGGAAACAATAACTTGTTTGCAGACAAGATTGTGCAGTGCATCTTGATCCAGCCGTGCGACACTACTTTGCCTGCGTCGCACATGCACCTACTATTCCGTACCCCTTCCTTGCGCGGGCAGGCTTGTGTTCCCCACATCATCCTGTCCGCGTTTTTCTTTGCACAAAAAATTGGCCTGAATGGGCATAAACCTGCGCAAAATGCGGATTCGACCCCGTTGTTATTGAATAACGGTGCTGAGTTCCTGCAACTGCCTCTAAGAGCAATACAAAAAACAACGAGGCAGACATCATGCGTATCTCAAAAGTGTTCCTTGCACTGGCAACCTGTGCGGGCCTTTCGGCCTGCGGCGATACTCTCGGCGAACAGGCCATCCTGGGCGGCGGCGCGGGCGCTGTCGGGGCGGCCGTTCTTAGTGCCGATCCGTTGTTCGGTGCGGCCGTCGGGGCCGCAGGCAACGTGCTGTACTGCAAGACGCAGAACACCTGTAACTAACGCGAATTTTCGGGGCGCAAGCCGCCCCGGCCGTCGTCACGCATTGCGCCGACGTGGGGATGCCATCCCTGCGGCGGTTTTTTGCGTTTCCAGAACACCAAGCCAAAGGACGTTCCATGTTCAATAAGATCCTGATCGCCAACCGGGGCGAGATCGCCTGCCGGGTTATCAAGACCGCCCGCAAAATGGGTATCGGCACCGTTGCCATCTATTCGGACGCGGACAAGAACGCTCTGCACGTGTCGATGGCGGATGAGGCTGTCCATATTGGCCCGCCGCCTGCCAACCAGTCGTATATCGTGATCGAAAAGGTCATGCACGCCATCCGCCAGAGCGGCGCGCAGGCTGTCCACCCCGGCTATGGCTTCCTGTCGGAGAACGCCAAATTTGCCGAGGCGCTGGACGCCGAAGGCGTGGCCTTTGTCGGCCCCCCGGTCGGTGCGATTGAAAGCATGGGGGACAAGATCACCTCGAAAAAGATCGCGCAGGAGGCCGGTGTTTCCACCGTTCCCGGCTATATGGGCCTGATCGAAGATGCCGATGAGGCGGTCAAGATCTCGAACGACATCGGCTACCCCGTCATGATCAAAGCCAGCGCCGGGGGCGGCGGCAAGGGCATGCGGATCGCCTGGAATGACGAAGAAGCCCGCGAGGGGTTTCAGTCCTCGAAGAACGAGGCTGCGAACTCGTTTGGCGATGACCGGATTTTTATCGAGAAATTTGTGACCCAACCGCGCCACATCGAAATTCAGGTTTTGTGCGACAGCCATGGAAACGGCATCTATCTGGGTGAACGCGAATGCTCGATCCAGCGCCGGAACCAGAAAGTCGTGGAAGAGGCCCCGTCACCCTTCCTGGATCCCGAGACCCGCAAAGCCATGGGCGAACAAGCCGTCGCACTGGCCAAGGCCGTGGGCTATTCCAGCGCGGGTACGGTGGAATTCATCGTCGATGGCGAAAAGAACTTCTACTTCCTTGAGATGAACACCCGTCTTCAGGTGGAACACCCGGTGACCGAACTGATCACTGGTGTCGATCTGGTGGAACAGATGATCCGCGTCGCCGCTGGCGAAAAGCTGACCATCACGCAGGACGATGTAACGCTGACAGGCTGGGCGATCGAGAACCGTCTGTACGCCGAAGATCCCTATCGCAACTTCCTGCCCTCGATCGGTCGTCTGACCCGCTATCGCCCGCCGCAGGAAACCGCTGCCGGTCCGATGCTGGTCAATGGCAAATGGCAAGGCGACGCGCCCGAGGGTGAGGCTGCCGTGCGTAACGATACCGGCGTCTATGAGGGCGGTGAGATCAGCATGTACTACGACCCGATGATCGCCAAGCTTTGCACATGGGCTCCAACCCGCGAAGCCGCGATTGAGGCGATGCGCGTGGCGCTGGACAGTTTCGAGGTTGAAGGGATTGGCCACAACCTGCCGTTCCTGTCGGCGGTGATGGATCACCCGAAATTCGTCAGTGGTGACATGACCACGGCCTTCATCGCCGAGGAATACCCGGACGGGTTCGAAGGCGTGACCTTGCCCGAAGGCGACCTGCGTCGGATCGCGGCCTCGTGCGCGGCGATGCACCGGGTGGGTGAAATCCGCCGGACGCGAGTTTCGGGCCGGATGGACAATCACGAACGCAAGGTCGGCAAGCGCTGGGTCGTTTCGCTGGAGGGCCATGAGTTTGCCGTTCAGGTCAACGCAGACAAGGAAGGCGCGACCGTCAAGTTCGAGGACGGCTCGACCGTTCGCGTCGCATCAGACTGGACCCCAGGCGATCAGCTGGCGTTGCTGGATGTGGATGGAAACCCTCTGGTTCTGAAAGTTGGCAAGGTTTCGGGCGGGTTCCGCATTCGCAACCGGGGTGCCGATCTGAAGGTCCATGTGCGCCGTCCGCGTCAGGCCGAGCTGGCCAAGCTGATGCCGGAGAAACTGCCGCCGGATACGTCGAAAATGCTGCTTTGCCCGATGCCGGGTCTGGTCGTGAAGATCGATGTGGAAGTCGGTCAGGAGGTCCAGGAAGGTCAGGCGCTGTGCACCATTGAGGCGATGAAGATGGAAAATATCCTGCGCGCCGAGAAGAAGGGTACCGTTGCCAAGATCAACGCAGGCCCGGGCGATAGCCTCGCCGTAGACGAAGTGATCATCGAGTTCGAATGATCATGACCGCGCTTTTGGCATATCCTCAGGTCTCACCGGCGTTCTGCGCCGGTGGTTTGAGGCGTGGCAAAAGCGTTCAGCCGCCCTCGCGCCGTTCGCGGATTTCGCGTTCCCGCAAGGGGGTTTTGTCGATTGAGCGACCGATCTCGCGCACGCTCCAAGGGGACGGTTTGCGCAGTTTGACCACACCGTCCTTGTCGACAAAGACCATCTGGAACCCGCGCGGGCGCAGTTTGGACCGGATCGCGGATCGTGCGGACGGATCGGTATCCGTTAGCACCACGACATCCCGATCCCGCATCGCGTCCTCACCTTCCAGCAACATGTCGATCTGCTGTTGGAACCGGGGATCGGCGGGCGTGTCGGCGAAGACGACAATGGGCCGGTGGGTCCACATGAAATCGCTCAACTCACTGTCGCCGACAGGGCGAACATATTCATCATCAGCAGGTGCTGTTCCGTCGGCGGCCATGGCAGCCAGCGGGATAAGTGCCGAGAAAACAAGGGCAATCGTTTTGTTCATGGGGCCTCCTGTCCCGTTGAATATAGCCTCTGCGCGCGCGAATGCGACCGGCGATTTGCACAAGACGCTCAATTTGTCGCGCGTGGGCCATGCCCGGCATCTGCTGAACCACGATACGCACGGCGTGCAGGCTGCTGCAGGCCGAACTGACGAGAGGATACCTCGATGACCGATAAGAATGACTGGCGCGCGCTGGCCGAGAAAGAATTGCGCGGACGGCCACTGGACGATCTGACCAAGGAAACGCTGGAAGGCATCAGCGTAAAACCGCTTTATACGCAGGACGACACCGCAGATTTGCCGCATATGGGCTCTCTGCCGGGGTTTGGCCCGTTCACGCGCGGTGTCAAGGCGACGATGTATGCCGGGCGGCCTTGGACCATTCGCCAATATGCCGGGTTCTCGACCGCCGAGGAATCGAACGCTTTCTACCGGCGCAATCTGGCTGCGGGTCAGCAGGGTGTCTCGGTCGCCTTCGATCTGGCAACGCACCGCGGTTATGACAGTGACCACCCGCGCGTTGTCGGCGATGTCGGCAAGGCCGGTGTGGCGATTGACAGCGTTGAGGATATGAAAATCCTGTTTGACGGCATCCCGCTCGACAAGGTTTCGGTTTCGATGACCATGAACGGCGCGGTCATCCCGGTTCTGGCAAATTTCATCGTAGCGGGCGAAGAGCAGGGGCACGACAAATCGGTCCTGTCCGGCACCATTCAGAATGACATTCTGAAAGAGTTCATGGTGCGTAACACCTACATCTACCCGCCTGAGCCGTCGATGAAGATCATCTCGGACATTATCGAGTACACGTCGAACGAGATGCCCAAGTTCAACTCGATCTCGATCTCGGGCTATCACATGCAAGAGGCCGGCGCGAACCTTGTGCAGGAACTGGCCTATACCATCGCAGATGGACGCGAATATGTGCGGGCCGCGTTGGATGCGGGCATGGATGTCGATAAATTCGCAGGCCGTTTGTCATTCTTCTTTGCCATCGGCATGAACTTCTTCATGGAGATCGCGAAACTGCGCGCCGCGCGGACCCTGTGGCATCGCGTGATGACCGAGTTCGGGGCGAAGTCCGAACGCTCCAAGATGCTGCGGACACATTGCCAGACCTCAGGTGTCTCGCTGCAGGAGCAGGACCCATATAACAATGTGATCCGCACTGCGTATGAGGCGATGAGCGCGGTTCTGGGCGGCACCCAGTCGCTGCACACAAACGCTCTGGACGAGGCGATTGCCCTGCCCACAGATTTCTCGGCCCGCATCGCGCGAAATACACAGTTGGTCTTGCAGGAAGAGACCGGCGTGACCGATGTGGTCGATCCGCTGGCGGGCTCATACTACGTGGAAAGCCTGACCAATGATCTGATCGAGAAAGCCTGGGCCCTGATGGAAGAGGTCGAGGAAATGGGCGGTATGACCAAAGCCGTCGCCTCGGGCATGCCTAAGCTGCGGATCGAGGAAAGCGCCGCGCGGCGTCAGGCGATGATCGACCGTGGCGACGAGGTGATCGTTGGGGTCAACAAATACCGTAAGGAACAGGAAGACCCGATCGACATTCTGGACGTCGACAACGTGGCCGTGCGCGAATCTCAGGTCGCGCGGTTGGAAGAGATCCGCGCCACCCGCGACGAGGCCGCATGTCGGGCCGCGTTGGACGCGCTGACCAAGGCCGCACAAGAAGGCGGAAACCTGCTGGCTGCTGCGGTCGAGGCCGCCCGCGCCCGCGCATCGGTAGGAGAGATCAGTATGGCAATGGAGAAAGAGTTCGGCCGCCACCGCGCCGAAGTGAAGACCCTGGCGGGCGTTTATGGCGCTGCGTACGAGGGTGACGAGGGCTTTGCTGCCATCCAGAAATCCATCGAAGATTTTGCCGAGGTCGAAGGGCGTCGCCCCCGTCTGTTGGTGGTCAAGATGGGGCAGGATGGTCATGACCGCGGCGCCAAGGTAATCGCAACTGCCTTTGCCGATATCGGGTTCGACGTGGACGTTGGACCTCTGTTCCAGACCCCGGCCGAGGCCGCGCAGGACGCCGTGGACAATGACGTGCATGTGGTGGGTATCTCTTCTCAAGCGGCAGGGCACAAAACGCTGGCGCCGCAGCTTGTTGAGGAACTCAAGAAAGCCGGGGCTGAGGACATCATCGTGATTTGCGGTGGGGTGATCCCTCAGCAGGACTATCAGTTCCTTTATGACAACGGGGTCAAGGCGATCTTTGGGCCAGGGACGAACATTCCCGATGCCGCACAGGACATTTTGCGTCTGATCCGCGACGCGCGGGACTGAGGCGGGGCAGGGGGCTGTCTGCCCCTCTTTGCCTGACGGCAAATTCACCCCCGAAGGTATTTTCAAACAGAATAAGGGCGCGGGTTTAGCTTGCGCCCTTTTGTTCTGTGCGTAGGGTGTCATCGTGGAGGGCGCGATGGAGTTGGATCATATTGCGGTGGCGGGTGCCACGTTGGAAGAGGCCACGGCGCATGTGGAAGATGCGCTAGGTGTCAGACTTCAAGCCGGTGGTAAGCATGAGGCATTTGGCACGCATAATCAGTTGCTTGGCCTGAAGGACGGGCTGTATCTGGAGGCGATTGCCATCGACCCGGATGCGCCTCGGCCTGACAGGACGCGGTGGTTCGATCTGGACCGGTTCGAGGGAGCGCCACGTCTGACCAACTGGATTTGCCGCGTACCCGATATTGAGGCCTCTCTTTCCGTTTTTCCGGATGGCGTCGGGACGCCGATTGACTTGGCCCGAGGGGCCTTGCGGTGGCGGATGGCGGTTCCGCCAAATGGGCGTTTGCCTTTTGACAACTTGTTTCCGGCGCTGATCCAGTGGCAGGGGGATCTTCACCCCGCGCGTATGTTGGAGGATCATGGGTGCCGCCTCAAACGTTTGGTTGTCTACCACCCGGATGCGCTGCGTTTGGCAGAACAACTCGGTCCGCTTGATCCGGTTGTTTTTGACACGGGACCGGCATCTATGCAGGCCGAGATCGAAACACCTCATGGGGTACGTATTTTGCGATGAGGGTCCGTCAGGCCCAACCAGCGGATGCAGCAGAGATCTCTTTGATCACCAACGCGATTATTCGCGACACATTGGTGACCTTCACGACCGATGAACGCAGCGCCGAATCGATTGCCGATGATATCCGGGCGCGGGGCGCATCGTTTCTTGTGGCTGAGGATCAGGGGCAGGTCATTGGCTTTACGACCTATGCCTCGTTCCGATCAGGGCCGGGCTATGCCAAGTGCCGTGAGCATTCGATCCAATTGGCAGACAATGCGCGGGGCCGTGGCGTCGGGCGCTCCCTTATGGAGCGGTTGCAGCAAGTGGCCCGCAGCGAAGGGGTGCATGTTCTGGTCGCCGGGATTTCTTCGGCCAACCCGGGGGCGATCGCCTTTCACTCGGCGCTGGGGTTCGCCGAGGTGGGGCGTATGCCCGAGGTTGGGCGCAAATGGGGGCAGTATCTGGACCTTGTGCTGATGCAGAAAATTCTTTCGCCCGAATGATCTATCGCACCTGACAGTCCTGCAATGGAACGCTAGTGTACGCCCATGTCGATCTGGACCCGCATATCCGACGCGCTGAGCGCTCTTGCCCAAGGTGAAAGCCTGACGGCTGTTTTCGAAAAGCTGCGCTCGCCGCCTGAACGTTCGGTCGCGTTCACCATTGCGGTGATCGCGCTGGGGGCCAAGATGGCCAAGGCCGATGGACAGGTGACACGCGATGAGGTGACGGCCTTCCGCGACGTGTTCCAGATTGCGCGCGAAGATGAAGAGGGCGCGGCCCGTGTCTTCAACATGGCCCGCACCGATGTGGCGGGCTATCAGGACTATGCCCGCAAGATCGCGCGGATGTTCTCGGAGGACAGCACCACGCTTTGCGATCTCATGGAGGGGCTGTTCCACATCGCCATGGCCGACGGGTTCTATCACCCGAACGAGAACCAGTTTCTAGAAGAGGTCAGCCGCATTTTCGGACAGACGGATGCTCAGTTTCTGGCCCTGCGTGCGCGGTTTGTGCCGGATGCGCCGAACGACCCTTATGTGGTTCTGGGCGTCTCGCGCGATATGTCGATCGCTGAGATCAGGAAGGTCTGGCGCAAACTCGTGCGGGAAACCCACCCCGACGCGATGATGTCGCGTGGTGTGCCGGAAGAGGCGATCCGCCTGGCCGAGAAGAAGATGATCGACATCAACCGCGCCTGGGATGAGATCAACGGCGCGACGGTTTAGGCGATGCGTCTGGCGACCTACAATATCGAATGGTTTGCCAACCTGTTTGACCGCAATGACAGACTGATCGTCGACGAAAGCTGGTCGGGTCGGCATGACGTGACCAAGGCCCAGCAGGTCGAAGCCATCGCCAAAGTCCTCACCGCGATTGACGCGGATGCGGTTCTGGTCGTCGAAGCGCCGAATACGGGCAAACGGCAGAACACGGTGCGCGCATTGCAGGCGTTTGCCGAGGTTTTTGAACTTCGCACCTCGCATGCGATCATGGGATTTCCCAATGATACGCATCAGGAACTGGCGCTTCTCTACGACCCGGAGGTTCTGTCGGTTCGCCATGACCCAAGGGCGGCAGATGACGCCCCGCGCTTTGACGCGGAGTTTCGCATAGATCTGGACGTGGATGCGACGCAGGACGTGGTGCAGTTTTCCAAGCCGCCTATGGAGCTGTCGGTCCAAACCAAAGTGGGGTTTGAGTTTCGCCTAATCGGCGCGCATCTGAAATCCAAGGCACCGCATGGGGCGGAGTCCCGGGATGAGGCGATCCGTATCTCGATCGCCAACCGCCGCAAGCAATTGGCTCAGGCGATCTGGTTGTCCCGTCGGGTCGCGCATTACTTGGCTGAGGATGACCCAGTGATCCTGTTGGGTGACTTAAATGACGGCCCCGGTCTGGATGAGTTCGAACATCTCTTCGGGCGCTCCTCGGTCGAGATTCTGTTGCAGGCGGGTCTCTTTGATCCCCATGCGGCTACGGCATATGGGCCGCGTCCCGGATCGGTGCCCGCGACGGCGCGGTTTGCGCGACCCGAGAACGGCACGTTCCTTGAGGCGTTGCTGGACTACATCATGATCAGCGAGGATTTGCAGTCTCGGCGACCTGTCTGGCGCATCTGGCATCCGTTTCGGGATGCGGCCTGCTGGGCCAAACCTGACCTACGAGAGGCCCTTTTGACCGCATCGGATCACTTTCCGGTCACGTTGGATTTTGAGCTGTGACCTTTCAACCGGGCGCGGAAAGGCTTACATTCAGCATATGAAACATATTCTGATGATCGGCGCGATGACAGCCGCTTTTGCGCTGCCTGCAACTGCCGAGGAAGAAGATGCCCCAACGCTGATGGAGCAGGGGGCCGAGTTGTTTTTCGAGGGCCTGCGCCGCGAGATGGAGCCGGCTTTGGATGAATTGCTTGGCCTTGCAGATCAATTTGGCCCCGCGATGCGATCTTTCATGCAGGAGATGGGACCTGCGCTGGCAGAGCTCGCCGCCGAGGTAAAGGATTGGAGCGTCTACGAGATGCCCGAAATCCTACCCAATGGCGACATCATCATCCGCAAGAAACAGACCGAAGATGCGCCTGAAACACCCGAAGCTCTGCCAGAGGCCCCGGACGGAGCCACGGACATCTAGGTGCAGCTCAGCCCTTGATGACCACACGCACTTCGGATTTCAGGGCATTTGCCAGTGAATTCAGGCGGGACTCGGCCACTTCGTTGAACAGGGGCTGCACGGATTTGGGCAGCACCAGATCAAGCTCACGCTTTTTGGGATAAAAGCGTAGCTTGCCCACATGTGCGTCGCTGTCCATGCACAACATGGCCCCGAACCGCATCGCCTTGCCCAGAATCTCGGCCTGTTTTTGGCCCTTTTCATCCAGCAACTCATAGAGCGGCGCAAAACGGTTGCCTTCGCGTTTGTTGCGATAGCGATGTTGCAGCGCAAGGCCGATGAAAACGCGTTCGGAGTGTTTCAGCCCCCCGAGATTGGCGCGGGTGACATAGTCGAAACAGACCTCGGCCCGGTAGTCGGGATGCGCGCGCCAGCTGACGTCGTGCAAAAGGCAGGCGGCCTTGATCAGACGGACCTGTGTCGCAGGCGCGGATTTGAACAGAGGCATCACGAAATCGAACAGCGTGCGGCCCATACCGGGCAGGCGGGCGTCTTTTGCTTCGGAAAAACGGCTGGCCTCGATCAAGGGATCGCGGTCGCGCTGTTCCTGTGACATCTGCTCATACAGCAGCCCTTCACGGATGCCATAGCTTGAGATCGCGATATCCTTGGGTTTGAACGTGCGGATCAGCCGCGCAAGAACGTCCATCGCATAGGGGATCAGCGCCATACGCGAGCTTGAGACCCCGGCCTGACTGCGCAGTTTGTCATGATCGTTCGCGTCGATGAATTTGATCGTTTCGCGCACTTGCTTGGTGGTCATGCGGTATTCGTGCAGGACGTTCAGCGGATAGCCCCGCCGCAGCATGTCCAGCCGAGCAAAAGCACGCCAGCTGCCGCCGACCAGAAACAGCCGGTCGCGCTGCTGACCCATCTGGCTGTGCAGCTCTTCCATGGTGGATTTGATATGGACCTTGCGCGCACGACGCCCGCCCTTGATGTCGCGCAGTTTCAGCGGACCGAGGGCCGAGGTCACGCGGCGGCCCACATCGCCGCCTCCGATCTCGGCCAGTTCCATGGACGAGCCGCCTATGTCGCAGATCAAACCGTAGGCACCGGGCCAGCCCAGCATAACGCCCTGGGCTGATAGGCGCGCCTCTTCCTGACCGTCGATCACAGCCACGTGCAGGCCAGTTTTTGCCTTCACGTCCTGACAGAAATCGGGGCCGTCTTTCGCCTCACGCACGGCGGCGGTGGCTACGACATGCAGCCCCGGCAGGCCGAGATCCTCTGCGATCCGCTGAAAGCGCTGCAGGGCGGCCATCGCCCTCTCACGCCCTCGGGGATTCAGGTGGCCGGTCTCGGACAGGCCCGCGCCCAGCTCGCACATGACCTTTTCGTTGTAGAAATAGGCAGGTGATCGCGCCGCGCCATCAAAGATCACCATCCGGACCGAGTTCGACCCGACATCGACTACGCCCACCCGAGACAGCGCCCTTGTGCCGGGGTCGTCGAACAGAGGTCTTCCGAAAGGCCCCCAATCAGGAATGTCGGTTTCGACGGTCTGGTCCATGTCTTACCCAGAAATTTCGCTGTCAGAATGCGCAATTGGCGCGCTTGGGTCAATCATTCGTATCGCCTTCGTCCGGGTCCATTTTCAAGACGCGGATCGCCAAGGCGCGCGTGATATCCCGTTTCTCGGACAGCGCGAAATCGTCCAGCTGTGCGACCACATCGGCGGCGGTCTCAAAGCGGCGATCCATATGCTTGACCAGATAGGCAATCACCTCGGGGCCGGGGTTCAGCTGCCGGTCGACAAACAGTTTCGCAAGCACCGCGCAAAGTAGCGCGTCATCCGGGGGATCAAGCGCAACGTGATGCGCGCCTTCGACCCGGCTTTGCAGATCCGCCAGCGGCAATTGCCAGAATTTCGGCGCCAGACGACCCGTCATCAGCAGGGCGTGACCCTCGGCCAGAACGAGGTTGTGCAGGTGAAACAGCACTTTCTGCTGCTCGAGATCACCTGCGATCATCGGAACGTCTTCAACCGCAATCGGGCGGCGCGCGAGATCGGGCACGTCTTCATAGCGCAGCGCTTCGGCTTTGATGATGCGCCCGCCCGTTTCGGCCGCCCAGACATGGGCCAGGTGGGTCTTACCTGCTCCTGCCGGACCGCTCAGCACCAGTTTGTTGCCGGGCCAAGAGGTGGCGGAAATCATCGCAACCGCAAGCGCGTTTGCCGGAGAGACAAAGAAATCCTCTCGCCCCAGCGCGGTTTTGGCGGGCAAATCGAAGCTTAATTGTCGGGCCATCTACGCGTTGTCCTGATCCTGGCTTTCGAGGCCGGTATAAAGGCGGCTATCCAGATAAACCGACGTGCCGAACCGCGCCAGCACACCCAGCGCTGCGGCAACCGGAACGGCGACCAGCATTCCTACAAAGCCGAAAAGTGCGCCAAAGACCGACAAGGCCAGCAACAGCCAGACCGGATGCAAGCCGACCGAGTCGCCGACCAGCTTGGGCGTCAGGAAGTTGCCCTCGGTCACTTGTCCCAATGCAAAAATGCCTGCGACCAGCCCGATATGCGCCCAATCCCCCCAGAACTGGAACAGCGCCAGCCCGATGGCCAACGTGCCGCCGATCAACGCGCCCAGATAGGGGATGAAGGTCACCAGTCCCGCAATGAAGCCGACGATCAGGCCAAATTGCAGTCCGACCAGCATCAGTGCAACCGCATAGTAAGTGCCAAGGATCAGGCAGACCGTGCCCATGCCCCGCACGAATGAGGCCAGCACGTTGTCGATCTCACCGGCAAGACGTTTGATGGTAGGGGCGTGGTCGCGGGGCAGCAGCTCTCCGATCCGGGCGACCATGCGGTCCCAATCCAGCAAGAGGTAGACCGAGACGACAGGCACGATGACAAGCAGCACCACCACGTTGATTGCCGAGCCAAGCGAGGCCACAACGGATTCCAGAACATCCCCAGTCTTGGATTTTAGCGTTTCACCCAACCCGACAAGGAACTGGTGCGAGCTGGATTCGCGGTCCAGAATCGAAGGGAATTGCTTCTCGATGAAGGCGCGCAGCTCCTGGAACAGGCTGGGCACTATGTCGACCAGGTCGATCAACTGTGTGACCAGAGCTGGCACAACCATCAGAATCGCCAGTACAAATCCAAGGACGCCAACGACGGTGATGATCCCGGTGGCGGCCATCCGCGACAGACCCAGCTTTTCCAGCCGATCGGCGACGGGGTCGAGGAAATAGGCGATTGCGCCGCCGATCACGAAGGGCAATAGCACATCGCCCAAGGCCCACAGGATCACGACAAAGACAACCGCGGCGATGCCCCAGTATCTCAGCTGATCCTTAACCGGCAAAGCCATGGCGCATCCCTTTGTTGCACAGCGTTGCCATGTTCTTGGCCCATGACGCGCGGCGATGCAAGCGGTTCATGGGCCTTGGTTTCTGCAGGTCAGTCGGTCAGGGTGCCCAGTTCCGGAGTATCCCCTGTCGCGGTCTCGTCCGGCCAGTTGGTGCGCCAGATTTCAGCGGACCAATGGCCGCAATGAACGGCGGGGCGATCAAAGCCGGGCAGGGCGGGCAGCAGAGTTTCGACAACCACATCATGGCGCGGAACGGCGAAATAGGGGAACGAGTACCGCTCGCGCCCTGATCGGTTGACGACGCGGTGCGGCGTGGATTTCAATCGACCGCCCGACCACAGTTCCAGCATGTCGCCGATATTGACGACAAAGCCACCGGGCGGGCAGTCCGGCGTGATCCAGTCTCCGGTGCGGGTTTGCACCTCCAGCCCTCCGACGGGATCGGGGGCGATGATGGTCAGGGCATCCGTGTCCTTGTGCGGATGGATGCCATAGCCGCCCTCATCCGGAGCCTGCGGAGGGTAGTGCAGCAGGGTCATGTTGGTCATCGGGTCTCGGAACGCGTCGCGCAATTGGCGTTCCGGCAACTCCAGCCCGGTTTCTAGCGCTGCGAGCAGAAGGTCTGCCACGTCATCCAGCATCGACCAGTAGGTCAGGATGACTTCGCGCGACCCCGGCACTTCGACCGGCCAGATGTTTGGGCCATAGAGGCCACAGTCTTGACGGATCGCAGCATCGGCGTCGACTTCGTGATGCAGCTTGTAGCCTTCGTATTTGTCGGCTTTGCCCGAGCCGTCATTTGGCGTGAAGAACCCCATTGGGATAAACCCGCGATAGTTCTCGCGGGTGATGGCTTGTTGCCATTTAGAGGCCTCTTCGACCGCAAAGATCGCGCGCGCCATGTCGCGCACCGCGTCAACATTTGCCTGGGGAATGCCAGTGCCCTTGATGGACAGAAATCCGATCTCCGTGCAGGCCTCCATGATCTGCTGCACGGTTTGGTCCCGGTCGGGATGCGTGGCGTCGCGCAGAGGGCTGAGGTCGATTGTCGGAATGTAGTCCATCAGTGAATCCTGACGCCTTGTCGGTCCAATTCAGCGTGGACCGGGGCAAGGTTCATGCTGTGCAGCTCCTGATTGCTTTTCAGCGACAAGGCCGCCGCGATGCCGGCCCCTTGTCCCATGACCGCGCAGCACGCCATGTTGCGTGTGGCCGCATGGGCCACCTTGTCGGCCCCGTGCGAACGTCCGGCAACCAAAAGCCCTTTGACACCTTTGGGCAGCATCGAGCGATAGGGTACCTGCATATAGCGGCCAGTGGTCGGCAGGATCAGGATGCCGTAGCCGTCGATGAACTCGGGATAGATACCAATCGTATCCTCAAACCGGCCCTGATGGCGCGCGTCCTCTTCGGTCATGTTGTAGACCGCGTCGATCTTGCGCGTGTCGCGGATGCCGATGGTCATCCCAAAATTCCGCAGGCGCGCGTTTTCACAGCCGGGCATGAAGCGACGCAGCGCCTCGATGGCGAGCATGGATTGACGCCGGCCTTCGATCTCACCCTTTGTGAGGCTGTCAGGGTCGGTGCCGTCGATTTCGGCCAGATGGATGAGGTTCATATAGGTCAGCTCACCCGTGTCGTGCATCGCACCCCATGTGCCTGCGATGGTGTTCAGATGAGGCGGGATCAACCCTTCATCAATTGCCTGCTGGAAAGGTTTGTGAACGAAGGGAGAGAACATGTCGTCCTCTTTGCCCGAGGTTTCGATGTTCCATTCGCCACCGCCACCCCAGTCTTTATAGGTCTGCGGGTCGGCTTTGACGCCTTCCATAAAGGCGCGTTTGTCGACACCGGCGAGATGGAACATTACCGAGGCAGCCATCATATCCTCGCGCGCGGTCTTGTAGGTGGGGGCGCCAGCGCGGTGGGCGACATCGGCGTCGCCGGTCGCGTCGATCACGACCTTAGCCAGAATCGCCTCGCGACCGGCTTTGGATTCGGTGATGATGCCGGTGATCCGGTCGCCCTCCATGATCGGGGCCACGAACTGTCGGTGCAGCATCGGATACACGCCCGCCTCTTCGACCAGCTTGTCGGCCACCAGCTTGAATCCTTCGCTGTCCAGCTCATAGCTGAGCGACTGGCTTTCCGGCACTGCGGCGCCCATGTCTTTGGCGCGGGTTTCGAACTCCATGCCGATGCCGCCAGCCTCGACTGTTTGTTCGTGGCGGTACCACGCGAATCCTTCCACCCCCACGGCGGTGATGTTGCCGCCCATGCAGCCGAAACGATCGACCAGCGACACTTCCGCCCCTGCGCGTGCGGCAGCCAAAGCGGCGGCAAGGCCTGCGGGGCCAGAGCCGACGACCAGCACATCCGTCTGGTGAACAACAGGGATTTGACGGGCGGGTTCCGAGATTGTCTGCATCGGTGCCTCATGATTTTACATTTCCGTCACACTTTAGGTTCCTGATTGGCTGGTCAATAAAAAATGCGACGGACCTTGGGTCGCAAAATCACCAATGGCCGATTGCCCCCGGCGGGGGTTTGGCATAATCACCTTGAAAAGCTCAAACCCACCTTTGAAGGTCACCCAATGCGCCTTAGCCGTTACTTTCTGCCCGTTCTCAAGGAAAACCCCTCCGAGGCCCAGATCGTCAGCCACCGGCTGATGTTGCGCGCCGGGATGATCAAGCAGGCCTCGGCCGGGATCTATTCCTGGCTGCCGCTGGGCTTCAAAGTCCTGCGCAAGCTGGAAAACATCGTGCATGAGGAACAGGCGCGCGCGGGCCATATCGCGATCCAGATGCCGATCCTGCAATCGGCGGATCTGTGGCGCGAATCCGGTCGCTATGATGACTACGGGCAAGAGATGTTGCGGATGCAGGACCGTCACGGTCGCGACATGCTGTATACGCCCACGGCTGAGGAGCTGGTGACCGACATCTTCCGCGGCCATGTCAGCAGCTACAAGGACCTGCCGCTGACCCTCTACCAAATCCAGTGGAAATTCCGCGATGAAATCCGCCCGCGTTTCGGCGTGATGCGAGGGCGCGAATTCTACATGAAGGACGGTTATAATTTCGACCTGACCAAAGAAGACGCGCTTCACGCCTATAACCGCCATCTGGTGAGTTACCTGCGCACCTACGAACGCATGGGCCTGCAGGCTATTCCGATGCGCGCCGATTCCGGCCCGATTGGCGGCGATGACACGCACGAGTTCCTGGTTCTGGCCGACACTGGTGAATCCGAGGTCTTCTATGACAGCGCCGTCACTGATCTGACCTTTGGCGACCGTCAGATCGACTATGATGACCGCGCGCAATGTCAGGCGATTTTGGAAGAGTTCACCTCAAAATACGCGCGCACGGACGAAACCCATGATGAGGCGCTTTTCAACCAGATCCCAGAAGAGCGCCGCCGCGTGGCGCGCGGGATCGAAGTGGGGCAGATCTTTTACTTCGGCACCAAGTACTCAGAAGCCATGGGCGCGACCGTTCAAGGCCCCGATGGCAAGCCGGTTCCGGTTCACATGGGTAGCCACGGCATTGGTGTTAGCCGCCTGATCGGCGCGATCATCGAGGCCAGCCACGATGACAAAGGCATCATCTGGCCCGAGGGTGTGACACCGTTCCATTGCGGCATTGTCAACCTGAAGCAAGGTGATGAAGAGGCGGACGCGGCCTGTGACAAGCTCTATGGCGCCCTGACCGCTCTGGGTCTTGAGCCGCTCTATGACGACCGCAACGAGCGGGCAGGGGGAAAGTTCGCCACCATGGACCTGATCGGCCTGCCATGGCGCATCACCGTCGGGCCGCGCGGCCTGAAAAACGGTGTGGTCGAGCTGACCTGCCGCCGCACGGGCGAAAGCGAAGAACTGAGCCCCGAAGCCGCCGTCACCAAAATTGCCGGGATTTATGAGCAGATCGCCTGATCCGCTCATCTCGGTCATCACCGCGACCTACAACCTGCTGTCCCAAGGGCGGCAGGACAGTTTCAAAGGCGTTGTTGATTGCATGCAGCGCCAGAGTTGCGCGCGGGCCGAGCATATCATCCAGGATGGTGCCTCAACCGACGGCACTGTCGCTCTGTTGCACGAGTTGACCGAAGGGATGCCGCGCACGAGCGTAATCAGTGAACCAGATGACGGTTTGTATGACGCGATGAACAAGGGCGCGCAGGCAGCAAAGGGCGAGTACCTATTGTTTCTGAACTCTGACGACTCACTGGCCTCGGATGATATTCTCAACCAAGCCGCAGATCGGGTGGAGGCGACCAAGCCTGACTTCCTATATGGCTCAACGCTGCGCCGGTATGAGGATGGTGGCGAGACGATGGAAAAACGGATGTCGCTGAAAGCCATCCTGCAGCGCATGCCGTTCTGCCATAACTCGGTCTTCATTCGTCGTGATGTGTTTCAGGCGCTGGGCGGGCACGATAACCAGTTCAGTATTGCTGCCGACTATGACCTGATGCTGCGCCTGATTGGTTCGGGCTATCAGGGTGAGCGTATGGATGAGCCGATCTCACTATTCTGGGATCGTGGCGCGACCAGTGATCAGGACGCGACTGGCAAGGATTACGCTCGGGTCTGGATGAATTACTACGCGGGATTCAAATCCGCGAAAGCCCTCAGTCTGAATGATTTCGCCGGGTTCTATCGACGTGGCCACATGCCGGCTCGTCTGATCTGGGAGCTGTTACGGCGACCCGACACACCCGAGCCGATCAAGATCGCCGCGCGCCACAGTCTGGCAAAAACCCTGCGCCGGTCCGTTCAATTCTGGCGCAGTTTTTAGGCCCGTACGACTGGCCGCGCAGTCAGAATGTCGCCGTCTGCGTCGTTCCCGCGGGCCACAACGATCGGACGCCCCATGCGGCGTACCAGGTCGCGAAGCTCAAAGCCCAGAAACCGGATCCCGCAGATGCGTGCGCCGGTGTCGCGGTCGGTTACGCAAAGACGCCCTTCGCGAAAGGCAAGACGATAGCCCTTGTCCCTTAGGACCTCGGCCAAATTGTTCCAGCTAACTGCGCTTGCAAAGATCGGACGGATCGCCGCACGAAGCAGTGCCGCAGTCTCACAATCCAAATCTGATGAAGGTTTGTGGGCCAAAATCGGGCCCGTCCCAAGTGTTGTATTTTGAATATTCATGAGCGACCCCCGCTCTTTCAAATGTGTTCCCCCAAAGTCAGGGTGACAAAGTTTCTGATATTAAGCAAAAAGCGAAATAAAATTGCTTAATTGTTGTGGCATTTTGAGTTCAGTGCCTCACGCAATGCCGATATTGACTTCATAGCTGAAACAATAGCGGCCTGTCTGTGAAGGTCGTCACAACCTCTGGTGTAACCAATTGGCGGGCAAGACTACTTTTACCCTGCCAAAGGACCGGTAAGTGATTCGTTTCGATCTGGAGGCAGTGCAATTTGACCTCGGCAGATTTGCTGATAGACGAGGGCACGCCCCAGAGAAAGGCCACAGGTTCGTGCTGAGTTTCGCCACTATTGTCTATTCCAAGGATTATCCGCTGCTCAGGCTTCAGGCGATGTCTATGGCCAGGTTTGTTGCGCCGGATCAGGTGGCCTCGATCCATGTTATTCTGAACGATATAGATGAGGCTGGGCTAGCAGCGACGATCGAACCGATCCTGCAGTACTATGGCCCGCTGCGTCCTAAAGTGCGGATTCTGAAGGGCGAAGAGGTGTTGCTGGGCGAGGGGCACACTGCCCGGCGGCCGCTGAAAGATCGTATCCTCATCGAAGACCGCTATCGCCTACCTCTGATCCGCAAAGGCGGATGGAGGGGCAACAATGGCTACCGCATGCAACAGGTACTGAAACTGGGCGCGGCGCGGGTGGCAGAGGCCGAGAACATCGTCATTCTCGACACCAAGAACCTGTTCCTACGGTCGTTCGAAGAAGGCGAGTTCTTCTCTCCCCAAGGACCAGCCCGCATTCAGTTCATGTCAGTTCACAGCGACTATCACCGCAATTGGTTGTTCCAGAGCCTTGAGGCTTTGGGCGTTGGACAAACGCTGACGGACGATCTGCGCACCACGACGTTTTCCACGCCCTTCCCGGTACGCCGGACGCTGATCCTTTCGCTGCTTGATGAGATCAATACACGCTATGGCTCGGTTCAGGCGCTGTTTGCGTCTAAGCGGCGGCCATCGGAGTTCATGTTGATGAACGCCTTTTGTCTGAAGTCACCTGATGGCTATGCGCCCTGGTTCGAACCCGCTGACCCTGCGCATATTGGGATGTGGCCGACTTATTCCACGGATGAACTGGCTAAGCTGGTCGCGCGGCTGCAGGACGACAGATCGCTGACCCTCGGGCTGCACAACAGGGCGGTTGCAAACTTGCCAGAGGATTTGCGCGGGCAAGTCTATGCGGCCCTTGAAACGCGTGGCATATGCGATCGCCACGTGACCGAAGAGGTTCTGCAGCAAACTTCCGCGCTTTCGAGCTGACCCATAAGGACAAGCGGCTTGACCCTCGGGCGAAATGCCGAAAGGGTCGCGCCAAACCAGAAAATAACCCGGAGCAGGCATGGCCAAAACACCCCCGCCTTTCGCCCCTTTTGAATGGAAGATCGCCTGGCGCTACCTACGTGCGCGTCGGGCCGAGGGCGGCGTCAGCGTGATGACCTGGATCTCGCTGATCGGGATCACGCTGGCTGTTTTTGCCCTGATTGCGACCCTAGCGGTGCGCTCGGGGTTCCGGGCTGAATTCGTTGGCACCATTCTGGGGGCTAACGCACATGTGACCGTCTATTCCTCGGGTGAGATCGACGCGCAAGGACGGGTTGACCGGACCATAGCGGATTTTGAGGATCGTACGGCGCGTCTGGCGCAGGTGCCCGGCGTTGAGAGGGTTGCGCCCTTGGTCAAAGGGCAGGTGCTGATCACCAACCGCGACCGCAGCAGTGGGGTTCAGGTCTTTGGGATGCGACCGGACGATCTGCGCGACTTGCCGGGGATTGCGGAAAGCGAAGAAACGGTTGGCGATCTGTCCCAGTTCCAGACGGGCGAAGACGTTATCGCCATCGGTTCAGGCGTGGCCCGTAGCATTGGTGCCACCGTTGGCGATACCGTCAAACTGACTTCGCCCAACGGTGTCAAAACCGCCTTTGGAACGTCGCCACGGGTGAATGCATATCGCGTTGTCTACGTGTTCTCGGCCGGGCGCTACGATATCGACCGCACGCGGGTTTACATGCCGTTCTCGCAGGCGCAGAGTTTCTTCAATCGTGAGGGCGTCGCCGACGAGATCGAGGTCATGGTCGAACGCCCCGAAGACCTCAATCCGATCCTGATCCCCATCCTTGAAGCCGCAGGCGAGCGCAGCCAGATCTGGACATGGCAGGACGCCTCGGGCGGGTTCCTGAGGGCACTGGAGGTCGAGGACAACGTGATGTTCATCATCCTGTCGATCCTTGTTTTGATTGCGGCAATGAACATCGTCTCGGGCCTTATTATGTTGGTTAAAAACAAGGGCCGGGACATCGGAATCCTGCGCACTATTGGTCTCAGCGAGGGCTCTGTCCTGCGGGTGTTTTTCATCTGCGGCGCCTTCACGGGCATCATCGGCACGGTCATGGGGGTGATCCTGGGCTGCCTCTTCGCGCTCTATATCGACCCGATCTTTTCGTTTGTAAACTTCGCCATGGGCGGTGGTGTCTGGGATCCATCCATTCGTGGAATCTACGCTTTGCCCGCCGAACTTCACCTCAGTGACGTTCTCAAGGCGATTGGCTTGTCTCTGGGCCTGTCTTTTCTTGTCACCTATTTCCCCGCCCGCCGCGCCGCGCGGCTGAACCCGGTTGAGGCGCTGCGTTATGAATGATGTGAGCTTGCGGCTGAACGGCCTGACGAAAACCTACCTGCAGGGCACTCCGGGTGAGGTGCAGGTTTTGCGCGGGATTGATCTGGAGTTGCAGGCGGGTGAGGCCGTCGCGCTTGTTGCGCCATCGGGTGCGGGCAAGTCGACCCTTTTGCATATCGCCGGGCTGCTGGACACGCCGGACAGTGGCAACGTTGAGATTGCGGGTCAGGATCTTGCAGGAAAAGGCGACCGCACACGCACGGCTGTGCGGCGTCAGGATGTCGGGTTCGTCTACCAGTTCCACCATCTGCTGCCCGAATTCACAGCGCTGGAGAACGTCACCCTGCCACAACTCGCCAACGGTGTGTCCGAGCGGGACGCGCAGGGCAGGGCGATGTCCCTGTTGGACCGCGTCGGAGTCGCCCAACGCGCCGATCACCGACCGGCGGCGCTGTCCGGGGGTGAACAGCAGAGGGTCGCGTTCTGTCGCGCTCTGGCCAACGCGCCGCGCGTTTTGCTGGCGGATGAGCCGACGGGCAACCTTGATCCGGATACGTCGGATCAGGTGTTTGAGGCCCTGATGACCTTGGTTCGCGACCAGGGCCTGTCTGCTCTGATCGCCACGCATAATCTGGACCTGGCTGCACGGATGGACCGGATCGTCAGGCTGGAAGGTGGGGTGCTCAAGCCAGTTGAGTGATCGCCACTCCGATTGCCATCACCGCAATACCTCCTGCGCGCATCAGGGTAAGTGGCGTGACCTGCGCGCCAAACAGGCCGAAATGGTCGATGGCGGCCGTGCTGATCAATTGTCCCAATAGGACAAAGAACACGGCATTGCCGACGCCGAAATGCGGCGCGACATGGGTGATCGACAGGACGTAGAAAGCGATCAGAACGCCCGCGAGCAACAGGTGTTTTGGCGCTTGCGACAATTTTGACAGCGCCTCAAAACCGGGAAAGACCACCATCACCAGTGCGGAAGACCCGAAGGCGATGGCAAACAGGATCACAGCCGCTGTGGTTGGCGAGCCAATGAGCTTGCCAAGCGCCGCGTTCAAAGCGGCTAGGATTGGGACTCCGATCCCGGCGGCCAACATGATGGCTGCGTATTGTGTCATGGCCCGAACCCTCTTTACCCGTATTCGTTGATCTGGATCATTGCGCCAAGCCGCGCAGCGGGCAACCCTGTTGACAGCAGTTGTGGTAGGAGGATGCGATGATCACAAAGCTATGTTTTGCAACGGCGTCAGCTCTGATTGCCATGTCTGTCCCCCTCTGGGCGCAGGATGCAGAGAAAGGCGCTGAGCTTTACCAGCACTATTGCGCCACCTGCCATGGGATTGATGCGACCGGCCATGGGCCGATGGCGGGTGTGCTTGTCATTCAGCCGACCAACCTGAAGACACTGGCAAATGCAGACGGTGTTTTCCCTACGGCCCGCGTGGTGGGGCGGATTGACGGGCGTGATCCGTTGGTGAGCCATGGCAGTCCGATGCCAGTTTATGGCCCGTATTTCGAAGGGCAGGACACGGCGATCAAAACGCCCGATGGGCAGCCGATCCTCACCAGCCAGCCCATCGTGGATCTGGTGGAGTATCTGAAAACCCTGCAGGACAGCTAAGCCTTAGCTGCAGATGCCTTCGATCTTTGCCTCACTCCAAGGGATTGCAATGTCCCGCTCACGGCCGGTCTGTGGCAGCGGGGACAGATCGAAGTGCTCCCCCAGCATATCGTGCAACCTTTTGGTGCGCTGCGCCTGAGGGTCCAGTGCACGACAGCAGACATATTCCTCGACAATCGCGCCCTGCTGTTCAAACCCGTAGGACAGGAAATCGGGCGAGGTTTCCAGATCGAACAGATACGGATCCTTGCGCCCGCCATGTTCTGCTGCGGCCCGCAGTGGGTGATAGCCTGTGGTCTCGCGATTCTGCCATTGCCAGATATGGGTCAGTTCGTGCGCCAGCAGCATGGCGGCGATCAGGTTCATCTCTTCGGGGTAGTCGGACATATAGTCCTCAAGATACCAATCGCGCGCGAAATAGACCTTGTTGAACAGGGCAACGGCGGCCGGTTTTCCGGTAACCACACCAGACTCGACAGGGGGCAGGATGCGCTCCCGGCAGGCCTCACGCGGGCGGGCTTCGCGGAAATAGGTGACCGGCACAACAGGGGCCCCTTTGACCAGCCGGACGCTATCCAGATCCAAGGTCGTGCCTTGCACCGCGCTTGCAAAGCCACGCTCCTGCTCGGTCAGGGGACGCCCGCAGGAAGACAGAAGTAAAAGGAGCATAAACAGAATGCGCAAGGCCATGAGGTCAACCCTAGTGCGTCACTTGCGTTGCGCAAGGCGATTTCACGTAGACGTGGCCGGGCCGCAGCCGGTACTTAATCTGGCATAAGACCAAATCGGCACGATACCGCTACACGGGTCGAAACATCTATCGGAGAGTCCATGTCCAGTTGGGTGCCATTCATAACGGCTTTGACGGCGTTTTTCCTGAGCCACGCCATTCCCGCGCGGGCACCGGTGCGGGCCAGATTGATCACAGTTCTGGGGCAAAGTGGGTATCTGCTGGCGTATTCGCTGTTGTCCCTCATTGTCCTTGCATGGCTGATCGTGGCCGCAGCGAATGCGCCCTATGTCGAGGTCATCCCCCCGTGGCCGGTGCTGCGCTGGGTGCCATTGGTCGTGATGCCGGTTGTGTGCTGGCTGGCTGTGGCCGGACTGACGATCACCAACCCGTTTTCCTTTGGTGGGCTTGGTATGGCGGCTTTTGATCCGGACCGCCCCGGTATTCTGCGCACCACCCGCCATCCGCTTCTGGCGGCGCTGATGCTGTGGGCCGGGGCGCATCTTCTGGCGAATGGCAGTTTGTCTCACGTGATCTTATTTGGCCTGTTCGCCGGTTTTGCCGCGCTGGGCATGACGCTAATCGACCGCCGGACAGCCCGGTCTTTTGGTGCGGATTGGCCGCGCCTGTCGCGCAATACCGCAAGGTTTTCACTGCGCGCGCCCTCACCTTGGCCGCCCCTTCACGTGTGGCTTGCCTCGCTTGCCGTCTTTATCGTTCTGATCGCCTTGCACGGTGCTGTGATCGGCGTCTCGCCACTTCCCTGACGCAAGGAGTGGTCGACCAGTGTGTCCCGTGCTATCTGATATGCCGAAGTCTGACTTACGAGGTCCAAAAATGCATCTGGCCTATGTTACCACCACCGATCGCGGCGCGACCGACCGCTTGTTAAGCGCCGTGGCCGCACACCTGCTGGCGCGTGGTGCCAAACTGGCGGGGGTCGTGCAGACCAATACGGAATGCACCGATAGCAGCAAATGCGATATGGATGTGCAGGTATTGCCCGATGGCGAGACCATCCGTATATCGCAATCCTTAGGCGAGCATGCGCGCGGCTGCCGTCTCGACCCTGCGGCGCTCGAGCAGGCTGTGGGACAGGTCATGGCAACGCTTGCAGATGACCCGCAGTTGATGATCATCAACAAGTTCGGCAAGCACGAGGCCGACGGGCGCGGTTTCCGCCCCGTCATCGCCGAGGCGCTGGCGCAGGACATTCCTGTTCTGCTGGGCGTGAACGGATTGAACGATGAGAAGTTTCAGGCCTTCACGGGCGGCGCGGCGGAACAGCTATCCCCGGATCTTGAGGCGATTGTCAGCTGGTTCGAAAAGGTCTCGGCCCAGCGGGCGGATGCCGCCTGAGGGCAGCCTCACGTAGCGTAATGCGCTGATATCCTGACTTGTTTGGTTGTGCCTTGGCTGCAATCCTCTCTCTGGGAGGACTATAAGCATGTGGTCAAACTGGGCCGGGAACGAAACCGCCACCGCTCCGATTGTGCGCCCTTTGGGGTTGGATCAGCTGCGGGCGACGGTTGCGGAACCTGAGAACCTGCGGGTCGTCGGGGCAGGGCACTCCTTTACCCCAATCGTAGGCGGGGCCGAGCGGATACTGGATCTGTCACAGTTGCATTTGCCTACGGTTGGACCGGTCGAAGATGGGCAGGTCTGGGTCAATGCCAATGCCCGTCTGCGTGATCTTTCGCTCGCTTTGGCCGAGCAGGGCGTGGCGTTTCGCAATTTGGGTGACATAAACACGCAGTCTCTGGCCGGGGCTGCGTCCACGGCTACTCACGGCACTGGGCGAACATTGCCTTGCATTGCGGCCGAGATTACGGATGCCAAGTTTATTGGGGCGACCGGTGATATTCTGACCACTTCGCAAATCCCACTAGACTTGGCGCAGGTGACGCTGGGCCTCTTGGGTATTCTGACCGAGGCGCGGATCAATGTCGTGCCGAAATACAATCTGCGCCGTCAAGTCACGCTGACCGATCTGCCGGATGTCTTAGCCAACATGCATCAGAACTGGACCGATAGCCGGAATTTTGAGTTCTTCTACATCCCCTTTACCGGCAAAGCGGTCGAATTGCGCCACGCCCTCACCGACGCGCCCGAAAGCAAGGCACCGCGCGATCTGGATATGCTTGCGGTCAAGGTGCTGAAGCTCGCCCGCAACGCGGGACGCTTCAGTCCCGGCCTGCGCAAGCTTTTGCTAAACCTGCTCACGCTGGCCCAGTCGGATGAAGACTACGTCGGCGAAAGCTGGCGGGTGCTGTGCAGCGATCGGCATATCCAGTTCAAGGAGATGGAGTATCATCTGCCCGCTGATGTCGCTGGTGATGTGTTGGCCGAGGTACTTCTCCGTCTGGAGCGTGATCACAAAGAAATCTATTTCCCGATCGAAGTGCGCCAGACGGCAGGTGATACAGCCTGCCTGTCGCCTTTTCAGGGCGGCCCACGGATCTCGATCGCGCTGCACACGGATGCGGGTGAAGACCACAGCCGCTATTTCAACGCGCTGGAGTCTCTGTTTCTTGAGGCCGGAGGGCGCCCGCATTGGGGCAAGATGCACAGTCTTTCATACAAAGACTTATCCGGCCTGTATTCGGATTTCGACCGGTTCTGCGCCCTGCGTGAGGAATTGGACCCACAGGGCAAATTCATGACGCCCGCCTTGGCCCGGCTATTCCGGCCATGAGCGATCCCTACCTCACCCGGTTGTCCGAGGCATTGCGCACCCACGGGGTCGACCAGCCTGTCGTCGCAATAGACCTGGATCGGGTCGAGGCAAATTGCCGGGCAGCACAGGCCGCAGCTGACCCCGGTCTGGACCGGCGCTTGGTGGCAAAATCCCTGCCTTGCCTACCGTTGCTGGATCATATCCGCGGGCTGATCCCCAGCTCAGGTCTGATGAGCTTCTCCGAACCGATGCTGTTGGCTCTTCTGCAAGCGGAACAAGAGACAGATCATCTGATCGGAAAACCGCTACCCGTAACCTCTGCCGCGCGTTTGTTGCAGTCTTGCCCGGACGCCACAGACCTAGTGCAATGGCTGATCGACACTCCCCAACGCTTGCGTGACTATCTGACCTTGGCGGAGACAAGCCAAACGGCCCTGCGTTTGTCGCTTGAGGTGGATATCGGCCTGCATCGTGGCGGGTTGAAAGTGGATCAGGTTTCCGAACTCGCACGAGCTATCTCAGCGCATCCAAACGCGCGTCTAAGCGGGCTTATGGGGTATGAGGCGCATCTGGCGAAGCTGCCTGGTCTCCTCAAGTCCCGCGCGAGCAAGTCGAGCGCTAAGGCGTTTGCTCAAGCCGTGGCTTCGCTGCCTGAAGGTGCGGACTATTGCCTGAACACTGGCGGTAGCCTTACGTTCCAGAGCTACCGCGCACCCGGGCCAGCCACCGAGGTTGCGTTTGGCTCGATCCTCGTGAAGCCATCCGATTTCGACCACGCGACCACCACTTGCTTTCAACCGGCTGCGTTTCTGGCCACCCCTGTTCTCAAGACCATGCCTTCAAACCCTTTGCCCGGATTGGAATTCCTGCCCCAGCGCAAAACCCATATCGCGATCTTCGGAGGGTATTTCCCCGGCCAACCCATTCACCCCGTCGGATTCACCTATTCCTCGGTCTTCGGGCGGTCGAGCAATCAGGAGGTTTGGACCGGCCGCGCTGGCCATGCCGTCAAACCCGGTGACATCGCGTTGATCCGTCCGAGCCAGAGCGAGGCTGTTCTGAACCTGTTCGGATCGGTTTTGGCGGTGCGCGAGGGGCAGGTGATCGCGGAGTGGCCATGCTTGCCGCATTGACTCCGATAGCACAGCGATACTTGTGCAATTTTTCAACCGTTTTTCAGTGCGAAGCGCATTGAATTCGCAAAGCTATGGGCGTAGTTCTCAACGCGTGCCGACCGCGGGTCGACACAGGTTGCCCGCGTGGTGGAATGGTAGACACAAGAGACTTAAAATCTCTGGGCCGGAAGGCCGTGCCGGTTCGAGTCCGGCCGCGGGTACCACACACAGCTCCTTAGACCGGATAGTCGAGCCTTGTAATCAGCTGCCAGATATCTCGGTTCAGGGTGGACAAATCTTCGACAACCTGTTCGATCTCGAGCAAGGCCTCACCGTCCAAAGTATCCGTGCGACCCATTTTGATGTCTGTTTTCCGGTCCGCAATGCGCATCAGAATGGTCTTAGGGTTGCCGCTTTCGGGATCAAAGGAATAGATGCAGTGATTGAACCGGTTGCGGATGCCGGACAGTTTTCCAAGCCGTTTGGTGTGCTCCAGGATCGGGTCCCGAATACCCTCGGGGCGGCCATCCATTTTCGCGAGCCGCTCAACCAGATCAATCCGGGCGCGGGTCGTGTTCAGGGTCAGAAAGATGATAACGGCAGAGTCTTTGCTGGTTCCAGCCAGACCGGCAATCAGGTGGATCAACAGGCTTTCGGTGTTGGTCCACATATAGTTTAACCGCCCCACCAACAGGATAAGCCGGTCAAACCGTTCTTCCACGAGATCAGCCAACACGGGGGCTTTGCGCATCAAACGGCGCAACCTCGAAATAGAAATGAGCAGCCGCAGTGCGGTTGCTGACCCCGATCTTGCCGACCACGTTATGCATATGCAACTTGACGGTATGTTCCGTGATCCCCAACCCGGCGGCGATGACTTTGTTGCTCTGCCCTTGAGACACCAACCTGAGGACCTCCTTTTCCCGTTTTGTCAGCCTGTCGAAGAGTTCAACCTGCTGTGAGTCGGCGGGCTTGGGCGTTACAGATGATGCTGGGGCCTTGCAGGGGTTCGCTTGGGGGCCAGCGACACAATCCGCGAGGAAGCTGGGCAGGTGCAGCTGCTCATGCATAAGCAGCCTCAGGATCGACCGCCACACATCAGGGGCGACGTTCATAGGCAGAAAGCCGATCTCGCCGTACCGACTGCGATCCCAGCGTTCAAACAGATGCCGGGCTGCAGCGTCCTTGCGGTAGGAAAACGCGAGGCAGCCAAACGGAACCTGTGCCGCGTATTTACTCGGCCGTTCCAGCAGATCCTCTAGCATGACCTGATCTACGACCAGAACGCGGCTGGCCTTTGCTTTGGCCGAGGTCAAGTCGTCCAGTGAATCGAAACGCGAGGCGCGAACATCAAATTCGTTCTGGACGCTTCTCAGGGTTTGATTGGAGAGAAAAAGCTCTCGGCCAATGAAGTGAATGGAAAGGTCTTCGGTCTTGGTGTTTTGGTAGGCGTATTCACGTTTAGACGGGTCAATCATTACTGTCCCCCCCCACTTATAAAAACCAAACTGCTTTTTCGCAGTTTTACACAAGAAATTCAGGTAATTCGTAAGTCAAAATAGTCTATCAAATACAAGCTAATTGTAGACGAAATATGGGGTTTCAGCAACCTGAGATTGGAAGCTGGCAATAGGTCGTAGAACCATTGATTAGGGTTGTGTTCCGGCCATTTCGGGTAAGTAGAGGGAATTCAACGGCTTCTTTCGTATAGGCCCAATCGGTAGGGTTTTAGGTCCGCTTTTCGGCGAAAATTCTTAACGAGCTGGCAATATTCCCGGATTTCAACAGACTAGCCGTTCTAGAGCTTTTCGACAGCTTGGCAGCTTTGTCAAAGGCTGCGACGCTTCCTCTACTTCAGATTGCGAAGGTTTTTCCTTTAACGCCCGCTTTTCGCGCATTTTCGCGAATCTCTTTTCAGCGGGGACGTCGGCTTAGCCGGGAAAGGAGGTGCAAAGAGCTCGGAACCAGTAGACCGCAGGGATATGCGCTTAGGCATACCGTGCGGATTTTTGTTTCAACCGCACAGGTAACCACCTTTGAGATGAATGGTGGTCAGGTGCGCCAATAGAGTGGAAATCAATATGTCTGACCGTAGAATTCTATCCCCAGTCACAACCGTCGAAGAAATTGATGTCGAAGACATGGACCCGGTCGTTGATGAACCGGTTGTTGAAGATCCCGAAATGGAGATGGCTGCAAACGCCCAACAGCAGCAACAGCAACAACAGCAGTCCGTTGACAACACTACCGGCGGTGACGACACCAACACCAATGGTGGCAACGACAGCAACACCAATGGCGGCAATGACAGCAACACCAATGGTGGCAATGACAGCAACACCAATGGTGGCAATGACAGCAATACCGTTCGCGACAATGGCAACAGCACCAATGACAATGTGAACCGGGTCGATATCGACTTTGGTGAAGGTGAGTGGATTCCGCGCGACGATGACAAGGTCGATGTGGACATTGCCGATGATGCCTCGACCGGCGACGTGATCACGGCCGGAGACGACGTAAACTATGATCCGGGCGACGATCTGAACCTGGACTTCTCGTTGAACGGCGAAGGCAACGACATGGCGTCGTTCAACAACCAGTATGCCAGCCTGACGGACAATGACACGCTGAACGGAGCGACAGTGTCCAACACCGGCACTTTCGAACAGAACGGCCATGCGACCGGAGGTAACGCAACTGCGGAAGAGGGCATTGATTCCTCGTCTGATGGTGGAGCGTCCGGTAGCGGCGGCACCAGCCATGGCGGCGAAGCCTGGGGTGACACCTATGGCAGCACTTCGATGGCCCTTGGTGGCCACTCTGGAGATGCCAACGGCGCGGCAACTGGTGGTGCAGGCGCAAGCTCGGGCGAGGCGCACAACGGCAGCATCGGTCTGGGTCTTTCCGGCGCGCACGCAGATGGCACTGGTACTGGCGCGGCAGGCGGCAATGCCAACAGCAACTCGACCGCGAACAATACCGGGTCGTCCAGTGCAAGTGGCTCCGGCAATGGCGGAGAAGGTGGCGCGGCCGGATCTCTTGGTCTTGGCTTGGGTCTTGGCCTGTCTGGTTCGAACGCTGACGGCAACGCCAACGGCGGCGACAATACGTCTGGCTCGCTAGGAACCGGCTTGGGTCTCGCAGGAACAGATGCATCCGCACAAGGCTCGAATGCCGGCAGCGGCAATGCGCAATCCAGCGGTAGTGCCGATAACACAAGCTCCGGCAGCAATCAGGCCAACGGCGCGTCCGCAGGTAGCAACAATGCTGCGGGTATCGCGGGTTCTGGCGCTCTGGGTGCCAATGACGCAGATGGTGGCAATGGTCCCGGCGGCAGCGGCACTGGCGGTGCAGGAACCGGCGGCAATGGTCCGGGTGGTTCAGGCACAGGTGGTAATGGCCCAGGCGGAACCGGCACAGGTGGCAACGGTCCGGGTGGAACCGGCTCAGGTGGCAACGGACCGGGCGGAACTGGCACGGGTGGCAACGGACCGGGTGGTTCGGGCTCCGGTGGCAATGGTCCGGGCGGTGCAGGCCCAGGCGGCGCAGGTCCTGGTGGTACATCAGGTACAGCCGAAGGTGCCCTGTCTGCGCTGAACCAGCAGAACCTTGGTCTTGGCCTGAATCTGGCCGATCCTGATCCGACAACTGGCGGTGGCGGCACAGCCGGAGATGCAACCGGAACCGGTGGCGCCGGATCTGGCGGAGCAGGCTCGGGCGGCAACGGCCCCGGTGGTACCGGAGCGGGCGGCAACGGACCTGGCGGAGCTGGTTCTGGCGGCAATGGCCCTGGTGGCGCGGGTGCTGGCGGGAATGGTCCCGGTGGTGCAGGTGCTGGCGGTAACGGTCCTGGCGGTGCAGGCACTGGCGGCATGGGCATGGGCGGCAATGGCCCAGGCGGTGCAGGTGCCGGTGGCGCAGGCGGAGGCCGCGTTGACACAAGTTCGGACGCGCAAGGCGTTGGCGACCAGTCTGCGACAGGTCCTGACATCTCGCAAAGCCCGGGCGACGTGACAGGTGCGACCAACAACCTGCAAACCCCCGATGGTTCGGGCGGAGCCGGTGGCAGCAATGCGACTGATGGCACGGCCGAAGCAACCGGAACCGGTGAATCGACTGCCGAAGGTACTGGTGGCGCAGGTGGTATGACCTCGCCGACGTCGACATCGACCGGTAGTGGTGCTGGATCCGCGGATGCGACCAACACTGCTGGCGATGGTGGTGATAACGAGGTGTTTGCAGAAGCTGACACCGATGGAACCGCTGACAGTCTGGCCGAAGCGATTGCCGGATATGGCGGCGCAGGGTCGGCTGACAATGATGCGACCTCGACCGGTACCGGCAGCGCGACAGGTTCGGCCATGTCCGGTGACGGCGGCTATGGTGGAGCGGCCACAGCGGCTGGCGGCACCAGCGGCGCGGTCATGGGAAGCTCGACCGGCGGCATGACAAATGGTGCAACCAATAGCGGTGGCGAAGCCTCGGGCGCCAATTCTGGCGCAGGTGGTGCAGGCGGAAACGCCGGTACCTGGGGCTCCGACAACGGTGGCGATGGCATCGTGAACGGCGAATCCTATGCCTCGGCTGCGGCTGTTGTCGATACGGCGGCGTTCAACCAGTCGATCGTCATGGGCGCAAACGTCCTTGGTAACTCGGTCGATACGACCATGGTGGGCGGCTCGATGACGTCGTCCTACGCCAGCGACGATACCGAGGTCTAAGACCCGTTTCGGGCTCTGCCATTTTCAGAGCCCGAGCTTTTTTCAAAACCGCCGGGGGCGCGCCACGTGGCCCCGGCTAAGCAAACCCAAAGCGGAAATTTTCGGCCGTCGCGGGTGACAAGGAACCTTAATATGTCCCTCGACAGTATTACTGAAACGATTGCACATTTTGTTGGAACTTTTGAGCTGACAATCGAACAAGGACGATTGAGAGACCAGTATGAAGAGTTCACCGCGCTAAGGCGGAAAGTCGAACTTGAAGATCTGTCAGACCCCACGAGAATTGAGGTCAAGGCCACGTTGAAGGCCGATCCGGGCAACTATGCCCCGATCCCTTTCAAATTCAACACACCTCCGGCCGAGCTGCCGCCACCACCCCCGGCAAACGGCCCGAACTATGAGACAAACATTTTCCTCGACCCACCGGAGGGTCCTTCTGAGGCGGTACGCGAGGCGGCATTGGGTCCGTCGGAAGCACCGCCTTTGATGCTGTTCCAGTTTCAGAACGAACTGATTGGATCAGCAGTCACCTACACCTTCCAGACACTGTTCCTGCGCGACAATGATGTCGTCGGAGAAGGGGAGTTCCGCGATGTCGACGCCCTAATCAGTGCAGGGCAGGACATGCTTGAGGCCGCGCTGACTTTCCATGCGGTGGCGGCGCCGTCCTTTGCGTTGGCCGATTATGCTTCGCTTGAACTGCTCTCTGAGATTGCCGAGCAGATTGTGAACCCGATGAACTCTGATATCGATGGTGTCACGGTTCACCAGTTCCAGGGCGAAGACGCCGTTGGTGTGATCATAAACGGCGGAAAGGTTGAAGAGGCCCTGGAATGGGACGACCTGCTTCCGGCCTATCACCAACCAGATGAGGAAACCGAAACGCCGGATATGCTGCCCGTAGAATGGGACCGCTCGGATGACGAAGACTTTGCCGACGGCCATATGGTCATCGCGGGCGGCAACCTTGCGGTCAACGAAGTGGCGGCAACGATTGCCTGGATTGATGCGCCCTATATAGCCGTGGGCGGAAAGGCGATGGATCTGACTGTGATCAGCCAGGTCGCCGTAGTTTCCGACTGGGACCAGATCGAACAAGGCGGGAGCAGCGGAACCAAGGTGGTGCAGTCAGCCTCGGTCGGCGTTGAGGCGAAAGCCGCCTATTGGCTGAAACAGGCTGAGGGAGCCGAAGAGCAACCTGCGTTTGCCTCGGTCGATTGGATCAGTGGCGATCTGGTCGTTGCGAATTTCATCAAACAAGAGATCGACGCCACGGATATCGACCACATCCAGGCCGACATTTCGGCCAGCACGACGCTTTATGCAATGGGCGACAACCAGATGGTCAACGTTACCGAGATTGTCCAGCTGGGCAGCTACTATGATGTGATCATGATCAACGGCAATATGATCTCAGTCGATATGCTGTTCCAGACCAACGTGTTGATGGATGACGATATCGTATCGGGCGGCTCGATCTCGCCGCAGGGTGATGAAAACCTTGTCATGAACGAAGCCTCCGTGTCGAAAACGGGCGAGGACAGCCACAAGGTGCTGCATCAGGATATGGCCAATGCCATGGCGCTGGGTGAAGCGGATATGGACGCGCTTGAGGACGCATTGCTTAACGATCCCATGTTTGCTGGGATGGAGCAGATCCGTGCCCTGAAAATTGAGGGCGATCTGATGCAGGTCAACATCATGGAACAGGTCACCATGCTGCTGGATCAGGACGATGTACACGTGTCTGGGCCCAAGGCTGCCGAGACGGAAATCATCGCGGGCAGCAATGCCCTGCTGAATGCGGCAAATGTTGCCAAGGCCGGGATCGACTCGGTCGTGATGGCGGCTGAGGAGACCTATTCAGATCTGCTCCTGCATCAGGCCAGCCTGTATGATGTACCTGATCAGGATGACATCTCTGAGCTGACAAATGACGCCATCGCCGTGTTGATGGAAGAGGCCAATAGCGAGCTGGCTAAGATCCACGAAACCGTCGCCAAACAAACAGCCCCGACCGAGATGGCGGGCGCTGACGACGGCCTGCAGACCATGCTGGCCTGATTTCCTGTAATTATAGCGAGTGACCGGAAGGTTTGTTTATGTCGATTGTGTTTTCGTCACGCCGCACCATCTGTTCCAGCCCATTAGATCGAAATGGCGGCGTTGCCGTGTCCGAGGTGCCACGCACTGAAAAGGGATCGAATACGAAGCCAAGATCCAAAAATTCAGCCCTGCTTCTGCTGCATGACGCGCTGCGTGTCGATACGGCCGATGCCTTGAAACACAAGGAGAAAATGGCAGCAGAAACCTGCATTGAAGACTCAAAGAACACTCACCGCGCCGATGCTCCCCTTCGGCGCGAACAGCCGTACCCTTCGCAAGATACGAACTTGGAAGGTGGCGGCGCTGGGGTGGCCGAAGCCGAGGCCTCTGATCCTGTTGACACCAACATACCCAAAGCGCGCAAGACCCCCTCTGCGCGCACAGATGGTGGGGATCGCATAGGCACTACGATTGAGGCCAAGGCAAACGAGCCGTTGCCGCCGACCAAATCCGGCGGTGGTGACGGCAATGGGCCACCCCACACCTTTCACAAGCGAACCCCGCCCGAGGATTTCCGGCGCACGTTGCGGGTCTCGATGCGCGCGATCTACCGCAATCTGGTGTTCGTTCTGGTGCTGACCTGCGCCACCAATATTCTGATCCTCGCCATTCCGATCTACCTGTTTCAGATTAGCGACCGGGTCCTGACCAGTCGGTCCCTGGATACGCTGATCATGCTGACCACGATCGTTGCTGGCGCGGTGATTTTTCAAGCGGCCTTAGATGCGGTCCGTCGGTTCATGCTGATGCGCACGGCGGTCGAAGTGGCCGCGCGGCTGGGCGCTCCGGTGCTGAGCGCTGCGGCCCATGCTTCATTGCATGGCAATGGTCGCGAGTATCAGACCCTTGGGGATCTGCAGCAGGTGCGCGGGTTTTTGGTCTCGGGCACGTTGATCTCGTTTCTGGATGTGCCCTTTGCACCGCTTTTCATCCTGATGATCTTCTTGGTGCATCCGCAACTGGGCATGATCGTTGTCGTAACGGCCCTGCTTTTGATGACGATTGCCCTGATCAACCAGAAAACGACCGCGAAACCGTTTGCCGAGGCGAACAAAGCCCAGTCCATGGCGAACCAGCATCTGGATTCGATGTCGCGCAACAGTCAGATCATCAACGCGCTGGCGATGATCCCCGAGGCCGTTCGGATCTGGGGCCGCGACACCGCGCAATCGTTGACTTGGCAAGTGCGTGCGCAGGATCGCAATGTGATCTTTGCTGCTATATCGCGGGCCGTGCGTCTGCTGACCCAGATCGCGATCCTTGGGTGGGGGGCATTTCTGGCCCTGCAAGGTGAGATCACCGGAGGCATGGTCATTGCAGCCTCGATTATCGCCGGGCGTGCATTTGCACCGATTGAAGGCTCGATTGAGGGGTGGAACGGCTTCCTTCTGACCCGCGGGGCTTACGGGCGGATCAACGCACTGCTGTCTAACTCGGCGCTTCAGTTCGAAAAGCTGCGTCTGCCGCGTCCCGAAGGGCGGCTGGATGTTGAACGCCTTCTCTATGTGCCGGGCGGGACCAAACGCGTCGTGCTGAACGGGATCACCTTCGCGCTCAATCCCGGTGAGACGCTGGCGATCATCGGTAATTCCGGCGCGGGCAAGACGACGCTGGGCAAGACGCTTGTGGGTTCGATCCTGCCGACCTCGGGCAGTGTGCGGCTGGATCTGATGGACATCCGCAACTGGGACCCGCGCCAGTTTGGTGAAAGCATCGGCTACCTGCCGCAGGACGTGCAGCTGTTCCCCGGTACCATCAAGGACAATATCGGTCGGATGCGAGAGGACGCGACCGACGAACAAATCCACGACGCTGCCGTTCTGGCCGATGTCCACAACATGATCGCAACCCTGCCGCAAGGATATGAAACCGTGGTCGCCGCTGACGGATCGCCCCTGTCGGGCGGGCAGAAACAGCGCATTGCTCTGGCGCGCGCCTTCTTTGGCAATCCGCGTCTGGTGGTGTTGGATGAGCCGAACTCGAACCTCGATGTAGCGGGGGATCAGGCGCTGGCGCGGGCGATAGCTCAGGCCAAGGACAGCAAGATCACAGTCGTTGTGATTACGCAAAAGCCAACGCTTCTGAACGTGGTGGACAAGATCATGCTGCTGACCGACGGGCGCGTCGCCTTGTTCGGCCAGCGTGAACAGGTGCTGCAGCAACTGAATGCGCCACGAAAACAACCCGGCATTGAAGGCCAACAGGGGGGCTGATCATGAACGATATCGTACCCGTCAACACGTCTCCGTCCGAGCCGACCGTCTGGTATTCCGAAGTGCCGCGCTCAATCAACCGCCTGATCGTGGTGGGGTTCGTGATGCTGGTCGTGTGTTTCGGCGGCTTCGGCGTCTGGGCCTTCAGCGCGCCGTTGGCAGCGGCCGTTATCGCGCAGGGCAGCTTTGTTGCCACGGGCCGCAACAAGATCGTTCAGCACCTTGAAGGTGGGATTATCGAGGACATAAAAGTCTCGGAAGGTGAGGCCGTGCAGGCCGGTCAGGTACTGATGACTCTGGACCAGACCTCGGCTGAGGCCAATGAGAGAGAGCTGTTCATTCGCAAGATCCGCCTGCAAGCCATGACCGAGCGGTTGCTGGCGGAATATGGCGAGCGCGAAAAGCTCAACTTCTCCCCCGACCTCATCGAGGCATCAAATGATGTTGAGGTGATGACGATCCTAGATGGCCAACGGCTCAGCTTTGATGTCTCGCGCAAAACGCTGCTGAACGATGTCGCGCTTCTGGCGCGCAACATGGAGGCCTTAAGGATCCGCGCCAGCGGGTTTGAGGCTCAGTTGAAGAGCATGCTGAGACGCTCGGAGATCTTGCAAGAAGAGTTCGAGACAAAGGAAGCCTTGTTCGAAAAAGGATTGGTGCGCAAAGGCGATCTCAACACGATCCGCCGCGTTCAGGCCGAGGCCGATGGCCAGCAGGCGCGCCTGCAGGCCGAAGCTGCCGAGATCAACCAGATGCTGTTGAAATACGAAGAGCAGATCTCCCGCACCCGTTCAGCCTATCGCGAGGCCGCGCTGGATGAGTTGGGTGTGATCGAAGCCGACCTTGAAAGTGTGCGTGAGAAATCCCGACAGGCCCGTAGCGTTCTGGCCCGCGCGGTCGTGCGCGCGCCCGTCACCGGGACCGTTGTGCGCCTGCACTACCACACACCCGGCGGCGTGATCGAAACCGGCGAGCCTATCGCCGAAATCCTGCCTGCAGACGCCCCTCTGATTATCGAGGCTCAGATTCCTCGCACCGAGATTGACAGCGTCGTCACCGGCCAGGACGCGACGGTGCGCCTAATCGCGCTCAATCAGCGCACAACCCCAGTTTTGAGCGGTCAGGTCTTCTATGTCTCAGCCGACGCGCTGGTCGAGGATTCCCAAGGCGTCCCGCAAGAGGTCTATCTGGCGCGAATCTCCCTGACGCCCGAAGAGCTGAAGCGCGTCAGGGGGTTCGTGCCCACTCCGGGCATGCCGGCCGAAATCATGATCCAGACCGAAGAACGCACTTTTGCCGCCTATATCGCCAAGCCTGTTTCAGACAGCATGTCTCGGGCGTTTCGCGAGCAATAGAGTGATTTGGCTACACCAACCCGTCGTCGCATGCTAATCCTCGCATGTGTAGGCAAATAAGGGGGGCGGTGCAAATGCCACTAACAGTCAAGGACATGATGGAGGCGGCCAATGCGGTGGTCGCGCGCATCGAAGTGGATCAAGCCAAGGCGCTGATCGAGGGCGGAGCGCTTCTGCTGGATGTCCGCGACGTGGTCGAGCTTCAGCAATCAGGTCGTGCAACCGGCGCGCATCATATCCCGCGCGGCATGCTTGAGTTCCGTGCCGATGACACGCTGAAATCCCATGACTCCGAGCTACGCAAAGATCGGGCCGTTATCCTCTATTGCGCCGCCGGTGGGCGTGCGGCGCTTGCAGGCAAGCTCCTCAAGGATATGGGCTATGACGAGGTCTACAACCTTGGCGGCCTTGCGGATTGGGTCAATGGCGGCGGCGAGACTGTGCCCGCCTAAAGGCGCAGGTTATGCGTTCAGGAAAGCCCTGACGGCGGCCTCAAATTCTCGGGGTTTTTCGGCATGCAGCCAATGCCCGGCCCCGGGGATTTTGGCAAAACGCGCGGCGGGAAACAGGGCTTTGATCTTGTCGCGGTGTTCGGGCAGAACATAGTCGGAATTGGCCCCGGCCAGAAACAGCGCCGGGCCATCCCAATGTCCGTCTACTTCGGGGAACCCCATTATCTTGGGCATCTCGGATGCCAGAGCATCAAGGTTCAGAAGCCAGCGTTTCCCCTCGATATCCAACGATTGGGTAAAGAAGCTCTGCAAAGCCGGGTCAACCCCTTGCTCTGCCAGCTGTTCTGCCGCGTCGGACCGGCGCGAGACCCGCGAGAAATCGACCGCGCGCATCGCCTCGATGAACTGGATCTGGCTATGGCTGTAGGTCACCGGCGCAATATCGGCGACCACCAGTTTGCGGACCAGATCCCCACGCTGCAAAGCCAGCATCATGGCCGCCTTGCCCCCCATCGAATGCCCCACGACATCGGCTGATCCGCCAAGGCTCTCGATCACTTCCGCCAGATCGGACGCCAGATCAGGATAGTCGTGCTCATCGCTCCACAGGCTCTGCGAGTGGTTGCGCATGTCGACAGCAATCACCTGCCGCTCGTCGGAAAGACGCCGCGCGATGACGCCCCAGTTGCGGGCCGAGCCATAAAGCCCGTGCGCAATCAACAGGGGAGGGGTGTCCTTCGGGTCGCCATGGATGATCGTGTTCAGCATAGTCTTGTGATACGCGCGACTGCACCGAACAACCAGCCCCATTGTCGCCCCAGTGCAGGGCGGTTAAGTTGTCCCGTCAGGAGGCGCAGATGACGCAGGAAACAGATATCCAGACCCAGATCGCGCAGACCATTCAGTTGCTGCGCAAGAAACTGGGGGTCAAGGACAAGACGCTGATCGCCTCGGTGCGCCGCGCCAAGCGACGTTTGCCGCGCAATGTTTACAAGCAGGCCATGGTGTTGGCGCAAGCCGAACCGATGGCAGAACATCCGAAACTGCGTCTGGTTCTGGACGGGCCGAAGCTTGAGAAAGCCTCGGATGAGGTGCAGAGCCATCTGAATGCCATCAATCTGGCGGACCGTCGATTGGGTTGGTTTCTGAGCTTTCTTGGCTCAGTCGCGTTGGGCCTGATCGCTTTGGCAGCATTGGCGATGATTGTGTTGCGCTGGCGCGGGTACATCTGACCAAAACGTTATTGCAACGAAAAACGGCGCCATTTCTGGCGCCGTTTTCATTTTCGGTTTCCAGTAAGAATTACAGGTTCGGATAGATAGCGAAGCGAGCGCAGAGGTCGGCGACTTCGGCTTTGACCTTGGCCTCGACTTCGGCATTGCCGTCTTCGCCATTGGCGGCCAGACCGTCGACCACTTCGATGATCCAGTCCGCGATCTGGCGGAACTCAACCTCGCCGAAGCCGCGTGTTGTGCCGGCGGGCGAGCCCAGACGGATGCCCGAGGTGACGGTCGGCTTCTCAGGGTCAAACGGCACGCCGTTCTTGTTGCAGGTGATATGCGCGCGGCCCAAAGCTTTCTCGGTCGCGTTGCCCTTCACGCCTTTGGGACGCAGGTCGACCAGCACAACATGGGTGTCGGTGCCGTGGGTCACCGTGTCCAGACCGCCCTTGATCAGCTGATCCGACAGCGCCTGCGCGTTGGTGATCACCTGCTGGATATAGGTCTTGAATTCGGGGCGCAGAGCCTCGCCGAAGGCAACCGCCTTACCTGCGATGACATGCATCAGCGGGCCACCCTGAATGCCGGGGAAGATCGCCGAATTCACTTTCTTAGCGATATCTTCATCATTGGTCAGGA